>NZ_JBYIPM010000009.1:0-54220 GCF_057707085.1 Kocuria sp. cx-455 | reverse complement strand
ACAATAAACCGTTAGGCTCTTTGTTGGTTGGTCTTGCCGCTAGATTCGGGAGCTTTTCGCTCTCCCCTGCGGCAACCTCTCCAGCTTATCCATCCGTTTACCTTTTCGCAAACTCTCGTTCGCGACTGAGCTGGGCTCGGTAAGTGGTTGGTTGCTGTCGGCGGTACCGGGGAGGCGATCTCTCGCTTGTCCGTCCTTGCGGCGACTCGGAATACATTACACAGGGTTCGGCCACCGCGCAAAGCGGCGGCCGGACCTGTGTTATAAGTGGCCCGGGTCACTACCCGCAGATCATCCGGACCCGCAGAGGTCTTCGGCCGGGTTACCGGAAACTGCGGCGGAGAAGATCCACCCGGGGCCGCGCCGGCTATCCCCGCAGCACGTTCTTTCGCACCTTGCCCGTGGCCGTCCGCGGCAGCTCATCACTGAAGGTCACGGTGTCCGGCACCTTGAAGCCGCTCAGGCGTTCGCGCACGTGCTCCCGCAGCTCGTCCCCGGTGACCGAGGAACCCGCCGAACGCACCACGTATGCCACCGGTCGCTCACCCCACTTCTCATGGGCAACACCGATCACGGCCACGTCGGTCACGTCCGGATGGGAATACAAGGCCTGCTCCACCTCGATGGACGAGATGTTCTCTCCGCCGGAAATGATGATGTCCTTGGCGCGGTCTCGCAGCTGGATGTACCCGTTGGGGTGCATGACGCCCAGGTCACCGGTGTGGAACCAGCCACCGAAGAACGCCTGCTCCGTGGCTTGCGGGTCCTTGTAGTACCCGATCATCACGTTGTTGCCGCGCAGCACCACTTCACCCAGTGTCTCGCCGTCCGCGGGGACATCGTTCATCTCGGTATCCACGATGCGCGCGACCTCCGCCTGCACCATGCCCACTCCTTGGCGGGACATCTGCTGGGCGCGCTCGTGCGGGGACAGTTCTTGCCACTCCTCTTGCGGTTCACAAATGGTGATGGGGCCAAACACCTCGGTGAGCCCGTACACGTGCACGATCCCGAACCCGGCACTCTCGAGGCGTTCAATGATGCTAGGTGCCGGCGGGGCTCCCGCCGTGGTGATGCGAATGGGGTTGTCGAGTGCATGAGCCTCGTCCGCGTCCACGATGATGGAGCACACGGCGGGCGCACCGCACAGGTGTGTGATGGCCTGGTTGTCGAACGCGTCCCAGATCGCATCCGGGCGCACGGCCCGCAGGCACACATGGGTGCCGCCGGCGGCGGTCACGGCCCACGTGGTGCACCACCCGTTGCAGTGGAACATCGGCAGGGTCCACAGGTAGCGGGTCGCCCCGTCGAAGCCGTTGTGGAAGACCTCCCCCAAACTGTTCAGGTACGCCCCACGGTGCCCGTACAGCACACCCTTGGGGCGGCCCGTGGTCCCGGACGTGTAGTTGAGGGTGATGGGCGAGTTCTCGTCCGTCACCCCGTAGCTCACACCCGGCTCGCCCGACGACGCCGCACGGCCGGCCTCCCAGGGCTCCACATCGATGAACTGCTCGAACGTGGGGATCTCACCGTAGGAGTGCTCCCGCACCGGCTCGATGCCGGCCTGCTCATCGGGCAGTTGAACGAGCGTGATGCCCTCTTTGCCATTCATTGCGGAGACCACCGTGTCCAGCACGGACGAGTCCGCGATGACCACGCGCGCCTCGCTGTGCTCCAGGATGTAGTCGAGCTCGCGCGTGGACAACCGCGGGTTCAACGGCACCAGAACCGCACCCGCAGCCGGAACCGCGTAATGGGCCATCAGCATGGCCGGAAGGTTGGGCGCAATCACGGCCACCGTGGGCAGGGACCGTGTCAGTTGCTCTGCACCCCGATACTCGTGTTCGGCGGCGTCACCGGACCCGGCGGCGTCGTCCCCCGAAACCGCAGCGGAAGAAAGATACGGCAGGAGCGCGGTGGCGAATCGCCGCACGTCCCGCTCGAACTCCCGGTAGGTCCACGACTGGTCGCCGTACACAATGGCTTCTCGCCGGGGAAAGACTTCCGCGCTGCGCTCGATGAATCGCAGCGGAGACAGGGGCTGTGCGTTGGCGTACATGGGTGCTCCTGTAATGGGTGACTCAGTTGTAGGCCGAGAAACCGGTGATGGACTTGCCGATGATGAGGGCCTGAACGGTTTCGGTGCCCTCGTAAGTGTGTAGCGCCTCGACGTCTGCAAAGTGACGCGCCACACGATTTTCCACCAGAATGCCGTTGCCGCCCAAAAGATCGCGCGCGTTCGCCGCAACACCACGGGCCGTACGGGTTGCGGTGTACTTGGCCAGCGAGGCCTGAGGCCCGGTCAGCGTGCCGGCGGCTTCCTTGCGGGCCATGGCCATCACGATCGTCTGCATGGAGGTCAACTCACTGAGCATGCGCGCCAGCCGCTCCTGCACGATCTGCGACGCGGCCAGCGGCCGGCCGAACTGCTTGCGCTGCGCCACGTACTGAACGGCGGTCTCGTAGCAGGCCACCGCCTGCCCGACCGCGGCCCAGGCCACACCAATGCGGGTTGCGAACAACACCGCGGAGGTGTCCCGGAACGAACCGGCGCCCGGCAGCACGTTCTCCGCGGGAACAAAGACGTTCTCCATGCGAATGTGGGCCTGGTGGATGGCGCGCAACGCCAACTTGCCGCGAATAGTTGTGCCGCTGTAGCCCTCCGACTCCTGCGGAACCACAAAGCCCTGCACCGCATGGGTGACATCGTTGCGAGCCCACACCACGGTGATGCCGCCCATGGAGCCATTACCGATCCACTTCTTCTCGCCGTTGAGAACAAAGCCGCCCTCGGTGGGGGTGGCGCGGGTTTCCAGGCCGATCGAGTCCGAGCCGTGCGTGGGTTCGGTCAGCGCGAACGCGCCCAGCAGCTTGCCGGAGGCCATGGCGGGCAGCCAGCGTTGCCGCTGTTCGTCGTTGCCGCACATGGCGATCGAGCGCATGGCCAGCCCGCCCTGCACGCCGCTCACGGTGGAGATGGAGCCGTCCCCGCGGGAGAGTTCCATGGCCACCAGTCCGGCGGCCATTTTGGACATCGGCGCGTACCCGGGCACGTCCACACCGTCGCGCAACAGGTCCAACTCGCCCATGCGCGCCACCAGGTCCAGCGGGTACTCGCCGCGGTCCCAGTGTTCGTGGATCACTCCCAGCAGCTCGTCCTGCACGAACGCGCGGGCACGCATCCAGTGGGCGCGGTCCTCGTCGGTGATGTCCGCGTAGACACCGGCGGTGTCCGTGTCGAGGACATCGTTGAGCGAGTATTCGGGTTCCACGGTGCCCTGTGGGAACAGCTGCTGGCTACCCGTGGAGGGTTCGGTGGTGGACTGTGTGGTGGTGGGCTGCTCGGTCATGCCGTGATCTCTTTCGCGAAGTCGTGGTGGTTCTCGGTGGGGTGGATCAATTCTGTGCGGCGTCGAATCGCCGGCCGCGCATACGCTCGGATGCGCCGCAACGGTCCAGGTACGGGGTGATGCCGCCCAGGTGGAACGGGTAGTTGGCGCCCAGGATCATGCACAGGTCGACATCCCGCGCGGAGGCCACCACGCTCTCGTCCAACATGCGGCCGATCTCGTCCGCGAGCGCGTCCTGCACGCGGCTGAGCAACTGACCGTTCGCGCCGTCGTCCCCCGCCGACGACGCCGTCCGCTCGCCCTGCGTGCGATCCCGGGCCTGCTCCGCCTGCGGGGTGAGGTAAGTGTCGGAGTTTTCGCCGCGCTGGGGCAGCACACGGGTGAGGCCGGCCTCGGCCACGGCGTCCAACCACGGGGAGAGCGTGAAGCGGTCCGGGTAGGCCTCGTGCATCGTGTGGGTGATGTGCACGAGTACCGCGGGGCCCACGAAGTCCAGCAGCTGCAACGGCGTCATGGGCAGTCCCATGGGGGCAAGTGCCCGGTCCACGGTCTTGGGGTCACCGCCGGCGTCTATGGCGCGGCCGATCTCGTCGTACATGCGGGTCAGTACGCGGTTGACCACGAAGCTCGGGGCGTCCTTGACGAGCACGGCGATCCGGCGCAGCGTGGCCGCGACATCGAATGCGGTGGCCACCGTGGAGTCATCGGTGGCTTGGGTCGCCACGATCTCGAGCAGCGGGGTGACCTCCACGGGGTTGAACACGTGGAAGCCCACGAGTCGTTCGGGGTGCTGCAGGTCTTCGCCCATGGCGGTGACGGACAGCGATGAGGTATTGGTGGCGAGGATCGCGTCATGGCGCAGCACCGGCTCCCACTGGGCGAAGACCTTCTTCTTGACGTCGAGCTCCTCGAAGACCGCTTCGATCACGAAGTCCGCGTCCGCGAGATCCTCGGGGTTCTTGGCGCCGGTGATCAGTGAGCCCAGCTTCTCGGCCTGTTCTGGACTCATGCGGCCCTTTTCGGCCTGCGCGGTGAACCGGTCGCGGGTGCGCTGTACGCCGGTGGCCAAGCGCTCGTCGTCCAGGTCGGTCATGACCACGGGGATCTGGGCGCCCTGGGCCATGAGGCTCGCGAGCTGGCCCGCCATCAGGCCCGCGCCGATGACCGCCGCCTTGCGGATGGGTCGCACGGGGGCCTCCGGCACGTCGGCGGCTGCGCGGCGTCGGGCGGTGACCAATTCGAAGGCGTAGAGGGAGGCCTTGGCGGCGTCGGTGCGCAGCACGGACGAGGCCAACTGCACCGCCGCTGCGGCATTGGCGTGCCGGGAATCCGTTCGGGCGCGACTCACCAGATCAATGGCCGCGACCGGACCCGGCGCGGCACCGTGCCAGGCGCGCTCGGCCTTGGCCCGGGCGGCATCGACGGCTTCCTGCCATGCGGTGTCGTCGTCGGAGGAGCTGCGCGGCTCGTGCTTGCCCTCGAGAGCATCGACGACCCACCGCTGCCACTGCTGATCCCATTCGGGCGTGCCGGGTACCGCATCCAGTACGGCGTCGACCATGCCGATCTCCAGGGCCTGCTGAGGCTTGAGGTTCCGGCCGCGCATGGAATCGGTGATGATCACGTCGAGGGCGGCCCGGGCGCCAACCAGGTGCGGCAACAGGTAGACGCCGCCCCAGCCGGGGAAGAAGCCCAGGTGGCACTCGGGCAGGCCGAGCTGCGCCTTCCCCGAGGTGGCCAGGCGGTAATCCGAATGCAGCGCGAGCTCCATGCCCCCGCCCAGGGCCATGCCCGTGACGAGTGAGAAGGTGGGCACGGGCATGTCTGCGAGCACGGCGAACGTTTCGTGGCCGGCCCAGATGTAATCCTCCGACACATCGTGGAGCTGAGCGTGCCGGATCTCCTTGAGGTTCGCCCCGGCACCGAAGGATGTGGTGTTACCCGTGACAACCACGGCCTCAACCGCGGAGGTGTCGATTGCCGTGAGCTCGCGGCGCAGCTGGTGCAGCGCCTCGGAGCCCCAGATGATCAACCCGTTGGAGTTCGAGGAATCCAGGCTGACCAGCGCAATCGGGCGTTCGTGCCCGGGCAGGACCGGATAATCCACACCAATGGTCACGGTGGAGGGGAACTGGGTCTCGGTCACGCTGAACTCCTGAGCACTGAGGGAATGGTGGCCCGCGCCACATCATCATCCCCCAGATTGCACTGAGACTGCGTATCACGTCAAGATATTGCGTGTCATCCGGGGCGGCTTACCAGGGTGCACGGTCGATAGGCTGAACGGGATGAAAAATGTGCTGCCCCTGCGCTCACAGCGCCTGACGTTCCGCCGGCTCACCGAGGCAGATATCGAGCCGATGCACTCCTACCAGTCCCGCGAAGACTACGCAGTGCACGCGTGGCGCGGGCCGCGGAACATGGCTGATGTCATTGGCATGACCAAGGACCACATGGGTGAGCGCCGCTGGACCGAGGACGGGGACCAGATTCGTCTTGCCGTGTCGCCGCACGATATGGACGAGCTGGTCGGGGAGATCGTGTTGACACTCGCCGATGCCGAGGCGTGCCAGGTCGAAATCGGTTGGGCCTTGCACCCGGACCACACGGGCAAGGGTTACGCCGCGGAGGCCGCGAACGCAGCCGTAGACGCCGCCTTTGACAGGCTGGGGGCGCACCGCGTTTTTGCGCGCCTGGATAGCCTCAACGTGGCCTCGGCCAAGGTGTGCGAGCGCATCGGAATGCGACACGAGGCCACCCTGCGCGAAAGCCACTTCCAACTGGGCGAGTGGCGCGATGAACTGATCTATGCGGTGTTGGTCTCGGAGCGCGACGCCGACTGACCGCGAGCGGTAACCAGTGCTTCATAGACCGAACGCGCCGTCTGCTCCGCCGCCTCCCGGGGATCGGCCCCTTCCTGAAGCACCACAACCACCGGCGGGGCCGACGCCGTCGCGTCGGATTGCCGCGGCGCACCCGCGAGGCGTGCGGCCCCCGGTGACAGACCGAATGCCGCGCACAGCCAGCCAATGCGCTGGTTGAGACCCGCCGCGAGCTGTTCGCCATTGTTGGCCTGCGGATCCCTCAACCACGTGCGCAGATACGCGTTGTGCACGGCCACCGTTGCCGAGGCCAGGGACACCGCGGTGACGCGCTGATCCGCGTTCTCGGGCAGCGCCCTGCGCAGGAATCCCTGGAACAGTCGCTCGTAGCGATGTGAGGTGGCCAGCTCCCTGTCCCGGAGGGGTTCCACGTCCTGCAGCAGGTGATGCCGTGCAACGGCCCGGTCCGCGTAATCGAGGTTGTGCCGGAACACGAGTTGAACGCCCTCCGCCAGCCCCGCCTGCGGGGTGAGGTTCGGCCGGTTCAACAGCTGTTCGAGGCGTTCCAAGTTGGAGGCGTGATCCGCAAAGACAATGTCTTCCTTGGACCCGTACTTGCGGAAAAACGTGGCGCGACTGACCCCTGCGGCCTGCGCCAATTGATCCACGGTGGTCGCGTGGTAACCCTGCGCGGCCAACAGGCGGATTGCTTGGGTGACGACGTCACTGGTCGCCCCGGGTGCGGTACTCATCTGGCCTCCTGCCGAGATGGTAGCCCGTGTCAGCGCTCGCGCCGCCCCTCATTGCAGTTTCTCGCCGGCCACGTAGACATCGGCAACGGTGAGGTCTTGGGTGAGTACTACAAGATCGGCTCGCAATCCCGGTGCCAACCGGCCACGATCTTCGCCCGCATTGATCGCGCGCAACGGCGCTTGAGTGGCGGCGTAGACGGCCTGTTCCAACGGCAGGCCCACTTCTTCGACCGCGCGCTTGACGGCCCTGTCCATGGTGAGTGTGGAACCGGCAATGGTGTCGCCCCCGGTCAGGCGGGCCACCCCGTCCGTCACGGTCACGGGAAGCGCGCCGAGGGTGTAGGCGCCGTCATGCATACACGTGGCGGACATGGCGTCCGTGATGAGCACGGTACGTTCCGGGGCCGAAGCGAACACCGTGGCTATGACACGGGGGTGCACGTGGACTCCGTCGCTGATCACCTCGATCGAGACTCCCGGGCATTCGAGGGCGGCCCCCACGGGTCCCGGCCGGCGGTGATGCAGCGGATTCATGGCGTTGAACGCGTGGGTCAGAACACCGGCACCGGCGCGAAAGGCTCGCAGTGCGTCGTCGAAGCTGGCGTCCGTATGTCCGACGGCCACCGTGACGCCCGCGGCTCGCAGCTGCTCGATGGCTTCGGCGGCCCCGGGGAGCTCGGGGGCCAGGGTGAGCTGTCGAAGAGTGTCCTCCGCTGCGTCGATGAGCTGCTCAATTGCCGCCGGCGTGGGTGTGACCAGCAGGTCCTGAGCATGAGCCCCCCGATGGCCCGGATCCAGGAACGGGCCCTCCGCGTGCGAACCGAGCACGGTGGGGTTCTCACGCGTGAGCTTAGAGACCCATGCAAGCCGCTCTGCCATGGCCGGCACGGCATCCGCGACAAAGGACAGCACGGAGGACGTGGTGCCGTGCTGTCGGTGGACGTCGATTGCTTTGAGGGCAGCCGCGGGTCCGTCATCGAACGCGTAGCCGCCCGCCCCGTGGCAGTGGATATCCACGAACCCCGGGGTCAACCAGGCTCCCCGCAGGTCAACCTCATGTGTTTGACCTGCTGCATCCTCCTGATTGCCGTTCACCCGCGAGCGCCAAGAATCCCCTGTTCCCAGGTCTTGGATGACACCGCCAGTGAGCAGTAACCATCCGTCCCGGATGATCTGTTGATCGGTGATCAGGTGGGCATGATGAATCAGTGTGTGGGTCATCGGCTCACCGGTTGCAGGGGCCCGGTTTCGGGCTGCGAATTCGCGGTTGCCCGCTCAATCAACCGTCTGATGCCCACGAAATGACCACTTAGCAACCGGGCGGCAGCCGCCGAGTCGCCCGCCTTGACGGCATCAAGAATCTCGCGATGAGCGGCAGCCGTGTCCGTGACGTGCTCAGTGGTCTCCCCCGTGGGCGTCTCCAAGCTCTGGTGGATGCCGCTGTAGACGTGCCAGAACGTGGTGAGCAGTTCGGCCAGGATCGCGTTGTCGATGGGCTCGAACAGTACCCGGTGAAAGTCCTTGTCCTCGGCCCGCACCGTCTCCCCGCGCTGCGCTCGCGCTTCCATGGCGCAGACAATGGCGTCCAACCGCTGCAGGCGTTCGGGGTCCATGGCCGCAATGGCGCGTCCCACTAAGCCGCACTCGAGCGCTTCGCGCACGTCCACCAACTCCTGCGCGGCCACCCCGGAGCTCTGCAAAGACAAGCGGGCCCGGAATTCGAGGGTGCGTCCCAGTGCCGCGAGGGGGTGCCCCGAAACGAACGTGCCGTAGCCGTGGCGGATCTCCACGATCCCGACCGCCTGCAGCATCTTGAGCGCTTCGCGCAAAGAATTACGGGAAACTCCAAAGATCTCGCGCAGCTCGGACTCTGGCGGAACCGGGTCTCCGACCCTCAGACCTCGATCCAGAATCAGGTCCGTGATGCGCTGCTGCAGTTGCTCCATGGTGTGCCGGCCGCGCCCAGGGGCAGCGAGATCACTCATGCGGGGCATCCTCCTTTGGCCGTCGGGGCGGGGTTACTTCTTGATGTCATAGTGCCTCAATTTGTTGTGGGCTCTCACTCCGGACTTTCCGTGCGGGACCACAGTGCACACGGCAGCGGCGTCCGGGTGGCCTCTTGTGTGCTCCGTCACGACCAAGTATATTCCACACGTAGGACGTCCTACGTCCGGAAGATCATTGAGGATCACCCGCGTTTTCGAGGGGCTGGTCCCCGCCCTCACGAAAAGGACTCTTATGGAAACCCCGGGACTCGGCGGGCTCAACTGGGCCGTCATTGTCGTTTATTTACTCGGTACCCTGGCCATCGGCGTGTGGTTCACCCGTAAGGCGAGCACCGGCACCGACTCGTTCTTCACTGCCAACGGACGAATTCCCGCGTGGGCTGCAGGCTTCAGCATTTATGCCACCACACTGTCCGCCATCACTTACATGTCCACACCGGAACAGGCGTTCCTGACGGACTGGTCCTACGCGGCCGGCAACGTGGCGATCTTCGCCATCATCCCGCTGCTGATCTGGTTCTACATCCCGTTCTTCCGCAAACTCAACGTCACCACGGCGTACGAGTACCTGGAGGAGCGGTTCGGTCCGAGTATTCGCGTCATTGGCTCGGTGCTGTTCGTGCTGTTCCACGTGGGCCGCGTGGCAATCGTGATCTACCTGCCCACGTTGGCCATCAGCTCCGTCACCGACATCAACCCAGCGGTGGTGGCCGCGGCGGTGGGCGTACTGTCCGTCGTCTACACGTTCCTGGGTGGCATCGAGGGCGTGATCTGGTCGGATGTGGTCCAGGGCATCATCCTGCTCCTGGGTGCCGTGCTCATCCTGGCCTTCGGTATCGCGGCCATCAATGGTGGTTTGGGCACCGTGGTCACCGATGCGGTCAATGATGACAAGTTCATCACCGCCCGGAACTGGCAGATCGGCGGGGCGGCGGCGGCCATCCCGATCATCTTCCTGGGGTCGGTCTTCAATAACCTGCACCAGTACACCGCCAGCCAGGACGTGGTGCAGCGCTACCAGACGACCACGTCACTGAAGCAGACGTCGCGCTCTCTTCTGGTCAACGGGTTCTTGGCATTGCTGACCATCCCGCTGTTCTACGGCATCGGCACGGTTCTCTACAGCTACTATCAGCACGCGGGCAATCTGCCCGAGGGTTTCAACACCTCGGCACTGGTCCCCTACTTCGTGGTGACCGCGCTCCCCATGGGTGTGGCCGGCTTGTTGATCGCCGCGATTTTCGCTGCCGCTCAGTCAACGATCTCCTCCAGCCTCAACTCGATTTCCGCGTGTGTGACCGTGGACCTGCGCGATCGGTTCTTCCCCCGCGAGGACGGCCAGACACGTCAAGGCGTAGGCTTCGCCCGCGTGGTCATCATCGTCTCCGGCGGGTTCTCCGTGGCGGTGGCCCTCTATCTCTCCGCCACGGATCAGGCCGAGACCTGGAACTTGTTCCTGAGCATCACCGGTCTGTTCGGGGTGCCGCTGGCCGGCGTCTTCGCTCTGGGAATCTTCACCAAACGCGCCAACACCGTGGGCGTGATCGGCGGCTTGGTCCTGGGCGCAGCGACAGCGTTCTGGGTCCAGCAGAACACCGAGTTCACTCCGTTCGCCGTGTCCGCGGCGGCCTTCGTGGGCGCGGTCGTCTTCGGCTACATCGTCTCCGCGCTCGCGGGGGCACTGCTGGGTAAGAACCCCCATGACGTGGTGCCCCTGACCATTTACGGCAAGAACTCCGAGTATGTCCGCCGCACCTCATCCCCGGTAGCACCCGCGGGCACCCCACTGGTGACCACGGCAGCCACCGACACCGTCAAGTAAAGGAGTCATCATGACTGCATTTCATGGAATCGTCCCTCCCCTCCTCACACCCCGTACCACCGACGGCGAGCTGGACCTGGATAGTCTGAACGCGCTGGTCAATCACCTGATCGACGGAGGTGTGCACGGCATTTTCGCGTTGGGTTCCTCCGGTGAAACCCCGTACCTGACCGCGGCTGAGCGTGATCGGGTCCTGGGCGCAACCATTGCGGCGACCGCCGGTCGGGTACCCGTGATGGTGGGCCTCAACGAGCAGTCCACGGCGCGCGTTCTGGACGAAGCGGACCGTGTGCTCGCCATCGGTGGCGACGCCGCCGTGGTCACCACTCCGTACTATGCGTTGTCCGACGCCGCCGAGATCGAACACCACTTCCGCGCGGTCGCCGAACACGTGGATGTGCCGGTCTTCGCCTACGACATTCCGGTGCGCACGCACCAGAAGCTGCCGTTGGACGTGGCGATCCGCCTCGCCCACGACGGCGTCCTGGCCGGCGTCAAGGATTCCTCCGGTGACGATATTTCGTTCCGCCAGCTCCTTCTGGACACCAAGGATCTTCCTGAGTTCGCCGCGTTCACGGGACACGAGGTGGCCGCCGACGGCGCGCTCCTGGGCGGCGCCGCGGGGGTGGTTCCCGGGCTGGGTAACGTGGACCCCGCCGGCTACGTTCGCATGTTCGACGCCGCTCGGGAGGGTGATTGGACCGCGGTCGCCTCCGAACAGGATCGCCTGGCTCGGCTGTTCCGCATCGTACTGGCGGCCACCCCCGGTCGTGTCTCCGCGGGCGCCGCAGGGCTGGGTGGTTTTAAGACCGCGCTGCAGCTGATGGGCATCATCGAGTCCAACCGGATGTCCGAGCCGATGGCCTCACTGGAGGAGGACGAGACCGACGCGATTCGGAAGATCGTTGTCGCCGAAGGACTCCTGTGACCTCAAGACCCGTGATTGCCGTGGATCTGGGCGGCACCAAGATCCGCGCCGGTGTCGTGACCGGGGGCAGGGTCACCAACGTGCATTCCGCCCCCACCCCGGCCCGGCTCGGCGCCTCGTCGGTCCTGGACGCCGTGGCCGATCTGGTGGCTCGGGCACTGACGGCCGTGGCTCCCCACGATCAGGCTCCCCTGCTCCTGGCCGTGGGCTCTGCCGGAGTGATCGATCCCGACAGCGGCTTGGTCATCTCGGCAACCGATGCGCTTCCCGGGTGGGCGGGCACGAATCTCATCACGGAACTACAGCATCGAACGCGGCTGTCCGTTCGAGTGGTCAATGACGTGCACGCCCATACCCTGGGTGAGGCATCCTACGGTGCCTCTGCCACCGCGCGTGATTCGCTACTCGTGGCGGTGGGTACGGGAATCGGGGCGGGCGTGATCTGCAACGGCCGGCTGGTGACCGGACGGCATGCAGCCGCCGGGCACCTGGGACACATGCCCTCGTCTTTGGCGGCGGGACTACCGTGCCCGTGCGGCGGGGCGGGACACCTTGAGGCCATTGCGTCCGGCCCCGCCGTCCTGAACGAGTACCGACGGGCGGGCGGGCGAGCGACGTCGTCGTCCGCGGCGGAGCTGGCGGAGCAAGCTCGGGAGGGGGACGCAACCGCCCGGGAGGCGTTCGCCACAGCCGGCCGCGCCCTCGGGTCGGCGCTGGGAGGCGTCGCGAATATTCTGTCCCCGGAAGTGATCGTTCTGAGTGGTGGATTGGTCCAGGCCGGCGACCTGTGGTGGCCGCACCTCGAGCAGGCCTTCGCGGAAGAGTTGATCCCCGCCGTCCGCGGGTTGTCTGCGCAACGCGCCCAGCTGGGGGCCGATGCCGCGTTGATAGGGGCCGCGAGTCTCTGGGACGGAGCAACCACCGAGATCGAGGAGAGTCAATGACGTATACCCAGCACCAAGTGATCGAGTCCCTGGCCGGGCGGTTGATCGTCTCGGCCCAGGCCTACCCCGGCGAGCCCATGAGAGATCCGCGCACCATGTCCCAGGTCGCCGCATCCGCGGTGCGGGGCGGAGCGGCGGCCGTGCGGGTCCAAGGCATCTCCGATATTCACGCGGTGCGTTCCGCGGTGGAGATGCCGGTGATCGGATTGTGGAAGGACGGGGACTCCGGCGTGTACATCACGCCCACGTATCAGCACGCCTACGCCGTGGCACTGGCGGGCGCGCACGTGGTGGCCATCGATGGCACTCGTCGATCCCGACCGGACGGATTGTCGTTGGAGGAGACCATCGCGCGTCTTCATGGCGAAACCAACGCGTTGGTCATGGCGGACTGCGGAAGTCTCGACGACGCCCTGGCCGCCTCCGATGCCGGGGCGGACCTGGTGGGCACCACGCTCGCCGGGTACACGGGCGAACGGCCGAAAACCGACGGACCGGACCTTGCACTTCTCGAGGCGATGCGTCAGGCGGATATCGGCGTACCGATCATTGCGGAAGGGCGAATTCATACCCCCACCCAGGCGGCGGCCGCCATGGGGGCCGGTGCCCATTCCGTGGTGGTTGGCACCGCTATCACTCATCCCACGACGATCACCTCGTGGTTCGTCAACGCTGTGGAAGGCTGACACCGTGCGACTGGTGCTGTGTGAATCCGCGGCGGAGACCGGGCAGGCAGCTGCGGCGATCTTCGCCGCACGGATCGAGCGGGGTCCGTGCGTGCTGGGGTTGGCCACGGGAAGTTCACCGCTGCCGGTGTACCGGGAGTTGATCCGCCGCCACCGCGAAGCCGACCTGTCCTTCGCCGAGTGCGTGGCCTTCACACTCGACGAATACGTGGGGCTGCAACCGGTTGACGCGCGCTCGTACAGGGCGACCATTCGTGACGAGTTCGTGGATCACGTGGATTTACCAGTGGCAGCGCTGCACTCCCCCGACGCCGCTGACCCGGATCCGCAGGCGTTGCACCGGGCCGCGACGGCCTACGAAGAGACCATCCGCCTGGCTGGCGGGATCGATGTGCAGTTGCTGGGGATCGGGGCCAACGGGCACATCGGGTTCAATGAGCCGTCCTCGTCGCTGGCTTCGCGAACCCGCATCAAGGCGCTGACTCAACAGACCCGCGAGGACAACGCCCGGTTCTTCGGGGAGGACGAGACGGTCCCCAAACTCTGTTTGACCCAGGGACTCGGAACCATCCGGGACAGCCGCCACGCCGTACTCGTGGCCCAGGGAGCCAAAAAGGCCGACGCCGTCGCGGCCGCAGTGGAGGGTCCGGTCTCGGCAGCGTGCCCGGCCTCGGTGCTGCAAATGCACCCCCACGCCACCGTGATTCTGGACGCTGCCGCCGCGAGCCGACTACGCAATGTGGACTATTACCGACACGTGCAGAGACTCAACGACGAACTGGGGCTGCTCCCCTGACCGCGCTGTCGGAGAGCACCTGAGCGGCCACCCTGAGCGGTGAGTGCCCGCCGTCCACGCCCGAGAACGGGAGCACCACGGAGCACCGGTACCGATGCGACGTCGCCCCGCCGAGCCGAACTACGAGTCCCGCAGGACGCGGTAGCCTTTGCGCGGGTCGTAACCGTGGATCTCACGGGTGTCCAGCACGGCCATGAAATCCAGGACGTCCGGGGAGATGACCTGGCCCGGCACCAACACCGGGAAACCGGGCGGGTAGGGAGTCACGAAGCCGGCCGAGACGGGCTTCTCACCGTTGGCCACTCGCTCGCGCAGTTCCTCGTGGCCCACGTGCTCCACCGACGTGCGGCGCTGACCCTTGAAGAATGCGGCGCGCATGTCACCGTCCGGCAGGTCCTTATCGGTCGCGTACCCGTCCGCGAAGGAGCTGAAGTCGGGTAACGGCGGCATGGGGGTGTCATCGACCTTCGCTGCGATCTCGGGATCGAGCTGAGTGCTCTCGTCCTCGAAACGCTGAGCGAGCTTCACGAGCACCTCCACGAGGTACGCGATCGCGCTGCGCGAGGTGCCGATATTGGTCATGAACAGCACGGTGTTCCGGCTGGTCTTGTTGACCTGGATGCCGTAGCGATCCATGAGCAGGTCATGCTTGAACGTATCACCGTCCACACCGGTCCGGCTGATCTCAATGGTGATACGGCTGGGGTCGACCACGAACTCGTCCGTGGTCCACGCTTCCCACATACTGGCCAGCCCGTCACGCAGGGGCATGGGGCGGCCCACCTCACGATTCTCACGGGGCACCAGGTCGTGGGCGGTGAGCACCCGGAAGGTGCGGCGCAGCAGCGGGTGCCGAGCGATGGCCTGGGACAGGCTCGTGGCCAGGTCCAGCTGTCGCTGCACGAGCTCGTAGCCCTCCAGCTCCACCTGCCGGCGCCCGATGTCCAAGGACGTGAGGATCTGATAGTTGGGCGAGGTGGAGGTGTGCGTCATGTACGCCTCGTGGAAGGGTTCCTCCGCCTCGCGGACCCATTCGTCGTCGTGGACGTGGATCATGGATCCCTGCCGCAGCGCCGTGAGGGTCTTGTGCGTGGACTGGGTTGCGTACACACGGATCTTGGCGTCCGGGGCGGGGAGCAGGTGCTCCTCCAACCAGACCTCGTCCGGCGCGGGATTGCCGTGCTCGTCGAAGAGCCGCTTCTGCTGCTCGCGGTAAGCGATCTGGTGCGCTCTTGTCCCCATCCGTTCCTTGAGGTGGGCGGCCGCCCACATGGCGGTACGACGTCGCGTCACCGGATGGAAGGTCGCGAACGCGAACCAGGCCTCGTCCCAGAGGAAAACCAGGTCCGGCTTGATGGCCAAGCACTCCGCCATGACCCGCTCGGGGTCGTAGACGATGCCGTCGAAGGTGCAGTTGGTAAGCGTGACCAGCTGAACCTCGTCCAGGCGCCCCTGGGCGCGATAATCCAGCAGCATCTGCTTGATGCGCGACAGCGGCACCGCACCGTAGAACGCGAACTCGTTGCGCGGGTAGGCCTCCAAATACGCGGGGCGAGCGCCGGTGAGCACCACCGCGTGGTGGTGGGACTTGTGACAGTTGCGGTCCACGAGCACCACGTCATTGGGTGACAACAGTGCCTGGTGCACGATTTTGTTGGCGGTCGAGGTTCCGTTGGTCACGAAGAACGTGTGCTTGGCGCCGTAGGCGCGGGCCGCGAGTTCCTGGGCCTTCTTCAACGTGTGCACCGGCGCCAGGAGCGAATCCAAACCGCCGGAGGTCGCCGAGGTCTCGGCCAGCAGCAGGTTCAACCCGTAGAAGTCCAGGAGGTCCTTGATCCATTTGGAGCCCACCACGGAACCACCGCGGGCAATCGGCAGGGCATGGAACACACCCACCGGGCGACGGGCATGCTCCTGGACCGCGGAGAAGAACGGGGTGTCGTACAGGTGGGACACCCTGCGCAGCAACGTGAGATGCAGCTCAAGCTTGTCCTCGCGCCGGAACACCCGGCGGAAGCGATGGGTCAAGGCACCGGAGAGGCCTTCGATGTGCGCGCCCGCCATGAGGTACAGGTCCATTTCGGGGCGCAGCGCGGCGAGGGTGTCGGCCAGGCGGAGCACCCGCTGGATGGATGCGAGCGGGGTGCGGGCGGAGGCGGATTCCGGGCTCACCAGGTTGCGCGCCATGTGAATGGAGTTCTTGAGATCGCGGCTCAACGGTTGCCGGGTGCGCTCGCTGAACCCCGGGCGGACAACGCACGCGAGAATGTTGGGGTTGGTCAGGACCGCGGCCACGGCGTCATCAGCGGAGGGCACGATCACGTACTCGTAAATGAAGTCATCGGCGGCGGAGCGCATCCGCAGGCCCTCGGCACGTAGACCGTCACGGTCCGCGGGGGCGCTCTCGTCCACGATCAGAACTTCGAAACGGGGACGCGGATCGGTGTCGACCAGCAGGTCCGAGTTCTCCGCATCGTCTGCGAGCTCATCGCGGGCCGTGTCCGGCACGGTGTCACCGCGGAGCCGGTTGACCACCTTGCCAATCCGTTCGAGGGCCATGTGGTAATCGCCCTGTTCCAGCATTTCCCGGATGGCCGCGACGTAGCGCTGACCGAATCCGGCCCAGTACATCTCCACGGTTTCGAGGGCGCGCAAAGAGCGCCGCAGTTCGCTGTCCGCGGCGAGGGCTTCCTTGTCCTCATTGCCGAGCGCAATGCGCTTCATGGCGAACCGCAGGTACTCCCAGGCGTCACTGCGCAACCGCCAGGTACTGGCGGGCATTCCGGGGTCCGGTTCCAGGATTCCCGTGGCACTCCCCCGACGATTGTTCTGACCTTGATGGTCCGTGGCCGGTGTATCCATGGAATGCCTCCGCTTGCTCCATCGCCTGCGCTGAACTCTTGAAAGCTCATCCTATGTCCGGTCCGGTAGGGGCTCGCGGAACATAACGGATTACGACCGCGAGTCAGTCTCGGGGACCGGTCCCGGTGGGCGAGAGTCCGCCGGGCGGCGTCAGCCCGCGAATCTCCCCGCGGGCAGGCCCGGAACGGCCACGCGTACCGAATACAAGGAACCAGCGGTGGGCTGCACGTCATTGGGCAGGTTCTCGCGCGAGGTGGTGATGTACAGGGTGCGCAGGTCCTGACCGCCCAGCGTGCAGGCGGTGGTCTGCTGGGCCCCCGCGCTCACCACCGTGTCCAGTGTTCCGTCCGGCAGGTAGCGATGGACCTGACCGGCCCCGTTGAGCGCAACCCAGACCGCCCCGTCCGAGTCCACCGTCAGCCCGTCCGGGTTGGCCGGCACGCTGCCGGGTTCGTACTCTTCGTGGTCGTCCCAGGCTCCGGCAGCGGCGTCGTCGTCGACAACCGGCGCGACAAAGGTGCGGCGATTGTGCAGTCCGCTCGCGGCCGACCAGTCGAAGACCGAGACCTCTCCCGTGGGGGTGTCGTTGTAGTAGGCGAGTGAACCGTCCGGGGACCACGCGATGCCGTTGGAGATGGTGACGTTCTCGAGCACCGGTTGCCATTCCAGGTCCGGTGAGACCCGGTAGAGCGTGGCCGATCCTTCGGACTGGTCGTAGGCCATGGACCCGATGTAGAAGGTGCCGTCCGGGGCGATCCCACCCTCGTTCATGCGAATCTGCGGCGATTCCCACAGGGTGATTTCGCGCTCGGGATTTCCCGCGGCGTCCGTGAGGAGCACCCCGCGTTCCACGGCAATGATCTGGCCGCCGTTGCCGCGCGGGCGCACGCACGCCGCCACGGACCCCACGTGCTGCCTGCGCGGCTGCTCGTCACGACCGAACGTGAGGATGTCCCCGGCGAGCATGTCCACCCACGCCAGACCGCCCCACTCGGGGCTCCAGCACGGGCCCTCGCCGTGGTAGACCCAGCTCGGTGTCAGACGCTGCGCGCTGAGCCGATTCATCGCTCGGACCCACGCAGTTCCTGGATGATCGGTACCGCCGTGGTGGGGATGCGGTCGCGGTCGTACGTGATTTCCGTGTACCCGTGCGGGGTGGGGCGACCCTCCTTGTCCAGGTTCACGAACACGATCTTGTCGATACTCAGAATCAGCTCTCGCGTGATCATGTTCCGCACCTGCGCGCGCATGGTCAGCGACGTGCGGCCGAACTTGGTGGCGGACAGGCCCATCTCGATGATGTCACCCTGCACGGCGGAGGACACGAACTCGATCTCCGACATGTACTTGGTCACCGCGCGCTGATTGCCCAGCTGCACGATCGCGTAAATCGCGGCTTCCTCGTCGATCCAGCGCAACAGCGACCCGCCGAACAGGGTGCCGTTGGCGTTGAGATCTTCGGGTTTGACCCATTTGCGGGTGCGGAATGTGATGTCCGTGTGCGGCTGCATGGGTTCAGCTTAGTAAGCTCGCGCGGTGAGATCGCGGGTTTCCTCCTTCGGACCTCGCCGACGACGACGCCGCGCACGACCTTCCGGCCGGGCCTTCGGCCTCTGACCAACTGGCGGATGGCCACCTTGTCCAGCTTGCCGGACCCGTTACGGGGCACTTCCGCCACGGTGACGAGGTCCTTGGGGAGCTTGTAGCGTGCCAGGCGGTCACTGCAGAACTGACGAAGTTCCGCGATGGACGGGACCTCGTGCCCGGGTTGCGGCTGTAGGACGGCCACGATGCGCTCGCCCCACTCCTCGTCCGGGGCTCCACCACCGCTGCGTCGGAGATGTCCGGGGGCTCGGCCAGGACGCGTTCGATCTCGGCGGGGTACACGTTCTCGCCCCCGGTGATGATCACGTCCTTGAGGCGGTCCACGATGTAGTAGTAGCCGTCCGGGTCGCGGTAGCCGATGTCCCCGGTGTGGAACCAACCGTCCGTGAAGGCAGCGGCGGTGGCGCCCTCGTCCTCCCAGTACCCGGTGGTGACGTTGGGCCCACGCACCCACAGTTCGCCACGCGTATCGGGTTCGGTAACGACCTCCCCCGTGCCGGGATCCACGATCCGCACCTCGGTATACAGCATGGGCATGCCCGCCGAACCCGCCTTCTCGTAGGTGAGTTCGGTGGGCAGGTAGGTCGCGAACGGGGCGGTCTCGGTCAGACCCCACGCCTGCTGGACGGGCACGTTCTTGGACTCGAACAGGGAGATCACCACGGGCGGCACCGGGGCACCGGCGCAGATCAGGGCGCGCAGGGAGTCCAGCGTGGCTGCCTCGAACTCGGGATCGTGGGTCAGCGACAGCAACATGGCCGGGACGAAGAAGGCGTTGTTCACGCCGTAATTCTCGATGTCCGCGAGCACCTGGGAGGGCACGAATCCGCGGCGGACCACCGTGGTGTTGCCACGCACCAGCGCGCGCACAGTGAAGGAGTTGAGCGCGCCGATGTGGAACAGGGGCGCCACGGCGTAGTTGATGTCCCTGCGGCGGGTGTCCACGAGTGAATCCACGTTGAATGCGTTCCAGAAAATATTGCCGTGGCTCAGCCGCACGCTCTTGGGCTTGCCCGTGGTGCCGGAGGTGAACATGAGGATCGCCAGGGTGTCGTCCGTGGTCTCCACCGGTTCGCCGAGTGCAGCACCCTCCGCGCGCTGCACGAAGCCACTCAGCGGGATCCAGTGCTCGCCAACTTCGAGGCCGTCATCGAGAGGCGCCGCGGGATCCTCGTCGATCAGGACGGTTTCGGTTTGGAAAGGCCACCCCGCACTTTCCTGGCCGGAGGAGTCCTGGGCGCCCAGAGCGGCGTCGACCACCGGGACATGACCGGGCTCCACAATCATCACGCGCGGTGCGGAGCGCACCAGCAACTCGCTGACCTCGCGCGGGGCAAGGCGGAAATTGAGCGGTTCGAACACGCCACCCAGCCACCAGGTGGCGAACATGGTGCGCAGGAACAGCTCGGAGTTCAGGCCCAGGTACACCACGCGGTCGCCTTCGCCCACGCCCGACGCCGCCAGGCTCTCCGCGAGTTCGCGCACGTTGGTTGCGAACTCGTCGAAGCTGAAGGTACGACCTTCGTAAATCACGGCCGCCAGGTCGCGGCTGTAGCGCTGGTTGAAGAGTAGGCCGCGGACGGGATTGATGTTGACCGAGTGGGACACCGGTGATCTCCTGGAATAGAGGACAATCTCCATCGTTGATTTTCTCAACGAGTGATAGACCTCACGCTACCAAGACCCGCGGCATTGCGACACCGGATTTTGGTATCGGAAACGTACTGATTCGTCCCGTTACCGTGTGAACCTCCTCGATCCGTGGGGAATTTCCCCCGCCCGACGTCTCGCAGGGCACGGGCACGAGGGGTCTGGGCCGGTGCCGCATATCCTTGGTGACATGCCCTCGTCCTCACGCCGCACGGATTCTGCCGACGCAGCCACTCCGCCGCTCACGCACCGCAGCTTCACCGGCGCCTGGCAGTTGCTGGGCGTGGCCGCGACCGCCCTGGCCGTGGGGATTGCCGAGTTCTTCGCGTGGCTGACCGGACCCTTGGGGTCCCCCCTGACCGCGGTGGGCGGCGTCGTGGTGGACTTTGTCCCCGCGCCCGTCAAGGACACCGTGATCGCCGTGTTCGGCACCGGGGACAAGATTTTCCTGTTCGTCGCGATGGCCGTGGGGCTCGTGGTACTGGGATTGCTCGTCGGCGTCGTGGAGCGGCGACGACGCCGCATGGGCATCTCGCTCCTCGCCGCGCTGGGGCTGGTCGGACTGGCCGCCGTAATGACCCGAGCGGGTGCGGACGCGGTCAACGCCGTCCCCGTCATTGTCGGCACCGGCGCCGGTCTCGCATTCCTCAGCTACGCGGGTGGCCGCGCGGCGGCGCCCGCGGCCGATAACCCGCTGGATCGCCGTAAATTCCTCCAGCTGTCCGCGGGGGCGCTGACCGTGGGCGTGGTCGCGGGCGCGGTGGGGCGGTGGGCGGTGTCGGCGGCCCGGCAGGTCCCGGACATGCGCGCCGCGCTGGGCATCCCGACCCCGGTCGCTCGCGAGACCGTCCCCGCCGGGACCCAGGTACCAGTCGCTGGCGTCGAGCCATGGTTGACTCCCGCCGAGGACTTCTACCGGATCGACACCGCCCTGCGCGTCCCTCACATCGACGTGAGCCAGTGGCGACTGCGCATCCACGGGATGGTGGACCGGGAGATCGAGTTGACCTTCGACGACCTCATCGGGCGTCCGCTGCACGAACGCGCGGTGACGCTCGCGTGCGTGTCCAATCAGGTGGGCGGCGACCTCGTGGGCAACGCCGTGTGGACCGGTGTGCCGTTGCGAGAGTTGCTCGCGGAGGCCGGAGTGAGCCCGGACGCGGACATGGTGCTCTCGACCTCCGAGGACGGTTTCACGGCCGGAACACCCCTGAGCGCCCTCACGGACGAGAAGCGCACCGCCATGCTCGCCGTGACTATGAACGGAGAGCCCCTGCCTTTCGAGCACGGCTACCCGGTGCGCATGGTGGTCTCCGGGCTCTACGGTTATGTCTCCGCAACAAAATGGCTCGTGGATCTCGAGGTCACCCGCTTCGACCAAGCAGAAGGTTACTGGACGCCCCGTGGTTGGTCCGCGGAGGGGCCCATCAAGATGTCCTCACGCATCGACGTCCCCCGGGAACACGCAAGCGTGGACCCCAACACGACCCTCGCGGGCAGCGCGTGGGCCCAGAACACGGGAATCACTGCGGTTCAGGTGCGCGTGGACGGCGGCGCGTGGAGGGACGCAACTCTCGCCGCGGTGCCGTCCGAAGACACCTGGCGGCAGTGGTCCGTGCGCATCACCGATCTTCCTGCCGGTTCCCACATGGCCGAGGTCAGAGCGGTGGACGCGGACGGGCAGGTGCAGACCTCGGAGCGGGCACGCCCCGACCCCAACGGTTCCTCGGGCTGGCACGAGCGGGCCTTCACCGTGCGCTCCTGACCACCCGCTCACCGGACGGCGACACCGTGCGGCGAGCACGTGACCTCGGTCCGCGCACGAGGATGCGCGCCGGCCCGTGATCGGTCATGATGCCTGCATGACCGATTTTCCGCCCACACACTACACGAAGCCCCCCGCGGGCAGTACCCGGTTACAACGCAAGGTGCTGATCGTCCTCGCCACCGGACAGATCTTGGGCGGGTTGGGCGTGGGCGCCACCTTGGCGCTGGGTGCGCTCCTGGTGACGGAGGTTTCCGGGTCCAGTGCGCTCTCCGGCCTGGCGGCCACCATGAACACCCTGGGCGCGGCGATCCTGGCCATTCCCTTGGCCCGCCTCGCCCAACGGCGGGGGCGGCGGATCTCGCTGACCACCGGCGCTCTGGTGGCAATTCTCGGCGCGTCCGTAATTGTCACGGCCGCCATTCTTGGATCGCTTCCCCTGCTGTTGACCGGCATGGGGCTACAGGGCGCGGCCATCGCGCTGAACCTGCAGTCCCGCTTTGCCGCAACGGACCTGGCCCTGCAGAAGACTCGCGCCCGGGATCTGTCATTGATCGTATGGTCCACCACGATCGGTTCCGTGGTGGGACCCAACCTCTTCGAACCCAGTGAGCTCCTGGGACGCGCCCTTGGACTCCCCCAGTTCACCGGCGGCTTCCTGATCGCCATGGCCGCACAGGTACTCGGCGCGACGGTCTATTTCCTGGGGCTGCGACCGGACCCGCTCAAACTCGCACTCGCCCGGGGCGCCACCATCAAGAACAAGCCCGGCCCCGCCGGCGGATTCGGGAGTCTACGTTCCGTTCCGGCGGCTCGCCAAGCTGTCCTGATCGTGGCGCTCTCCCATGCTGTGATGGTGGCGGTCATGTCCATGACGCCCGTGCACCTGACCAGCCACGGCGCCACTCTCTCGCTCGTGGGGCTCACCATCAGCCTCCACGTGGCCGGCATGTACGCGCTGTCCCCCGTGTTCGGATGGCTCGCGGACAAGATGGGCCGCGCGCAGACCGTACTTCTGGGGCAAGCCACATTCGCCATCGCACTGTTGCTCACGTTCTTGGGCGCAGAGAACCAGGCCTTGGTTCTGGCGGCGCTGATCTTGCTGGGTCTCGGCTGGTCCGCATCCACCGTGGCGGGCTCCACCATGGTCACGGAATCCGTTCCGGTGCAGGACCGGCCGGGTCTGCAGGGCACCTCGGACCTGGTCATGAACTTGTGCGGCGCGGCCGGTGGCGCGTTGGCCGGGCCCATTCTGGCGATGGTCGGTTTCTCCGGACTGGGCCTGGTGTTCCTGGCGGCGGTGCTGGTGGTGACGGTGGTGGCGGTAAAGACCCTCCGTGACACTCGCGTCACCATTTGATCCCGCCTTACTGCACGGTAGGTCGCCCTACCCCGCAGTAAGGCCTCATTAAATGGCTCACCAGGGCCATCAGACCCGGAATTACCCCAGGTAGAACCCACCGTCCGAGGTGAGCACCTGACCGACGATCCAGGCGCCGTCGTCCGTGGCGAGCCAGCTGATCAACTTGGCAGGGTCGCTCGGTTCACCGAAACGGCCGAATGGCTGAGCGTCGAGCAATTCCTGCACGCCCTCGAGCGAGCGATCCGTGGCGTCCGGCGTCAGGTACCCGGTATCGACGGGGCCGGGGTTCACGGTGTTGAGCACGATACCCAGCTCGAGCAGCTCCGCCGCCACGGTGGCGGTGACGCCCGCGAGCGCGGCCTTGCTCGCGGCATAAGCGACCTCGCCGCGCATGGGCCCGTGCCCCTGACCCGATGTCAGCCAGAACACGCGACCGGTCGGCTTGCTGAATTTCTTGTCGTGCCCGTTACCCAATCGATCGCCCGGCCTCGCGGCCTCGGTAGGTCTATCGGTCTTGAGCAGCGCGAAGGCCCGGGTCAGTAACAGGGTGGAGCGGGTGTTCGTGTTCCAAAAGGCATCCAGCGCCTCGGGTGTCATGTCCAGGATGGAGCCGTCCCCGCCGCTCTTGGCGTGATTGCACACCAGAATGTCCAGGGATCCGGTGAGCGCGTGCGCAGCGTCGATGAGCGGCTGGATCTGCCCCGTGTCCCGCAGGTCAGCGCTCATCTCACCCAGCACGGCACCTTCGGTGAGTTCGGCCCGCACTTCGCCGACGACGCCGCTCAGGTCGTCCGCGCCCCACGGCTGGTCCTGGTCGTGCGGGCCGTAGTGGTGGATGAACACGCTGGCGCCCAACCGGGCAAAGGCGCGCGCCACGGCGAACCCGATCCCGCGCCGTCGTGACACCCCGGTGACCAGCGCGGTCTGCCCGGACAGCGGAAGGGACGCTCGCGAAACGCTCATGGCCCCATCCTCCCAGGATGATTTCCCGGGATACCAACGCCGCCCTTGCAGGTTCACGTGGTGAGAGTCGCGTACACCACGTAGTTGTCCCCGAAGTTACCGGTCGCGGGGTCGTAGCCGTCGCAGGTGATCAGCCGCAGCTCGGCCCCCGGGGTGTTGCCGTAGACCTTCAGGGTGGGGAATTCGTCCTTGGCGTAGGCCTCCCCGCGATCGACCGTGAATGTAGCGGTGCTCCCGTCCTGCCGGGCAACCTCGATGGTGTCCCCGGGACGCAGTTGGCGAAGGTCCGCAAAGACTCCGGGGCCACCACCCGTGGCGTTGACGTGACCGAGCAGCACTGCCGGGCCGCGCTCGCCGGGCGTGGGTGAGCCGTCGTACCAGCCGGCCGGGGACCCGGGAGGCTCCGGTGGGACCTCCAGGGAACCGTCCTCGCGCAGGCCCAGGTGCAGTAGTTCGGACCTGGTGCCGGTGGCCGGGATCGACAGGGACTGCGGGTCCGATGCGGCCAGCACTTTTTGCGCGGGCCCGGAAGCGGCTGCCGACGCGGCCGTGGGGCTGGGAACCGGGGCGGCCGCCGAGGTGCTGGGGACCGGAGTGGCTGTCGAGGTGCTGGCCGAGGCCACGGGGACCTCACCTGTGGCCCCGGACTCCGGAGTGCCGCCGGAGGTGCAGCCGGTAAAGCAGAAAAGGGCAGCGATCGCCGCGCAAGCCATCAGGCCTGCGCGGCGATCTGTGCTCGAACCCGTCATGGGAGTCGAACTCCTTCGTGCCGGATCAACATGCGAATCGGTCAGCTCCGGGCGCGGCGGTGGGCCACGAACATCCCGGAGGCGGCCAATGCCACGGCACCGACACCGGCGGCGGCCACTCCAACTGTCGCACCGGTGTTCGTGTCCGTCTCCACGCCGGTGTCGGCTCCGCCGTTCGGCATGGCCGCCATCTGCGACGCGCCCAAGGTGCCACACGCGGCCGGCAGGGTCGCGGCCAGCGGCAGCTTGGGATCCAGACTGGATTTCTTCTCAGCCGCGGCGGCCGGCATCTTCGCGGGGTCCACACCGTGGACGACCACAACCGCGTTGCCGTCCTTCAGGGACTGAGCGGTCTCCGCATTGAGATCGAAGGTCCGCTCATAGGTGTAGGAGCTGCCTCCGGGGAAGCGGTCCACGGCCAGGGCGGAATCCGCACTCGTGTCACCCTCGGTCGTCAGGGACGTGCCGATCATGCCGTAGAACGGGTGGCCCTCGGGCGTGCTGACCACGCCATCGCCGTCGGTGTCGGCGGAGGCCGGCGGACAGACTCCCTGAGCACTGATGTGAATGTGCTGGGCGTGCGGGAACGGCCCGTCCATGAAGGTCTCCGCGGCACCGGTGACATTGACCGTGACGGTGGCCTGGTTGCCGTGGACGTCAACCATGGCCTCACCGGTGGTGCCGGAGTTGTTCATGGTGTTCAGGGTCGTCTGGGTCGACCACATGTCGCCCTCATGGGCCATGGCCGGGGCAACCTGCAGCGCCAGGGCGCTCAGGGCCAACGTGGGAACGGCGAGCAAACGCAACTTCTTGTTCATGATCGGTTCCTTACTGTGCGTGCGGGGGGGTGCTTTGTGCTGGTGTTACACGGAGAGTTCGGTGCCGAGCGCCGCCCGGATGGGTGAGCTGAGAAAAACCTTAAGATTTCTTTTCACGGCGCAACCACGCCCGAGATGGAACCATCCGCCCGGGGTTCGGCTACGAACTCCCCATGTGAACCCTTTCCTCCGGCCCTCTTCGCCTCGCCACGGTCCAGCCCTGCCCGGACGCATCTGGCCAGGAAGCCGCCCGGTCACGGCGCACTCCGGGGGCATGTGCCGGTGGTGCCACGATGTCCTGGGCGTGTGGCAGTATTCACACTGGAACAACATCGACCGCCCCCGTGAGAAATACTCGTGTCGAAGGGATGACCAGTGGGAAAGCATGTTTGAGCCCGGCCCAGGCCGGAGAACCCCCCGTGATCCTCTTCCCGACTCCCCGGACGAGCCAGCCCCCCGACAGCACACAGCCTCACGGGCGCACGTAGAATCCGATGAGGACAGGGGAGAAGACCTTACGGAACTGCTGCTGCGCAGCGCTCGCGGAGACGAAGCCGCCTTCGCCGCGCTCTATGACGCCACCGCGTCCAGGGTTTACGGACTCACGAGACGGCTGACGCGGTCACCGGAGCTTGCCGCGGAGGTTGTCCAAGAGGTCTACCTAATGGCCTGGCAGCAAGCCACCCGCTTCGATCCGAGCCGCGGCTCCGTGGCCGCCTGGCTGTCCACTCTGGCCCACCGCCGCGCCGTGGATCGGATCCGGCAAGTGGTGCAGGAACGGGGCAGAGAACAAGTTTATGAGAGTCGGAGGGTGGGGGCACCGATGGATGCGACCTGGCAGGAGGTCGAACAGGACATGGACACGCGTGACGTTCGGACGGGTCTGGGAGCCCTGACACCGCTGCAGCGCGAGGCCGTCACCATGGCGTATTACCACGGATGCACGTACCAGGAGGTGGCCCAACGGCTGGACATCCCGTTGGGCACGGCCAAAGCCAGGATCAGAGACGGTTTGAAGAGGCTCGGTGCAGCGCTGGGGGCGCAGCAATGAGCCACGACATCCCAGAGCCCGGTCTCGCCCCCGACGATCTTCATGACTTGGCCTCCTTGTACGCCGTGGACGCCTTGGACCCCGCCGAACGGGCGGCATTCGAGTCTCATCTGGCCGACTGCCCACCGTGCCGGGCGGAGGTTGCCCGCTATGCCGAAACCACGGCCCAGCTGGCGGCCGCGGTGGCGCAGGACCCGCCGCCCGCCCTGCGCACCAGTGTCCTGGATGCCATTCACGGCACCCTCCCCTCGCCCGCGCACCTCGACACGAGCGCGGCCACGGCCACGGCCATGGCCATGGCCATGGCCCAGCCTGCTGCCAGGGATCCCGAGCGGCAACCTGCCAAGGGTTCATGGGGAGACCGCGCCCGCTCCGACAGGGGCTCGCACGTGTCGCTGGACGCGCTACGACGTCGTTATCGTCGCGTGCTCGTCGCCGCCGTGTCCACCGCTCTCGTGCCCGGGGTGCTGGCGGGCGGGTGGGGCCTGGGGGTGCAGGCGGAGCAGCGGCAGCAAGAACACATCGTGGCTCAGGAACAGGACCGCGAGAATCGGCTGCTGGCCGCCTCGGACGTCACCACGCGAAGCCTGGATGTGGGGGGCCGGACAGGCACTTTGGTCGTGTCCCGGGAGCAGAACACTGCCATGTTCGTCTCCGATGACCTGCCCGCCCCCGGGGAGAACAGCGAGTACCAACTGTGGTTGATGGACGGCGATACGCCGGTTCCCGACGCGCACTTTGCCGGAGGCCAACTTCGCACCTGGTTGACCGGCGATGTGGCCGAGGCCGATGCCGTGGCCATGACCATTGAACCCGCCGGCGGTTCCACCACCCCCACCTTGCCGCTGGTGGCCAGCACCGAAATTTGATGCCGTAACCCATCCGGTGCGGCGCGGGCTCCGAACATGTGGTGAAACACCAGCAACGACCACCGCACCGCTCGGCGCCCCCGCCTCCCGAAGGCACCGTCGAGTGCGGCGCGGGAATCAGGGAGAGACATCATGGCATTCGATATCGATCGGTACACCCAAGCGGCCACGCCGGTCACCTGGGAGGACCTGGACTACGAGGTCTTCCGCGATCACCCCCTGCCGCCCGACACTCTGCGCACCTTGCGGTACATGTGCGAGATCGAGTTCCACACCGTGTGCTACCTGCGCGACATGCTGGTCAGTCCCTCACGCAAGGATCCGGAGGTGGGCACGTTCATGACCACCTGGAACTGGGAAGAGATCTGGCACGGAGAAGCCCTGGCCCACGTACTGGGCCTGCACGGGATCACCGTGACCTACGACGTGCTCAAGGCCAAGCGGATGAAACTCGGGTGGCGGGATCGGCTCAGCCCGGTCAAGCAGTCACTGCTGTCCAACATTGTGGGCATTGATTTCGTGGCTGTACACATGTTGTGGGGCTCCATCAACGAGCGGTCCACCGCCGCGGCCTACAAGCGCCTGGCCGCGCTTGAGGACAGCCCCGTGCTCGGCGAACTATTGCGTCGGATCGCCTCCCAGGAGGCCAAACACATTGCCTTCTACACCACTCAGGCCCGCGCCCGGTTACAGGACAACACACGCGCCCAGAAACTGGCCCGCCTGGCCCTGCGCACCGCGTGGCAGCCGGTCGGTTCCGGGGTTTCCCCCGAATCCGAGGTCGACCACGTGTTACGACACCTGTTCTCCGGCCCCGAAGGCCGCAAGGAAATCCTCGCCATAGATCGCCATGTCGCCAAACTGCCCGGCATGGCGGGGCTGAACCTGGTGGCAGAGGCCTTGGATTCCCGGGGAGTGCCCGCATGAGTGCTCCCACCTTCGACGTACGCGCGTACATGCGCGACCCCTACGTCTTGTACCCCGCGGACCTGGATATGGGGACGATGGGCTCGTTGTCGGGACCGACGCTGGAGACGCTCAGCTACCTGTGGACGGTGGAGAATCATGTATTGGACAGGATGCGCGACCTGCTGGTCACACCCACACACGCCGAATCCAGGGTGACCGCCTTCCTTTCCACCTGGGCGCACGAACAACACTGGCTGGGCGCAACCCTGCAGGCACTCATGAGCACCAACGTCCGGCCTCTCGAAGAGCCCGGTGATACACGGCTGGGACATATCCTGCGGGTCTGGGATGACCGTTGTCGGCCCACCGTGGCCGCTATCGGCACCAATCTCCTGAAGGCGGACATCACCGGGGCGCACATGGTCACCGGGTGGTTGGACACCGCCGTGGTGGCAACGCTCTACCGACGGTTGGGGCGCTCGGAGCCCGCTTTGGAGGATCTCATGACCGAGGTCGGCCGTTTGAAGGACCGGCACATGGCCTTCTACGCTCCGGAGGCCCACAACCGCCTGGCGGACGCCGCCTCGGCACGCCGGGTCGCCCGCGTTGCGGTGAGCCGATGGCGTTTCCCCGGGACCCGCTACGCCGGCCCGGCACCGGTTCGTACCGCGGTGGCCGGCTTCTTCGCCGACCCCGGTGCCCACGGTGCCGTGGCGGAGCTCGACCGCACCGTGGCCCTGTTCCCCGGCCTGACCGGCGCTCACCCGGCGCGGAAGGCGCTCGGGCAGCTGGCCCCCGAAACCATTTGATGCCGCCTTACTGCACGGTAGGTCGCCCTACCGTGCAGTAAGGCCTCACCATATGGCCCACCCGGGGCCCGAACGGCAGGACAACAGCATGCCTGTGTCCGTTATTGAGACCAGAACGAGCAATTGTCTCAGTAAGATCTTTATTGAGACAATTGGGGGCAAGAGTCTCAATAAGGAGTCCCATGTCCGCAGGCACTTGGCCCCCCATCGGCCACGAAACCCGCCGCTGGGACCGCCGCGACCCCATGGCATCTCATCGCGCGCGGATTCGGAACACCGGGGATTTTGAGGCAGCAGTTGTCCCCCGGATCTCCTCGTTGACTCCGGATCTCCCCCACAACACTCTTGCGTCCGCGCACAATGCCACGGCCGCAATGTTGAGTTTCGACCGCGAGTCGGGCGGATTGGCTTCGCTGCCGTTCGCAGCGGTCCTCTTGCGCGGCGAGTCCGCGACAAGTTCCCAAATCGAGAACCTCACCGTTCATGCTCGCAAGTTGTCCCTGGCTGCCGTGGGAGCACACATCGGCGGAAATGCAGAGTTGGTGGCCCGCAACGTAGCGGCCATGCGCGCCGCCACGGACGCCGCTTCTCGCCTGGATTCCGACGCCATTCTCACCATGCACCGCGTGTTGACCGATGGCGTTCAGAACGATGCGGGTGAATACCGGAAGGAATGGGTGTGGATCGGTGGCAAATCACCGGTCACCGCTGCGTACGTGGCGCCCGAGCATCCTCGCGTTCCCGCCGCCATTGAGGACTTGATCCACTTCCTGCAGCGTCGGGATGTGGATCCCACTGTTCAGGCGGCCATCGCCCACGCCCAGTTCGAGACCATCCACCCTTTCACCGATGGCAATGGCCGGACCGGTCGGGCCATCGTGTCCTCGCTCCTCCGGGCCCGTGGGACGGTGCAGAACATCACCATTCCTATTTCCTCGGGATTGCTCCACGACATCGACGATTACATCAATGCCTTGGACGATTACCGCGCCGGAAACCCAGCTTCCATCGTGGCGTGTTTCTCCAATGCCGTTCTGGGGTCGCTTGCTAACGCGGATCAGCTGATCAACGACATCCGCGCCTTCCACAGGCAGGTCCTGGATTCCCGACGCCGCGTCACCGCACCACTGCGCGCGGTTGCCGAGTTGTGCTGCTCGGAACCCGCCTTTACGGCAGGGATGGTGGAAGACATCGCCGGCATCTCGAAAGCAACCGCCTACCGCACGGTGGATTCACTGACCGAAGCCGGGTTGTTACGAGCAGAGCGGTCCATCAAGGTACAGGGGCAAAAAGTGTGGGTGGTCCCAGCTGTCGTCACGGCTCTGGACGACTTCGTGGAGCGCGCCGGTCGCAGGAACGTCGGCTCCTGACCCCCGAAACCATCTGATGCCGCCTTACTACACGGTAGGGCCTGCTACCGCGCAGTAAGGCGGCATCAGATGGCACGCGCCCGCGGTGACGGGCGGCCAAGACCCGCGGGGAGCAGGGGCTAACCCAGCAACCCGTTCACCCGACGCATCAGCTCGGCCAGGCGAGCGGCGTCGTCGCGGTGGAGGGCGGAGAAGAACAGCTCCTGGACGTCGCGGGCGTGGGCGGGGCGTAGCTCGCGGAAGGCGCGCACACCGTGGGCGGTGAGCACCGCCTCCCAGCCCCGGCCGTCGCATTCCGCCCGACGGCGCTCCACCCACCCGCGTTTGCCCAGCACACCGATCTGGTAGCTCAACCGGGACGGTGAGAACACGAGCCGCTGGGCCAACTCCCCCATGCGCATGCGGTGATCCGTGGCGTTGTACAGCAACAGGAGCAGTTGGTAGTCCATGAGGGAGCAACCGTGGGCCTTGAGTCGGTCCTCGATCCGCGCCGTGAGCCGGGCGGTGGTTTCGAAGTAGAGCTGCCATGCATCCCATTCCTGTTGGGACGCATCGCCCGAACCCATTGCGGGCTCGGACGGCTCGGACGCGCAGATCACCGTGCCGCTCATGATCCCACCGAGGCCAACAGACTCGCGAAATCGGGGACGTTGCTGAACTCGTCCTTGACCTCGCGGCGCAGGCCGGGGCGGGCGGCGGCGGCGTCGTCGTCGAGCGAATCGGGCGCACCACCGGGCGAACCCGCCAGTACGACGGCCGCGAGCGAGGCGCCCACGCGGTCGATGCGCCGCTGCAGATCATCGTGTCCCCAGTCCTCGGAGGCCGCGTAAATACCCAGCGGCAGCACGAGCGCCTTGAGGTAGCTCAGCAGCGGGCGCAGGGCGGTGTCGAGCACCAGCGAGTGGCGCGGCGACCCGCCCGTGGCGGCGACCACGGTGGGCAGATTTTCGAGGGCGGATTCGTCGATCACGTCGAAGAACTGTTTGAACAGCCCGGAGTAGGACGCCTTGTACGTGGGCGAGGCCGCAACCAGGGCGTCCGCGGTGAGCACGGTGTCGATCGCGTCCTGCACGGCCGGGGAGGCCACGTGCGTGATCATCATGTCGGTCAGCCCGTGGGCCAGATCGCGCAGCGCAATGACCTCGATCTCGATGTGCCGTCCGGCATTTTCGACCGCGCCGCTCGCGGCCTTCGCGATCGCCTCGCCCAAACGGGTGGTCGTGGAGTCTTCCGACAGCCCAGCGGTCACCACCGCGAGGGTCAAACGATCAGTCATGGTGTCCTTCTCTCTGCTTACTGCTTGGAATTACTTGGCGTTCTCGTGCTCGCGGTGAGCGGCCTCCGCCTGCTTGGTGCGATCCTTGGCTGCCTGGGACTCCGGGCCGCCGCCGGGGATCGGGTCCTTACCGGCCTGGTGGCGGGCCACCAGGGACTCATGGGTCGGAGCCTCGGGCACGTGAGCCGGGCGCAACGCGTCGAATTCCTTGCGCAGCACCGGGAAGACTTCCTCGCCCAGCAGGTCCATTTGCTCGAGCACGGTCTTCAGGGGCAGGCCGGCGTGGTCCATGAGGAACAGTTGCCGCTGGTAGTCACCGGCGTAGTCACGGAAGGACAGGGTCCGCTCAATGACTTCCTGCGGTGAGCCCACGGTCAGCGGAGTCTGGGACGTGAAGTCCTCCATGGACGGGCCGTGGCCGTAGACCGGTGCGTTGTCGAAGTACGGGCGGAACTCACGCTTGGCGTCCTGCGAGTTCTTGCGCATGAACACCTGCCCACCCAGGCCCACGATCGCCTGGTCGTAGGAACCGTGACCGTAGTACTCGTAGCGCTGACGGTAGAAGTCCACCATGCGCTCGGTGTGCTCCTTGTTCCAAAAGATGTTGTTGTGGAAGAAACCGTCGCCGTAGAACGCGGCCTGCTCCGGGATTTCCGGGGATCGAATGGAGCCGTGCCACACGAACGGGGGCACATCGTCCAACGGGCGCGGGGTTGCGGTGAAACCCTGCAACGGAGAGCGGAAACGACCGGAGAAGTCCACGTTCTCCTCGTGCCACAGGCGGTACAGCAGCTGATAGTTCTCCACGGCCAACGGGATGCCCTGCCGGATGTCCTTGCCGAACCAGGGATACACGGGTCCGGTGTTGCCGCGACCCATGGTCAGATCCACGCGACCGTCGGCAAGGTGCTGCACGTAGGCGTAGTCCTCGGCAATGCGCACCGGGTCCGTGGTGGTGATCAGCGTGGTGGCGGTGGACAGCTGGATGTTCTTGGTCTGCGCGGCCACGTGCGCCATCAGGATGGGCGGATTGGCGGGAGCCACGAACGGCGGGTTGTGGTGCTGGCCGGTCGCGAACACGTCCATGCCCAACTCTTCGGCCTTCTTGGCGATCGCCACGGTCGCCTTGATGCGCTCGTGCTCGCTGGGGGTCTTGCCGGTGGTGGGGTCCATGGTGACGTCACCAATGGTGAAGATGCCGAGTTGCATGAATGCCTCCTGTGTCGTGGCTGACGACGCCGCTGCGGTCGTACCGCGGCCCCGCCTCCTTGGTATTTCAAATTTGAACTACTTTCATAATGCATCAGAGCAGGGATTTATTCCACGGAAAGTTTCGGTGTGTGGGCAACGGCACGTCGGCATATGGTGTTGCCATGAGATATGCCAGCAGGTGGCTCATGGTGCTCCTGGTTCTCGTGTTCTCCCTGACCGGATGCGTGACGCACTACCCGACTGATCCCCACGGCACCCTTGACCGGGTGTCCGGAGGGGTCCTCCGTGTGGGCGCCATTCACAATGAGCCCTATGTATCAGTCACTGACGGTGAGCCCACCGGCGAGGAAGTGCGCCTGGTGGAGGACTTCGCCACCGCCTTGGATGCGCGCATCGAGTGGACTACCGCCAGCGAGGAACACTTGGTCACCGAGATGGAGCACGGTCAACTGGATCTCTTGGTCGGCGGGATGACCATGGATACGCAATGGCAGCAAAAGGTCGGCCTGACTCGGCCCTACAACCAAACGACCAACGAGTACGACGAGACCGAGAAACACGTCATGGCCGTGGCCAATGGTGAGAACGCCTTCCTCCTGAAGCTCGATCAGTTCCTGCAGGGCAGCGGAGACCACTCATGAAGCGCATGGAAAGCCCTGCGGACAATGAGCACCTGCCCGATGAGATCTCCCGCGCGGTGAAAAGGGCGGTGCGCCTGGAGTGGGTCACCCTGGGCACGCTGAGCCTGACGGTGGTTGTGGTCTTCCTGGTGCTGGGCAATTCCCAAGCCATGAAAACGGCGTGGATCGAGGACATGCTCTCCCTGGTTCCACCCCTTGCCTTCTTGATCAGCGTGCGCGTCACCCGCAAACCCGCCAACGCCAAGCACCCGTTCGGCTATCACCGCGCCATCGGCATCGCTCACCTCGTGGCGGGAACGACCCTGTTGGTCATGGGCAGTTACTTGATCGTGGACTCGCTGATCAAATTGCTCACGGTTGAGCACCCCACCATTGGCGGCATCAGCCTGTTCGGTCACACCATATGGCTGGGCTGGCTCATGATCCTGGTGCTCCTGATCACCGGTATTCCGCCCGTGATTTTGGGCCACATGAAACTCAAGCTCGCCGAGCCATTGCACAACAAGGTGCTGTACGCGGACGCCGACATGAACAAGGCGGACTGGATGACCTCGTTCGCCGCCATTGTGGGCATTGCGGGTATCGGCCTGGGTTTGTGGTGGGCGGATGCCGTTGCGGCCATCGTGATTGCCACGTCCATCGTGAAGGACGGCGCCAGCAATCTCTCGGCCGCGGTGTCCGGCCTCATGGATGCCCGGCCCACCACGGTGGACAACAAGAAACCCCACCCGCTCATCAGCGATGCGCAGGAATTCCTGCAGAACTTGGACTGGGTGCACGCGGCCAACGTGCGCCTCCGCGACGAGGGCCAGGTGTTCCAGATCGAGGGATTCGTCATCCCCGCATCCCGGGAACTCGCCACACCCGAACGCCTCGAAGCAGCCGAGAGTGCCTTGCTCGACCAGGACTGGAAGATTCGCGATGTCGTGATCGCACCGGTCACGCACCTTCCGAACGTGGTGGAATCGAAATAACCGGCCCAAATTGTTGAACAATCTCCGCCGGTGGGGCATCCTGGAACTCACCAATGAGACGGAGGTCACGCATGACGGTCATCGATATGAACAGCGACGTGGGCGAATCGTTCGGCAATTGGAGCATGGGGGATGACGCCGCCATTTTCCGTTCCGTGTCCTCCGCCAACGTGGCGTGCGGGTTCCACGCGGGAGACCCGAGCGTGATGGCGCAGACCTGCCGGGACGCCGTGGCCGCCGGTGTCACCGTGGGGGCGCACGTGGCCTACCGTGACCTAGCTGGGTTCGGTCGTCGTTTCATGGACTGCTCCCCGCAGGAACTCGCGGATGACGTGCTGTATCAAATGGGCGCCCTCCAGGCGATGGCCCGTTCGGCCGGCACCGAGATCAAGTACGTGAAACCGCACGGCGCGCTCTACAACACGATCGTTCATCACGACGCCCATGCCCAGGCCGTGGTGGACGCCGTCAAGGCCTTTGGCGGCGATCTTCCGCTGTTGCTCCTGCCCGGTTCCGTCGCACTGCAGAAGGCGGAGCAGGCCGGGCTGCGCGGCGTGGCCGAGGCATTCGCGGATCGCGGATACACCCCCGAGGGCACTCTGGTCTCCCGCCGCGAAGCAGGCGCCGTCCTGCATGATCCGGCGGAAGTCACCGAACGCATGATCCGCCTGGCCGAGGACGGCACCTTGGGCGCCGTGGATGGTTCCACCGTGCGGATCCAGGCCGAGAGCATTTGCGTGCACGGTGACACCCCCGGTTCCGCCGCAATGGCCGCGGAGGTTCGTGCGGGACTGGAGCGCGCCGGAGTGCAGATTCGGTCGTTCGTATGAGCCAGGATCCAGCCACCGGCTCTGCGCCATCACCGACCTCGCTGCGCTGGGCGGGGACGCGGGCCTTCCTGATCGAGTGCGCATCCCTTGAACAGGTCATGCGCTGGCACACCCACCTCAGCGCACATCCGTATCCCGGTCAGGTGGACGTCCTCGCCGCGGCGGAAACGGTGCTGCTGGCCTTCTCGACGCCCGCGGCCGCGCGCAAGGCCGCCAACGACGTCGTCACCGCTCGCCTTGACGACGCCGACGCCGCCACGGGCAAGACCGTGGAGATCGACGTGGTGTACGACGGCGAGGACCTGGCCGACGTGGGTGAGCTGACCGGACTCGGCGAGCGCGGTGTGATCGAGGCGCACACGGGTGCGGAATGGACGGCCGCGTTCGGCGGTTTTGCACCGGGGTTCGCGTATCTCGTGGCTCCCGGGGATCCACTCAAGGTGCCGCGCAGGGATTCCCCGCGTACTGCGGTGCCCGCCCGATCCGTAGCGCTGGCGGGGCGGTTTTCCGCTGTGTACCCGCAGCGTTCACCGGGTGGCTGGCAGCTGATCGGGCACACGAACGCCCCGCTGTGGGACGTGAACCGGGACGAGCCGGCCCTGATCCGCCCGGGTGACACGGTCAGGTACCGGGCCGTGCGAGAGCTCGTGGAGGTCAGGACCGAGACGCCGGCGAGCGCTGCGTCAACTGCCACCGAGAAGCTGTCTCACGCTCTCGTGGTTGACGACCCGGGCATGCAGTCACTGCTCCAGGACGCCGGCCGACCCGGCCTGGGCGACCTGGGGGTGGTGGCATCGGGGGCGGCGGACCAGTCCTCGGCGGCACAGGCGAACCGTCTGGTGGGCAACTCCCCCACCGCAGCGGTGGTCGAAACAATGCTGGGGGGCCTTGTCGTGACGGCCAGCGGGCATCACGTCCTGGCCCTGACCGGCGCGCCCACCCCCGCGCAGATCAACGGCCCCCACGGCAAGCGTGCTGCTGCCGCCAATGTGCCATTCGCCCTGTACCACGGTGAGCAACTGAGCCTGGACGCGCCGACCGTCGGCCTGCGCAGCTACCTTGCCGTGCGCGGTGGCCTTGCAACACCCAAGGTTCTGGGAAGTCGGTCCACGGATGTGATGTCCGGGATCGGCCCCGAGCCGCTGAGCGCCGGAGATGAATTACCGGTACCACCGGTTGCTCCGGGACACGCCGTGGGCCAGCCCGAAGCACCCGCCCTGGAACTTCCCGAAAAGGGCGGAGCCACCGTCCTACGCGTGACCGCGGGGCCGCGCGACGACTGGTTCACTCCCGAGTCCTTGGAGAACCTCACCACCCGGGAATGGGCCGTGAGCAGCCAGTCCAACCGGGTGGGAGTGCGGTTCGAACCGCCGGAGAACCAAAGCGTGCTCAAGCGTTCCCGCGAGGGCGAACTCGCGAGCGAGGGCGTGGTCACGGGATCCCTGCAGGTCCCCCACTCCGGAGTTCCGGTCCTGTTCCTCGCCGACCACCCCGTGACCGGCGGGTACCCGGTGATCGGTGTGGTCGTCCCGGAGGACCTTCCGCTGGCCGCGCAGCTCCCGCCGGGCTCAGCAGTCCGGTTCACGCTCGTCGATTCACCCCGCCCCGCGCACGCACCCGAAACCCCAGGAGAGTCAGCATGAAGAAGGTCTTGATCGCCAACCGCGGGGAAATCGCGGTCCGCATTGCACGCGCATGTACGGATGCGGGCCTGACCTCGGTGGCCGTCTATTCCGAACCCGACGCCGATTCCTTCCACGTGCGCATGGCGGACGAGGCCTACGCCCTGCCCGGCTCGTCATCCGCGGACACCTACCTCAAGATCGAGGCGCTGCTCGCCGTGGCCGATCGCGCGAACGCGGACGCCGTGCATCCCGGCTACGGTTTCCTGTCCGAGAACGCGGATTTCGCCCAGGCCGTGGCCGACGCGGGTCTCACCTGGATCGGCCCGTCCGCCGAGGTCATCCGCGCCCTCGGCAACAAGGTGACGGCGCGCGAGATCGCCGTTCGCACCGGTGCCCCCTTGGTGCCGGGCACGGACGGTCCCGTCGACGACGCCGCTGCCGCCCGGTCCTTCGCCGAGGAACACGGATTGCCGATCGCCATCAAGGCCGCCTTCGGCGGCGGGGGCCGTGGGATGCGCATTGCGCGCACCATGGACGAGGTCGAGTCCGCATTCGACGCAGCCGTGCGCGAAGCGACGTCCGCGTTCGGACGGGGTGAATGCTTTGTGGAGCGTTTCCTCGACAAGCCGCGCCACGTGGAGGCCCAGGTCATTGCGGACACCCACGGCAACGTGACCGTGGTGGGCACCCGCGACTGCTCACTGCAGCGGCGCAACCAGAAGCTCGTGGAAGAGGCTCCCGCCCCGTTCTTGAGCGATGAGCAGCGGGCAACCATTCACGAATCGGCCCGGAACATCTGCCGCGAGGCCGGCTACACGAGCGCGGGCACGGTCGAGTACCTGGTGGCTCCGGACGGGCTGATTTCGTTCCTGGAGGTCAACACGCGCTTGCAAGTGGAACACCCCGTGACCGAGGAGACCACCGGGGTGGACCTCGTGCGCGAGCAGTTCCGCGTGGCCGACGGGCAGGCCTTGAGCGTCACCGAAGACCCCGAACCGCGCGGTCACGCCTTTGAATTCCGACTCAACGCGGAGGATCCGGCGCTGGGATTCTTGCCGACGCCCGGGGCCGTGGAGGTCTTCCAGACCCCCACCGGCGCGGGAATCCGGGTGGACACCGGTGTCCGTTCGGGCTCCGTGGTGCCGCCCCATTACGACTCGCTGCTAGCCAAACTCATTGTCTGGGGCCAGGACCGGCAGCAGGCACTGCGGCGCTCCCGGGCTGCCCTGGCGGAGCTGAGCATCAAGGGATTGCCCACGGTGGTGCCGTTCCACCGCGCGGTGGTGGAGCACCCCGACTTCACCTCTCCTGATGAGCTGGGCGTGTACACCACGTGGATCGAGGACGCGTTCACGCAGGAGCTGGAAGCGTCCCCGTACGTGACCTCCGGCGCCTCCGAGCGCACCACCCTGACCGTAGACCTCGACGGCAAGGCCGTGCAGCTCGGGCTCCCCACCGCCATGGTGGAGGCGCTGCTACACGGCGGCGGGGCCGGTGCGGACGGTGGCGCGGCGTCGGCGGCGTCATCGCTCGAACCTGAAGCATCGGACACCACGCTGGCCGCGCCCATGGACGGAACGGTCGTGAAGTGGGTTGCGCAGGACGGTGCAGAGGTCTCCGAGGGCCAGACCGTGCTCGTGCTCGAGGCCATGAAGATGGAAACTCCCGTGCGCGCGCATCGCTCCGGCACATTGACTCGCGGCGAGTCGAGCGAGGGCGTTGCCGTCAGCAAAGGGCAGGCGCTGGGCGAGATCGCCTAGTGCGGTGAGAGGATGGGCCGGTGACCAGTAACTTCACAGGCGAACCCCCCTCGGCAGCGGTTGAGCCCGCTCAGGGCTCGCCGACGCCGCTCGGTGCGCAGCGCGCGCAGGCGCGCTCGCTCGCCGCGGGCCAGCTGCGCGAGCGCATTTCCGGAGGGCATTGGGCCCCCGGGACCAAGTTGTCGGAACACGTCATTGCCCAGGAATTGGGCGTGTCCCGGAACACGCTGCGCGAAGCGTTCACAGTGCTGGCCGGGGAATCCCTGGTGGATCGACTCCCCAACCGCGGGGTTTTCGTGGCTCGTCCGACGGCCGACGACGTGCGGGAGATCTACAACGCGCGGCGCATCATCGAGCCGGGAGCGGTGTTGTGGGGCTCGTGTTCGGAGCAGGTGCTCACCCGATTGTGGTCTGTCATCGAGGCGGCTCGGACTGCTCGTGGGGCCGGGGACATCACCGGTATGGGTGATGCCAACCAGCGTTTCCACGGGGGCCTCGTGAGCCTCACCGGTTCGGACACCCTGGTCACGACGATGGACCGGTTGCTTGCGCGCATGCGGCTCGTGTTCCACTCAATGTCCACGGACCCCGGTTTCCACGGGGACTATGTGGACCGCAATGCCGAGCTGCTGCGGCTGTTGGAGGCCGGTGAACGCGAACTGGCTGCGCAGACACTGCGGGAGTATTTGAGCTCCGCGGAAACCCAGTTGCTGGACAACATGGGCTAGCGGCTCAGGGCACCTGGTAGTCGGAGTCCTTGGCGTCCGTGATGAGCATATGCCCCGGTGCGTGAGAGATCGCGAACTGCGGCCGGGATTCCATCACGGCGGCCTGCGGTGTCACGCCGCACGCCCAGAACACCGGGATGTGACCGGGCTCGATCCGAACGGGGTCCCCGAAATCTGGTTGATTGATGTCTTCGATTCCCAGCTCTTCGGGGTTGCCCACGTGCACGGGAGCACCGTGGACGGCGGGATAGCGGGAGGTGACGCGAACGGCGTCGGCCACCTGTGACGCGGGAACAGGACGCATCGAGACCACCAAGGGACCGGAGAGCGATCCCGCCGAGGCGCAGCGGCGACGGGTGCGATACATGGGAACGTTCACGCCCTGATCGTTGTGCACCATGCGGATGCCGTTGTTCACCAGGGCGTTCTCGAACGTGAAAGAACAACCGAGCATGAAGGTGACCAGGTCGTCCCGCCAGTAGTCCGTGATGTCTGTGGGGCGGGCGATTTCGCGGCCGTTCTCGTAGACGACGTACTGCGGGAGGTCCGTGCGGATGTCACCGTCTCTGAGGAGCTCGCCGGCGGTCTCCCCCGCATCCAGCACGCCGAGCACGGGGCACGGTTTGGGGTTGCGTTGAGCGAACAAGAGCACGTCAAAGGCCAGTTCACGCGGAACGATGATCAGGTTGGCCTGAGCATAACCGGCGGAGATTCCGGAGGTGGGGCACAGCAGGCCGTGGCGGAATTGTTCCCTGGCCTCTCGGGGTGTGAGACGTGCCAGGTCTGCGGGTTTCGTTGTTGTCATGTCCTTCAGCTCCACAGTTTGGTGAGCCCGGCCAGGGAGTTCCAGCCGAGGTACAGGGTGAGCAGCCACGCGAGCACGCCAATGGTCAGGAGCCACTTGGGATACACGTACCCGTGCAACAGATCCCGGCGGCGCCAGGCGACCCACAGCAGGATGGCGAAACCGAACGGGAGGATCAGCCCGTTGAACGCGCCCGCGAAAATCAACAGGGTCTGCGGGGCCTGACCGAGGAAAAGGTAGGCCACGGCGCACACGAAGATGAACGCGACCGTCAGCAGGTTCCTGGTGCGCGGGTTACCGGAGGACTTGGTCACGAAGGAGATGGACGTGAAGGCCGCGCCGATCACGGAGGTCAGGGCCGCGGCCCAGAGCACCACACCGAAGATTCGAACACCAATCTCTCCGGCGGCTGCGCCGAACGCTTCCGCGGCCATGTTGTCGCTGGTCAGCGCCACACCACCGGCAACCACACCGAAAATGGCCAGGAACAGCAGCACGCGCATGATGCACGTGACCAGGATGCCCAGTACGGAGCTGCGGCTGATCTGCTTGACGTTCTCCACACCGCTCACACCCGAGTCGATCATGCGATGGGCACCCGAGTAAGTGATGTAGCCACCCACGGTGCCGCCGATCAACGTGGTGATCACCAGGAAATCGACTTCCTCGGGGAGCACGGTGTTCTTCAACGCCACGCCCACCGGAGGGGCGGCCACAATCGCCACGTAGAGCATCAGCAAGATCATGACGGCGCCCAGCAACACCACGATCCGGTCGAGTGCCATGCCGGCTCGTTTGGACAGGAAGATGAGAATCGCGATGACTGCGGAGATGCCGCCACCAATCTTGGGGTCCAACCCGAGCATTGCGTTGAGGCCGAGCCCGGTTCCGGCAATGTTACCGATGTTGAACACGGCTCCACCCACGAACACGAGGGCCGCCAGCACAATACCCGCACCCGGCAGGACCTTGCTGCCCAGTTCCTGCGCGCGCTGACCGGAGACGCCGATGACCCGCCACACGTTCAGCTGCACGGCAATGTCCACCAGAATGGACACCAGGATCGCAAAGGCGAAGGCCGCCCCGAGTTGGACCGTGAACACGGTGGTCTGGGTGATGAATCCGGGGCCGATCGCGCTGGTGGCCATGAGGAACATGGCACCGAGCAACGCGGTCCGGTGCCCTCCGGAGTTCGCGTTGACCGGTTCGGTTCCGGGTTGGGAGGGCTGACCGGGTTGCGCCGGCCGGGGTGCTTCTGTCGACATGTCTTCATCCGATGTGTCGGGTGACTGGCGTCACAGATTGATGTAATGCCGGAAGACTACAGGTTGTTGAACAATCTCCACAAGAGATTGTTCAACAATATGGGGATGAAACGGTCTGTCCCGCAGCTCACGTCTACTGGATCTCGGAGTCGGGGTGGGGGACCCGGAACTGCTGCTGTTCAGCGACAGAGTCCACCCCCGTCACGGCACCCAGCGCGGAACAGTCGTGGTCGGGGATGCGCCCGGTGATGATGCCCACCGAGTACAGCACCTGGTCCACTCGCATTCCATGGGTTCGCAGCTGCTCGACCACGTCCTTCATGGCGACAAGGTGTGCGTCGTCGACGGTCACGGTGATGTTCTTCATGGCATGTTCCCGTTGGTTATTGCGGCGCGATGACCAGACCGGCCCCGACGTCGACGGAGGGCGCGAGCAAGCGGCGGGCGTTCTGAACCATCTCCGACCACAGCTCCCGTCCGCGGTATCCGGTCTTTTCCGCCAGAAGTGCCGCGACCCCCGCCGCGTGCGGTGTGGCCATGCTGGTGCCGCTGATTGTGTTGTAGCGCTCGGGCATGGGCCAGGAAGAGTAGACCTGGAAGCCGGGACCGGCCACATCCACCTGGCCGCCGTTGACATCCAGGGTCCGTGCGGAGAAGAACGCGACGTCCAGCTGCTGGGTCAGGGCCCCGACCGCCATGATGTAGGGACTGTTGGCCGGGGACCCGACGAATCCGAAGTTGCCGTTGACCCGGTCGGCGTTGTTGCCGGCGGCGGCCACGATCAGGCTGCCCTGGTCCAGGGCACGGCGCCCCGCGGCCGTGTACGGCGGATGGATCTCGGCGACGTCCGCACCCAGCGACATGGAGATCACCGCGCACCCCTGGTCGATGGCCCAGCTCATTCCGGCCAGCACCTGGGCGTCACTTCCCGAGCCCTCGTTGCTGAGGACCTTGCCCGCGTAGATCTCGGCCTCGTAGGCGATCCCGTAGCGCCGTCCCGTGCCGGGGGCGCGGGGCCCGCACGAGGTGCCGATGCAGTGGGTGCCGTGCCCGTGCCCGTCCTGCGGGCTCTCGCCCTCGATGAAGGACTGCGCCGTGACGGAGCGTCCGGCAAAGTCCGGGTGCTCGAGGTCGAATCCGGTGTCAAGTACCGCAACCTTCACGCCTTTGCCGGAGTACGGGGAGGAAAGCGCCTGCACGGCCTGCAGACCCCACGTGTACTCGTCCGTGTCCCGGAAGTATGGCGGGGCGGCAGGCGGGGGCTCCGCGGGGGCCGTGGGCTGCAGGTGCTGGGCCAGGTCCCCCACGACCAGCCGGTAGGCCGCGGTGAGCTCCTCCGGCGATGCCGGCGCAAGCACGTGGTGGATCAGTTCCGGCGAGACCGACAGCACGGCTCCCGCGTGCGCTGTGGAGGTCTGCAGCGCCGCCAGCTGGTCCGCCTCGGCGCTGACCACGGCGATGTTCAGGTTGTGGAAGACGATGGCATCGGCCCCGCGGGCAGCGGATACGTCCATGCCTTCCCCGAGATCACGGGAATCGGCCACCCGGTCCAGTCCCGCGTCCCGCAGCAGGTGCTGCGGCGCGTCCTCCTGTTCGGCGAAGACCACCACATGACGCCCGGTGGTCTCGGACCGTCCCGTCCCCGGCAGGTTCCCGCCGGGCTGTCCTATTCGGAAATTGTCAGTGGAGCCGTTGTCGATCATGACAACCTCTTTCGCCTTCAATGGTGCCGCGCACGAGCTCGAAAGATCTGCTGGACATCAGTTTCCCACGTGCATACACCCTTGTCAGCCCCGTTCGGGGTGCTCTTCGCGCCCGTGTTCACGGGCTCAGCGCAGGATGGGCAACTGCATGGGGTAGCGGTACACCTCACCGTTGTTGGCGCGCACGGCCGCCACGATGTGGCAGACCAGGAGCAGGACCCAGTAGGCGGCGATCAGGATGAGTCCCACCGGGAACAGGATGACCGTGAAGATGCAGATCCAGCCGATCACGTTGATGATCCATAAAGTCACGTTGAAGTTGAAGGCACCGGCGGACGCGGCTCGCAAGAACGGGCTCTTGTCCTTGTAGATGAACCACACGATCAGCGGGCCCAGGAAGCCCAGCCACCCCACCGAGATGATGGCGGCTATGGGTCCGGACAGGTGCGTCAGGATGGCCACGGTCTTTTCATCGTTCTGGGGGCCACTGGAACCGGTCCGGCGGTGGGTGTCGTAGGCGTCGTAGCCGCCGGCACCGCCGGAGCGGTAGTCCGGGCGGGGTTGCTGCGGTTCGTAACTCATGGCATCTCCGTCAAGGTTGTGATCCACCGGCGGTGGAGGGGTGGGGCTTTTCCGTCACCTCCAGCCTAAGGTCGTCAACTCAGCACTGCATTGGGGTTTTCCCCACTCTTCACCGCAGGCTGGCCTCCGGTCACTGCCGCAGCGGTCGCATCCGCCGAGGGCGATTCCACCCGGTGCGCCGCGTGCTTGCCCGGCCCGCGGGAGCCGCGCCTGCCGAACTTCCGGTCGTACACCCAGCCGCCGGCGAGCGCCACGAGAACGGCACTGATGAGGATCAATGAAACCCCGATCACCCCGGACTGCAGCCCGGCATCCGCGTGAGCATCGAAGTACAGGATGGAGCGCACCATCATGTAGATGTGGTGCAGCGGTTCGATCGGAGCAATCACCCGGAAGAAGTCCGGGACGGCCTGCAGCGGAACCACTGCGCCCGCGGACGGCAACCCCATGAACACCAGGTAGATCATCGACACCAGCATGCCCGCAGAACCGCCCAGCGTGATGAGGGCGAGCACAACGGCCGAGACCGCCGACAGCGACAGCCACCCCGCAAAGAACAAGGCCACCCCGTGCGGCACCGGCATGCCCACGCCCGAAGCAACCCACAGCATCAAGGCGGAGGTGGGCGCGGCGGCCACCGTGAAGAGGCCCCACTTGATCAGGAAAGTCAGCCACCGAGGCAAACTCACGCGGGGCAGATCCCGGAAGGCTGGCCCCATTTCCAACGGGGCCATGCCCGCGCGAGCATCCATCAGCACGTTGACCGCAATGGAGCCGGAGAGACCGATGACCAACAGAATGATCGCGTAGTAGAAGGCCCCCATGCCCAGCGCCGTGCCCTCTTCGAGTTCTTGGTACGGCTGGATGACCACGTTCAACGGATCCCGCAGGAGATCGGTGGACACGGAGCTGACCTTGGGTGCCAGCTGATCCGCCACCTGCTGGGGCGTGTCGGCCTGAGCCTGTTGAACCTGCTGCGCGAACTGCTGCACGGCCGGACCGCCCCGAGCCGCCGAGCGCTGCAGCTGTTCCGACTGCTGATCCTGCTGCGACTCGAGCTCCGAGAGCACCTGGTCGTAGGCCTGCTGCTGCGCGGACTCCGCGGACTTCACCAGGGACTCACCCATCCTGGAGCTCGCCTCGTCAAGGCCGGGCTGCACCGCCTCCGTGGCGACCCTCGTGCCCAGTGAACCCGCCTGCGGGTCCGTGTACAGGGTGATTTCCGGCTGCGCTGCGGACTCCTGCGTCAGTGACCCTTTGACCATGCTCACCGTGTCCTCCGAGAAAGACTCGGGGATGACCACCACCGCGAACAGCTCGCCGCGCTCCAGTTGCTCACGAGCCTCGTCCCAGGTCAACTGTCGCAGGTCTAAGCGCTCGTCCTGGCCCGCTTCGGTTGCGAACTCGTCCTCGATGCGCTGACCGTAGTTCTGCTGCTCGGTGCCGCCGCCGTCGCTTGGCACGTCCGCCCCGCGGTCCTGGTTCACGATGGCCACCGGAAAATCCTTGAGGTGACCCGTCGGGTTCGAGAGCCCACCCAGATACAGTGCCGTTCCGAGAACCGCCAGGGCCATCACAACCACCGCCGGAAGCACCCAGAAGATCGGCGAGTAGAACGGTCCCCGCGCTTTGCCCGCGGCCTGGTGCGAGGAATTTCGCGCCTTCTGAGTGGTAATTTTCATCGTGCCTCCGAAAAGGTGTTGGATACACTACTGTATCGAGTTTTCACATTCACGATACACTGATGTATCGAGCAAGCAAGAGGGGAGCGGGCGAAAGTGATCGAGCAGACAGCACACACTGCCGAGGAGGACGCGGAAAAGCGGTCCCGGACGGCCACGCGCAGACGACTCGTGACGGCGTCGGCGGGGGTTTTCGCCGAGAAGGGGATCGACGGCGCGTCCGTCGGTGAGCTGTGTGCGGCCGCCGGTTTCACACGCGGGGCCTTCTACTCCAATTTCGCGACCAAACTGGACCTGGCGGTGGCGGTCTTCGAGGATCTGGTGGACAGCCTGATCGATCGACTCGGCTCGGGGCTGGAACAGTGGCTCGATTCGGACGCGGCCACCCAGGAGGTCGTCACCCGCATCATCGAGGGCGTCACGGACCAGACAGCCAACATGAACGTGCAGGCCGTACGCCTGGAACTGTTCCTCGCCGCATTCCGGTCCTCCGAGGTCCGTGACGTGGTCCGTCCGCTGCGCAACAGGCTCTACGGCGCTGTCGAGACCGCCCTGGGCCGCGTGGCGCAGAGCCAGCACCTGGAGTTCACGATTCCCGCTGCGGACATGACCCGGCTCATGCTCACCAGCTACAGCGGTCAGCTCACGGATCGGATGGCGGTGGGTGACATCACTGACCAGAAGGTCATCCCGGCCATGTGGCTCGCGTTCACCCGTCCCGCCGACCGGTCGGAGCACTAGATATCTCACCGGCCCGGGGTTACGCTTCTGGGGTCTTGTCGTCCACGAAAGGTGCGCGCCGTGAAGCTTGCCGGTTCTCTCTGAGCCCGCCGCTGCACGCGCTTCTCCACGCCTTCGTTCTTTCAACGACGACGCCGCTCTGGCCTCCTAATTTTCCGACGCCCCCTTTCGCGGGCGGACGCCTTGGGGCCATGTCACGGCGCGGCAGCGGATCATCCTTCGTGTTCTTTCAGGAGATCCTCATGCCCCCTTCACAACAGACCCTCATCACCTTCTCCGGCCTCACCGTCGCCTGGCCCGACGGCACCGAATGCTTCACCGACCTCTCGGGGTCCATTCCGCGGGGGGTTACCGGACTGATCGGAGACAACGGGAGCGGCAAATCCACGCTGCTGCGCGTCCTCACGGGGCAGCTCGAACCCACCTCGGGGTCGCTGCACCGTGAAGCCAGCACGGCGTACGTTCCGCAGGACATCACCGCGCACTCCGACTCCACCGTGGCCCAGCTTCTGGGCATTGATCACATCCTGACCAGTCTCCGCGCGATCGAGGCGGGCAGCGTGGCCGAGGTGGAGTACGACGTCGTCGGCGATGACTGGGACATCGAGGAACGCGCGCGAGCAGTACTGGCCGCCCGCGGGCTGCCCACCGATGTGCGGCGGCGAGTTGCGGAGCTGTCCGGCGGCGAGATTGTGCGGGCGGCGCTGGCCGGACCGGTGCTGCGGCGAGCGCAACTGACCGTGCTGGATGAGCCCACCAATAATTTGGACGCCGCCGCGCGCGAGGATTTGTTCGCGACCGTGCGGGGTTGGCGGGAGTCGCTGTTGATCGTCAGCCACGACCGACAATTGCTGGAGCTCGTGGACCAGATCGTGGAACTGCGGGGCGGGCAGCTCACCGAGTTCGGCGGAACGTACAGCGAGTACGAGGCGTACCTGGCCGCCCAGCAGGAGGCGGCGCTGCGCGACGTCTCCCGGGCGGAGGCCGAGGCTAGAAAGCAGAAACGTGAGCGCATCGAGGCGGAAACCACGCTGAGCCACCGGGCGACCCGGGGCGAGAAGTTCAAGCGCGAGAAACGCAAACCGGGCATGGCCATGGGAAACGATGCAAGATCCGCGCAGGTGCAGGCGGGCAAGTTGCGCGGTGTCCTGGCAGACCGGGAAAAGAAGGCCACCGAGGCGGTCTCGGCGGCCCGAGATGCCGTTCGTGCAGACCGACACATCCGCATCCAATTACCCCGGACCGCCGTGGCCAACGGGACCAAGGTGCTCGAACTGGAACGGTCGCTCCCGGGTGGTGGGACCGAGAGGTTCGATATAACCGGGCCGGAACGGGTGCGGCTTGCCGGGCGAAACGGTTCGGGGAAAACCACGTTGCTCGAACGAGTGGTGAGATGGCCCGTTGAGGTGCCTCCCGCTCGGGAGGAGGTGGCTGGCGCCAATCCGTGGGCGGTGCGCTACCGCTTGCCCGCCGTGGGCTACCTGCCGCAGCGGCTGACCGTGGACCGTCCGGCTCGCACCTTGGTGGAGGACTTACGAGTGGGCAACCCCTCCGCGACGGAGCACGCGTGCCGTGAGACGCTGGCGCGATTCCTGTTCCGCGGTGCACAGGCCGGCAAGAGCATGGGCGAACTGTCCGGAGGTGAATTGCTGAGATTCGAGCTCGCACGGGTCCTGACTACTGACCCCGCACCCGGGCTGCTCATCCTGGATGAGCCCACGAACAACCTGGACCTGCGGTCGGTGGATCAGCTGGTCGAGGGGCTCACCGCATTCGAGGGTGCGCTGCTGGTGGTCAGTCACGATGACAGTTTCATTGACCGGATCGGGGTGACGGGGGTGTTGGAGCTGAGCTGAGTTCGTGCCCTCAGCGTGTTCCAGCCAGATGACAATTCGAGCATCTACTCATAGGGGCAGAACTTTGACAGCCTTATTACATGACGAACACCTCGGAACCTCACGCGACGGAGGGCCCACCTCAGGGAGCCTCCAATGCGATCGGCGCAGAGCACTCCGCTTGTGCAGGCGGGGCCATTGATAGCAGCCTTAGAGTCAGCCAGCTATCGGCTGCTGCCCGTGAGCGATATGCGGACCTACTCGATCGCCTGGCAGACCGGCAGATTCATTCGCTGCCTCCCCACGAAACTTGAATAACCCCCTCCCCACCAATGAATCATAAACTGATAATTTGGTTACGGCCTGGTAACGAACGAGCAAGTCACTTAGTCAATTTAGAATTACGGTTGGGGAAAAAATAGTTCCCTAAAATGTAGGATAATCCGACCACCTCAGCAACAACGCTTGCAAAGAACGCGGAATAGGTAAAATCCGTTGCAGATGATCTAACGACTAACCACACAAAACCAAAAGACCCTGCGGCCACTGGAACTGCAATAACTATAGCGGAAAATCCGAAAAACAATCGTTGATATCTTAGTCGTTGAGCCGTTTCATCATTTTTGAGTTGTTTACTTCGAAGAATTTCTTTCTCAGCATTTTGCGCATTAGGATCTACTGGAACGTCCGCATCAATTTGTTCCTCGCTATCAATAAGCTGTTCCTCTTGCTCTGCTTCCGGCAAGATTGGCGCAGACACACTTTCGAGCCATTCAAGCCTGTTTGACCACGCCTTATCTCGAGAAGTGCGTGAGGCCTTTTCTAATGGCTTATTTGCTTCTAAATTTTCCTCATTTTGGGGAGGACCGCCAGTTTCATCCGTAGGAGGCACAACTGCCCGCTGGGACTGGTTGTAGTGGAGGGTTTTTCTTCAAACGAATAAGTCTACGGTTTACAGCTGGTACCGACACATTAAAATAGCGCGCCGTTCCAAATGCGCCATTTTCTTGGTAAGTATCAATGAATTCGGCTGCCGGCATGAGCAGTTCCCCTGCAAACTCATCAGCAAAAAATTCATGCAGATTGTATCCTTCTGATTTGCGGTAATCTATAAAGGAATAATCCGAATCTGAACTGACTTCTGCTCTTTCAACCAAATGGCCGATTTCATGCGCCAACGTGAATCGCTGTCTTTCCTCAGTGTCTTGAGAATTGATGTAGATTCTAGGGTCAGTGCCATGCTCTTTGATAATAAAGCCCGACAGGTTGTTTTCGAGAGGGGTCACCGTGACAGTCGCATTCCATCTCTCTGCAATTTCAATAAGTTCGTTAAGGCCACACGTAATCCTTGTCGCTGCGCGAATCTCTTGCGCCTCGCGGCGAGCAATCTCATAGACAGGTGGCTGTGACACTGCCTTCTCGATAGTATGGACTGGTTGCGACATTGCCTTGCTCACCTCGCATCTCGTGACATTCTAATGTGATCGGCATCGCGTTCGGATCATTGTACGCCATCCCACCACTTGACAGGTACCCGCCTGCGGGTCTTTGGCCTTTGCTGGTCTACAGCCACTTGAGGCATCGATTCGAACCGTCCTGGGATCGGAGGGGTCAGCGGATTGGACTAGGTGCGATGTCCGGGGAGGTTGGTCAGTTGGATGATCGGTGGCTGGCCTCCGATAGCGGAGTGGGCTCGGTGGACTCTTCTATGTCTGTCAAGCGGTGAGGGGGGCCGCATGGGAGGCTTCGAGGGACGGTAGATCCGGCGGGCGAGGTAGCGCTTGAGGCAGCGTCGGATCTCTTTGTTCGTGAGTCCTTCAGCCCGTCGTTTGGCGACTTAGGCGCGTGTCTCGAGGTCGTGGGCCATGAGAGCGACCGTGGCCATGTGGAGTGCACGATTGAGCCTTCGGTCGCCTCCGCGATTGAGCCTGCGGCGAGTGGTATTTCCCGAGGACGCCGGGATGGGGCTCACCCCGGCCAATGCAACGAAGGCGGCATCATCGGGCACTCGCCCGGGGTGTGACCAAGCGGCATAGGCAACCGCCGCGGTCACTGGTCCTATCCCGGGGTGGTCCAGCAGCACGGCGGCTTTGCTCTGCTGAAGAAGGCTTTCGGGCTGTGAGCGGTTCTGCGCGAGTTCAACATCAAGAGCGTGGATCCTCTTGGCCAATCTGATGGTCTCGGCGCGTGCCACCGAGAGTGCGAGGTCTTCAGCGCGGGTGCGCCAGGCCGTGACCTGGGTGATCTGCGCGTTGGTCAAGGGTTTGCGGGCGTCGTTGCCGAGATCAGCGGTGCGCAGCAACGCAGTAAGCGCATTGATATAGGCCGTGCGTTCGGTGCTCATATGATCTCGCGCGGTGACCAAGACCCGCAACGCGGGGCGCACCCCCTCATCGGAGCGTGGATGACGTAAGCGGTCAGTTTCCAGCGGCAGCACGGCGGCGCCGATGCGGTGAGCGTCGAGCGGGTCAGACTTGCCGAGCCGACGGTGGGCGCGTGAGTCCATACGGGCCGCTTCGGCCACCGGGTAGCCAGCATCAGTCACTGTGCGCGCCAGTCGGGCGCCGAAGGTGGCTGCGCCCTCTATGACCCACAGCGTGGCCAGGTCGCCACCCGTGAGACGAGAAACCCAGTCCACGGCTCGTTTCAGGCCGGTGGGCGTCGTCGGGAACTCTTTGGCTGCGATCCGTTCGCCCGTGGCGGCGGTCAGGATCGCGTAACTGTGACTACGGGCGTGGGTATCGACTCCGATGACGAATGGGTGGGTATGCGCGATGGTGGCCATGACGGTCCCTGCTTCCTTCCAGGTGGGGATGTTGGCGCGGCCGCTGCGGGTCGGCGCGGGCCTGGAAAGCAGTCACTTCGGGGCAGCACTGTGATGAGTCACGACCGCGCCCATGTGGCGCGGAGCGGACAGTCTTCTGATTAAGCCATCGGAGTGGGCCGGGTCAGCGCCGGCCACCCTGCGCCGAGCCGGACAAGTCCACCGAAACGCACCCAGACGGGGCGAATAATTGTATGAGTCACGACCACGGTGCAGAGCGACACGACGCTCATCCTGCCAGCCAGTCCCAGACCAGCCACCCCAAGACTCACAATGATTGTAGAAGTGGAGCCAGTCCGGTAACAGTGCGTCACGCTGCCCGGTTGACTCGTAGAGTCGCGCGTAGGCCCACCCGTCGCCGAGAGTGCGATGGAAGCGCTCGATCTTTCCGTTGGTCTGGGGGCGGTAAGGGCGGGTCCTCTTGTAGCTGATGTTGAGCTCCGCGCATGCCTGGCGCCGGGCGGTGGAACGGTAGGCCGACCTGTTGTCGGAGAGGACTGCCTCGACGGTGACGCCGCGCTCGGCGAACCAGGAATCGGCCCGTTGGAGGACACCGATCGCGGTTTCCGCCTTCTCATCGGTACAGATCTCGGCGTAGGCCGCTCGGGAGTGGTCGTCGATGACGGTGTGCACGAATGCGGTGCCGATCACCGGCCGGTAGTTCTTGCCTCGCTGACCGGTGCGGCGAGCCGTCGTGAGGCTGTTGGCCTTGCTCTGTTGGCGGCTGAGGAACTTGTGCCCACCACCATCGGGGATGTTGGCGAACTTGGTGACATCGACATGGATCAGCGAGCCCGGGTGCGGGTGCTCGTAGCGTCGCAACGGCTCACCGGTGACACGATCGATGCGGGACAGCCGGTTGATCCGGCACCGGACCAGTACCGCGTGCACGGTCGAGGCCTGCATACCAAGCCGACCGGCGATCTGGACCGGTCCCAGGCGCTGCCGCCACCGGAGCCGCACGATCTGGCGGACGACGGCGGGACTGGTCTTTCTCGGAGACCTCTTCGGACGCGAGCTGCGGTCGGCCATGCCGCCGCGCCTTCGGCCCGGTAGCGATCGGCCCACTTCTTAGCGGTACGTGCAGCGATCATGAACATCTTGGCTGCGGCGTGCGTCCATCCGCGCTCGACGATGAGCTGAGCGAGCCGGAAACGGGCGCGGGGGGTCAGTGCGGCATTAGGGTGGGACATGAGGGCCGCCGGTCGGTGAAGCGGTGAATTAGACAGCTCCACTTCACCACCGGAGGTCCTCATCTGTCAGACAGACTCAACGAGGCCGGGCGGTACAACCTCCCTGGACATCACAACTGATATGTAGGGGAGTTCTGTCAAGAGGGCAGGGTGAGGCGCCGTCCGGAAGCTATCCGGGCGGCGCCTCTTTTGGCCTGGCCGGTGCTGACCGGGGAGCGTGTCAGGCGGCGACGCGCGGTCAGAGAAGATATGCGCGGGTTGGGTACCGCAGGACGGTGTTCGGCTGGAGCGGACCGCGTGTCTAGGATCGAGCGTGGCACCGCAACTGGAACGTCGTGGTGCTGCTCATAGATGTTTCGCGGATCGCTCCACGCGCTGCCTCCCGGGGCCACCGGCGGGCCAGCTTGTGGGGCGGGGGCCTATTCGGTGGTGACCTCGTCCATCACGGCCAACGACCAGCACCATCCAGCCAGCTCCCGGGCGATAGCCACGTTAGCGATCGTGGAACGCTTCTTCCGCTCGAGCATCCGCACCCAGCGTTCGTGTAGCCTGCGGTTGCCCGCATCGCCTCGGGCCCGGGCGGCGGCCGGAGCCAAGTCCCAGCGATCGCGCATGGTCTTGCCGATGCGGTATGCCGGGCGATGATGCCAGGCAGCTTCGACCAGTAGCCGCCGGGCGTGGGTGTTACCGGTCTTGGTAATTGGTCCTTGTACTCTGCTGGCTCCGGAGGAGTGCTCGGAAGGCACCAACCCGACGAAGGCCCCGATGGTGTTACCGGTAAAGCGGTGCCAGTCCCCGATCTCCACCGCCAGCCCGAACCCGCTCAGGGTGGAGACCCCACGTAAGCACCCCAACCGGTGCACCACCTCGCAGAACTGGGGCTGGGCGGCCATTTTATTGATCGCTTGATCCAGCCGGTCGCGGCGGGCCGCAGTGGCCAGCACCGTCTCGTGCTCGGCGTCAAAAGCCATCCGAGATGCCGGGGAGCCCAGGTGTTGGCGGGCCAGCCACGCATGGTGGGCCCCGGTCCAGGCCTGCCCACCGTCATAGACGATCCCGTAGCGTAATAGCAGCTTCGAGATCCGGTGGCGTGCGCGCATCAGCTCCGAACGGCAGTCCTCTCTGGCCCGTACCAGATCCCGGGCGGCTTCTTGTTCCACCGAGGGCACCACTACGCCGGTGACCTCGTCCAAACGCAGTAACCTGGCCAGGTGCACCGCGTCCTTCGCATCGGTTTTCACCCGGTCACCGGCGGGTCGTTGCAGCTTTGACGGGGCCGCGACCACGCACCGGATCCCGTCTGCGTTTAATATCCGGGCCAGGCCAAAACCTGTCGGGCCGGCCTCATAGGTCACCGCCACAGGTCCGGGCAGATCGCGGATCCAGGACTGAATATGGTCATAATTCGGGGCCAACCGGGCCTGGCACAGCTCACCAGTCACACGATCGATGGCCGCTGCCGCCACCGATCGCGCGTGCACATCCAGCCCCACACTCGTACGCTTGCGTAAACACCGGGGCCTCCCACAACTGTTGGATAGACCGGGCAAGGGACATCTTGTCCGGTAACCCACGAATCTGTGTGAGCGAGGCCCCGGCCCGCAACCCCCAGGACACCCGGGCGGTCACTACATACCGTCTAGCGCAGGTTTAGG
>NZ_JBYIPM010000008.1:0-73914 GCF_057707085.1 Kocuria sp. cx-455 | reverse complement strand
TCTTCGGATCCTTGCGGGCCCGAAGCCAGTTGCGATCTGCGAGCTTAGGTGAGATCTGAACGGCGGGTCAAATCCAGGTGAACCGTAGGTTCTTGCTGGAAACTTGCCTGCGATCTCTTGCTCGCGGAGATTCATCCTAGCAGATCCGCGGCGTCTTGCAACACCGTGAAGCCGTGAAGATTGGATCCACTGTCGCCCGGTTCGTTCCTTCTCAGAAGGACTTCGCCGCGGCGACTCGGTAGACATTACACACTTGCCGCGGGAACGACAAACCCGCGGAACGAACCTCTCGGTCCGCGCCGCGGGTCGCGGGTCTAAGCCCTACTTGTCGTTGTTCTGCGAATGCGATGCCGGCTTCAGGTACAGCACCGCAAGCGGGGGAACGGTCATCTCCGCTGAAGCAGGTTTGGCGTTGAAGGCGCCCTCCGTGGCTACGACCTTCCCCAGGTTGCCCACCCCGGATCCTCCGAAAAGTTCCGAGTCCGTGTTCAGTACCTCATGCCATTCACCGGCCCACGGCAGTCCCACGCGGAAGTTCTCATGCGGGTTACCGGCAAAGTTGGCAATGCACACGAGCGGATTTCCCTGATCGTCCCAGCGGGTGAATGACAGGGTGTTGCGACCGGCGTCGTTCGCGTCGATCCATTCGAAGCCCGACGGGTCGTTGTCGCGAACATAGAGCGCGGGGGTGCTGCGGTAGATCTCGTTGAGGTTCTTCACGAGCTCTTGCACTCCATGGTGGGGAGGGGTCTCGGAGAGCCACCAATCCAGTCCGTGTTCCTGCGACCATTCGGATTCCTGGGCGTACTCGGTTCCCATGAAGATCAGCTGCTTGCCCGGGTGTGCCCACATGTAGGCGAGGTAGGCACGCACGTTCGCCAGCTGCTGCCACCGGTCCCCCGGCATCTTGCGCAACAAGGATCCCTTGCCGTACACGACTTCGTCATGGGAAATGGGCAGGATGAAGTTCTCGGAGTAGGCATAGACCATGGAGAACGTTGCCTTGTTGTGGTGGTAATGACGGTTGAACGGGTCCTCCGCCATGTACTCCAGACTGTCGTGCATCCAGCCCATGTTCCACTTGATGCCGAATCCGAGACCACCCGCTTCGGTGGGTTTGGTGACACCCGGGAACGACGTGGATTCTTCCGCAATCATGACAATGCCGGGATTGCGCCGGTAGGCCGTGGCATTGGACTCCTGCAGGAAACCAATGGCTTCCAGATTCTCGCGGCCGCCGTACTTGTTGGGTTCCCACTCGCCATCGTTACGCGAGTAGTCCAGGTACAGCATGGAAGCCACGGCGTCCACCCGCAGACCGTCGATGTGGTACTCCTCGAGCCAGTAGTTGGCATTGGCGACCAAGAAGTTGCGCACCTCGGATCGGCCGTAGTCGAAGATCAAGGTGCCCCAGTCCTTGTGCTCACCGCGACGGGGATCCGAGTGCTCGTACAGCGGTTCGCCGTCGAATTTCGCGAGCGCCCACTCGTCCTTGGGGAAGTGTCCCGGCACCCAGTCGACGAGCACACCGATACCGGCCTGGTGCAACTGGTCAACCAGGTAACGGAACTCGTCGGGGGAACCGAACCGAGAGGACGGTGCGTAGTAGGAGGTGACCTGGTAACCCCAGGAACCACCGAAGGGGTGTTCGGCCACCGGCATGAACTCCACGTGGGTGAACCCCTGCCATGTCAGGTATTCGACCAACTCGCGTGCGAGATCCACGTAATCCAAGCCCTTGCGCCACGAACCGATGTGAAGTTCGTACACGCTCATGGGCGCATTGTGGGGATCCGTCCGGGCTCGCTTGGCCATCCAGTCGGAGTCCTGGAATTCGTAGGTGGACTCGAAGACCCGGGATGCCGTGGAGGGCGGCACCTCCGTTGCGAACGCCATGGGGTCGGCCTTGTCGCGCCAGCCGCCGTCACGGCCCTGGACACGGAACTTGTAGGTGTCCCCGGAGCCCATTCCCGGGATGAACAACTCCCAGATGCCGGTGGAGCCCAGTGAGCGCATCGCGTGCTCGGAACCGTCCCAGCCGTTGAAGTCACCGATGACACGCACGGCGCGAGCATTGGGAGCCCACACCGCAAAGCTCACACCCTGGATCTCGCCCATGGCCGAGGGGTACCGGTGGACGTGCGCACCCAGCGCGGTCCAGAGCGTCTCATGACGCCCCTCACCCATCAGGTGCAGGTCCAACTCCCCGAGGGTGGGTGCAAAGCGGTACGGATCATCCAGAAGTTGCGGTTCCTGCCCGCTGTAGGTCACCTCGAGACGATAATCCGGGATGCGACCCTTCTCATGACAGTCAACGACACCCGAGAAGATACCGCCCCACTCGTGCTCGAGCGGGTGCAAACCGTCCATGGTGCGCACCGACACTTCGCTCGCGAATCGGCGCAACGTACGAATAGTGACTGTGTCGTCACCGTTCGGGTGAGCGCCCAATACCGAGTGGGGATCGTGATATCGGCCCTCTGCCACGGCCGCCAACACTTCTTGGGACACGGGCTTGGGCTTACTCCCCCGGGATTGGTCGACTTCTTGATCCGTGTTCTGCGACATCTCCGCGGGCACGGGGCGCTGCTTTCCCGTGGGTTCCGGATCCGTCGAGGTGTCCGGAGTGTGTCGGGGATCCTGCTCTCGCTCGGTACTCACTACTTCCTCAGTTCTGAAGGTGTCGTCGGAGTTCTGATCATCGTCCGTCGTGGCTGTCACGCTACGGGAGCTTGCCGCGCGTAGCGAATGGATGACGGCATTGGCCGGTACATCGACCCAGTCGGGACGGTTGCGCTGCTCATAGACCACTTCGTACAGCGCCTTGTCCAGCCACAACGCTTGGAACAGCACCGATTCCGTGTCGAGGCTCCGGCCGCTGACCTCGCGGTAACCGTCGAGAAAGGCCGACGACACCGCCCGCGTCCAGTCCTGCGTGTCATCGGGCCGATCACGACCGGCCATGGCGCCGGCGTAATCCAAGGAACGCAGCATGCCCACGACATCGCGGAGCGCAACGTCCGGGCGTACTCGCTCCTTGATGGGGCGCAACGGTTCACCCTCGAAATCGAGGACCTTGAATCCGTTGTCCCGGTTGTAGAGCACCTGACCCAGGTGATAGTCCCCGTGAATACGTTGCAGCGGGGGCAGCTCACGCAGGTCTTCGAGTTCGTCCATGAGTGATTCGAGGACGTGTTCGAAGTCGCTGAACCGGTCACCGCACGCCTTCCAGGCCCAGCGCAACCGCCCCGAAATATCCTTCAGGAATGCATTGCGGGCGTCGTGGTCGGCGGTGACCGGAGGAAAGGCAGCAACCAGGTCCGCGTGCACATGCGCCGTGGTGGCCCCCAGTTCCCGGGCCCGGTCCGTGAAGTCCGTGCCATTCGTGGCGCTGTCGACCGCCATGGCCCATGCGTCCTGCGCGTGGTCCACAAAATGTGCTGCCACGGCGAGCTGACCCGCGGTGGTCACGAGTCCTTGGCGCCACTGGGCATCGATCCACCCGGCCGTGGCCGGCACGGCCGAGGATCCCTGCGAGGTGAGCTCCACGCCGACCTCCACATCCGGGTTGCGCCCCTCCCCCACGACACGGAAGAACTTCACGATGACCGCGTCACCCCGCAGTGCGGTATCCGACGATGTCTCGTGGGCGGGTAGGGTCAGGATCACCGACGTGTTCGACTGCTCCGAGGAAATCACCCGCACCTGCTCGGGGCCGGAGATCCTGTACTGCGTATTGAGCGCGCCCGTGTACTTACCGTGGATGCCCATACCGTGGCGCAGCACACCACCGACACCGAGTTGGGTGTCCATGATGCGCAGCACGGCGTCCAGGAATGCGGGGTCGCCCACGGCGTCGTACAGATAAGACCTGCTGGCGTGGTCTTCGCCCACTTCGGCATTCGTGCGGGCGCTGGGCTCGTGGTTCGACGGCTGCGCGTCCGGCCCGGCAAGCGTCGGCTCGTCGGTGGGTGAAGTGGCCTGCTCCCCGGTGGCTCCCGAGCGGCGTCGTTCCCAGAATGACCCCGCCTGCCGAGCCGCACGCCTCAGGAAGGAGGTCGAGGCATCCACGCCCGCCACGATCTGCTCGGGCAGAGCGCGATTGGGGCCGCTGCCCTGATAGGAGCCGATCAGGTACCGCTCGAACTCGGACAGCGCCTCGGCGGTACGCACCACCGGAACGTTCAGCAGCTCGCTGCGATCACCCACGGTGGCCCGAACCAGGTACACCACACGATCTCGCACGACCGAACCCGGGTCCTCTTGGTCAAGGTCCAGCGCCACACGGCCCGCGACATCAAGCTTGATGTCCTGAGCCGCGGCGGTGAACGGGAACCAACGTTGCCGCGGCAGCCAGTCACGCAACCGGTCCAGAACTTGTTGATCCGTCATTGTGTGTTCCCCGCTTTCCTCGAATACGTCCTCGTGCCGTGCCCCACCGGTCAGTCGTTACGCGCGGGCTTGATGATTGGCATCGCAATGGTCTCCGGGTGGGACCCGTCGGCCGAGGACGCGCTACGCAACCGCAACCAGAAGAAGTCCTGCGACCCCAGGGTGATCCGGTATCGACCGGACTCGTCGAACTCGCCAAAAGGCTCCCCGCCGAACAGTTCGCGGGTACCGCGACCGGCGTACTCCGGCACGGTCAGTGAGCAACTGGCGGGCACGTGAGACAGGTTGAAAATGCACAGCACGGTTTCGCCGTGCTCGTCATCCGCGTCGCGGGGATCCAAGCGACGTAGGAACGCCAGCACCGACTCGTGATCGGTGTCCACGTTCACGTAGTCGCCCATCCCGAACGCCGGGTGCGCCTTGCGCACCATGAGCATCTGGCGGATCCAATGCAACAGCGACGAGGATGACGCGAGCTGGGTTTCCACGTTGGTCTGTGTGTAGTTGTACACCAGTGACTGGATCACCGGCAGGTACAGCTTGCCCGGATCCGCGGTGGAGAACCCTGCGTTACGATCCGGGGTCCATTGCATGGGAGTGCGGGAGGCATCACGGTCGTCCAACCAGATGTTGTCGCCCATGCCGATCTCGTCACCGTAGTAAAGGAACGGGGAGCCCGGCAGCGACAACAGCAACGCGTGGGCGAGCTCAAGCTCGGCCCTCGAATTGTCGAGCAACGGCGCCAGGCGGCGTCGGATACCAATGTTGGCTCGCATGCGGGAATCCGGGGCGTACCAACCCAGCATGGCCTGGCGTTCCTCGCTGGTCACCATTTCCAAGGTCAACTCATCGTGGTTGCGCAAGAACGTGCCCCACTGGGTGCCCGCGGGAATCTGAGGTGTGTTCTCCATGGTGGAGACGATGGGCTCGGCCTTCTGGTCACGCAACGCGTAGTAAATGCGCGGCATGATCGGAAAGTGGAAGCACATGTGGCACTCGGGTGAGGTCTCCGTTCCGAAGTACTCCACGACCTCGTGCGGCATTTGATTGGCTTCTGCAATGATCACGCGCCCGGGGTAGAGCTCGTCCACCATGGTCCGCAGGTTGACCAGGAAATCGTGGGTGCCCGGCAGGTTCTCGCAGTTGGTGCCGTCCTCCTCGATCAGGTACGGGATGGCATCCGCGCGGAAACCGTCAATGCCCATGTCCAACCAGAATTTGACCACGTCGAACACGGCCTGGACGACCTTGGGGTTCTCGAAGTTGAGGTCCGGTTGGTGGGAGAAGAAACGGTGCCAGAAGAACTGACGCCGCACGGGATCGAAGGTCCAGTTGGACTCCTCCGTGTCCACGAAGATGATGCGCGCGTCCTGATACTTCTCGTCCGTGTCGGACCACACGTAGAAATCGCCGAAGGGCCCGTCCGGATCTTCGCGGGAGGCCTGGAACCACGGGTGCTGATCCGAGGTGTGGTTCAACGGCAAGTCGGTGATCACGCGAAGTCCGCGGGCGTGCGCCTCGGCCACGAGCCGCTTGAAATCGCTGACCGTGCCGAACTCATCCAACACCGAGTAGTAGTCGGAGATGTCGTAGCCGCCGTCGCGCAGGGGGGACTCGTAGAACGGTGGAATCCACAGGCAGTCGATGCCCAACCACTGGAGGTAATCCAACTTGTCGATCAGCCCGGAGAAATCACCGGAGCCATCGCCATTGGCATCTGAGAACGCCCGCACCAGAACTTCGTAGAAAACGGCTTTGCGGAACCAGTCCGGATCGTGCGAAATACCCGGCGCGTTGAGGTGGAAGGGTGTGCTGGTCATGGCTGGTTGCTGTGGCCTCTCAAAGGTGACGTGGAAGTACTCGTGGCACGAGGTTGACTCGCGCCGCCACGGGGATCACTTCACGTTGCGTCGAATGTTCAGGACGTGCGCCGGCTCGATGTAGGGATCCAGACGGACGTAGTTGTGGGTCCCCCACTTCCAGCTGGCACCGGAGATCAGATCATCCACCCAGAACGAACCGTCCTCGTTGAAGTCATGGTCGCCCAGATCGAGAGAATCCAGATCCAGCCATACCGTGGCCTCACGCGTGGCGTGCGTGTCGGTATTGATCACGACGATTACGGTGTCCTTCACCTCGTGGCCATCGCGTTCCACCGTCTTGGTCTTGGAGTACGCCACGATCGCTGAATCGGTCGTGGACTGCACGGTGAGGTTCTGCAGGTCACCCAGTGCCGGGTGGTCCCTGCGGATCTCGTTGAGCCGGGTGATGTACGGGGCCAGTGACTCGCCCCGATCAACCGCGCCCTGAAAATCGCGGGGCCGCAGCTCGAACTTTTCGTTGTCCATGTACTCCTCCGCACCCGGGCGGGCCACGTGTTCGAACAGTTCGTATCCCGCGTACACGCCCCACAACGGCGAGGCGGTCGAGGCGAGCGCTGCGCGTACCTTGAAGGCCGCCGGGCCACCGAACTGCAAATACTCGGTGAGGATGTCCGGGGTGTTGACGAAGAAGTTCGGCCGGTAGGCGGATGAGGTTTCGTGGGAGACCTCTTCGAGGTACTCCTCGATCTCTTCCTTGGTGTTGCGCCAGGTGAAGTACGAGTAGGACTGCTGGAACCCGGCCTTGGCCAAGCCCTGCATCATGGCCGGGCGGGTAAAGGCTTCCGCGAGGAACACGGTGTTCGGGTGTTCTTCGCGCACGCGGGCAATGAGCCACTCCCAGAACCACAAGGGTTTGGTGTGCGGGTTGTCCACGCGGAAGATGTCCACACCGTGGCTGATCCACAGCTCGACCACGCGCAGCACCTCGCGGGCAAGACCCTGGGGGTCGTTGTCGAAGTTCAGCGGGTAGATGTCCTGGTACTTCTTGGGCGGGTTCTCCGCGTAGGCGATGCTGCCGTCAGCCCGAGTGGTGAACCATTGCGGGTGTTCCGCAACCCATGGGTGGTCGGGGGACGCCTGCAGCGCGAGGTCCAGTGCCACTTCCATGCCCAGCTCATGGGCATGGGCCACGAACTTATCGAAGTCTTCGAAGGTGCCCAGGTCAGGGTGAATGGTGTCGTGACCGCCCTCGGCCGAGCCGATGGCCCACGGAGAACCAGGATCCTGCGGTCCGGCTTCAAGGGAGTTGTTGGGGCCCTTGCGGTGATTCCGTCCGATCGGGTGGATGGGCGGTAGGTAAGCCACGTCGAAGCCCATGGCCGCGGCCCGGTCCAGGGCCTCGACGGCAGTGGTGAAGTTGCCAGAGATCCACCGGCCCGCTTCCGCGTCCCAGGTGGCGCCTTCGGAGCGCGGGAAGAACTCGTACCACGCTCCGCGGCCCGCGGCCTCGCGTTCGACCTCGATCGGGAACCGCTGGGACGAGGTCAACAGGTCGCGCAACGGACGCTCGCTCACGTACGCCTTGATTTCGGCGGACGTGCCCGCAGCCAGCCGAGCCTCGACCGGCAGACCGGTATCCACCATGCGGGCCGCGGCGTCCTCGAAGGCCTGTGCCTCCGCTGCGGAACGCGAGGATTCCTTGGAGGCCGCTTCGAAGAGCAGCTGGCCCTCCTTGAACATGAGCTCAACGTCCTGGCCGACACCGATCTTGATCTCGGCGGCATGCCGCCACGTGTCGTACAGATCCGACCAGCCCTCGACCGCAAAGCTCCAGTGGCCTTCCGCCAGCGGACGCAACACGGCGTGGAAGCGATCGGTACCGGGGGCGCCGGGGGTCATGGTGACGCGCTGGACCTCGTGGCCCTGCGGGTTGTACAGTACGGCGCTCGCGCCCAGCGAGTCGTGGCCTTCGCGGAACACGGTGGCGGAAACTCGAATGTCTTCACCGGGGATCGCGGTGGCGGGGAAACGGCCGCCCTCCACCACGGGGCTCACATCGGTGATGGGGATGCGTCCGTAGACCAGGTCCGCGGACGGGAACTCTGATGAGTCCCCCGAGTCGGATTCGCTGCCCAATTCGGCGGTACCGTGTTGCTCCGTGGGTTCACGATCCACCACGTCACCCTCTTCCAAGAGGTCGACTCGGGGCTGTTCCTCCGGCTGGTGACCGGAACCATCGGCAGCGGCGTGATCGCGCTGGAAGGACGGAGAAACATCGGGCACACCCGTACTGGGGGCCGGTGCGTTCAAGCGGCTTCCCACATCAGGCTGGGCGGACCCGGCCTGGGACGTAGGTTCCTGCGGGTCGTTGGTGCGTGCGTAATGGCCAGTGGGCTGAGGATTCTGCTGCGACACGGACCTAACGTTAGCGATAAACCGCTCGAATCTTAAGGGCGGCCACTCATCTGGAGTCATGGGAGTGTCCCAATCGGTCTATCAAGTGGCGACGGCCCGCGTGCCGGTAGGCTCGCACGTGTGAAGGCCATACGTAGATTCACCGTCCGCACCGTCCTGCCCACGTCCATTGCACCCTTGAGCCGGTTGGCCAAGAATTTGCGGTGGTCATGGCACAAACCCACCGAGGATCTGTTCGCGCAGCTCAATCCGCGCGCCTGGGAGAACGTTCACGGTGACCCCGTGAAACTTCTGGGATCCCTCACTCGTGAGGAGATTCAGCAAATTGCCGAGGATCCCCAGACCGTGGAACAGATCACGGCACTCGACGCAGATCTGACCAGTTACTTGACCCAGCGCCAGTGGTACCAGCGCACTCAGACCGACGACGCCCCGGCGGCAATCGCGTACTTCTCCGCCGAGTACGGCATCACCTCCGTACTGCCCCAGTACTCCGGTGGTTTGGGCATTCTCGCGGGTGATCATCTCAAGACCGCATCCGACATGGGAATCCCCGTGGTGGGGGTGGGCCTGCTGTATCAGGCCGGCTATTTCAAGCAGTCACTGTCCCAGGACGGTTGGCAGCAGGAAACGTATCCCGTGCTCGACCCCGACGAAATGCCGCTGACTCTGCTGCGCGAGCAGGACGGCGCTCCCGCGCGCATCTCGCTGCCGCTACCCAACTCACGTTCGCTGTCCGCTCAGATCTGGCGCGCCGATGTCGGCCGGGTCCCGCTGTTGCTGCTGGACTCCAACATCCCCGAGAACGACGAGCACGCCCGGAACGTGACCGACCGCCTCTACGGTGGCGGCAGTGATCATCGTTTGCAACAGGAACTGCTCCTCGGTATGGGCGGCATCCGTGCGCTGCGCGCGTTCTCCCGCCTCACCGATGCGCCCGCACCCGAGGTGTTCCACTGCAACGAGGGGCACGCGGGCTTCCTGGGCATCGAGCGCATCCAGGAACTGATGAACCCCCTTGACGGTTCCGAACCCATGACGTGGAACGAGGCACTGACCGCCGTTCGTTCCGCCACGGTGTTCACGACGCACACCCCGGTACCCGCCGGTATCGACCGCTTCGACCGCGCGCAGGTGGAGTACTTCGTCAATGCGGGCCTCACCCCCGCGGTTCCCACGGCCCACGTGCTGGAATTGGGCTCGGAGAACTACGAAGGTGGGGACCCGAGCAAGTTCAACATGGCCGTCATGGGACTGCGGCTGGCGCAACGCGCCAACGGGGTGGCCAAGTTGCACGGGGTGGTCTCGCGCGCAATGTTCCAGGGGCTGTGGTCCGGTTTCGATACCGAGGAGGTTCCGATCACCTCCGTCACCAACGGTGTCCACACGCCCTCCTGGATCGATCCGGCCATGCGGAAAATCGCGGTAGACCCGCAGGAGAACGACCAGGATCCGGCTTCGCGCTGGCGCACGATCTACCAGGCCAGTGACCGGGACCTGTGGCACATTCGGCGCGATCTGCGCGAACGTCTGGTGCACGACGTCCGACGTCGCTTGCGCGCCTCGTGGAAGAAGCGCGGCGCCGCCGACGCCGAGTTGGCCTGGACGGGCTCCGTGCTGGACCCGGACGTTCTGACGATTGGTTTCGCCCGCCGCGTGCCCACCTACAAGCGCCTGACACTCATGCTGCGCGACCCCGAGCGACTCAAGCGGCTGCTCCTGGATCCGGACAACCCCATCCAGTTGATCGTAGCGGGTAAGTCCCACCCGGCCGATGAGATGGGCAAGCGGATGATTCAGGATCTGGTGCGCTTCACGGACGATCCCGAGGTTCGCCATCGCATCGTGTTCCTACCCAACTACGACATCGCCATGGCCCGCGTGCTGTTCCCGGGCTGTGACGTGTGGTTGAACAACCCCCTTCGTCCGCTCGAAGCATGCGGCACCTCTGGCATGAAGGCCGCCATGAACGGCGGTTTGAACTTGTCTGTGCTGGATGGCTGGTGGGATGAGATGTACGACGGCCAGAACGGCTGGGCCATCCCCACCGCGGACAACAAGGCCAGCACGGAGGAACGTGACGACATCGAGGCCGCTGCACTCTACGAACTGATCGAGAATCACGTGGCACCGCGTTTCTACGGAGAGTCCACGGACGACCCCGAGATCACCTCCGAAGAGATCCCGCACCAGTGGCTCGCGATGGTCAAGCACACGCTGTCCACGCTGGGTCCCAAGGTGTCCGCCCGACGCATGCTGACCGACTACGTGCAGAAGCTGTACGTGCCGGCCTGCGTGTCCGGGCGCCGCGCACTCGCCGACAACGGCAAGGTGTCGCGATCCACCTCACGGTGGATCGAACGTGTGCGTCAGGCATGGCCGCAGGTGCATGTCGAACACGTGGACGCCGAGGGTGTGCTGCAAGAACCACAGATCGGTGACGAGCTGACCATCAACGCGTACATCAATCTGGGGTCTCTGGCTCCCCGGGACGTCAAGACCCAGGTGGGCTTCGGACACGTCTCGGAATCGGATCACATCCACGAACGCAATTACGCGTACCTCGATCGGGTCACCGAGCTGGGCGGCGGGCGTTTCCTGTTCAGCGGGACACTGACGATCGACCGCTCGGGCCCGTTCGGCTACACGGTTCGCGTGCTGCCCTCCCACGAGGAACTGGCCGGCCCGGCCGAGCTGGGTTTGGTACGCAACGCCGCATAGCGTGAGCGGCCTGGTCGAATCGTTGACACGACCGCGGGCGGGGTACCCCTCAGGGGTGCCCCGCCCGCGGTCTTCACCCTCGATCACTAGGAGAGCGAGAACATTGCGATGCTCTGCGCAGGAATGCGACACGCATCCCCGCTGGTAAATTCGGTGTCGACCTTCTCGTTGAGCTCCGAATCGGTGGCCAGCACCAAGTGGTACACACCCCGCGTCACGGGGTAGCCGGTGGCGCACTGGGCTTGTGTGCGCAGCTCGTCCAGACCGGGCAGGGCGACGGTCACAGGTTCATTGGAGCCGTTGATGACAAAAGTCCCCACCAGGTCACCGCCGCACGAACCCAGCACCACCTGAACCACTCGGGAGCCGTCCGTCTGCCACAATTCCGGGGTCATCGGGAGACCAGTGGAACCGTACCAGTGCAGGAGGACGTCCTCGGGCCTGGCAGGGAAATGACTGGGTTGACCCGCGAGGAAGCCCTTGCGAACGGCGATCAACCGCTTGGTGGCCTTGAGCATGGACCTTCGCCACGGGGTGAGCTGCCAATCAACCCAGGAAATCCGGTTGTCTTGGCAATAGGCGTTGTTGTTCCCGCCCTGCGTGCGAAGGAGCTCGTCCCCGGCGGTCAGCATCGGAACGCCCTGCGACAACAGCAGCGTGGCCATCATGTTCCGCACGGTCTTGGCACGAGCGGACCTGCAGCCGACCGTGTCCGTGGCGCCCTCTTCACCGTGATTCCAAGAGTGGTTGTCGTTGGTGCCGTCCGCGTTGTTCTCGAGGTTGGCCTGGTTGTGCTTGCCGTCGTAGGCCGTGAGGTCGTACATCGTGAAGCCGTCGTGGGCGGTGACGAAATTGACCGACGCCAGCGTGGTGCGACCTTCCGGGGCGAACATGTCCGCCGAACCCGAAATAGCACCGGCCAGCCTCCCGGCGTTCCCACCGCCACCACCTCGAGCCATGGTGCGCTGACCCGACAACCAGAAATCTCGAACGGTATCCCGGTAGGTGTCGTTCCAGTCCGCCCATCCGGTGGGGAACCGACCGGTTTGCCAGCCACCGGCTCCCACGTCCCACGGCTCGGAGATCATACGAACGCCCTGCAACACGGGATCCGCGGCCACGGCCACGAAGAACGGGTGGTTGCGGGTGAAGTGGTGGTTCTCGTCCCGTCCGAGTTCCGGTGCGAGGTCGAAGCGGAAACCGTCGATGTGACATTCCGTGACCCAGTACCGCAATGAGTCCAATGCCATGCGGACCACTTGGGCGTCCGCGAAGTTCACCGAGTTCCCGCAACCGGTCACGTCCACGTAGTTGCCGTGGCCATCGTGCCGGTAGTACTGCCGGTCTCCCAGGCCCCGCCAGCAGTAGGCGGGTTCTTCGCTGCCCCCCTCGGCGGTGTGGTTGTACACCACGTCCAGGAAGACCTGGATTCCCGCTCCGTGCAGGGCTTCCACCGCTCGTTTGAATTCGTTGAGAACGGCGGTGGGCCCCGCCTCCTGCGCGGCCCGTGTGGCATAACCGTGGTGCGGGGTAAAGAAACTGAGGGTGTTGTACCCCCAGTAGTTGCTCAGACCGTTCTTGGTGAGGTGCGGTTCGTCGAGGTGTGCGTGGATGGGAAGCAATTCAATGGCCGTGATCCCCAGCTCCTGCAGGTAGCCGAGGATTACGGGGTGAGCTAGTCCCGCGTAGGTTCCCCGCAGCTCTTCGGGCAGATCAGGGTGGAGCATGGTGAGGCCCTTGACGTGGGCCTCGTAAATGATGGTGTCACGCCAGGCAATGCTGGGGCGGTCGTGATCCTGCCATTCGTGGTCCTGGGCCACGATCTCGGAAACGTACGTGCCGCCGTAGGCGTCCGGACCCGGGTTCTTCACACCGGCCGGAGGGCTCAACCGGGTGAGACCTCGGCCGTAAGGATCGAGCATGATTTGCTGCCGTGCGGGGTGGGGGGCGCGCTGGGCACGTGGCGACACCTCCTCGAAGCCGTACCTCGTGCCCTCCGGCATGGCCGCGCACACATCGTGTTCCGTGCGCTGGGAACCCGAGCCGGTGCCCGGTGATGAGTGTCGAGGCGGCGGGACAGTATCGTAGTGGATCCCGTGATTGTGGCCCCTGAGCCGGTGACGGCGCCACGACCCGCCGGGACGCTGGTACACCAGCTCGAGTTCAGCCACACCCGGTGCGTAGATGGCCACATTGGCGCTGCCGTCCCCGGACCGTGAGGGGTGAACCCCCAGAGGGTAGCTACGCGCTTGCACGGCGGCGGGAGACTTCGTAGAGCGTGATGCCCACCGCCATCGACGCGTTGAGCGATTCCATCGCGGAGTCGATCGGAATCGAGACGATGGCGTCGCAGTGCTCGGTGACCAGGCGGGACAAGCCCTTACCTTCGGAGCCCACCACCACGATCAACGGTTCGGTGGCCAGGTTCAGTTCGGGCAGCTGGACGTCTCCACCGCCGTCGAGACCGACCACGAAGTACCCGGCCTTCTTGCAGTTCTCGAGGGTGCGGGTCAGGTTGGTGGCCTTACTCACGGGCACGCGTGCGGCGGCCCCGGCGCTGGTCTTCCATGCCGTGGCGGTCACAGCTGCAGAACGACGCTCCGGGAGGATCACGCCGATTCCGGAGAACGCGGACACGCTGCGGATGACGGCACCCAGGTTCCGCGGGTCGGTGATGCCGTCGAGTGCGACGAACAGTGGTGCCTTGGAGCCGGGTTCCTGGGGATCGTACCGGCGGATCACCGCGGCAGCGTGCTCGTCCGCGTCACGGTAGTCGTAGGGCGGGACCTGCAACGCGACACCCTGGTGCACGGCGTCGGAGGTGAGGCGGTCCAGCTCCGAACGGGAGGCCTCCAAAGTGGGAACATTGCGTTCGGCGCACATCTGGAGGATGTCCTTGATGCGGTCGTCCACCTCGATCTTGGTGGCCACGAAGAGCGTCTTGGCCGGCACGTTGGAACGCAATGCTTCAAGCACCGAGTTGCGACCGGTGACCAGATCCTCCTTGATCGGGCCCTTGCCCGCGCGAGTCGGCCGGTGGGGTGAGGTCTGCGGCTTGCGGGCGGCCGCCTGCTTGGCCTTGTACGCCTTGTGGTACACGCGGTCCTCAGCCTTGGGCGTGGGGCCGCGGCCCTTCAGAGCCTTGCGGCGTTGCCCGCCACTGCCCACGAGGGGGCCTTTCTTGTTCTTGCGAACGGCTCCTGGTCGATTGGATTGGGCCATGGTTGTCTACTCCGTGTCTCTCACGGTTCACGGCGCACGGGCCGCCCCGGAGTGGTCAGCGATCTATGGTTCAGTTTAGGGCAGCGGCTAAATCAGACGGACCACGCGGAGCCCTGCGCCCCGTCCTTCACGACCACCCCGGCATCCGCCAGTTGATCGCGAATCTTGTCCGCCAGGGCCCAGTTCTTGTCCGCACGAGCTTGGGCGCGCTGATCCAACAGGTGACGGACCAGGGAGTCCAACGCCTGATGTTCGGCGCCTCCCTTGGATCCGGCACCGTCCAGGTTCATCAGCTGCAGCAGGCCGAGCACCTCGGACATGGCGGCCACGGCGCGAACCAGCGCGGCGGCGTCGTCGAGGTCATCCGCGGCCAGGGCGCCGTTCGCGGCGCGAACCGTCTCGTGCAGAACGGCGAGGCCCTGCGGCACGTTGAGGTCATCGTCCATTGCGCGCGTGAAGTTCGCGGGCATGTCCTGCGGTTGCCACTCCACGCTCAGCCTCGCGCCGCTCGCGGCGACCAGGACGGCCTCCACGCGCTCGACCGCCGACGTCGCTTCCTGCAGCGATACGGGCCGGTAGTCCAGGACCGAGCGGTAGTGGGCCTGCCCCAGGTAGTAACGCACGGCCAGCGGGCGGGCCTCCGCCAGCATGTGCTCGGGCGAGACCGTGTTGCCGATGGACTTGGACATCTTCTCGCCCTGGTACGTGACCAGGCCGTTGTGGAGCCAGAAGTTCGCGAACTTCTGGCCGGCCGCCGTGGACTGCGCCACTTCGTTCTCGTGGTGCGGGAAGCGAAGGTCTAGGCCACCACCGTGGATGTCGAAATGAGTGCCCACGTACTTGGCGGCCATGGCCGAGCACTCAAGGTGCCAGCCGGGCCGCCCCTTACCCCACGGCGAATCCCACGCAGCGGTCTCCGGCTCGTCCGCCTTGTGGCCCTTCCACAGCGCGAAGTCACGGGGGTCGCGCTTGCCGCGGGGATCGGCGTCCGGGGCGTCCTGCATGTCGTCCACGCGCTGGCGCGTCAACTCGCCGTACCGGGGCCAGGAGCGAACATCGAAGTAGACATCACCGGAATCATCCGGGGCGGGATAGGCATGACCCGCATCGATCAACGTCTGGATAAGTGCGTGCATCTCCGGGATGTGTCCGGTGGCGCGCGGCTCGTAGGTGGGGGCGGCAATGCCCAGAGCGGCGTAGGCATCCGAGAAAACGCGTTCGAAGCGGTAGGCCAGGGCCCACCATTCCTCACGCGGGTGGCCACCCGCGTAGTCGGGGGCGAACGACGCCGCCGAATTCGCCAGGATCTTGTCGTCGATGTCTGTGACGTTGCGGACCGTGGTCACCGTGTAGCCGCGGAAAGCGAGCCAGCGCGAAAGCTGGTCGAACACGAGCGCCGATCGCACGTGCCCGATGTGCGGTGCGCCCTGGACCGTGGCACCGCAGTAATACAACCGGGCCTCACCCGGGTACACGGGGTCGAAGTCTTTCACGGTTGCGGAGGCGGTGTCGTAGAAGCGCAAAGTCACCCGCCCAGTCTAGCGGCGCGGGATCACGAGCGCGGTCGCGATGGCCGCCAGCCCCTCGCCGCGGCCGGTCAACCCGAGGGCGTCCGTGGTGGTCGCGCTCAGATGCACCCGCGCCCCGGCCGCTTTGCTGAGCACCGCGGCGGCTTCGTCTCGCCTGGGCGAGAATTTGGGCCGGTTGCCGATCAGCTGCACCGAGACGTTGCCGACGTCGTAGCCCGCCTCGCGCACGATGGCTGCGGCCTCGCTCAGGATCCGTTCTCCGGACGCGCCGGCCATGTCCGGCCGATCCGTCCCGAAGTGCACTCCCAGGTCACCGAGGCCTGCGGCGGAGAACAGTGCGTCCGCGGCGGCGTGGGCCACCACGTCACCGTCCGAGTGGCCCGTGAGTCCCCGCTCCCCCGGCCAATGCAGACCGGCCACCCACAACGGTGTGCCCTCCGGCCCGAAGGCGTGGACGTCCACGCCGATTCCGGTGAGCGGTAGCTGGGTCGAGTGCGGCAACGGGGTTTGTGGCTGTTCGGTCATGGGTTCATCATCTCCCATGGCTGGGCCGGTCCATGGTGGTCATTCAGCCGCGTGATCGGCAACGGCCCAGTGGGCGCGTTCTTCGAGAACGGCACGCGCAGTAATCAGGTCGAAGGGACGCGTGATTTTGAAGGACTCGTCGTGGCCGGCCACGAGCGTCACGGGAACGTGGCGAGCAAAGCGCTCGATCAAGGACGCGTCGTCCGTGATGCCCTCGGGGTCCGCACTGCGGTTCACCGGGGTCAGTGCCCCGTGGTCGTTGAGTTCGAGCAGCCCTGCCTGACGGTTCACGCTCACCAGAAGCTCGGCATCGAAGCCTTGCGGGGTCTGCACCGCACGCAACCCGGAACGGTCCACGGTTCCGGTGCTGTGGCCCTGCGCGTCCACGCCACGAACCGTGTCGTTGACGGCAAGGACGGGGACCACGGCACGCTCTCCGGCCTCGAGAGCGGCCACCACGGCGGTGGTGACCTGCGGGGGAACGAGGCAGCGAGCGGCGTCGTGGACCAGAACGTATTTCGGCGCGGCATCCAAGGCCGCGAGCGCGCAGGCGACGGACTGCGCCCGGGTCGCTCCCCCGGTAACCGCACGTGCACCGTGGGCCGCCGCGATGTCACTCAGCGCGCGGTCCCCTGCGGGCACGGTGACGATGATCCGGGCCGAGGGCAGGGCGCGGGTCACGGACTCGAGAGCGATGTCGAGAAGGGGGCGCCCGGCAAGGGGCACCAACGCCTTGGGCATGCCGTGGCCCAGGCGCGTGCCCGAACCGGCGGCCACCACAATGACAGCGAGCCCGTCCGCAACGGACGGGCTCGCAGAAAGTTCAGTCATTGCCATGCGAGTAGGAGTGAGCCTGAATCAATCGGCCAGGATGTCATCGAGGCGCTTCTCGGCCTCTTCCTCGTCGATCTCCTTGGCCAGAGCGAGCTCCGACGTGAGGATCTGACGGGCCTTGGCCAACATGCGTTTCTCACCGGCAGACAAGCCACGACCCTGATCGCGGCGCCACAGATCGCGAACGACCTCAGCCACCTTGAGGACGTCGCCGGAAGCGAGCTTCTCCAGGTTCGCCTTGTAGCGGCGGGACCAATTGGATGCCTCTTCAGCATCCTTGGCCTGCAGAACGGAGATGACCTCTTTGAGCCCCTCCTCGTCCACGACGTCCCGCACTCCCACGAGGTCCACGTTGTCAGCGGGCACCTCGATCATCAGATCGCCCTGCGTGACCTTAAGACGCAGATACATTTTCTCTTCGCCCTTGATGGTGCGCGTCTTGATCTCTTCGATCGTTGCGGCACCGTGGTGGGGGTAGACAACCGTCTCGCCAACCTCAAAAACCATGTACACAAACCCCTTTCAGCCTTTCAATTCTACCACGGTGTATTATTTGCCGCGCTCGGCTCAGTTCCCCCGCGATCCCGCGCGAGATGTCCGATGCTGCGGCTCGGTGCCGTGGTCGTCATGGACGACGCCGCGAACGTGTCCCCCGCGCCCGGATGCAGACGTTGCGTCGCCAAAACGTTAGACTTGCCGCAGATATTCGACACATCGTCTTAGAGCCCGAGGAGTTCGTGCCGTGAAGAACGCCGCCCGCAAGAAGCTGCAGCACTTTGGTTTGGGTGCTGCTGCGGCCGCCGCATTGTTGACCGCAACCGGTTGCGGGTACGTGAGCCCTCAGGCCACAGCGGACGAGTATGCACCCTCGGACGGCATCCAGGCCGACCTGGGCGATGTGAAGGTGCGCAACTTCATGATCCTCGCGGAGGATGCGAACTCCGAGGGCCGAGTGATCGGTTCCGTGATCAACGAGGGCTCCGAGCCCGCCACCTTGTCGATTGACGCGGACGGCGCCACGGCGGAGGTCCAGGTGCCCGCCAACGACGCGGTGATGCTCGAGAAGTCGGACCCCGTGACGATTGACCGGGCCGGTGCCGAGCCCGGCCTCATGGTGGAAACCGAACTCGAGGCGGATGGCCAGTCCTCCACCCAGTCGGTACCCGTGCTGGACCACACCTACCCGCGCTATGCATCGTTGATGCCCGGCGGCGCACCGTCCACTCCCGGCAACCCTTCCAACACGCCCAAGGCAGAGTCCGAAGAGGGCGGTCACTGACCGAACAGCCAGCCCTGATGTTTGCGTGAGGGCCTCATCCCGCCGGGATGAGGCCCTCACACCGTGTCAGACCCTTCTCAGGCCTCGAACTTGTATCCCAAACCACGCACCGTCACGATGTGACGGGGCTGCGAAGGATCCGGTTCGACCTTGGAACGCAAACGCTTGATGTGCACGTCCAGGGTCTTGGTGTCACCCACGTAGTCGGATCCCCAGACCCTGTCGATGAGCTGCCCGCGGGTCAACACCCGACCCGCGTTGCGGAGCAACATCTCCAGGAGCTCGAACTCCTTGAGCGGCATGGTCACGGCCTCACCGGCAACGCTCACCACGTGGCGCTCCACGTCCATGCGGACCGGGCCCGCAGCGACGGTCGCGGTGATCAGCTCGTCGGGTTCCGCCCGACGTCGCAGCACGGCCCGGATCCGAGCCACGAGTTCGCGGGCGGAATACGGTTTGGTCACGTAATCGTCCGCGCCCAGTTCGAGTCCCAGGACCTTGTCGATCTCGGCGTCCTTGGCGGTGAGCATGATGATGGGAACGGTGGACCGCTGACGGATCTGCTTGCAGACCTCCGTGCCCGATTGCCCGGGCAGCATCAGGTCCAGGAGGACAAGATCCGCTCCGGACCGATCGAACTCGCTGACCGCCGTGAGGCCGTCTGCCACCACGGTCACTTCGAAGCCCTCTTTGCCCAGCAAATACGCCAGGGGATCGCTGAGAGACTCTTCGTCCTCGACCATCAGAATGCGGGTCACTTACGCTCCTTCTCTAGGTGCATGCGTTCGTTAGAGGCGGCGGCCACCGGGCTGTTGTGTTCGTCCAGGTCCTCCGCCTGGGGAATCACCAGTGTGAAGGTGGATCCTCGCCCGGACTGCGACCACACGGATACCTCTCCGCCGTGCTGGGCCATCACATGTTTGACAATGCTCAACCCCAGTCCTGTGCCACCGGTCTGGCGTGAGCGCGCACCGTCCACACGGTAGAAGCGCTCGAAGATCCGGTCCTGCTCTGCGTCGGGTATACCCGGCCCCTGGTCCGTGACCATGAGTTGGGCCATGCCGTCCCGTTCCCGCAGCCCAACACCCACGCGAGTGTTCTCCGGTGAATACCGCACGGCGTTGTCTATGAGATTGCGCGTGGCCGTCACAAGGAGGTCCGGATCCCCGTACACCGGGGTCTTGATCGTGCCCCCCACCTTGATGGAAATGCCCTTGGCCTCGGCGGCCAGGCGGGTGCGATCCACCGCTTCACTGACCACCGTGTTCAAGTCCACCACGGTCCCCTTCGACACCACATCGGCGCCCTGCAGCCGGGACAGCTCGATGATGTCCTGGACCAGTGCGGTCAACCGCACCGCCTCCTTGTGCAGGCTGTTGGCGAAGTGCCGCACGGCCTTCTGGTCCTCGGCGGCGTCGGCGAGAGCCTCGGACAGCAAACTGATGGCGCCCACGGGCGTTTTGAGCTCGTGGGACACGTTCGCCACGAAGTCGTTACGGATGGACTGCGCGCGAACGATATCGGTTTCGTCGTCAGCGAGCAGAAGAATGTACTCCTCCGCAATGGTGACCACGCGGATGTCCAGCACGAGAGCGCTCTTCTCCAGTGTGCCGCGCGTGATTTCCAAACGCTTTTCCTCGACCGCGCCATTGCGCCTGGTCCGTCTGATCATCTGCAGCAATTCCGGGTGAACCACGGTGTGGCCCCGGACGATCCCGTACGCGTAGGCGGCCGGTGACGCCCTGATCACGCCGTCCACCCCGTCGACCACCACGTAGGCCAGGCCGAGCGCGGCCAGGATCTCGGCGGTCCCCTCAGGCAGGGTGGGTTCTTCCACGGTCACCGCGGAACCGCGGCGTCGCTGGCTGACCCGCACGGCGATCAATCCACTGATGCCGAGCAGGAAACCGACAAAGCCCGCGAGGAGGGCAACGGAGGTCATGCTCACCCTGCCCAGCTTAGACGGACGGATCGAGTGCTCAGCGCGCATTCCGGGCGTTGGGCGCCGGGTTCAACCAACGTTCATCTCAGGGTGAGTCGTAGTTCATTCGACCCTGCGACTGTAGGAGCGCTCATGCGTATGCATCGTGCCCCGCCGGGTTCGAGCTGCCGGCTGGGCAGCAGTATCGCGTAAACTACGTGACCAACGAATGCTCTGAACGAAAGGACGCTTTCTGTGCGCAAGGTTTTTCAGGCTGAACTTCACCAGGTAGGTGAAGAGCTGATTCAGATCGCCACTCTTGTGCAGCAGGCGCTGAAGAGCTCCAAGGTCGCTTTCCTCGAAGCGGACGTGCAGGTGGCCGAGGAGGTCATCTCCAACGATGCCCGAATCGACTTCCTCCAGAACGACTTGGACGAGCGCGCCATCGACATCCTGGCGCTGCAGTCCCCCGTTGCCTCCGACCTCCGCATGATCGTTGGTGCACTGCGCATGAGCGCCTCGCTCGAACGCATGGGTGATCTGGCTCGCCACCTGTCCCAGTTGGCACGCATGCGATTCCCGGAGCCCGTGCTCCCCGAGGCGCTCAACGATCACTTCGCGGCGATGTTCGATCTCGATCTCCAGTTGATCGAACGGGTCATCTCTGTCTTGGAGGACCGCGACATGACGGTTGCGGACGAGATCTACGCCCTCAAGTCCGAGCTCAATCACAAGCACCAAGGAGTCTTCGACATGCTGGCCGATCCCAATTGGGATTCCTCGGTGCCCACCGCGGTGGACGTCACTCTGGCCTCCCGCTACCTCGAGCGCATCGGTGATCACTGCGTGTCCGTGGCTCGCAAGGTCTCCTACTTGGTCACCGGTGACTGGGCTCCCGTCTCCGACGCCCACCCCACCGGCCACGGTCACATCGGAAGCGACACCGGCGAATAATCGGGGGGGTTCGAAAGAACCCGGCCGCGCTCGCCCGATGGTGACGCGCGGCCGCGTTCCCGATCCGACCGGCACACCGCATGAAGATCGCCCCCACCACGTGGTGGAGGCGATCTTCATGCGGTGGGACTACGAGCTACTTCTTGCCCTGGTTGGCCACGGCCTTGATCGATTCGGCGGCTGCCTCGGGATCCAGGTACGTCCCGCCGATCGTGACCGGCTTGAAGTTGTGATCCAGCTCAAAGTACAGCGGGATACCGGTGGGGATGTTCAACCCGGCGATGTCCTCGTCGGAAATATCGTCCAGGTGCTTCACGAGTGCCCGCAACGAGTTACCGTGCGCGGCCACCAGTACGGTTTTACCGGCCTTCAGGTCCGGGACGATCTGCTCCTCCCAGTACGGCAGGAAGCGCTCGAGTACGTCCTTGAGGCACTCGGTACGGGGCAGGTCCGCCACGTCCGCGTAGCGGGGGTCGCCGGCCTGTGAGAACTCGGAGGAGTCATCAAGTACAGGAGGCGGGGTGTCGTAGGAACGGCGCCACACCATGAACTGGTCCTCACCGTACTGATCGCGTACCTGCGTCTTGTCCTTGCCCTGCAGATCGCCGTAGTGGCGCTCGTTCAGGCGCCACGAACGCTTGACGGGGATCCAGTGCCGGTCTGCGGCGTCCAGGGCGATGTTGGCCGTGTTGATGGCCCGGCGCAGCAGCGAAGTGTGCACCACGTCCGGTGCGAGATCATTGTCCTTGATCAACTCGCCACCGCGCTTGGCCTCAGCCCTGCCCTTCTCGGTCAGCGGCACATCCACCCAGCCGGTGAACAGGTTCTTCTCGTTCCACTCCGATTGCCCATGGCGCAGGAGAATGAGCTTGTGTGTTGCTGAATCATTAGCCATGGCCTCATTCTTCCACCCGCGTGAGCCGTTGGCACGTGTTGTGCGTGTGTGGCGGCGCAAGGCTTTTCCGGTCCCGGGTTGAGTTTCCGGCGTGGCGGCCATGAGATTCCGGTCCCGGCCGCGTGGCCGGCCCTCGCTCCCCTGGCATCCGTTGGATGGCCTACCAGTAACCGGGGTTGCCGGACTCGCTGGAAACCGCGGGCTTCACATCGGCCAGGTAGACCCCGGCAATGGTGGCGGCAATCAGCATGAGAATCAGTGACCCCTGGCCCGGATAGCCACTGCTGATCAGCGACATGGTGGAAAACGCTGCGCTCAGGATGCTCACCACGGCGGCGCCGGCGGTCAACGCCAGCCAGAAGGTCTTGGTCCGCTTCCAGGCGCGCTCGAACTGTGGCGCGGAACGGCGCACGCAGTCCAGCGCGGCCATGAGACTCAGCGCGGCCACCACCAGCGTGATGGCGTAGTCCAGGTAACTGGCCAGTGCAATGGCCCAGGGGATTGAGGTCACGTTGTTCAGTCTACCGATCTACCAGTTCGTCCAGACCCGCTTTCAGGTCTTCCCACAAGTCATCCACGTTCTCAATTCCCACGGACAGCCGCAACAGGGTGTCCGGCACGGTGTCCGGTTCGTCGTGGTGACGACGCCGCCGCTCCACCAAGGATTCCACGCCGCCCAGGGACGTGGCCGGGGTCCATACGCGAAGACCTTCCACGAGCGCCTGCGTCGCGGCGACGTCGGCGCGCGGAACGACGGAGATGATCGAGCCGAAACCGCCGTCCATCTGCGCCGCGGCGCGTTCGTGACCAGGGTCGCCCGGTAATCCCGGGTACCGAACCTCGCGGGCCCCGGGGTGCTCGCTGAGCCGGCGAGCCAACTCTGCGGCGCTGGCCATGGAGCGTTCGAGCCGCACGGACAGCGTGCGCACGCCACGCAGGGCGAGCCACGCCTCGAACGGCCCGGGAATGGCACCTTCGAGCGAGCGCTGTTTCTTGAGGTTCGCCCGCAGCTCGGGTGTGGCGCAGACCACGGCGCCCAAAACGACGTCGGAATGGCCGGCCAGGTACTTGGTGACCGAATGCACCACGAGATCCGCACCGAGGGTGAGCGGTCGCTGCAGCAGAGGAGTCGCGAACGTGTTGTCCACGCAGGAGAGCACGCCGGCCTCGCGAGCCGCGGCAAGTACGGTGGGCAGATCCGCCACCTCGAGCATGGGGTTGGTGGGGCTTTCCAGCCACAGGACGTCCGCGCCCTGGAGGGCCGCGATCGTGGCGTCGGTATCGGCGATGTCCACGGTGCGCACGGCGAGAATCCCTCGTTCCTCGAGCCGGTGCGCCAACTGGAGGGTCCCCTGGTAGCAGTGCTGAGGCATGACCAGGGTGCCGCCCACGGGAACCAGCGTCAGCACGGACGCGACGGCGGCCATGCCGGAGGCGTAGCAGAGCGCGGGAACGGGAGCGTCCTCGAGATCGGCGAGAACGTCCTCGAACGCCTCCCACGTGGGGTTGGTGAACCTCGCATAGGTGCGGTCCCGGTCATTGAGGTCACCGGCACCGCGATAGGTGGAGGTGAGGACCACGGACGGGTTCACGGGAGCGTCGTGCTCGTGGGCGGGCCGGCCGCCGGAAACGGCCACGGTGTCTTTACGCATGGTTCCAGGGTAATGCGCGAGCGCCGTGCGGTGCGCACTGCACTCGGGCAGGTGGGCGCCCAGCCTGTCGGTGGCACTCGGTACAGTTGAGCGCGTGAATGAGACTGCGCGCGGTGCACTGCTCGTCTTCGAAGGCGGGGACGGGGCCGGGAAATCCACCCAGGTCCGGGCGGTGGCGCGCGCCCTCGAATCCCAAGGGCGCACCGTGGCCCGCACCCGCGAGCCCGGAGGCACTCCGCTGGCCGAATCCGTGCGCGGGCTCGTGCTCGATCCCGCCCATGCGCCGGTGGATCCCCACACGGAGGCCCTGTTGTTCGCCTCCGCCCGTGCGGATCACGTCAACCGGTTCATCCGCCCCGCCATCGAGCGCGGTGAGGTGGTGATTTCCGACCGGTTCGTGGACTCCTCCGTGGCGTACCAGGGAGCCGCCCGCGGCCTGGGGCTGGGTAATGTACAGAAACTCAATGAGTGGGCGCTGCGGGGTTTGACGCCCGATCTGACCGTGTTGCTGGATGTGGAGACCTCCGTGGCCGAGAGTCGCCGCACCGGCCGCGGCCGCGTGGCCGATCGCATGGAGGGCGAGGACCGTGACTTCCACACGGTGGTCAATCAGGCCTTCCGTGAACTCGCCGCCGCCGCTCCGGAGCGGTACCTGGTGTTGAGTGCGGATCAACCCGCTCAGGCCATCACCGACCAGATTCTCAGCCGTCTTACGGAGGTGCTGCCATGACCGTGTGGGATCAGCTCGTGGGGCAGCATCACGTGGTGGAACAGCTCGAACGCGCTGCCCGGGACAACAACCCCACTCACGCCTGGCTGTTCACCGGCCCGCCGGGTTCTGGCCGTTCCACCGCCGCGCGAGCACTGGCCGCGGCACTGTTGTGCGAACGCGGCACCGGCTGCGGTGAGTGCCACGCGTGCCGCACGGCCTTTGCGGGTTCGCACGCGGACGTCATGCACTTCGTCACGGAAAACCCCCAGATCAGCATCGAGGAAGCCCGCGAGCTCGTGGTCAAGGCCCAGGATCGCCCGTCGGTGGGTCAGTGGCGCGTGATGATCGTGGAGGACGCTGACCGGATGACCGAGCGCACCTCCAATGTGATGCTCAAGGCCATCGAAGAGCCCCCGCCGCACACCATTTGGTTGCTGTGCGCGCCCTCCCCGATGGATGTGCTGGTGACCATCCGTTCGCGGTGCCGCCCCGTCACCCTGAAGGTCCCGTCGGCCCGGGACGTGGCCCAGCTGCTCGTCAGTCGGCACAGCGTGAGTCAGGAACGCGCCTTTGAATGCGCACGGCTGGCTCAGTGCCACGTGGGAATCGCCACCCGCCTGGCCCTTTACGATGACGCCCGCACACGCCGCCAAGAAGTGGTGTCCCTGCCGTTGAACATGCGCGGTGTGACCCAGGCCGTCCGCGCGGCAGACCGGCTGCACCGGCTCGCGGTGGACGAGTCCGCCGCGAACGCGGAGGCCCGTAATGACGAGGAACGCGCGCAGTTGCTCGTGGCCCTCGGCGCACCCGAATCCGGTCGGATGCCGCCCGCGATCCGCGGTGCGCTCAACCGCTTGGAAGCGGATCAAAAACGGCGCTCCCGCCGGATTCAGACGGACACCCTGGACCGCTTCCTGATCGACCTGACCACGTTCTACCGCGATGTGCTCAGCGTGCAGCTGCACACCGGAACCGAATTGATCAACCAGCACCTCACGCGTGACATCCAGGACTACGCCGTCAACAGCGCCGCGGAACAGACCCTGGAACGCATTGATGTGATCAGTGAGACCAGGGACCGGATCCGCACCAACGTCAGTGCGCAACTGGCCTTCGAAGCCATGATGGTCTCGCTCGTGTGAGCGGCACCGAAGGGAATCTTGTGACTCGTACTCCCACGGCCCGTTCTGTGGCCGCCACCCTTGTCGTGGCAGCTCTGGCGCTGACCGGCTGCAGCCCGCAGTCCACTCAAGACTCCGGACCGGGGGCAACGTCCCAGGCCGATCCGGACGTCACCGCGGGCACCGATTCCGCGTTGGCCGCGTACTACACCCAGGAGCTCTCATGGGGTGATTGCGACTACCCCCAAGAGGATCAGGACGCCGCCAAGAACCTTGACTGCGCCCGCGTGAGCGTTCCCGTGGACTACGCGAATCCCGACGCCGGAGACACGTTCGTGGAGGTCTCCCGGTTGTCCTCCTCCGAGAACGACCCCCAGGGCACCCTGTTCCTGAACCCCGGAGGTCCCGGCGGGTCCGGGGTGGACATGGTGCTGTCCGCCAGTTTCTTCGCCTCGGAATCGGTACGGGACAACTACGACATCGTGGGTTTCGATCCCCGCGGCGTGGAGCGCTCGGACGGCATTGACTGCCTCACCGACCAAGAAATGGACGAGTGGCGAGCAGAGCCCGCGTTCGAACCCGGCACCGAAACGCTGGATGACATGCGGGCCACGTACGCGGCGATCGGAGCCAAGTGCCACGAGAACTCGTCCCCGGTGGTGGCCCACATGGATACCCAGTCCGTGGCCAAGGACCTGGACGTGATGCGCGCGGTCTTCGACCAGCCGGCCACCCACTACCTGGGTTTCTCCTACGGCACCGAGATCGGGGCCACCTATGCGCGCTTGTTCTCCCAGCGCACGGGGCGCGTCGTTCTGGACGGCGGCGTGGACCCCACCATGGACGAACGGGCTGTGACGCTGGACCAGGCCAAGGGTTTCGAGGACAACCTACGTCACTGGGTCCAGGACTGCCAAGATTCGAACAACCGTTGTGCCGTGGGTCAGAACGGCGTGGCTGACGGCATGGCGCAGATCCAGGATCTCCTGGCCAAGGTGTCCGAGGAGAACATCACCGTGTCCGACGGGCGCCGGATCACCGCCGTGAACGCGGTGGAGGGCATTCTGGTCCCCCTGTACTCCACGGCCTCCTATTCGCAGTTGAACTCCGCACTCGAGAAGGCCTTCGACGGGGACTTCGACGAGCTCATGGACTACTCGGACTCCAACCACGGCCGGAACTCCTCCGGCGAGTACACCTCGAACGTGTCCGAGGCTTTCACGGCCGTCAATTGCCTGGACACCGTCTCGCGTGAGATTTCCGATCAGGACATGGCGCGAGCCGCAGAGACCATGACCCAGGAGGCTCCCACCTTCGGGCCGTATCTCAGCTACGGTGACGCCGCATGCCAGGGCTGGCCGGACGAGCCCGTGGAGCCCCTCGAATCCTATACGGCGGACACCGATCAGACACTTTTGGTGGTGGGCACGACCCACGACCCCGCCACCCCCTACGCGTGGTCGGAGTCGCTCGTGGCGGAACTTGGCAATGCGCGACTTCTGACCCATGAGGGCTGGGGTCACACCGCGTACGTGTCCGGGAACTCGTGCATCAAGGACACCGTGGACAACTACCTGGTCTCGGGCGCCGTACCGGAGCAGGGCACCACGTGCGGTTAGCTCTCCGGTACCACCGGTAGCCCCAGGGCGCCCAGCACGGTGCGGGCCAGCTCATCGCACTGCCTGAAAGGGGCGGAGTTGGCGTTCGGGCGTGCGAACGCGCCCACATTCCAGGCGGAGGTGAAGTTCCCCGCCGCGAACACCCCGGGCTGCACGGCTCCGGTACGATCCACCACCTGGGCAGTGGAGTCAACCACGAGCTTGCCGGTACTGACAGTGGCGCCGTCATCGGTTTCGAAGTTCTGCTCGACTCCCGCACCGCTGGAATGCACGTGGTGCAGCGCCGGATCAGCGGACGAGACCACCGTGGGCGCGGGCAATCGCGCTTCGATCCAGCTGTTTGCGGAGACATCCGCACCGCCGGCCCGCGAGCGCGCCCTGAACGCCGGAGTTCCCTCGGGCGCGTCCTGGTGTGCCGTGGTGACCTCCACATCGGGGCCCAGGAACGAGATGAAACCCGCTCGGTGCAGGGCCAGCAGCTCTTGCAGGCGATGAGCGGGCGGGCCCGAGTCCACAAAGCTGAAGAAGCCGTGCCACCATCCCGGGACGAGTCGCTGGGATTCGTCGTCCAGGTGCTCGAGAGGGACCAGCCGGCCCACTTCCATGTAGGTGCGTAGGAGTGCCAGGAAGAGCGCTTGGGTCTCGGAATGATCCGGATGGGTCCGCAGGGCCAGGTCACGCTCGATGTAGCGCACCAGGGCGTCCTGGACCTGCTGGGGGTCCTCGAAGAACATGTCCTCGAAGGGCCGATCGATCGACGCCAGGTCAACGCGATAAAGGGAATCGGGGATGGCGGTGCGCACGAGCCGCTGCAGCTCGTTACTGCCCCAGGAGGCCGCGCGGTAGGCGGGTGCGAACTCCTCCCAGCTCATCCGCGCGCGTTCGGGGTGCCCCACGATCAGCTCCCGGTACACGTGGTAACCGAGTTCCTGGTTGATGAGCGGCCATAAGTGCTCGTGGAAGTTGAGGGTGCTGTGCTGCTCCAATAACCGGCTCACGGTGTCCGTGGTGATGAAGCGCAGGGGCTCAGGATCAGCGGAGAGCACCGAGGTGATCTTGCTGTGGTACGGAACCCCGTGGCGGGATCCCACGAAGAGCCGGGGTTCCCGGCCGCACGCCACGTAGGTGAGTGGACCGCCGTCGCGAATCCCTTCGCGGGCTTGTCCGTCCACCCGCTCCCCGGAGATCTGGAAGCGGCCCCCGCGGCCCTCGTACAGCAGCACCATGAGGTCGATGAAGGCCAACCCCATACCGGTCACGATCACGCGGTCCCCCGCGCGCACGGGCGAGTAGTCGACGTCGTTGGTGTAGGCGGGCGGGGCGTAGAAACCCCCGCGGGCACGTGCCGTGCGTTCGCGGGTCAGTTGGGTGTTGGAGCCTATGCTGTCCGTGTGGCCCACGGTGTAGACCACGGCGTCCGAGGTGATCGTCTCACCCGAATCCAGGGTCACGGTGTGCCCGAGCTCGGTGTCCGTCACGGCAGTGACCGTGGCCCGGTGGGTTTCCACGCGCACGTTCGCGGCCGCCTGTGCAACGGTCAGGCGGTAGAACCAGCCCAGATAAAACGATTGCAGTTGCCTGGTGGGAAAGCTCTCCGGGCCCAGCTCACGCACCTGGGCCATGATGTCGGGGGCGGTGATCCCGTGGTCGGTGATCTCCCCCGCGAGCACAGCCCGGCACCACTCCAGCAGTGTGGGCCCCTCACGCGCGGGGCCCGCGCACTGCACGGACTGGTCAGTGAACATGGTGATGTCCTGCGCCATCGAGTTGAGTTTCAACAGGGGTGACTGGTCGAAACGCCAGATCCGACCCGATCCCGGCTCGAACGGTTCCACTACGTGGACGGTGAGTGGCGCGGCGTCGTGCGGATAATTGGCGGTGATGCGCTCCAAGAGCATGGCCGCACGCGGACCCCCGCCCACGAACGTGACGCTGCGTGAGTCCACCGGTGACCTCCAGAACGTTGCGTGCTCCCCATACGGGCGGGCACTGCGGACAGTATCCTTCAGGCTATCGCCGTGTGCAGTGAGGGCGCAGGTCGGTGTGACGCACTGTGACAGCATGTGAAGAATCAAGTCAGCCGGCTGGAATCGACCGCGGTGGCGGCGGCACCATGGATAAGAGTGCCCGGGCGCTCAGCCGCGCCCGGGACCGTTGTCGACAGAAGGTAGGTCATGAGCAGCTCACCGCGCAGAGTTCACCTGGCGGCGCATTTTCCGGGCGTCAACAACACCACGATCTGGTCGGATCCGCGCAGTGAAAGTCACATTGCGGTGGATTCGTTCATTCGCATGGCGCAGACCGCCGAGCGCGGTCTCATGGACTTCTTGTTCCTGGCCGAGGGCCTGCGGCTGCGTGAGATGAACGGCAAGATCTATGACCTCGATGTCATGGGCCGCCCGGACACCCTCACGGTGCTCTCGGCCGTGGCCGCGGCCACCGAGCGCATCGGTCTGGCCGGAACGCTGACCGCCACCTTCCATGAGCCGTACGAGCTGGCGCGGCAATTCGCGACCCTGGATCACCTTTCCGGCGGCCGTGCCGCGTGGAACGTAGTGACCAGCCCCGATGCATTCACGGGTGAGAACTTCCGCCGCGGCGGCTACCTCCCCTACCCCCAGCGCTACCAACGCGCCGAGGATTTCATCGACACCGCCCGGCAGTTGTGGGAGTCCTGGCCGGCCTCCGCACAGAACGCGGACGAGACCGCGGGCGCGTACGAACACCGCAGCGACTTCTTCGATATTTCCGGTCGTTTCGATGTACCCCGCAGTCCTCAGGTGCACCCGGTGATCTTCCAGGCCGGGGATTCGGATTCGGGCCGTGAGTTCGCCGCAGGTTCCGCGGACGTGATCTTCACGCGCCACTCCGAGTTGGAGGACGGCAAGGCCTTCTACAAGGACACCAAGGGCCGCCTCGCCAAGTACAACCGCGCCGAGGACGACCTGCGCATCTACCCGGGCGTCTCCTACGTCCTGGGTGACACGGACGCCGACGCCGCCGAGCGCGCCCGGGAGCAGGCGTACGCCCAGCACTCCGGTGCCACCGCGATCGCCACCCTGGAACGCGTGTGGAACACGGACCTCTCAGCGTTCGATCCGGAGGGCCCACTTCCCGACTTCGACCCCGTGCTGGACGGGCCCGAGGTCTCCCAGGGTCGCGTCAAGCACGTCAAGGACCCCGTGGCCACGGCCCAGCGCTGGCGCGAGATCGCTCGGGCCGAGAACCTGTCCATCCGCGACCTGGTGGTGCGGGAAGCTCCCGGTGTCGCCTTCGTCGGTTCGGCGGACACCGTGGCCCGGCAGATGAACCAGTACATCCAGGAGCGGGCCGCGGACGGTTTCATCCTGATCCCCACCGTGGTGCCGGGTGGCCTCGATGAATTCGTGGACTCCGTGGTCCCCCGGTTGCAGGAAATGGGTGTGTACCCCGATTCCTATGCGGAGGAGGGCCCCACGCTGCGCACCACCATGGAGCTGGGCGGCTACCGTCCGGCCACCGAATGGTCGCGCGCACGCTCCACCGCCCGCGCCGCAGCTACCAACGCTCAGGAGGCCTGATATGAGCACCCCCACGTTCGTGATCGCCGCGCGCATCACACCCCGGCCGGGAATCGACCGTGTGGCGCCCACGGAGTACTTCTCCGGTGCCGCCGTTCGGCAGGCCGCCCGCGACGCGGAGACCGCCGGCGCCGCGTTCGTACTACTCGATGACGAGCTGGCCACCGCGCCCGCCTCAGGCCCCGCGGCGGGCCGGTTGTCCGCGTTGCAAACCGCCGCGTGGTTGGGTCCCCAGACCACCTCCGTGGGTCTGGCCCCCACCCTGCGCACGACCCACACCGAGCCGTTCCTCATGGGCACCGAGAGCGCATCCTTGGATTGGGCCACACATGGCCGCGCCGGTGTCGTCTTCGCCCCCTCGCTGGGCGCCGACGCCGCCGCCAACGTGGGTCGACGCGCCGCACCTTCCCCGGAGGCCGCCTGGGCGGAAACCGCGGACGTCATCGACGTGGTCCGCAGGTTGTGGGACTCCTGGGAAGCGGATGCGGAGATCCGTGACCGGGCCACCGGCCGGTTCGTGAACCGCTCCAAGCTGCACTACGTGGACTTCAGCGGAACCGATTCCGCGGGTGAGGAGTTCACCGTGAAGGGGCCGTCGATCGTTCCCCGCCCCACGCAGGGACACCTTCCGGTCTTCGTGGAACGCACCGCGGACGTTCGCCTCGAGTATCTGCGCGCCGCAGTGGAGCACGCGGACGCCGTATTGGTCCCCGTGGAGTCCGTGGGTCCCGACACTCTCACGGTTCTCGAGTGGAACCCGTCCGCCCGCGTGTTCGTGGTGATCGACGCGGACTCGGACGCCCTCGATCCGGAACTCGTGGCGAGCTGGGTTCAGGTCGGCGTGAGTGGCGTGGTGCTGGACACCGGGCCCTACGACGTGGAATTGGCCGTGCGCGCCGCCGCCGGGGCGGTTCCGGAGCTGGTCGGCACTGACGCGGCACCCACGGACGTTCCCACCCTGCGCGAGCGCCTGGGACTGCCACCGGCCCAGAACCGCTACGCACACGACTGAGGGAGCCAGGGCCCCGCCGATTGTAGCCCGAGCGGCGTTTTCTGCTACTGTCTTGGGTGCATCTGAACCATGCTCGGTTCTGCTGCGCCACCTTAGCTCAGTCGGTAGAGCAATTCCCTCGTAAAGAATAGGTCGCCGGTTCGATTCCGGCAGGTGGCTCCGAACGAGAGGAAACCCCCCGAGAACCCGCTTGAGGTTCCCGGGGGTTTTTTCATGACCAGAACTACCGTCGGGTGCAGCGGAGGTTCGGCTTCCGGCGCTCACCCCGTGCATGCACGCATGTGAGAAGTGTCGTTACTCGGTCAACCGGCCGTCCACCATGGTGACCTCACGGTCAGCGATGTCCACGAATTCGAGATCGTGCGTGACCACCACGGAGGCCAGGTCGAACTTCCTAGTGATCGTGCGCAGCAAGTGCATGATTTCGGCCGAGCGTTCCTGGTCCAGCGCGGAGGTCGGCTCGTCCACGAGCAATAGTCGAGGCTGGCCCATCAGCGCCCGGGCAATGTTCACTCGTTGTCGCTGACCGCCTGAGAGCTCGTGAGGCCTGCGTCCGGCTGCTTTGTCCAGTCCCACCATGGTCAACAGTTCCCGGGCGCGCTCTCTGGCGTGTTTGCGCTCCTTCCCGTTGGCCCCGCGAATGTGAGCGGTGACGACCAATTGGTCCTCGGCCTTGAGGGAGGGGATCAGGTTGGGTTGCTGAAAGACGGTGCCCACCGCCGTGCGACGTAGTTCGGCCCGTTCTTTGGACTTCAGACCGGTGATGACGTCACCCTCGATACGGATCTCGCCGGAGGTGGGGACGAGAAGCGTGGAGGCCACCGCCAGCAAGGAAGACTTACCGGAACCGGACGGACCCGTCAAAGCCGTCATGACACCCGGCATGGCCTCGAAGTCCACGCTGTCTAGCGCCGTGATGGTCCGGGGGGAACCGTCCGCGTTCTTGCCATCCGGATAGGTCAACGACACGTTGGAGACCTGGAGGGACGGCATGGTGTCCCGATGCTCGCACTCTGCGGTCGCGCAGGAAAGAGGTGTGGTTGTCATGATCAGTTGCCTCCCAAGGCGATCATCGGATCGATGGACGTGACACGGCGGACGGCGATGACGGAGCCGAGAACACCGAGCACCACCACCCCCGCCGCGGGGGCGAGCGCGGAGAATGCGCTCAAATGGAACGGAACGGCGGAGACCAGGGCGGAAAGCAACAGTCCGCCCCCAGCCCCGATGAGAAGGCCCAGCACTGCTCCCGCGGTGACCACCACGGCCGCCTGGCCCAGGGCATCTTTGAACAAGTAACCACGGGAGGCACCCAGGGCACCCAGCACCGCAATGTCCCGCGTGCGCTGCACGGTCCACACGGTGATGAACGACACCGTGACCAGCGCCGAAATCACATACAGGAAAGCCTGCATGCTCACCAGCGACCCGTGTTCGGATGAATAGGCGGGCAGAGCGTTGAACGCACCCCGGGTGGTCGACGACACGGTGTCCGCCCGGATGTCCACCTGTTCGGCCACCGCTGAGGCCTGCGCCCCGTTGGCGAAGTCTGCGAGGATCGCGGTGGCCAGAGTCTCCCGCGGCTGATGTGACACGTTCAACGCGTCGGTGTTCGTGGCCCAGGCCACAGATGTGTGGCTGTAGTACTCATCCTCCGTGATGCCGGCCACGGTCAGGTACTGCCCCGCCACCGTCACGGGGTCCCCCACAGCCGCTCCGAGTTCCTCCGCGAGTGACTGCGAGACCACCAGCTCGCCGTCTTGGGGCTGGGAAGCGCCGTCCACGGCAGCGAGGTCACGGGTGAAATACGAGTTGGCGGGTAGACCCATGATGGCGGTGCTGGCAGCGACTCCGCCTACATCCAGTTGGGTTTGGGAGACCACGAGGGGCTCCGCATGGGTCACTGACTCGTCCTGGCGCCAGGCATTGAGCTGCTCCTGGTCGATACGAGAAGTGGTGAAGGTGGGATCCTGCCCGTTACTCGAACCCCCGGCGAGCACCACTCGGTCGGCTCCGAAGCTCTCAAGCGCGGCAGTGTTTTGTTTGCCGAGCCCGTTCGTGAGGCCCGTGAGCATGATGAGCAGGATCGTGATCATGGCGACAACGGTGGCCACGAGGGCCACCCTGCCCTTGGCGAAGGCGATGTCGCGGAGTGAGACGAACATGTCGACGCCTTCCGTCCGATGAAATATTTGTTGTACTTCAGTCTCCTCAGTGGCCCCGCTCCATACATCGCGCGGGCAGTTGATACCGGGACACCATCCGGTTGGGGGGCTCATCAATCGAACGGTTGATGCGGTGAATGACCTCCCGCGTAGGCTTGTCGGAAGCCGGTGCAGATCGGACGGGATCCACGCCCCAGGGGAAGAGACCATGACACCCACACCGTCCGCCGTGGGGATGCTGCGGGTGCTGCGCGTATCCCTGCACGTGAGTTTCGCGGGGTTGTTGGCCTTCGGTGTTTTGCGCGTCCTGACCTCAGACACTGACAAAGCTGCTCTGGCCTGTTTCATTGCCGCGGTTCTCGCCGGCGTGTACCTGATGGGCACCGTGTGGGAGAACCGACATGCCCACGGGCGGTCCCGGGATCCCCGCCCTTATGCTCTGCCGTGGCTGAGCGTGATCTTTGTCTTATGGGCCGCACTGGTCCTGCTCAGCGCGGATTTCTCCGCCGTAGCGTTCCCGCTCTTCTTCTTGTACGCGCACCTGTTGCCACGCTCGATCGGTGTGCTGAGCGTAGTAGCACTCACCGGTTTCGTGGTGTTGTCACAGTGGTTGCACGCCGGGCCACGGAGTTTCGTCCCGGCCATGGTCTTCGGACCCGTACTGGGTATGGTGTTCGCATTGGTCGTGGCCTCCTCCTACCGGGCCATGTACCGGGACGTCCAGGCCTACCGGCACATCCTGCAAAACCTCGAAGCCACCCGCAGTGAACTGGCACGGACCGAACGCGCAGCGGGGCAAGCTGCCGAGCGGGAGCGATTGTCCCGCGATATCCACGACACCCTGGCTCAGGGCCTGTCCTCCATCGTGTTGATGTCTCGCGCGGCACGCGAGTCACTTGCCGCCGGTGCAGTCTCGGTGACCGAAGAGCAGTTGACGATCATCGAAACGACCGCCAGCGAGAATCTTTCCGAGGCGCGGCGCTTCGTCAAGGACTTGTCGTCCCCCGCGCTCAACATCTCACTCGAGGACGGCTTGCGGCACCTCACGGAGCAGACCTCATCGGAAGCCCGGGCACGCAGAGAACCGTTGCGCGTCGACTTCCAGTGCGATGGCGAGGGTGTCGCGGCGCCGGTTCAACAAACGGTGATACTGCGCGCCGCGCAGTCCTTACTGTCCAATGTGAGTCGTCATGCCCATGCCCAACAAGCCATGGTCAGTCTGTCCTGGTGGGATCGCGAGGTGAGCATGGACGTGGTCGACGACGGTGTGGGTTTCCACCCGGGCAGGGTGCCGTTGGGCCACGACGACCACGGCTTCGGCCTGCCCGGTCTGCGCGAGCGGGTCTCCGCCGCCGGCGGGACGGTCACGGTGGAATCCGCCCCGGGCGACGGCACGGCGGTCACGGTACGGTTACCGTTGAAACCTCCCGGCCCGGGAACCCGGAGCACGAGTGAGATCTCCAGCCGCCAGACAAACGCACCGCAACGATCCGCGCCCGATAAATTCTCAGGAGAACGAGCATGAGCACACGGGTTCTACTCGTCGACGATCACCCCGTGGTGCGGGCCGGCCTGCGCGCCCTGTTGGAGGGCATGCCGGAGATCACAGTGGTGGCGGAAGCCCAGGACGCCGTGGGTGCGCAACAACGAGCCCGCCCCGACGACATCGACGTTGTGGTCATGGACATCCAGATGGGGTCCGGTCCCACGGGAATCGATGCCACGCGCGCGATTCGGGCCGCGGACGGGCCTCCCGTGCTCATCCTGACCACGTATGACACGCAATCGGACATTCTTTCTGCGCTGGAGGCCGGGGCCACGGGGTACCTCTTGAAAGACGCGCCGGAAGAAGCCCTCCGCGAGGCAATACTCGATGCGGCTGCCAACCGGTCGGTACTCTCCCCGCAGGTGACCGCGCAACTCGTGATGCGCACCACGCAACCCGCATCCGCTTTGTCTCCGCGAGAAATCGAAATACTCAAATTGGCGGCCACCGGGGCGAGCAACCGGAACATGGCGAAACAATTATTCATTTCCGAGGCCACCGTGAAGACGCACTTGGTGCACGTCTACAACAAACTCGGTGTCGACAATCGGACGGCCGCCATCAACCGCGCCAGGCAGCAACGGATCATTTGAACCGACGCTGTGCCGTTCAATCCCGCAGTAGGGCCTCGGCTTGAGCCACGCATTCATGCACGCTGTCGGCCCGGCGTTGAATTCCTTGAACGCGCGGGTCAGCTTCGCGGCTCCCGTCCGGTTGCTGTGCCGACGCCGCCGTGAAGCGCGCCATGGTCAGCGCCTCCGCCGTTTGCGCCATGGCATTGCCGCTGCGGGACAGTTGACGGTGGGCGTCCGAGAGATAACCGCCCTTGGACGCGGGGATGTCCTGAGTTTCGGACGGCGCGCGGCGATGGGCCTCCATGCATACCTCGCGCACCCGGGGCAACAGATCCGCGAGGTCATTGGCGATCGGGATCGCTCCGGCACGCAGATCGGGGTCCGTCACGCCCTCCAATATTTGGTGGTACCGGTCCAGGCCTCGCTGGAAACGGTCGTGAGCACGCCGCCACACGCCGCGACCCAGTTCGTGGTCGTCGCGGCGGGTCGCCACGTAATCGCGCAAGAAACCCACACGGTGCCCCTTTCATACATGAACCGCCGCGTCCAAGACGCGGCGGTTCATGGTATCGCTTCAGCAGCACCGACCCTGCGGGTTATGGTCCTGCCAGTCCTGGTAATCCCTCCAGAACTCGCGTTCCGTCATGGGCCGGCCGGGTTGTCCACTTGCTCGGTGGTAGTCCAGGTACTTCTCGTACTTGTCCGCGCCCAGCACCCCGTTGCCGAACCGGAGTGCGGAACGGGCCCAAGACCGTACAAGCTCCCGGAGCGGAGCGGTCCGTGAATCCGACATCAGTGGTGACCGTGGCCCGTGGGGACCCGCTGCTCGTAGGGCACGGCCTCCCATTCCTTGGCCAGCGCCTTCTCGGAGGGCATGGAGATCATTGCCGACGGCGCGTAGTAGCGCGATTCCACCACCGGATCTTCGTGGGAGGCGCGCTGATGACCGCGCAGGGCCTTGACCATTTCCACGAACGCCATGGCCACCACGATGATCGTGAGGACCGCGAACACGATGGACAGCGTGCCCTGCACCAGAGTGTTGCGCACCACGGCTTCCATGGCCTCGACATTCTGGGCGGTGCCCAGGCTGGTCTCGCCGTTGGCCAATGCCTCCTTGAAGCGCAAGTGGTTGGCCCAATAGCCCACGGTGGGGTCCGAGGAGAAGATCTTGTGCCACGAACCCGTCATGGTGACCACTACGTCGAACAAGAGCGGGATCATGATGATCCACAGGTACTTGAAGCGTTTGAGGTTCGCCGCGATCGCCAGGCACACCGCGAGCGCAATGGCCGCCAGCAGCTGGTTGGAGATGCCGAACAGCGGGAAGAACGTGTTGATACCGCCCAGCGGGTCGGTCACGCCCAGGATCAGGATGGATCCCCAGCCGGCCACCATGACGGCCGTGGTGAGCCAGGCCCCGAGTCGCCAATCGGTGTCCCTGAACTTGGGAATGAAGTTGCCCAGGGTGTCGGTGAGCATGAAGCGTGCCACGCGGGTACCGGCGTCCACGGCGGTGAGGATGAACAGCGCCTCGAACATGATCGCGAAGTGATACCAGAAGCTCATCATGGATGCGCCGCCGAGCCACTGATTCATGATGTGGGCCAGGCCCACGGCCAGGGTGGGTGCGCCACCGGTGCGGGACACAATGGATTCCTCACCCACGGCGTCCGCGGTGCCCTGCAGCAGTTCGGGTGTGACGTGCACGCCGGACAAGCCCAGCGAGTTCACGAAGGCGGCGGCGCCCTCAACGGTTCCCATGGTCACGGCCGGGGAGGAGTTCATGGCGAAGTAAATCCCACGGTCGATCGAGACCGCGGCAACCAGCGCCATGATCGCCACGAAGGACTCCATGAGCATGCCGCCGTAGCCGATGAACCGGGTCTGACGTTCCTTCTCGATCATCTTGGGGGTGGTACCCGAGGCGATGAGCGCGTGGAACCCGGACAGCGCACCGCACGCGATGGTCACGAACAGGAACGGGAAGAGCGAACCGGTGAACACGGGGCCGTCGGAGCGTCCCGCGAACTCGGAGACCGCCGGAACGGTGATCTCCGGACGCACCACCACAATGGCGGCGGCCAGGAGCACAATGGTGCCGATCTTCATGAAGGTGGAGAGGTAGTCACGAGGGGACAGCAACAGCCACACCGGCAGCACCGCGGCGATGAAACCGTAAATGATCACGCACCATGCCAGCGTGATGCGGTCCAGCGTGAACAGCTGTGCACCCAGCTCGGTGTCCGCAACCCACCCGCCGGCCACAATGGCCGCCATGAGCAGGATGAAACCGATCACGGAGATCTCCATGACCTTGCCCGGGCGCAGGTAGCGCAGGTACACGCCCATGAACAGGGCGATCGGGATGGTCATCCCCACGGAGAACACGCCCCACGGGGACTCACCCAGCGCATTGACGACCACAAGGGCCAGGATGGCCACGATGATGATCATGATGGCCAGGGTTGCAATGATGGCGGCGTAACCGCCCACGGTGCCCAGTTCCTCGCGGGCCATCTGGCCCAGGGAACGGCCACCGCGGCGCATGGAGAAGAACAGCACCAGGTAGTCCTGGACCGCACCGGCCAGAATCACACCCACGATGATCCAGATGGTGCCGGGCAGATAACCCATCTGGGCCGCGAGCACGGGTCCGACCAGCGGACCGGCACCGGCAATCGCGGCGAAGTGGTGACCGTACAGTACGCGACGATCCGTGGGCATGTAGTCCTTGCCGTTGGCCATGTACTCGGCCGGTGTTGCCCTGCTGTCATCCGGGCGCGTGAGTTTGGCCTCGATGAACTTGGCGTAGAACCGGTACGCAATGAAGTAACTGCACACCGCGGCGAAGACGAACCAAATGGCGTTGACGGATTCGCCGCGGGCAAACGCAATCATGACCCAGGCCACGCCGCCCAACAGGGCAATACCGATCCAGAGCGCGATGCGCAAGGGCGTCCAGCGGGTTTGTTCGGCCTCGAGGACCTCGGGATCCACGTGGCTGGGTGGTAACTCGGTGGCCGGGGTTCCGCCCGGGCCCGGAGAACCTGCGGCGCTGCCGCGATGGGTGGTGCTCATGGGGAAGCTCCGAATCTTGTGTGAATTCACTCAGAATCCAGGGGGATTCCGCAAGCGGGATTCTATTCCAGATGAGGCACATCACAAACCATTGCGGCTACCGCCAGCAAGAAATGGCGCTCACATGGTCAGGAGTACCTTGCCAATGTGCGACCCGGAATCGAAGTATTCATGTGCTTCGCGCACCCGCTGCAGGGGGAAGGTTTTGGCCGTGATGGGTCGGACTTCACCGGACTTCACGTGCGGCCACACGATCTGGCGCACCGCGCCCATGATTTGGGCCTTCTCGCTCAGGGGACGCGAGCGCAGCGTGGTACCGATGACCGCGCCTCGCTTGTTCATCAGGCGCCCAATGTTCAACTCTCCCTTGACCCCGCCCTGCATCCCGATGATGGTGATACGACCGTTGGTCGCCAACGCCTTGACGTTGGGCTCCAGGTATTTGGCGCCCACGACGTCCAGGATCACGTCCGCACCGTGGCCGTCGGTGAGTTCCATGACCCGTTCCACGAAGTCTTGGTCCTTGTACTTGATGGCCGTGGCACCGAGCTCGCTCACGAAATCGGCCTTCTCCTGGCTGCCGACCGTGGCCAGCACGGTCAGCCCCAGTGCCGTGGCCACCTGGATGGCATGGGTTCCGATTCCACCGGTGCCCCCGTGCACTAGCAAGGTCTCCCCCTCCCGCGCGTTCGCTGCCATGAACACGTTGGAGAACACGGTGGCCGCCACCTCGGGCAGGCCTGCCGCCTCGACGAGATCCATTCCCTCCGGCGCGGGGAGCACCTGCGGCCATGGCGCCACGACCTTGTCCGCGTAACCACCGGAATCCAGCAGCGCCACCACCTTGTCGCCCACGGTGAGTCCCGCTTCTGCCGGCACCTCGGGACCGAGTTCGGCAATCGTTCCGGAGACTTCCAACCCGAATATGTCTGTCGCATCCGGCGGCACGGGGTAATTGCCCTGCCGCTGCAGCACATCCGCACGGTTGAGACCCGCGGCTGCCACCTCGATCAGCACCCCGTCCCCCGTGGCTAAGGGATCGTCTACTTCCGTGACCTTCAGGACCTCGGGACCACCCGATTCACTATCTCGTACCGCGCGCATGATTTCTCCCTCTCGCTGGTTGTTCTCCTGCCGTTTCCATCCTGGCGCGGATTGCGGGGCGCGGCTAGCCGACGACGCCGCGCGGCGGGTTCGCCACGCGCATCACCGGCCCGAGCGGCGTCGTATTGGCCCTGCGCCTGGCGCCGTGGAATAATGACGTGTCGTTCGCGACCGCCCCCGCGGGCGGCCGCGAACGCTCAGGAAGGTTGTCCGAGCGGCCTAAGGAGCTGGTCTTGAAAACCAGTGTGCGGTAACCCCGTACCAAGGGTTCAAATCCCTTACCTTCCGCCTTTGACAAGGGCCCCCGCCCCCGTGACCACGGAGGAGCGGGGGCTTTTGTCATCTCACCCCTACCCTGTACAGGGCCTATCCTCCCGGCAATTAATAAGTAGACTGTGAATTGCGTCACGCCCCAGCTTTCACACCTCCAGCCGAGAGGCCGTTGCCGTGAAGAAGCAATCCTTGTTCGCCGTTCCAACCCTCGCCATCGGGGTACTGGCTCTGGCGGCCCGTCCGGCCGCCGCAGCTGACACCTGGTCCTTCCAGGCGCAGCTGGCGCCCGCCAACAACAGCACCGCCGCCGGTACCGCCATGGTCGATGTCACCGGTGATCAAGCCAGGATCACCGTGAATGTGACCGGCGCTCCCGCACTGATGCAGGGCATGCCTTACGCCCACGCCCAGCACATCCACATCGGTGGCCAGGGCGTGTGTGCCCCGCCCACTGCGGACGCCAACGCAGACGGCGCGGTGGACTCCATGGAGGGGCAACCCTTCACCGGCGCCATTGCCGTCTCCCTGACCAGCGCCGGCGACGTCAGCCCCGCATCGGGCGCTGCGGCGGACCGGTATCCGACCGGGGGCAGCTACTCCTATCAGCGCACCGTCACTCTGGACGCCGCAACGCTGAATGCCCTGCAGGCGGGCAACGCGGTGATCAACATCCACGGCGCGGATCCGGCGGCGCTGTCGGCCCCGGCGCAAAATGCCGTGAACCCGATGAATCCTGCCCTGCCGTTGGCCACTGACATCCCGATTGCATGCGGTGAGTTCGTGGCCGCGCAGATGCAGGTACCCGAGGGCCCGGCAGACACCGGAGTGGAGACCGCCGGCGGAGCCGGCGCCAACGCTCTGGCCGGGATAAGCGTGCTCGGGATCCTCGCCGCGGGGGCTGCGGCGCTGGGTCTGCGCCGGCGCGCCGTGAGCCGCCGCTGACCGGCGGAACCGTCCCGTGCCCAAGCACCGCGTTGAGTCCCGCCACCTCCCGCTGGGGGTGGCGGGACTTGCCGTGGTGCTTGCCCTGTGGTGCACCGGGGACGGCACCGGCCCCGCGGCGTCGGCACCGCCCACGGACACGACCGCGGCTTCTCTGCACGTGAGTGCCACCGGCGCGGCGGGCGCGTCAGCGATCCCGGCGCCCCCACCCTCCAGCTCGACGAACACCCCGAGACCCACCGGCGTGCCACCCTCGGATGACGAGCCCGTTTCCGAGCCCGCGCGACTCGTGGTGGATCGGATCGGGCTCAACAATGACCTGATGCAGCTGGGACGTCGTCCCGATCGCACCCTCGAGGTCCCCCCGGAAGGTCCCGGCTCCCCCGCCGGATGGTACCGGGATTCCCCGGCACCAGGGCAGCCTGGGCCGGCTATGCTGCTCGGGCATGTGAATGCCACCGGAGGCGGGCCAGAGGTCTTCGCGGACTTGCATGCGTTGGTGCCCGGTGACGGCATTCGCGTGGACCGTGAGGACGGGTCGCACGCCATGTTCGTGGTGGAAGCCGTGGAACGGTATGCCAAGGACACCTTTCCCACGCTGCGCGTCTACGGCAACACGGCCGGCCCCGAACTGCGGCTCATCACCTGCGACGGCTACGACCCACACAGCGGTGCGTTCAACGACAACCTGGTGGTGTACGCCAAGCTCGTCGCACCGTGAGAAGCGGTGGCGTCAGAAGCCCACGGCCCGGCGGATCTCCTCGCTGATTCGCTCGAGGCGGGCCTCCGCCTGCCCGCGTGGGATCTCGGCGTTGTCGTCGACCGGCAGAACCACTTCCAGGTAGCACTTGAGCTTGGGCTCCGTGCCGGAGGGGCGCACGATCACGCGGTCGTCGGCCTCGGTACGCAGCACCACGCCCTCGGTGGGCAACAGTTCGGGTCCGCCCTTGGACAGGTCCGTGTACTCGACCACCGGGGAACCGGCCAGTTCCGCGGGAGGGTTCTCACGCAGCCGCTGCATGCCCTGCGGGATCAGCTCGAGATCGGCCACGCGGAACGTCAACGGTGCGGTGGCGTAGAGCCCGTGCAAACGCGCCAGCCGGTCCAGTTCGCCCTGCACCGTGGCGTTCGAGTGCTTGAGCCGGTGCACGTAGGAGGCCACCCGCACCGCGGTGGTGATGCCGTCCTTGTCGCGCACGGCCAGCGGGTCGGTGCAGTAGCCAATGGCTTCCTCGTAACCGAACCGCAGCCCGGGCGTGCGGGCGATCCATTTGAAGCCGGTTAGGGTTTGCCGGAACTTCAGACCGTGATGCTCGGCGATCCGTCCGAGCAACCGTCCGGAGACGATCGAGCAGGCCAGGGTGTCACCGCTGCGTTCGGGGTCCGACGCCGCATGCTCACCCAACAGCGCGCCCAGCTCGTCACCGGTGAGCCGCCGCCACGTGGTGTCCCCGGCGTGCGAGACGCTCGGAATCGCAATGGCGCAGCGATCAGCATCCGGGTCCAATGCAACGACCACGTCCGCGTCTTCTTCCGACCCCAGCGCAAGCGCCAGGTCCATGGCCCCCGGTTCCTCGGGGTTGGGGAAGACCACCGTGGGGAACGCCGGATCCGGCCGCGCCTGCTCCGGAACCACCGTGACGTTCGGGAATCCGGCGCGTTCCAACACGCGCACCGCGGTCTCCCCGCCCACGCCGTGCATGGGGGTCAGGACTATGCGCACGTCCGATTGCTCATCGGTGCCGCGCAGGGAGGCCGCGCGGGAGATGTATCCGTCGAGCAACGACTCGCCCGCCCACTCCACGGACTCACGGTTCCGGGGCACCTCATTGGCGGGTGGCGCGGCCGCAATGCGTTCGGCAATGTGAGCGTCATCCGGGGGCACGATCTGCACGCCGCGCTCGTCGTCCGCATTCACCGCCCGGCCACCCAGGTACACCTTGTACCCGTTGTCGGCCGGAGGGTTGTGGGAGGCCGTGACCATCACGCCCGCGTCCGCTCCCAGTTCCCGCACGGCATAGGCCACCACGGGGGTGGGTAACTGCGCGGGCAATCGAATGGCTCGGCAGCCGGCGGCAGCGAGGACGGCGGCGGCGTCGGCGGCGAAATCCTCGGAACCGTGGCGAGCGTCGCAACCGACGACCACCACGGGCCGTTCCCCCACACGCTCGGTGAGGAACGCCGCGAGACCGGCGGTCGCGCGAATGACCACCGCGCGGTTCATCCGGGATTCGCCCGCACCCACGGCGGCACGCAACCCGGCCGTGCCGAACACGAGCGGACCCGCGAACCGAGTCGCCAGATCCTCCAGGGCGGCTTGATCGTTGGACTCGACACCGCCCACGAGTGCTTCGAGCTCGGCGCGCGTGATCGGATCGGGATCCTGCGCGATCCAGTTGCGGACAGTCGATAAGAGTTCAGCAGTCATGCGTACCTCCGCAGGGTGAGCGGGTGAATTAGTCGGACAGGCCGTCGAGCACGGCGCGGGAGCCGGACAGGCCCAATCGGGTGGCCCCGGCCTCGACCATGGCCAGCGCGGCCTCGGTGCTGCGGATCCCGCCGGAGGCCTTGATGCCCAGGCGACCGCCCACGGTGTCCGCCATGAGGCGCACGGCCTCGACCGATGCCCCTCCGGCGGGGTGGAAACCCGTGGACGTCTTCACGAAGTCCGCGCCCGCCGCCTCGGCGGCCTTGCATGCGGCCACGATCTCGCCATCGGTCAGGGCCGCGGATTCGATGATGACCTTCAGCACCACGTTTGCGGGGCAGGATCCACGGACCGCCGCGATTTCCGCCTGCACCGCGTCCCAGGCCCCGGCCTTGGCCAGACCCAGATTAATGACCATGTCCACTTCATCCACGCCGGCGGCCACGGAATCCGCGGCTTCGGCGGCCTTAACGGTTGCTTCATGGGCTCCGGAGGGGAAACCGCACACGGTGGCCAGCTTGACGCCCTCGGGCAGCTCGACGTTCAGCCGCGACGGGGAGACGCAAATGGAGAAGGTGCCCAGCTCACCGGCCTCGCGGGCCAGCTCGTTCACCTGCTCCGCGGTGGCCTCGGGCTTGAGCAGCGTGTGATCGATCATCGTGGCCAGTTCGGCGCGGGTGGTCATGACATTAACTCCTTGGTTCTGTGAGCCGGGCGGGATGTGGGGTCAGGAGATCCGGTCGAGCACGACGTCGTCGCGTGCGCCGGTGCCCTCGGCCGCCCCGGGATCAATGGTGTAGCCGCCGCGCAGGGAATCCAGCGCGCGGTCGAAACGGTCCGGGGTGTCCGTGTGGAGGGTGAACAGTTTCTGGCCCTTGGTGATCTTGTCGCCGGGAACCGCGTGGATCTCGATACCGGCACCGGCCTGCACGGGATCCTGCTGGCGAGCGCGGCCGGCACCCAGGCGCCACGACGCCACACCCACGGAAAGCGCGTCCATCTCGGTCATGACGCCGTCCTCGTCGGCCGTGACCTCGTGGGTGTCGGTGGCCACCGGCAGCGGGGCGTCCGGGTCGCCGCCCTGGGCGGAGATCATGCGCTTCCAGGTGTCCATGGCGCGGCCGTCCTTGAGGGCCTCCGCCACGTCCGGGTTCTTGACGCCCGCTGCCTCGAGCATTTCCCGGGCCAGGGCAACGGTCAGGCGAACGACGTCGCTCGGGCCGCCACCTGCCAGGACCTCCACGGACTCGCGGACCTCCAGGGCGTTGCCCACGGTCAGGCCCAGCGGGCGGGACATGTCGGTCAGCAGCGCCACGGTGTTCACACCGGCGTCGGTGCCGAGGTCGACCATGGTGCGCGCGAGCTCGCGGGCGTCCGCTTCCTTCTTCATGAACGCACCGGGACCCACCTTGACGTCCAGCACCAGGGCGCCGGTGCCCTCGGCGATCTTCTTGGACATGATCGAGGACGCGATCAGCGGAATGCAGTCCACGGTGGAAGTGATGTCGCGCAGGGCGTAGAGCTTCTTGTCCGCGGGGGCCAGGCCGGAGCCGGCCGCGCAGATCACGGCACCCACGTCCTCCAGGATGGACATCATGCGGTCATTGGAGAGATCCGCCTGCCAGCCCGGGATGGCCTCGAGCTTGTCCAGGGTGCCGCCGGTGTGGCCCAACCCGCGGCCGGAAAGCTGCGGAACGGCCACGCCGTAGGAGGCGACCAGGGGTGCCAGCGGCAGGGTGATCTTGTCACCCACGCCACCGGTGGAGTGCTTGTCGGTGGTGGCTTTGGAGAGGGCCTTGAAGTTCATGGTCTCGCCGGAGTCGATCATTGCCCGAGTCCAGCGGGCGATCTCCTCGCGGTCCATCCCGTTGAGGAAAATGGCCATGGCCAGCGCGGACATCTGCTCATCGGCAACCACGCCGCGGGTGTAGGCATCAATCACCCAATCAATGGCGTCCATGGGCAACTTCTGACGGTCTCGCTTGATTCGGATGACATCCACGGCGTCGTAGGCCTCGACCATCGCGATCACTCCCTCGGGATAGCGGTTTGAGAACACCCGTTCCTGGCTTGTGGAACCGGTGCTCACATCCTAAGCTGCTCATGAGAAATTTTGTCAACTGGACTTTTGACAAATGTTCGCGCCGGTACGGCGCCCCATGCGAAGGCAGGATCATCGTGGATCGCTTCCAAGGCCTCATTGGCATTGTGCTCATTTTGGGCCTCATCGTTCTTCTCTCCAGACATCGCCGTTCCATCCGGTGGCGGACCCTGGCCGTGGGCCTGGCCCTGCAGGTGGGTGTGGCGCTGTTGATCCTGAAATGGGGGCCGGGCTTCGAAGCCCTGAAATGGTTCTCGGGACTGGTTCAGGGAGTGATCGGGTTCACGGACCAGGGAACATCCTTTGTCTTCGGCGGGCTCCTGGGCGAGAACAACGGCTTCGTCTTTGCGCTGAACGTGCTTCCCGTGATCATTTTCCTGGGTGCGCTCATCGGTGCCCTGTACTACCTGCGCGTGATCCAGCTCTTCGTGCACCTGCTGGGCACGGCGCTGAACAAGATCATGGGCACGTCCAAGATCGAGTCCGTGTTCGCCTCCACCGTGATCTTCCTAGGGCAAAGTGAAGCCCCGCTGATGATCAAGCCGTATCTGAGCAAACTCACCCGTTCCGAGCTCTTCGCGTGCATGACCGGCGGATTCGCGGCCGTGGCCGGTTCCACCCTGGTGGGATACTCGCTGCTGGGCGCGCCACTGCCCTATCTGCTGGCGGCCGCGGTGATGAATGCCCCCGGTTCGTTGCTCGTGGCCAAGGCCCTGATGCCCGAGACCGAGAAGTCCGTGGCCTCCGTGAACGTGCTGGAAGTGCGCGACACCGAATCCAAGAACCTCATTGACGCGATCGGCACCGGCGCCATGAGCGGTGGCAGGATCGCCGTGATCGTGGGTGCCCTGCTCATCGCGTTCATTGCCCTGATTGGCCTGGTGTCCGCGATACTCGGGTGGTTCGGCGGCCTGTTCGGCTTCGAAGGCTGGTCCCTGGAAGGCCTGTTCGGCATCATCTTCGCCCCGCTCGCGTGGGCGCTGGGGGTGCCCTGGAACGACGCCGCCATGGTCGGTAACTTCATCGGCCAGAAGACCGTGCTCAACGAATTCGTGGGCTACACGTCCTTCGGCCCGGAAATCCCCAACCTGGATCCGCAGTCCGTGCTGATCACCACGTTCGCCCTGGCCGGGTTCGCCAACCTGTCCTCGATCGCCATTCAAATCGGTTCCATCGGCGGCCTGGCACCCGATCGCCGCGGCGACGTGGCCCAGATGGGTTTGTTCGCCCTGCTGGGCGGCTTCCTGACCAACATGCTCAACGCCGCACTGGTGGGTGTCATTCTGGGTCTCTGACCCTTCTCCATCACCACCTTTCACGAACGAGAGACTCCCATGTCATTGAGCCCCCGAGATCTCCAGGGACTGAGCGCCGCTCGCCTCTACTACGAGCGCGGCCTGTCCCAGGGAGACGTGGCCCGTGAACTGGGGGTCTCTCGTCCCACCGTGTCCAAGCTGATCCAACACGCCAAGGATCGCGGATTCGTCACCATTGAGATCCACGATCCGCGCCAGGTCTCCACTGCGGTGGCGGATCAGCTGCGTGCGCGCTTCGGATTGGCGCAGGCGCGGGTGATCACGAACCAGCCCACCGACGATGACCTCGTCCGCGAGTTGGGTGCCGCGGGCGCCCTCATGCTCGAGGAAAACGTTGCCGACGGCGATCTGCTCGGAATCTCCTGGGGCCGCACCATGCACGCGGTGGCCCGTTCGCTCCAACCGGCCGATTGCCATGGCGTGCAGGTGGTCCAGCTCAAGGGCGGGGCCACGCTGACCTCACGTTCCGCGAGTCACTACGAAACCATCCGGTTGTTCTGCGAGGCGTTCAACGCCTATCCCCAGACCTTGCCGCTTCCGGTCATCTTCGACAATGCACAGGTCAAACGGGTGGTTGAGGAAGATCGGCACATCAAACACATCCTGGATCTGGGTCGCGACGCCCAAACTGCCATCTTCACGGTGGGAACCATGAGCCCGGACTCCACACTGTTGAAACTCGGCTATCTCTCCGCCGCCGAACAAGCAACGCTGCTCGAACACGCCGTGGGGGACATCTGCTCGCGTTTCATTGACGAGCACGGAGAACCGTGCCTGCCCGACCTCGAAGAACGCACCGTGGCAGTGTCCTTGCAGAATCTGAAGGCCAAGCAGACGCGAATCTGCGTGGCCGGCGGGCAGCAGAAGGTTCGCCCGCTGAAGGCCGCCCTGGGTGCCGGCTATGTATCCCACCTGGTCACCGACGAGGACACCGCCCGGGCGGTTCTCGCCTAACCCGACACCGTTGCGCGGCTGCTTCTGCACGTCAGAAGCATGTGCCATATTGGGCTCAAGACCCCGCAATGACGCGCGGGTCATGACGCACAAGGAGACCCGTGGCCCCCTCTGAAAACCGCACCGTGGCCCACGTGGTGGGCACCGTACTGGCCGAGCTCGGGGCAGGTCACTGCTTTGGCGTGGTGGGCAGCGGGAACTTCGAAATGACCGCGGCACTGCGCCGAGCGGGTGTACCGTTCACCGCCGCGCGCCACGAGGGCGGAGCGGCCATGATGGCCGACGGATACGCACGCATGTCCGTTCGGGTGGCACTGGTGTGCACTCACCAGGGGTGCGGGCTGACCAACGCGCTCACGGGCCTTGCCGAGGCAGCGAAGAGCCGCACTCCGATGATCGTTCTCACCGCAGACACCGCGAGCGCGGCGGTGCGTTCGAACTTCAACGTGGACCAGGATTCCTTGTCCCGCAGCGTGGGTGCCATCGCCGAGCGTGTGCACTCCCCCGCGAGCGCCGTCGCCGACGTGGTGAGGGCTTACCGAACGGCCCTGACCGAACGGCGGGCCGTGGTGCTGTCCGTGCCCACGGACATTCAACAGGCACTGGTCGACTTCGATTCCTCGGCACTTCCGGCAGTGTCCGCGGCGCAACCGGTTCGCCCCTCACAACAGGCCGTGGCCGAACTCGCGAGGCACTTGAGCCAGGCCAAGAAGCCCGTGTTCGTGGCCGGTCGAGGCGGGCGCCACGCCTCTCGCGAACTCAGGGAGCTGGCTGAAGTATCCGGCGCGTTATTGGCCACGTCTGCTGTGGCTCACGGACTGTTCCACGATGACCCGTTCAACCTGGGCATCTCGGGTGGTTTCTCATCCCCCTTCACGGCCGCCACCGTTGCTGACGCGGATCTGATCGTCGGATGGGGGTGCGCCCTGAACATGTGGACCATGAGGCACGGATCTCTGATCGGCCCGGACGCAAAGGTGGTGCAGGTGGATGTGGACCTGGATGCCCTGGGCGCCCACCGCCCCGTCGACCTCGGCGTGCTCGGTGACTGCGCGGAAACCGCCACGGACGTGACAGAGGGTCTGAGCGGCGTCGGCGGCGAAACGTGGCGAACCCCGGAGATGGCGCAGCGGATCGAGTCGCATGCGCGGTGGGCCAGCGAGGAGATCGAGGACCTCTCCACGGATACCCACCTCGACCCGCGCGTGTTCTCGCGTGAGGTCAACACACTGCTGCCGGTTGAGCGCGTCGTCTCCGTGGATTCGGGCAACTTCATGGGCTATCCAAGCGCCTACCTGGACGTGCCGGACGAATTCGGTTTCTGCTTCACCCAGGCTTTCCAATCCATTGGCCTGGGACTGGGAACCGCGATCGGAGCGGCGCTGGCTCGACCCGACCGCTTGCCCGTACTCGCGACCGGTGACGGCGGTTTTTTCATGGCCATCTCCGAACTGGAAACGGCTGTCCGACTGGGGCTGCCTCTGGTGGTGCTCGTCTACAACGACTCCGCGTACGGGGCTGAGATCCATCACTTCGATCGGGCCTCGGAAGAGGATCTTGAGACGGTGACTTTCCCGGAGACGGACATCGCCGCCATTGCCCGAGGCTATGGCGCGCACGGAATAACGGTGAGGTCCCTGGCCGACCTGCCCGGTGTCACGCACTGGCTCGACGGACCGCGCGAGGTCCCCTTGGTCGTGGACGCGCGCATTGCCTCGGACGGTGGGGCGTGGTGGCTCGCCGAGGCGTTCAAGGGACATTGACCACACCATGACATCAACCGATCCCTTCCACCCACAGACATTTACGGACAAGGAGCACGCCGTGGGCGTCATCTCACAACTCACCCGCGCACTGACCGATCAGCAGGTTCGAGTGATCGACCTCACCAATAAACTCAGCTCAGCCACCCCCACGCTGGAGCTGCCGGCGCCGTTTTCCAATCTCATCGACTTCTCCCTCGAGGAAGTGTCGGCCTACAACGAACCCGGGCCATTCTGGAAGCACTACAACATCCACACGGGTGAGCACATCGGAACGCACATTGACGCTCCTGTTCACTGGGCCACCGGCCGCGACGGCAAGGACGTCTCGCAGATCGAACCCGCCCGGCTGATCGGGCCCGCTGTGGTGCTGGACTTCACCACCGAGGCCGGACGGGACGCGGACTTTCTGGTGGATGTCTCCCACATTCAGACCTGGGAAGCCGGACACGGTGCTATCCCGCCCAACGCCTGGGTCCTGTTCCGTACCGGCTGGGACTGTTTCGCCCAGGATCGGGAAGCGTTCCTGAACAAGGACGAGAACGGACCCCACAGCCCCGGGTTCACGGTGGAATGCGCACGATGGCTCGGTGAGGAGCGGGCGATCTCGGGTGTGGGTGTCGAGACAGTCGGCATCGACGCCGGAGCCGCCGGCACACTGGATCCGGCCTTCCCCATGCACCACTACCTGCTAGGCAACGACAAGTACGGCATCACGTCCCTACAGAACCTGGGTGAGTTGCCGCCCACCGGTGCGCTTCTCGTGGTGTCGCCTCTTCCCATTGCGGGCGGGACCGGCAGCCCGTCCCGCGTCTACGCGTTGGTGGACGCCGAGTAGTGCCCGCGGGCAGAAGACCGGCCGAGGTCCGGACGGCTCGGTGAGGTGCAGTCCGGGTTGGGTGGCCCGAGCCGGTTAACCCGCCAGGATCGCCTGCGCCACCTGGTCCGCGTCCGCGAGCGTGCGCGCACCCAGATGCGCCGGGGAATCCGCTTCCGCGGCAATCGAGACTCCCCACTGCACCGATGACAATTGCAGGCCCAGCACGAAAATCCCAGGTTCCACGGCGTCCTTCTGACCCACCACCCGGTAGGCGAACGCCCCAGTACCGAGTGTGAGACCGCCCAGCGCGGTGCCAGCGCGGAGAGCGCTCGCGCTGACGTCCAGCCCCGTGCTCGTGACGGGGCTGGCGCCGTCGCGTGTTTCCATGAGCTTGCCGCGCACCAGGCCCCGCTCGTGCATGTTGGACAGCAACGGGGAGATGTTGCGGTGCACGTCGTTGGCGGGTGACATGGCCTCGATGAGCCAGCGGGCCCGGACGGGCGCGTCACTGACCCACGGTGAGGCCGCCACGAAGCAACCATCATTGCGGTCCACCACGAAACGCGGTTCGGGACCGAGGAAACGGAGCACGCCCGCCCGCGTGAGAGCGGCCACCTGCTGGATGCGCAGCACGGGTGGGCCTGAGGCCAGGCCCTCGACGAACGGCTCGAATTCCCTGCGCAGCTCGTTGACCCACGAGGAATCCGAAACCCCTGCCTCCGCCAGCACGCACTTGAGCACGGTGCGGGCGGCATTGAGGGACGCGATGGCCAGTTTGATGGGATCATCCTCGCCCCGCAGCGAACCGTGCACATCCCGGTCCAGGTAATGCACCACCGCAGCGGCGTACTCGTCGTGGCTGTCGAAATTGATGTCCTCGAAGGGTCGCGCCAACCGTTCTTGCTGCAGCTGCCGGCCCGGTACCACGGAGGCGGAGACCAACGCCTCGACCCGCTGGGACCAGCGAGCGCCGTCGTCGTCGAGAAGAATGGCGTCCAGCCGGCGCAGGAAGTCACCCGCGGGCTGGGTGAACGCATCCGGGGAGGTGCGCGCCAGGACACGGTAGTAGTTCCAGTGGGCGTCCTTGCGCATCAGGGGCCACAAGTCACGCTCGAACGAGAGTTGTTCGGCGCTGCCGTCCAGCAGCTGCTGGACGGCCTCGAGCGTGAAGAACCGAGTCTGCAGGGTGTGCGCGTAGTACCCCTCAAGTTGCGGCTTGGCGCGATACGGGGTGCCCCGGCGGGAACCCGCGACAATGTGCGGTTCCCGGCCGGAGGGCCGGTAAATCAAGCGTTCCGGGTTGTTCTCATCGGGTTCGAAGGTGCCGCCGCGACCCTCGGTGAGTTGCGCGAGCGCGTCACAGAAATTCAGGCCCATGCCGCGCACGAGCACGGTTTCCTGCGCGGGCACCTCACTCCACCGCGCATCGGCGGGCACGGTGGGCGGCCAGTACGTGAGATCGTGTTCGGCCGCGCCGTCCACCAGTTCCTTTTGATCGGGGCGCAGGTGCGCGTCCAAGTGGCCGAGGGCGAGCACCACGGCGTCCGCCGGGATCGACTGACCACCGGCGAGTTCCACGGCGTAGCGGTGCCGGGCCTCTTCCTGGACCCACGCGTCCACGGCCTCGGCCCGGTGCACGGCCAGCGTCACGTTGGTCGGCAAGTGGCGGTTGAGCGTGGCGAAAATCCATTCGAGATACCGCCCGTACAAGGCCCGGGGCGGATAATCCTGCGCGGTCAACCCGGCCAGCGCTGCGCGTTCGGCCTCGTTCAGGGGGTTCTCGGGTGTGATGTCGCCGTCGACGACGCCGCGGCGCCACCTGTCGAAGCTCATGTTCCGCACCTCGGCCAGCGGGTCCACGTCCAATGCGCCGTCCGACGCAATCACGGTGGGGAACAACGAGGGGGTGTTCATCAGGAACAACAGCGATTGATCGGTGCGCCATACGTGGCCCGCGCCGGGAGGAAAGGGGTCCACCAGGTCGATGTGCACCCGGGCGCGGGTTCGAGCCGCTCGTGCCGTCAGCCGTTCCACCGCGGAGAGCCCCCGGGGACCCGCACCCACCACTACCACTCGTCGCTGACTCACCATGACCACCAGGATAACGAGCCAGCCGTGCATGTCTTACCCCGCCCGTAGCATGGGCCCATGGCCACTCCTCCCACCGCGTCCGCCCGCCCACTGACCGAGCCCGCTGATGAGTTCTTGTGGCTCGAGGAGATCCACGGGGAACAACCCATGGAGTGGGTGCGGGAGCAGAACCGGCGCACCGACACCCTGCTGGACGGACCGGACCTGGAATCCATGACCGAACGCGTCCTGGACGCGCTGGACAGCCCCTCGCGCATACCGGCCGTGACCAAACACGGACCGCATTACTACAACTTCTGGCGCGATGCCCAGCACCCGCGCGGGGTGTGGCGGCGCACCACGTGGGAGTCGTGGCTCGGCGACAACCCCGAGTGGGACGTGCTGTTGGACATCGACCACCTGGCCCGAACCGAGAGCGTGGAGTGGGTGTTCTCCGGCGCGCGCCTGCTGCGCCCGCAGTACACGGACGGGCAGTGGCAGCGCGCTCTGGTCCGGCTGTCCCCCGATGGCGGGGATGCCGTGCGCACACGCGAGTTCGACCTCGAAATCCGGGAGTTCGTGACCGGCGGCTTCGACGTGCCCACGGCCAAGTCCTCGGTCTCCTGGGTGGACGCGGACACAGTGTTTGTGGCAACCGACACCGGCCCGGGCTCCATGACGGAGTCCTCGTATCCGCGCCAGGTGCGCCGTGTTTGCCGCGGCCAGCGGGTCAAGGACGCGCCCGTGATTTTCGAGGTTCCCGTGACCCACGCACAGGCAGCGGTCTACAAGGACCACACACCCGGCTTCGAGCGCGTGATCGCGATGGACCTGGCGGACTTCTTCACGGCGCGCACGCACGTGTGGAGCGGGGAGCAGTGGGTCGAGCTGGACCTGGACCCCACCGTGAGCGTGGATCTGCACAAGCAATGGCTCCTGATGCGCCCGCGCCACACGCTGGAATTGAACGGCACCGAGTACCCCGCCGGCTCCCTACTTGCTGCCCGTGTTGATGCGTTCATGCGCGGCGATCGTAGCGTGCGCCCGGTCTTCACCCCGGACGCGCACACCAGCTTGGAGGGCTGGTCCTGGACCCGCGATCACCTGATCCTTAACACCCTGCACGATGTCTCCTCCGCGCTCTACTCCACGGTGCCCGGCGTCTGGGAGCTCACTCCCCTGCCCGGCATCCCCCCGCTGCACAGCGCCTCCGCCTGGGCCGTGGACAACGAGGATCCCGAGGTGGGCAACGACTATTTCTTCTCGGTCACCGGCTTCCTCATACCCTCATCCTTGGGCCGCGGCTCCCTCCCCAACCCCTCGGTGCTCGGCGCCGAAGCCGACGCCGCCGCGCGCGAGGCGGGCGCACCCACTATCCTGAAGCGAGCGCCATCGTTCTTCGACGCGCAAGGACTCGAGGTGACCCAGCATTTCGCCGTGTCCGCGGACGGTACGCGCGTTCCGTACTTCCAAGTGGGCCCGCGCGAGCTGGAACTCGACGGACTGAATCCCACGTTGCTCAGCGGCTACGGGGGCTTCGAGGTCTCCCGCACCCCGGGGTATTCGGGGGCCACCGGCATCTCATGGCTGACCCGCAGGGACGAGAACGGCCGCACGGGCGTGTACGTGGTCGCGAACATTCGCGGCGGCGGTGAGTACGGACCGTCGTGGCACACCGCCGCGCTCAAGGAGAACCGGCACCGTGCGTACGAGGATTTCGCGGCGGTCGCGGAGGACCTGCAGCGACGTGGCGTGTGCAGCGCCCCGAAACTCGCGTGCGCCGGCGGCTCGAACGGCGGGTTGTTGGTCGGGAACATGTTGACCACCTATCCCAAGCTGTTCGGTGCGATCTCATGCGGTGTGCCGCTGTTGGACATGCGCCGATACACCAAACTCTCGGCCGGGGCATCATGGATCGCGGAATACGGCGATCCGGACCAGCCGGAACAATGGGAGTACATGCGCACGTTCTCGCCCTATCATTTACTGTCCGAGACAACGAGTTACCCGCCCACGCTGATCTGGACCGCCACCTCGGATGACCGCGTGGGACCGGTGCAAGCGCGCAAGATGGCGGCCAAGATGATCGAGCAGGGGCACCAGAACATGTGGTTCCACGAGGCCACGGACGGCGGTCACGCCGGGGCTTCGGACAACCGGCAGGCTGCTGCGCTGCACGCGCGGTCCCACCAGTTCATGTGGCAGATGCTCTCGGGTCGCACGGGCCGTTAGTCACCGGCAAGGCACCGTGGCTATTCTGGCTGACGGCCCTGGTACGGATCTGCCAACGGGCACATCCTCAAGACACTTAAACGTTGGAGATCACTCTTGCCTTCTTCACCCTCTCAACCCGTATCGGGCGGCACGGCGGAGCATTCCCCGCAGACCGCCCCGGGCGCGATGGGAACCATTGCCGTTCTGCTGATCGCGGCTTTCGTGGTCATCCTGAACGAAACCATTTTGAACGTGGCGCTGCCCCACTTGATGGCGGACCTTCACGTGGATGCGGCCACCGTGCAGTGGGTCGCCACCGCGTTCATGCTGACCATGGCCGTGGTCATTCCGACCACCGGATTCCTATTGCAGAAGTTTTCCACGCGCGCCGTTTTCGGCCTGGCCATGGGGTCCTTCGCGCTGGGCACATTGCTGGCCGCTCTGGCCCCCAGCTTCGCGATTCTGCTGGTGGCGCGCGTCATCCAGGCCTTCGGTTCCGCCATCATGTTGCCGCTGCTGATGACCACTATCCTCACGTTGATTCCCAAGCAACGCCGCGGCCTGGTGATGGGCAACGTGTCCATTGTGATCTCCGTGGCCCCGGCCCTGGGCCCCACGATTTCCGGGGTCATCCTGGCGCACTTCCCGTGGCGCAGTATCTTCTGGTTCGTTCTCCCCATTGCCGTGCTCGCCTTGATCATCGGGGTGACCCGCCTCCGAGACGTCGGTTCACGCGGCGACCTACGGTTGGACGTGCTCTCGGTGGCGCTGTCCGTGTTCGGCTTCGGGCTGCTGGTGCACGGCCTCTCCACGGTGGGTGCCGGCGGCACGCAGGGCGGAGATTCCAATTCCTTCATGGGCTGGGCGACCTCTGCCGCCGGCGGCGCCGTGATTCTTTTGGTGGGTGCTCTGCTCGTCGCAGCCTTTGCCCTGCGCCAGCTGAATTTGCAGCGCAAGGGCAACCCCTTCCTGGACCTGCGCACCTTCAGACACCGTGACTTCACGGTGTCCGTGGCGCTGTTGGCGCTCGCCATGATGACCTTGTTCGGCGGCGTGATCGTGCTGCCCCTGTACCTACAGACCATCCGCGGCCTGGACACGCTCCAGACCGGTCTGATCCTGCTGCCCGGTGGCCTGATCATGGGCCTCCTGGGCCCTGTGATCGGCCGCCTGTTCGACGCCTACGGCCCCCGCCCGCTGGCCGTGCCCGGTGCGGTCCTGCTGACGTTCGTGATGTTCAACTTCTCGCGGCTGCAGCCGGACACCGCTGTGTGGTGGATCGTCGTGCTCCAGATCGCGATGTCCGTGGGTCTGGCCATGATCTTCACCCCGGCGTTCACCGCCGGTTTGAACCCGCTGCCGCCGTCGCTGTACTCGCACGGCTCCGCGACCCTCTCCACCCTGCAGCAGGTGGCCGGCGCGGCAGGCACCGCGTTATTGGTGGGCATCCTGCAGGCAGGCACCACGGTGCTCCAGAACCCGGACGGTTCCACAACCACCGACGCAATCCCGGGCGTTCACGCGGCCTTCCTCACAGCCACCGTGCTGGGCGGCGCGGCGTTCGTGCTGACGCTGTTCATGCGCAAGTCCACCCCTGAGAACACTCACGTGACGATGGAGGGTTCCGAACCGGTAACCCCCTGATCGAGAGTGGCCCCGGCGGCGCGCTCACCCCACCCGACTCACTACGATTCCGCCGCGCGGGGTCCACGTGTACTGGGTTCGCACCCCGGTCTTGATGTTGATGAAACGCTGATAGGCCCCGGCCGGGGTCCGGGTCTCCGCGATCGTGGGGTAACCCACCGCGGTCTCGTACCCGCTACGCGACCACTTCTGGCCGATGGCGGTTTTTTCCTCGATCGGGTGAGCCCCGGACCTGGAACTCCACAGGATCTTGACCGTCCGGCCCGTTCGGGGATTCACGAACCCCTGGTAAACGCCGCCCGTGGCGGTGGGGCGTTCCCTGTTGAACGGAATACCCACGCCACCGGGCCCGCCCAGGGACGTGTACCGGGTGCCGATTCCCGTCCACATCTTGAGTTCCTGCGCGCCGGTACGGGATGACCAGAAGATTTTGGTGGTCCTGCCGTTGCGCACGAACGATTGCGACACCCCGCCCACTCCGGTACTCAACTCACCCGTGGTCGGGGCGCCGAAGACCGCGGCGCCTCCCCGTGCGTTGTAGTACTGCGCAATGGCGCCGCGGACCGTGGGCTTGACCGCGCGCGCGGCCCGAACGGCGTCGACCTTTCGATACCCGCTCACGGTGGTTCCCGTGGTCCGCAGGGTGTTCCTGATAGCTTCCACCCCCAGGTTGGGGTCGCGTTCCTTCATCATTGCCACGACGCCCGCAACATGCGGGGCCGCCATGGACGTGCCGCTGAGGTCCCCGTAGGTGGGTGATCCCAGCGAGAACTTCCCGGTGTTGACCGTTGACCAGATCGGCGCGTTGTTGTCGCCACCGGGTGCCACGACATCAACCATGGGGCCCCAGTTGGAATATCCGGTGATCGTATTGCGCGACGTCGTGGCGCCCACCACGATCGCGCCGGGGCAATTGGCCGGGGACGCGAGATTTGCGCTCTTGGCGGCGTTACCCGCCGCCACCACGAGCGGAACATTGATTTGATGCATTCGGTTGATGGCGTTCTGCATGACCGGTGCGCAGCTTGTCGCGTCCCAGGCCTCGGACAAGTTCACGACCTTGGCCGGGGTGGTGTTCTTGGGGACCCCGGGAATGGCAATACCCGCCGTCCACATCACACCGTCCGCGATATCGGAGACGTAACCCCTGCCGTCAGCCCCGAGTACGCGCGCATGTTGAATTCGGGCGCTGGGTGCCACGCCCGCAATCCCCGCGCGGTTGTTCGTCTGCGCCGCGGCAATACCCGCCACATGAGATCCATGCCACCAGCTGGCCCGCCCTGGACTCCAGTCGCCCATGTCCTGGGGGTTGCCGTCCCGACCATTGCCATCTCGGGAGTGGTACAGGTCGGACAGGAAGTCGTAGCCCCGAACCGTTTTGCCGTTCAGGTCGGGGTGGTTGGTCTGGCCCGTGTCCGCAATGCCGATCACTACTCCGTCACCGGTCCCGTGCCACCATGCACCGGGGGCACCGATGTTTCTGGGGCCCCACTGGTAACCCCAGTACCGGTCATTCGGAGTGGTTCCCGCAAAGCCCGCAAGGGCGTTGACCACGATCTGGTCCGGCTCGGCAGATTCCACAGCCGGGTCTTCCTCGATGGTCTCTACCACCGCTTGCTGTTCGGCCTTGTCAAGCATCGCGTCGGACTCCACGACATCTTCCGCGTTGCCGGTGGTCTTGACGATTTCGGGATCTTCGATCTGCGTGGTCTCTTCAACTTCCGCCAGGACATTTTCCTTCTGTCCCTCGGAAATCTCGTCCTTGAACTTCACGACGATCCGGTCCGTTTCCGGTAGCACCGTGCCCTGGGTGCCGGTTCCCCTCCCCAAAGAACCGATGCCTCCCACGGTGGGCGGCTGCACTTGCGCCTGCTGTTCCGGGGCCGGCCCTTCCGGCGGGGCCGCCACCGCGGGCGCGGCAGTCGCCACCAGCAGCGTCGCTAGCGAGATCATCAGGAATGTTCGTGCGGCGCTGGTCTTCATGGTCTCTCCCTGGGAAACAGCAACCTGTCGCTGTGATCAGCGCGGTCGTTCATGGGCTGATTGTCCGTTGGCAGGAAGTGCGAACTGCGAGTGGTCGGAGTTTACCATCGTAAATACGTGCGGCCATGGAAGTTATCAAACCGGTATCTTGGTGGGTTGTGGTTGCCCGCGCCAGGGCATGAAAAAGACCCCTTCCTCCCCGCGGTTGCGGGGAAGAAGGGGTCTCGCATTGGGCGGAGACGGGGATGTGAAAACCACTCACGAACTGCTTCGGAATTGGCTTACGCCGGTTCTGTGCGGAACTAACCTAACCGTAAGTGTTTGGAAACTAGGAGGTAAGTTGACGGCGTCAACGGGCCCAATCAGGGGGGAAAGCGAGGGATGCGGTCCTCGTTTGGGAGTACCTTGAGCGGCTTGCCTAGTGCGTCCTGGTACATGTTCAGTACCCAGAGGAACGCCGTCATATCCTCCGGGAGTACCGGCCGTGGGTCTTCCCCTAGATGAGTGAGTCCGTTTAGGTTTAGTGGTCGTAGGCGATGAGGAGTCGCTTGTTTGGTGTGCCGATGAGCCAGTTGTGCCAGATTCCGGCGGCGCGGGTGAGGAGCCTCGCGGCGACGCGGGAGTAGACGCCGGGGATGGTTCTGCCGCCGTGTTCTTCCAAGGTGAGTTGGCCCTTCAGCGTGTCGAACGCGGACTCGACTCACCGTCGGATACCGCCGAGTTTGCCAAAGCGCGGCTTCTCGTCTTGGCGGCCAGGGCGGATCAGTTGCGCGCCGAGTTCGTCGGTGATGAAACTTTCGAATTCGCGTCCGGCGAAGCCCTTGTTGCCCACGATCACTTGCCCGGGCTGAAGAAGATGCCGGTCGTGGCGGAGCATGGCTTCGGCGGCTTCTCGCTCGCCGATTTTCGGATTGGCCAGCCCCCAGATGATAGGCATTTCCCCGGGCGTGCAGGTCAGGTAGAGCCGGAATCCCCAGAAGAATCGAGAGTGCGAGGCGCAGTAGCCATAGCCGCCTTGCCCGGCGCGGTCGGATCGTTTCACCGTCTCTCGAGACTTTCCACAGGGCAGCGGCGTCGAGTCGATCAGTCTCTTGGCTTCGCCCCAGGTCGGGGTATCGCGAGCCAGCTCGGTGATCACTGCGGAGATCAGCCACAGTGCTTGGCGCACGCGTTTGCCCCATCCCGATTGCTGGGGCAGGTTCGGGAACATCCCGGTCAAGTGCTTGCGGGCGTAGCGGATCCCTCTGCGGTCCGAGGCGATGCCGATCAGGTGCTGCGCCACGAGCAGGCACAGCAGTTCGACGTCGTTCAAAGCAGGCTTGCGCCCCGGATGCCGATCACGAGAAAAGTCGAACCTGGGCATGACCCGATCCTCAAGATGCACGTGAGGTGCGCTCAGGAGGATGTTCAGATCTGTCTTCACAAGCAGGGTTTAGCCCCCTCCGCTTCCTATGAACAGCCTCCACGCGGTCAAACGCTAATAGGACTCACTCATCTAGGGCGCGGTCACCATCTTTACGGAAAGTGTGCTTAGTAAGGCGGAGATGGTGGCCGATTTTGTCGACGAGGTGTTCGGCGATTGCAAGAGACGAAGTTGCGCCGGGTGAGGGCGCATTGCGTAATAATGTCGCGCTACCGATGTCCTCTATGACGAAGTCATCGAGGAGTTGGCCGTCTCGATCCATGGCCTGGGCGCGGATGCCGCGGGTAATGGGTGTGGATGCGGCCCCTTCCAGGCTGGGCACATACGCAGCAGCGCCGGCTAGGAACTTCTGCCGGGAAATAACAGCACCGAACTCTTGAACAGCCGCCTGCATGTTTTGCCCGGCAAACTTCCAGAAGCCCGGGCTGGCCGCGACGTCAATACTGTCCTTGAGCCCAACGTGCCAACCGTTGTAGTTCTCCCGGCCAAAGGATAAAAACGCATTGGGGCCGACAAGCATCTCCCCGTCCACCCGCTTAGTGAGGTGAACTCCCAAGAATGGATATGCCGGATCCGGCACCGGGTACACCAGGCCATTCAGGATGTCTCGATGTTCTGGGGCCAGCAGTGAGTATTGGCCGAAGAATGGTACGATCTTGGGGTAGGTGGCTCCTCCCGCCAGGCGCGCGACTCTGTCGGACTGCAGTCCTGCGCAGGCAATGAGGTGATCAAAGGTATGGGTAGTTTGCTCACCGCCACGCTCCACAGTTACTGCACACCCCCGTTCTCCGTTAGCGATGGAAACGACCTCAGCCCCCAGTATCACCCGCCCCCCAGCCCGCTGAACATCATCAATGAGCGCACGCGTGACCGCGGCATAATCAATAATTGCTGTGTGAGGAGAGTGCAGCGCTATTCGACCCACTGCGTTGGGTTCAACACTTCGAATACCCTCGGGACCCAGAAGTTCGACGTCGGGTACACCGTTGGCCAGGGCTTTCTCTTTGATGTCACGCAGTCGGGCTTCCTCCACCGGTGTTAGTGCCACCACGATCTTGCCGCATTTGTCGAACGGCAAATTCTTTTCATTCGCGTAGGCGTGCAATAAGTGGACGCCGCGGCGGCACAGGCGCGCCTTGAGGCTACCGGGTTGGTAGTACAGCCCGGCATGGACGACACCTGAGTTGTGCCCAGTCTGGTGGGCGGCCGCAGCGTCTGCCTTGTCAAGGACGGTGATTTCCGCGCCCGGAAACCGATGGGTGATTTCGCGTGCGACTGCTGCGCCGACGATCCCTGCGCCGATCACTCCGAACGAAAGTGTGGACATTGTTGAATCGCTCCTTCGAAACTGACTCTGGTGCTGGATTTGAGATACTGGCGGAATGGATACGGTGAGTCGTGGTGTGAGCCTGACCGAACAGGCTGTGGAATCGATCAGAGGTGCCATCATCGCGGGCGACTTGATCCCTGACCGGCTGTACACCGGTTCGGAATTGGCCCGTCAGCTAGGGGTGTCTCGTACGCCCATCCGTGAGGCGTTGCAGGTCCTCTCGCGGCGCGGCATGGTTGTCATCGAGAAAAACCGCGGGGTGCGCGTGCTCAACACCTCAGTCAAGTCATTGATTGAGGTGTTCCAAGTGCGATTAATGCTCGAGGTTCCGATGTCTCGTCGTGCGACACAGTTGAAGACAGACATTTCTGCGGCGCAGTTCGAGGCTGCCGTAGAGTTGTTTCGTGCAGCGGCGGAGTCGGGCGACCCCGGAGCCGTCCTGCGCGCTGATCGTGACTTCCATCGTGCTTTAATGGCTGGCGCTGGGAACGATAAGGCGCGGGAGTTGCTCCAGGAACAGCGCGACTTCGTGCTCAGTACAGGAGTGGGTACAGTCCCCACCTCGCGCACCGCGATGGAGTGCTTTGACGACCACGCGGACATCATTGCCGCATACCGCCGAGACGACGCCGACGACGTCAGCCGTGCGGTATCGCGGCACATAGCGAATACTGCCCGAATCTTGATTCGGCAGGAAACGCGGGATCGTCCCGAATTTGGTGAGGTCGACGCCGACGAAGCCATCGCTTGGCTGACGGAGCGAAGCTGACTACAACTCAACCTGCCCTTGAGCGACCCCTCGTAGACACCTTCGCTGCTTAGCAGGTCACACTGTAAGAGCGATATATTTTTCAATTTGGTACTCCTCGATGCCGCTGTGACCGCCTTCTTTTCCAAGCCCGGAGGCTTTGATGCCACCGAACGGTGCGGCTGGGTCTGCGACTACGGGACGATTAATGCCAACCATTCCGCTTTCGAGGCGTTCCGCTGCCTGAATCGCCTTATTAATATCGCGGGTGTAGAGGTAAGAAATCAGCCCAAACGGCGTACCGTTCGCGATCTCGATCGCCTGATCGTCGCTTTCCGCTTCGTAGATAGACGCGATCGGCCCGAATATTTCGTTGGTGGCAATCGCAGAATCCAGGGAGGCATTAGCGACTACGGTTGGTGGTAAAAAGTAGCCGGCCCCGGGTGCAGTCTCGCCGCCTGCTAAGACCACCGCACCCTGACCGATGGCATCTTCGAGCAACTTCCGTACATTGTTGCGCTGGTTTTCATCAACAAGGGGGCCTATATCAACACCCTCTTCGGTGCCCGGGCCGATCTTAAGTTGGGCAACCTTGGCCAAGAAAGCCTCTCGAAATGCCGGGGCCACCGACTTCTCCACGATGATTCGGTTCGCCGCGACGCACACTTGACCTGCGTTTCGGAATTTCGCTACTACTGCCCCACTCGCGGCTTCGACTGGATCAGCATCCGAGAGTACGACAAAGGGTCCATTTCCGCCGAGCTCCATGGATGAGGCCATCACGTGGTCTGCAGCCTGCTTGAGTAATGTCGTGCCGACTGCCGTCGATCCCGTGAAGCTGATTTTACGCAACGTCGGCCTAGACATAAGGGCCTTCGACTGTCGGGAGGCAGAGCTGGTCGTGATGAGGTTAAGAGCGCCCTCGGGAACTCCCGCCTCATGGAGGAGCTGAACAAACATATGGGTCGAGAGCGGCGTGAGTGCTGCGGGCTTGATGAGGACGGTGCAACCAGCGGCCAGGGCAGCACCAGCTTTACGCGCACCCATCGACAGCGGGAAGTTCCACGGCGTGACGAGATAGGACGGGCCCACTGGCTGGTGTGTGGTGATGATTTTGTAGCCACCGTTTGGGGCGTCGCTATATCCACCCCGTTGCTGCGGGACCTGCTCGGAATACCACTGGATGTAGTCGGCAGAAACCTGTACTTCACCGCGGGCCTCAGCCAGGGGCTTACCCATCTCCGAGGACATGACCCAGGCGATGTCTTCCTTGCGCTCGATCAGCAGATCGTAGGCGCGACGCAATATGTTCGAGCGGTGACGGGTGGTTGTCGCCCCCCACTCTTTCTGGACGCTGGTAGCCACGCTCAGGGCCTCCAACGCATCCTCCGGTGACGCGTCTGCCACTGCAGCGATGACCGTCTCATCGGCCGGATTCTGAACTTCGAAGGTGTTGTTGTTCGACGCAACGCGCCATTCTCCGCCGATGAAGAGCCCCGTCGGGACCTCGATCTGACCGTGGGGCGCGGACAAGCTTGTCCAAGTTGATGGCTTCATGAGGAACGGATCCTTCCAAGACGTCAGAGGCACGAACCGGTACTAGTAACTTAGTGCACGAAGGTTGACTTACACGTTACATGCAAGTCATCATACATGTGATCCAAGCTACACGGCATGGTGAGTTACATCACGTTACGGATGCGGAGAGACCGATGACAACGACTAAGCAATCCGAGCGTGCTCGGATGAGGCGCGTAGCCGGCGCCTCCATGATCGGAACCACCATCGAGTGGTACGACTACTATATTTTCGGCACGGCCGCGGTGTTGGTTCTCAACGCGCAATTCTTCCCCGCCCTGTCCCCTGCAGCGGGGACGCTTGCTTCGCTTGCCACATTCTCCGTGGCTTTTATCGCCCGTCCCTTCGGTGGCATTATTTTCGGCCACTTCGGGGACAAGGTGAGTCGCAAGACAATTCTCATTTGGTCGCTAATGCTCATGGGTATTTCGACGTTCCTAGTGGGCTTCCTGCCAAACTATGCCACCATCGGTATTTGGGCACCTATTCTTCTCGTGACCCTACGTTTTCTTCAGGGACTAGCCGTGGGCGGCGAATGGGGCGGGGCCGTCCTCATGGCCCTTGAACATGCTCCGCAAAACAAGCGAGCCTTCTACGCGTCCTGGACACAGTCAGGTGTGCCTGCGGCCCTTGTCCTGTCCTCGACAATTTTCCTGTTCGTGCAGATGATGGACGAGGCTGCCTTTCACTCCTGGGGCTGGCGCGTTCCGTTCTGGATCTCGGCCGCGCTAATCGTGGTGGGTCTGTTCATTCGTCTGCGCATTACAGAATCCCCTGAGTTCTTGCAAATGAAAGCCGACAAGCGTGAAGTTCGTATCCCTTTGTTCGAACTTCTGCGAACAGCTTGGTGGCCTCTGATCCTCGGTATCTTTACACTGGCCTCCCCGAACATCATCTTCTATATTTCTTCGGTCTATCTGCTAAGTTATGGGCCAGGACATGTCGGACTGTCGCGGAATGCCGTGTTTGTGGCCCTGATTGTTGCGTCGACCATTGCGGTTTTCACCATCCCACTGGTGGCCGTCATCGCGGATCGGATAGGTAAAAAGAAGATCATGCTGACCGGCGCCGTTATGGTTGCGGTCCTTGTTTTTCCCGTCTTCTGGTTGGTGAACACCGGACAGCCTTTGGGTGTTCTCGCGGCGATGATTCTGGCGTTGCCGATTGCACACGCCACAGCCTATGCCGTTGTCGCCAGCTTCATCCCTGAACTCTTCCAACCGGAGGTCCGTTTTACCGGTTCTTCGCTGGCATATCAGATCGGAGGCATCGTGACCTCGGCGCCAGCTCCCCTAATCGCCGCATCCTTACTTCAGAACACAGGATCGTGGATATCAATCGCACTTTATGTCTCCATTGCGGCACTTGTGGGGTTCGTGGCAATCGCATTGAGCAGAAAGCATCAGGAGCCGAGCCCTCAGATATCTACCGACTCATCCATTAAAAGTAGCGGCGGACGCTAGCAGTATCTACACTTACAAATTCCAGCATCATACAAAGCCATGCACATGAGTCCTTCCTGCCCATTAGGAAAGATCAGACCCATGCCTAATCGTAAGGAAAATCCTTTGCCCAAAGTTGCTGTTCTTGAAGAAATCAACGGACCCCTCACCTTGCAGGACTTTCCGGAACCCCGTCCTTCTCCTGGAGGCGCCATCGTCGAGGTGGCCCTAGGAGGAATCTGTGGAACGGACGTTCATCTGCGAACGGGACACCTAAACGTCCCGTTGCCCCTGGCGATGGGGCATGAAGCCGTGGGCTGGATTCGGAACCTAGGCGATGACCTCACAACAGACGTTGAAGGACAATCCCTTGCGGTAGGCGACCGGGTTGCATGGGCGAATAATATCCCCTGTGGCTCCTGTCATGAGTGTCTAGTACTGAAGGAACCTACTCTGTGCTTGAACCGGAAGATCTATGGCATCAATCGTCGCGCTTCAGACGCCCCTCACCTGAAGGGCGGCTGGGCCGAAATGATGGCGCTGGAGGCCGGGACAACGATCATCAAGATCCCGGAATCGGTAAGTTTCGAGGAAGTCATCACCTTGGGGTGCGCCGGCCCAACGGCAATCCATGGAGTGGTCGAGAACCTTAAGATTGAACCGGGGTCTGTCGTGGCCGTTCAGGGCGCTGGACCCGTTGGTTTGGCATCAGCCATGTATGCCAAAGCTATGGGTGCTGCACTCGTCGTGATACTCGGCGGGCCCACCTCTCGCATTGAGATGGCGCTACAAATAGCGGCTGCAGATGCGGGTGTTGATATGGATGCTTACCCAACGGCTTCGGAACGTTTGGACGCGTTCCTAAAGCTCACCCCAAATGGCAGAGGGGCCGATGTGGTCATCGAGTGTGCCGGTGTTCCGTCAGCTGTGGCCGAGTCCATCGACCTGGCACGTCCGAATGGGCAGCTATTGGTGTTGGGCCAATACACAGACCATGGGGCTACGCCCATCAACCCGCATTTGATTACCAGAAAGCAGCTAAAGATGTTCGGATCATGGGGGTTTGCTCCGGCCCATTACGTTAAATACGTTAAGTCGCTTCCCCTGCTTGCTAAGAACCACGATTTGGCCTCTATTCTCTCCGTTTACCCCCTGCACGACGTCAACGACGCTCTTGCCGACGTGGCTTCCGGATCAGTCACAAAGGCTGCACTTAGACCGGACTCCAAAAATAAAGCTTGAAATTGGATGTACGGGTGCACGACAGTGGCGCTCAGTTCGTCCGGTCTCGGAGACTCCGACGGTGTCGGCTTCTACGGGATGCTCTCCGTCGTGGATGGCCGGCCGCTGTGCCACATGTGCGGTCGCACCCACCAGAACCTCGGACCGCGCCAGGCACGCGCCGCTCACCGATCCCGATACGGACTGAGCTGCTCCCTGGCTCTGGTCGGGCCCGAGGTGGCGGTCAAGCTCATATCAGCCGCTACCCAGCCCGAGCGGATCGCGTACCCGGCGAGTGTGCGGGTCACCAGCGAGTCGTGACAACGTCCGAGCGTACCCTCGGACACGGGCACAACCGGGCGGCTGGGACTGCTCCAACCAACCCGGGCGGGCTCGACCGTGCGCGTGCCGGCGGCGGCGTCCCCGACATGGTGCAGGTGCTCGGGCAGATCCGGTCGGGCTGGCTCCAGCTCGGGCATCCCCTGACACAGCACCAGCTGCCGGGCGAGGGCCGGGTCCTTGCCCAGCTCGGAGGTCGCCGGTAGCCCGACGGCCCGACGTACCTCGTTGTGCAGACGTCGTATCGCGCGGTTAACTGTGATGTCCATCAGGGCGCGCAGGGCGGCGTCCCGTCCGATCAGTTTCTTTCCCGCGGTGAGGGGGAGGCCCGGAAGAGGAATCTGCCGGCTGGACAAACCCAGGAGCGAGAGGGAGAAGGCCACTCATGGCAGCCCGGTGAGCTCGTGGCCCAGCATCGGACCTAAGCACGTCATCTCGGCCTCGAAGGGCTCCCTACGGTGACCATCGAGGATGTCGGACACCTGGCCGGGGCGGTGCCGAAGAAGATTTCCCGGAAACTGCTGAACATAGCTGCAGGGCCGTCACTGGATCTCATGGCGGGGAACGAAGCCTCGGGGCGTGTGTCGTCCCAGTCGGTCGCGGCGGTGAACGGCAGGAACTGGCCCCCGATGTCCTCCTGCGCAGTGCGGTACTTCCCCCCGTTACCTTTTTCATAGGAGATGTGGGTGTGCAGGCCGGAAGGCCCCGGGATGATTGCTGCCCCCAGTCCTTGGTGACTGCAGACGGTGATCTCACCGGAGTTGCGTCCTGACGCGCCCTGGGTCTGATGGAGACTCGCGCTATTTGATTCCGACCAGCAGATTGCGGTCGTTGGGGACAGCATAGAACGCGTTCTCGAACTCGGCGGGCGGGACGTCACCGAGCTAGCCGTGGAGGCGCTGCGTATTGTGCCAGTGCACCCAGCCGAGCGTCGCGAGTTCGAGGTCCTCGACCGTCTTCCACTGCCCTGTGCGGGCGGGCCCGCGGACGAGTTCGGCCTTGTAGTACCCGTTCACCGTCTCGGCAAAGGCGTTGTCATACGAATCGCTGACGGTCCCGATTGAGGGGGTCGCGCCGATCTCCGCGAGGCGTTCGCCGTAGCGGATGGACGTGAATTGACGGGGTTCAACCGGTGGTTGCAACACCGGCTTGTTGGGTTGATTGTAGGTACTCGTTGAAGGCTTCGGCAGGGGTTCTCCAGCCGGGGGTCTTGCGGGGCCTGCTGTTGAGGGCGTGGGCGACGGCGTTGATGTCTTCTGCCGTCCAGCGGGACAGGTCGGTGCCCTTGGGGAAGTACTGGCGCAGTAGTCCGTTGGTGTTCTCGTTCGTGCCGCGTTGCCAGGGTGAGACGGTATCGGCGAAGTAGACCGGGGTCCCTGTCTCGACCGTGAACAGGGCGTGGGCCGACATCTCCTTGCCGCGGTCCCAGGTCACCGAGCGTGCTAACTGTTTTGGCAGAGTCGACATCGTGTCCACCAGTGCGTTCTTCATGGTGATCGCGCCGTAGCCTGCCAGTGCCGGACCGTTCTCGATAGATGCCCTGAACTGGTAGCCCTCCTCGCGGGGCAGGTGGACCAGCATCGTGAACCGGGTCGTGCGTTCCACCACGGTCCCGATGGCAGAGCGCTCGAGCCCGATGAGCAGCTCGCCCTCCCAATGTCCCGGGACGGCGCGGTCGTCGGCTTCGGCGGGGCGGTCGCTGATCAACGTTCCCTCGGTGACGTGGGCCCAGGTCTTGCGACGGGATCGTTCTCGAGGGACCCGCAGCGCCCGGCCCGTGGGCAGACACCAGACGAGTTCCTTCTTCAAAGCGCCTCTGGCTTCGATGAACAGTGACTGGTAGATCGCCTCGTGACTGATGCGCATGGATTCATCATCGGGGAAGTCGAGCCTCAACCGGTTGCTGATCTGCTCCGGGCTCCAGCCCAGCACCCAGGCCCTGTCCTTGCGATGGGGCTTGTTGCGGCCCGTGAACCGCGGCGGCTGCGGTCCAGCGACCACGGTGCCGTCCGGGCGAGAGACCTTGCCCGACAGGCGCTGCTCGACATACTCACGCAGCCGCGGGTTGGTGACGAGCTTCGCCTGTGTGGGACGCTTGGCGGCCATGTTGGCCTTCCATTGCGCCACCGATGCCCGGTACTCCCCCGTCCCGCCCCGAGTCGCGGCGTTGCGGCGCAGCTCGCGGCTGATCGTGCCCGAGTCCCGGCCGAGCGCCCGGGCGATGTCGCGAACCCCGTTGCCTTGGGCGTTCAGGATCGCGATCTCCTCCCGCTCGGCGAAGCTGAGGTAGCGGCTCGACGGGGTGAAGTCCAGGTCCAACGGTGGAATGCCCCCAGCGTTGTGGAACCACCGTGCTCCGACCGCCTGCGCCACGCCCGCAACCGCTGAGGCCTCCGCAGTCCCTGCGCGATCGCTCTCCAGAAGGCCGCCTCGACCGGCCGCTGGAACTTTGGATGCCCCGGCGACCGCAACTTCGGACGAACAGCCCGGTCCGCGGCCTGCTGACGACGACCCATCACACACCCCTCTCACGAGGTGTTGCGACGACCAGTTGAATCCGCCTTGAGACCCGGCGTCGCCGTGACACCGCAGGTCGGCGTGATGGTGGCCTCTGGACCAGCGGGCCATCTCGATCGCGTCGAGAACCATCTCGGTGCGCATGTGCGACGCGACCCGCCACCCCACGATCATGCGGGAGAACGCGTCGACGATGAAGCACACATACGCGACACCTGCCCACGTCGGCACGAACGTCAGATCGGTCACCCAGAGCCGGTTCGGTGCCGTCGCGGTGAACTCCCGCTTCACGAGGTCCCGGTGCCGCGCCGACGCCGAATCCGGCCGCGTCGTCTTCACTCGATTCGACCGTCTGGCGCCCTCGATCCCTGCGGCGCGCATCAGCCTGGCGGTCTGATCTCGGCCGATCATGATCCCGGCGCGTCGGGCGGCTTTCCAGAGCTTACGGACCCCATAGACCCGGTAGTTGCTCTCCCAGAGCTCAACCAGCAGTGGGATCAACTCCTTGTCCCGCACGGCACGTGTCGAGGGCGCACGGGTCTTGGCGGCGTAGTAGCTGCTCGGGGCCACCTGCAGCAGTCTGCAGATGAGCTCGACTCCGAGCCGGCGAGCGTCCACGACGTCGTCCTTGTTCGCGTCGATGAACACGACTATTTCCGGTAGTGGCGGTCGAGCTCCGCCCCGAAGAAAGAGGCGGCCCGCTTGAGCACCTCGTTCGCCCGCCGCAACTCCCGGTTCTCTTGTTCGAGCTCACGCACCCGCTGCGCCTCAGCGCTACTCACGCCCGGGGTGACGCCGTCGTCGATGTCGGCTTGCTTGACCCACATCCGCACCGACTCGACCCCGTAACCAAAGCTGCGTCGCCACGCGCTGCACGGCTCCCTGCGTGACACCGAGCTCCGCGCGCAGCGTCCTCACCATCCGCACCGCGGCGGCCTTCTCCTCGACCGAGTAGCGACGCGTCGTCGGCTTCCCGTTCGCCAGTTCCTTCGACATAACCCCATCCTCGTTTCCAAGGTCACGAGTCTCCAACAAACCCAGGGCGCTTCAGACCGACGTAAAAGCCCAGGTGAGAGCAGGTTTCTCAGCTGGGCTTCATCATGTCCGGCGGTCGTTTTTCGTGGTCCCCTTCTGGTCCCCCCCCCAGCATTCGATGCCGACGGCGGCGTTCGTGAGGGCGGCGACGTCGCCGAGCTGACCGGCCTCATCGACCCGAAGGTTCTCGCCAAGTGGCCAGCCGGGATACGGGTGATCGTGCGTCGCGAACGCCCCCACCCCGGCGCGCAACTGTCTCTGTTCGAGGAACGCGACGGCTGGCGCTACGAAGCCTTCGTCACCAACACCACGGCCGGCCAGCTCGCCTTTCTCGAGGCCCGGCACCGGGCCCATGCACGGGTCGAGGACCGCATCCGCCACGCCAAGGACAGCGGCCTGGGCGGATTCCGTCGCGGGAGTTCAACATCAACCAGACCTGGCTGATGATCACCCAGATTGGGGCCGACCTAACCGCGTGGACCCGCCTGCTCGGATGCATCGGCTCCGCCGCCACGTTGGCAACCTGCGAGCCGAAGGCGCTGCGCTACCGATTCCTCCACGTGCCCACCCGACTCGCTCACAGCGCACGCCGACGTCGCCTTAGGATCCCGGAGTCGTGGCCCTGGGCAGCCGCGATCGTCGCGGTCTTCACGAACATCGCCGCCATCCCGCAACCGGCCTGAGCTAGCTCGTCCGCCCCCCCCCGACATCACCACCCGGAGAACCGCAGCCCGACAGCGCCAGCCAGCCCGTCGTCGTACCCGCAGTCACTCCGCACACGGGCGCACTCGACTACACGGCTCCGACACGATCCCGACCGCCGTCATGAAAGACCGGGGCTAGCCCTGGGCCTCGCCGAGGCGCGCTTCGGGCGTGAGCTCGGTGCGGAGACCGCCGCCGGTCGCAGCCCGGGCAAGAGCGCGACCCAGCGCAGGTGCCTGCTTGAACAAATTGTGACCGGCCACGAAGAAGACAGAGCCTGCCTCCCACACGGCCACGCCGTCCTCACTCCACGGGAGGTCGGTCACCCAGCAGTGGAGGAAGTCGCGCGGCTCTGGGTGGAGACCGGGCAGCGCCCGTGTCACGTATTCGCGTGCGCGTTCGTCCAGCGCTCGAATCGCCGCCGGGTCGATGAAAGTACCGTCGTCGCGGACGCCGACGGTGTCGCTGAGTCCGACCGAATAGCTGCTGTTGCCCGGTAGCGGCGTCGCGTAGACGCCGACTTCGCCGAAGACGCCGCTGCTGTCCTGCAGGCACGCGACTCGTGCCGGGGCGGCGGCTTTCACGTCGAAGGTCAGCCGTACGTGTGCGGCGAGGCGAACCGGCAGCGACAGGCCGACGCTGCGTGCCAGGCGGGCGGTTTCGCGGCCGGCGCACACGACCACCTTGGAGTAGACAGCCCGGTCGGTGACGCTGCGCACCTCGACCGTCCCGTCGGCGCGGGGATCGATGGAGATGACCTCACCGATGGTGACCGCGTCTGCGAGGGCACCCGTGAGTGCCGTGATCGCGGCGCGGGTGCGGATCGCGCCGCCCGACTCGTCGAGCACCGCTGGCCCCGAGTACCCAGCGAGCAGCGGCATCCGCTGGGCGACCTCGGCCGCGTCGATCTCGTGCGCTTCCACGCCGCCGACCTGATCGAGCACCCGCAGCCGCGCCAGGGCGCTGTCTCCGATCGCCAGGACACCGTCTGATGAGACCAGCTCGACGTCGAAGTGTTCGGCCCACTCATCCCATACGCCGCGGCTTTCGCGCGCGAAAGCGACGAGTCGCGGGTCGTCGTGGGCATGCCGGAAGATCCGCGACTCGCCTGCGGACTGACCCGTCCCGGGCAGACCAGCCTCGTACAAGCGCACCGGCACGCCCTGCTCCTGCAGCGCGTACGCCGTCGACAGACCGACGATCCCGCCCCCGATCACTGCTACCTCGGGTGAACGCGTCGTGGCAACGCCGTTGTCAGTTCCTGTCATCGCGGTTCCTCGATCTGTTGGTGATTAGCGATAGGCCACAAGAGAAGGGGCCGCTGCCACGACGTCAGCGGGCTGTGTAAGCCCGAAGTCACCGCGCGCAACGACCCCTCCTCTCTGGGCCAGTACTCCCGGTCTGTGGTGTCAGGCGGGAAGTTTGGAGCCCAGGACGTCCAACTTCTCGATCGTGGGCTCGCTGAACAGTTTGCCGGTCTGCTCGCCGAGAGCGGTGGCAACCGCGCCGGACAGGTGCGCGTCGCGGCCAGCGTCATCGGGGAACACGTCGAAGATCCCAAAGGAGGACGGGCCGAGACGGATCGCAAACCACGCGACGGTGGCCGGTTCCTCCTCGACGAGCCCTCGCCCGATGCCGAGGAATTCCTGGACCTCGTCTTCTTTGCCGGGCAGGGCCTCCAGCCTGACAAGCAGTCCCTTAGTCACGCTCATGACATCACCTTTTCCTGGGTCGAATTGCTCGCAAATTTCGCCCCCATCGTATCGCAGAACGTAGGCAGGTCGTCGGGCGAGCGGCTGGTGATCAGGTCCCCGTCCACCACGACGTCCTGGTCGACGACGACAGCACCGGCGTTGCGCAGGTCCGTGCGGACGCTCGGGAAGGACGTCAAGGTGCGGCCTTCGACCACACCGGCCTCGATCAGCGTCCACGGCCCGTGACAGATCGCCGCCACGGGCTTGCCGCTTTCGACGCTCCGCGCGCAGCGTCCTCACCATCCGCACCGCGGCGGCCTTCTCCTCGACCGAGTAGCGACGCGTCGTCGGCTTCCCGTTCGCCAGTTCCTTCGACATAACCCCATCCTCGTTTCCAAGGTCAGGAGTCTCCAACAAACCCAGGGCGCGTCAGCCAAGACAAGAAGCCGCGCTTTGGCAAACTCGGCGGTATCCGACGGTGAGTCGAGTCCGCGTTCGACACACTGAAGGGCCAACTCACCTTGGAAGAACACGGCGGCAGAACCATCCCCGGCGTCTACTCCCGCGTCGCCGCGAGGCTCCTCACCCGCACTGGCTTGACCCCGGGCGGTGGACACCTTGTAAGAGAAGATGTTCATCATGGGAAGACAGCGTCGGGAGTTCTCTCCTGAGTACAAGGACGAGGCCGTGAAGCTGGTGATCAACACTGGCCGGCCGGTG
>NZ_JBYIPM010000007.1:0-264257 GCF_057707085.1 Kocuria sp. cx-455 | reverse complement strand
CCGCCGGAATCTGGCACAACTGGCTCATCGGCACACCAAACAAGCGTTCCCTCATCGCCTACGACCACTATGCCTAAACGGACTCGCTCGTCTAGGCGCCGTCGAATGCTTTTGGGAGGCAGCACGGGCCGCGAGCGCGAAGCTGTTGTTGTTGCTGTTGCTGTTGGCATTGAGGAGGTCCGCGAACTCATGGGCGTCCTGCGGGGGGGGGGGGGGGAGCAAGGTGCGAGAGGTTTGTTTGCCGGTGTCGGCCTCGCGCCAGAGCACGGCACGGCACAACACAGACGATCGTGCCGTCCTTGCGTGAACGCTCTCGGATGCTGGCCATGGCCTGAATCGTAGGGTGCACGTCAACTAAAATGCCGCCCCGGGGAACTGGGGCGGCATTTTGCCTAGTCAGGTGGGCGGAGACGGGGGTGTCTAGAGTCAGGACATCGTTGACAGTGTTGACGCTGGCAACCACCCCGTGATCGTTGACCGGTGAGTCGCGACATCGTGAACAGCCCCGGCCGGTGACGATGGTGGATGGGAAGCACAACACGTCATCTAGTCATCGTCCGATCCGTGCGCGATCAGCACCTCACCATCGCCCAGGCCGCCACCCGCTACGGGCTCTGCCGGCAATGGGTCTACACCCTGCTCACCCGCTACGACGTCCACGATCTGAACCGGCTGGCACGGTCCCTCCAGCAGTTGCAGCACCCACGCATGAATGCCCTGCACAGGAGACATCAGCTCAAATGACGGAACTTGAGAACGACTGTCTCAGCACCTCCACAACGCCGCTGCCAGTGAACCCCCGACCCCAGACACGACAAAAGGGCCCCGGAACCATAAAGTTCCAGAACCCTTCTGTCATCCATCTACCGACTCATCTGTCAACGATGACCCGACTCAGGACAAAGGGCGGAGACGGGGGGATTTGAACCCCCGGTCCGGTTTAATCCGGACCCTTCATTAGCAGTGAAGTCCATTCGGCCGCTCTGGCACGTCTCCACGTTGCGTTATCACCGGTGGGTACACCGGACATAAAAACAACGATGGTCAGCTTATCCGCCAGGCGGAGCCGGGGTCAAAACGCACGGGGTCAGGAACAATGGCTATGGTAATTTGAGGCCGGTTCTCGCAGGATCCGATCCATCCCGATCCCGGTTACCTCATTGATCAGTCACACCGCGGGTCCGACCATGCGTCGCTGACCCCGTGCCGCCGATACCGCTGGAAGGTGCCACCTCATGCGCTCACTTGTGGTCACTGCTTGGTTTCCGGATACGGACATTCCGAGCCGGACACCGTTTGTCCTGGAGCACTGCTGGGCGCTTCAGGAGGCTGGTCACCTCGTCTCCGTGGTGCACATCAACATCGGTCGAGAATCCCGCCCCTCCGTCCAAGAATTCTACGAGGGTGTCCCGGTCACTCGAGTGTGGCTGGATGTGACGAATCCGCTGAGTTTTGTCCGAGTAGCCCGCTTGATCTCACGCGGATTACAGGGTGCTGACGTACTCCACACCATGGCGTTTTCGGCGGCCCTCTTCGCGGCACCCGCGTGGTTATTCCGTAGGGTGCCCTGGGCCCACACCGAACACTGGAACGGCGTGGTCAATCCCGCGAGTGTGGGAACGCTGTGGCGGAGTGTGTCCTGGCTGCGCTATGTCTTGCGATTGCCCCACGCAGTCACCGGTGTGACAAGGGAACTCGCTGACGAGATGGCCAAGTTTTCGCGCCCGGGCGCCACGCACGTGGTTCCCTGCGTGGTGCAGAACCCGAACCCAATTCAACCGTTCCCGTCCGCGCCTCCCCTGCGGCTCGTGGGCGTGGGAGCCCTCGTTGACCGGAAACAGCCGTTGCTCGCGCTGGAAACCGTAGCCCGCCTGGTGCAGCGCGGAACGGATGTGCAATACACGCTCGTGGGTAAAGGCCCGCTGATGGCCGCCGCGCAGAAGTGCGCCGAAGAACTCGGTATTGGCGATCGTGTGGTCTTCACCGGCCCCATTGGCCCTTCGGAAGTGACAGAGCATCTGTCGCGGGCGCATGTGTTCTTCCTGCCCAGCAAGCAAGAGAACTTCTTCACGGCGGTGGCCGAGGCCCAGGCCGCTGGTCGTCCCGCCGCGGTGCCGCTCAGTGGCGGTTTCGACGACTACTGCACCGACCAGAACTCCGTACTGACAGACAGCTGGGAACCCGACGACCTGGCCGATGCCGTGCTCCTGGCCTGGGACCGATTCCACGCGGTTTCACCGGACCGCATCGCCGACACGGTCCGCGAGCGATTCTCCCGGCAGGCCGTGGGAGCGACGTTCGACACGATTTACCGTCTGATCACCGACCGCTCGACCCTTACATCCAAGATCTCTGGCTAGTATTCACCCAATGACCACTCCGGCTGCTACTCCGGGCGCTCCAGGGCGCTGGCGTGGAATTCTCTTCCCGCCCCCCAACCACGAGAACAAGGACAACCCCATCGGGTCCTCGTTCGCCCTGACCGTCATCGCCGTGTTCGTCCAGGGTTTGTCGCGTTTCGGCTACACCTTGCTGATCGGCAACCTCCTGGGCAACGAAATCCTGGGCCAGGTCAATACCGCTATTTCCCTGGCGCTGTTCCTGGTCCTGCTGTGGCCCCAGGCCTCGGGCAATGCGGCGTCCAAATTCATTGCCATGGCACGCGGCCGGGGAAACTCGGACGAACAATTATCCGTGAGCCTGTACGCCTCGCGGAGCGCAGCGATCGGCATGGCCGCGTTGTCCGCCACCGCGGTTGTGCTGTCTGTCTTCGCGCTGGGCCTCCCCCTGAGTTACGCGTTGTCCACGGGCCTGCTGGTCATCTCGTTGTCCGCCTACAACTTTGTGCGCGGTGTCAGAACCGGGAACAACCAGTTCGTCACGACCACGGCCTGGGACTGCATCAGTTCCTTCGCGACCCTCACGCTGTTGGTCATTGTTCTCCTGGGGGAACTCACACCGCTGTTGCTCCTTCCCTTGAGCGTCGGGTATTTGATGTACGCCATCCCGTCCTGGCCTCGCAAGGGCGGAAGCAAGCTGCCGTCGGCCCTCAAGAAAGAAATTCTGATGTTCACCCTCTGGGCGTCCATCAACATCATCACGGCCGCGGGGTTGCTGCAGTTGTCCTTGCTGCTCGGGCACCGCTTCGACACCCTGGCTGCCGTGGGTCAGTATTCCGCGGCCGTGGCCATTGCAACTCCCGCGAGCATGCTCTCCTCGTCCATGTTGGTCGCGCTCGCCCCCTCCGTGGCGCGCATGTTCACGGCGGGCGACCACGCGAACATGAAACGGCAGCTGGATTCCATCATGCGGGTGATGGTCCTGGTGTTCCTCCCCGTTTTCGGTGTGGGCATCATTTGGGCTGAGCCCCTCATTCACGTGTTGTACGGCGCTCGGATCGATGAATTCGCGGGATCGGTGCCGCTGCTGATCATCCTGTTCTTCGCCGTCTCGGCCACAAGTTTCAACGCCGCCAATTCCCGTCTCAACGGCGGCGAGTCGTGGGGTGTCAGGGTCCTTGCGTTGTGCAACGGGGTGGGCATGTTGCTCGGCGTGGGCACGATCCTGTGGCTGGGACCCACCATGGGAGTCATGGCGTCTGCCATTGGCTACACGGTGGCCTGTTTCATCAGCGCTCTGGCGCCCATGATCGTGGTCTGGGTTCATGACCGAATGCGCTGGGGCGGCCTACTCACCCGAATCGTGGCCGGGTACGCCCTGATTCTGGGCTGCCTGTTCTTCGGCCTGCGTCACTCTGAGTTGTGGGTGACCGGTGTTCTCACCTTGGCGTTCTGCGCCGCGTGGGCCTTGATTTCTTGGGGCGATCTGGCACCCCGCATCCGCATGGTTGCGGGACGCTTGCGCAAGAACTAGCGGCCCGACTGCCCGGGGGCGGACTTCAACCCGCCGCCGAACCGCGCCGCCGGCCCCACTTGTGACGCAGAATCTGAATTGCTCCCGCCGCGCTGATCCGCAGTGGGGCGTTCCTCGCGAGCAACCACGACAGTCGCGGGGTCGCCAATGCCGCAGGTGAGGCAAAACGACGTCGTGCGGCCAGGGCCTGCGCCAACCGCGCCGGTTCCGTCTCGGGATTGCTCAGCAGCTCGATCACGTGCGAGTCGGCCCGTGATAGCTGGTTTTTGCTCAGCGGAGCGGCACGCAGCAGGGACTGAATCGAGTCGTACGTCGATTGCGCCTGTGAGCGATCCCACGACCCATTTTTCACATGCAACTCGATGGAGGGAAAAATGTTGACCCGGATGAATTTCAGGTAGAACCCCGCTTGCAGGGCGGGCGGAGCCTGAGCGAACCACTGCGCTTCGCTGAGGCGGAGAGCGGGCCGGGCTTGGTCGAGCACGGGAATGGGAACCCGGGACACCCGATCCGTCGCGTCCGCGTGGACGAGCAGTCCGGGGATACCCCGGGCGTAATCAATGCGCCGGGCGTGCGTGTGGAGCCGAAGAATGAACGCTTGTTCCTCGGCCGTGATCACGCCGGTATCGAACCGGGCGCCCGCCGCTCTGGCCGTGGCCACACGGATGAGCCCAAAAGCTGAGCTTCGATAGAACAACCGGTCCGCCACCGCGGAGAGATTGGAGCTGCGCCACGGGCGGGTGATGGGAGTCATGTCCGCTCGCCCATCGGAGTGGTGCTGGAACGGCAGCACCCAGTCGCTGCCACGGGTCTGAGCAATCGACAACCACCGATCCACGGCCCCGGGGTCCAGGGTGTCGTCGCTGTCGAGGAAACTAATGAAGGCCGCGGTGGTCCGTTCCAGAGCGGTGTTGCGCGGACCTGCGGGTGTAGTTCCCGGGTCCGAGCACTCGATGATGGTCACTCGCGCCAGCTGCTCGTCCGAGAGCATGGACTCAACCTGCCGTGCGGATAGGTGATGCGCGACCACCAGGATCCCGCAGTCCGCGGGGCGCATTCCCCGCGTGGCGGCAATGGCCGAGTCCACGGCCCGTCCCAGCGGGCGGTCTGGGGAGTGAACGGGAATGACGACGTCGACCACGGGCGGGCCAGATGATTCGTGCATGTCACGAGACTAATGGAATCCTCTGAGACAGCGCTTGGTGGCTACCCCTCGGGTCACGTTGGTGCAGTCACGTTTCCGGTCAGCCCTGGGCTGCCAGAGCGAACGGCAGAACATTGGTGGCGCCCGCCAAGCGCAGCTCACGCGCGGCAACGGTAAGAGTCCAGCGGCTATCCACCAGGTCATCCACCAACAGGATCGATGGCTGCGGTTGTTCCCGCAGGGCCTGCGCGATCTCGGGTGGAACGGAGAGCCGGTCCCATACTTCCGCGAGTCGGTAGGCACTGTTTCCGCCGTGGCTTCCGCGCGGAACATCCTGGTTGAGCCGCAGGGTTCCGAGGAAGGGCAGGTGCCCCGCCGCGGCGAGCCCCTGCGCCAGGGAGGACACCAACTCGGGCCGAGACAATGACGGCATGGCCACCACGCCGGTGGGGCGAGTCGACCAGTCCCACTGGGCGAGAACACCGATACACGCACGCCCCAGGGAGGAGTCGACGGTGGTGTCCACGGGCTGACCGTTGTCATCGGTGCGGAAAATCTCCCGCAATCGTTGCCCCCATCCCAAGTCGGTGAGACGAGCCAGAGATCTACCCCGGTCCGCGCGTTCGTCCTCGGGGATCTTGCCCTTGACCTGGATGCCGAGCCGGTCCATGCCGGTGGGCCATTGGGCGCGGGGCTCCAGGGGCGCACCCGCTCGATGCAGGGCGCTGTCCGCAGCCGCGGAGGCCTCCTTGTGCACTGTGGTGGCGTACCACGCGCCGGCGCACACATCGCAGCGACCGCACGGTTGGGCCGTTCGGTCATCCAATTGCTCGGCCAGGAACTGCATGCGGCACTCAGTGGTGAACTGATAGTCCATCATGGCCTGCTGCTCGGCAATGCGAGCGCGGCGAACCCGGTCGTACCGAGGGGCGTCGTACTCCCACGGCTTGCCCGTGGACTGCCAACCACCCGAGACACGTTCCACGGCGCCATCCACTGCGAGCACCTTCAACAACAGCTCCAAGGGCGTGCGTTTGATGTTCACCCTGGTTTCCAGGGCCGCGACCGAGAGGGGCCCCCCGTGCTCGGCCAGCGCCGTCAGCACTGCCCCGGATTTCTCCTCCGTGGGCATGGACGCGGTGGCAAAATATTCCCAGATCTCGCGGTCCTCGGCACCGGGCAGTAGCAGGACATCGGCGCTGTCGGTCGCGCGGCCGGCACGGCCCACTTGCTGGTAGTAAGCCACCGGTGAGGACGGCGCACCGAGGTGGACCACGAACCCCAGGTCCGGTTTGTCGAACCCCATGCCCAACGCCGACGTGGCCACGAGCGCCTTCACGGTGTTGTCTTTCAGGGCGGCTTCGAGTTCTTCGCGCTCCGCCGCATCAGTTCGGCCCGTGTAGGCCACCGCCGCGTGTCCGGCTTCCGTGAGCGCTCGCGCGGTGTCTTCCGCGGCACTGATGGTCAGCGCATAAATGATGCCGCTCCCCGGCAGCTCGTCCAAGTGCTCGATCAGCCACGCCAACCTGGTGGCCGTGGAGGGCAGACGCAGGACACCCAACCGCAGCGACGCCCGCGACAGCGGCCCTCGGAGTGTGAACACTTCGCGGTGATCTCCAACTCCCACGCCCAGTTGTTCTCGGACATCCTCAATGACTCGCTCATTGGCCGTGGCTGTGGTGGCCAGGACGGCCACCGAATCGGGAAGGCGTCCCAGCAGGTCTTTGATCCGGCGATAATCCGGACGGAAATCATGTCCCCAGTCAGAAATGCAGTGGGCCTCGTCCACGACCAGAAGGCCGAGCCGGTCCACCAGCTGTGGGAGCTGCTCGTCCCGGAACCTAGGGTTGTTCAAGCGCTCGGGCGAGACCAGCAGGACATCGAGTTCCCCCCGTTCAAGTGCGGCGGTGACCTCCCCCCATTCCGTGGGGTTGGCCGAGGAAATGGCCGCCGCCCGGACTCCTGCTCGGGCCGCCGCCGCCACTTGGTCACGCATGAGGGCCAGCAGCGGGGAAATGATGAGTGTGGGCCCGTACCCCTGTGCTCGCAGTAACAGCGCGGAGATGAAGTAGACCGCGGACTTGCCCCAGCCGGTGCGCTGGACCACCAGGGCGCGACGGTGCTCCCGAACCAGTGCGGAAATGGCATCGAACTGCCCGGGGTGAAAGTCTGCTGCCGGGTTGTTGGTGAGCGCACGCAGGTAAGTCACGGCCTGCTCGTACAGCTGACGGTCGATTGTCTCCGATGCCTGGTTCATGCCGAAAGTGTCTCAGCGCAATCAGACACGCATAAGCAAGGGGGGCGTGAGTGGCTGGAGACCGCTGGAGGGAGGTCACGGACCGTTAAAGTGGAAGGCGCCCGCCGCGCTCATGTTTTTTCCCCCGAAGAAACACGAGCCCGGCGGACGCGTCCACCGGCAGAGCCGGTGCGGATCAATCCGCTGGTGAAGCCAAAGCCCCCGCAATGACTTCCGTTCATTACTTCACGGTGAGTAATTGCGCTTTCACGCCCCCCAGCGTTTCAACGCGTTCACCGTACCCGACAGGACAGGTTTTGGCCCCCCTGGCCAAAACATTGGTTGCTCCCCGGTACTTGAAGTAACAACAGTATGTAAGCATGAGTTCCGCTCCGTTGCCAGCACTATTCGAACCGCATCACACGGGCTGTCCTCAACCCTGGGGTTCACGTTTGCACTAGCCAAACGTGGTTTCAAGACCCATAGGGGACGTGTCACCTACTGGACCCGGGTGCGCCGTGGCGTAAAGAGGGGACACGTCAACTTGTGGCTCGTCCCCCAAGCTACCCACATGGAAGGTCACTTCTCCGATCCGTCCGGGGAATCCGACGCAGGGGTGAGCCTCCCGTGCAGAAGGGCCCGGGATGCGCGACTTGGACGCCTGCGTGTTTACCATGGTCTTCTGCCCTCAACATGTCGCGGAGATGAACATGAGCCGAACAGGTGCCCCTCGAAAGACAATGAGTTACTCCAAACTCGGAGCGCTGGCCCTGGCCGCCGGAATGGTACTGACCGGTTGCGGTTCCGACTACCCCTTGGGTGAGGAACAACGCAGGGCCGCCGAACAGGGCGACACCTCGCTGTCGGGCACCCTTACGGGTATCGGCTCATCGGCCCAGAACGCGGCCATGCAGACGTGGCGGACCGGATTCGAATCCACGTACCCCAACGCCAAGGTGCAATACTTGTCAGCCGGTTCAGGCGCGGGTCGCTCCGCACTCGTGGGCGGTGGCACGGACTTCGCGGGTTCGGACGCGTACTTGGACGAGGACGAGCAGACCGAAGTCACGGACACCTGCGGTCCGGGCGGGGCCATCAACATTCCCGTCTACATCTCCCCCATCAGCGTGGCCTTCAACCTGCCGGGCATCAAGGAATTGAACTTGGACGCGCCCACGATCGCCAAGATCTTCCGACACGACATCACACGGTGGAATGACCCTGCCATTGCAGACCAGAACCCGGATGTGAACCTGCCTGACGGCACGATCACCCCGGTCGCCCGCGCCGATGACTCCGGGACCACGGAGAATTTCACCGACTACCTTGAGGCCACCGCACCCGAGATATGGACCGACGAGCATGACGGTGGCTGGCCCAACGCCCTTCCCAGCGAGCGCGCCCAGGGCAACAACGGCGTGGTCACCGTGACGAACCAGACCGAGGGCGCCATCACGTACGCGGACGACTCCCTCGTGGGAGATTCCCTGGGCAAAGCCAGGGTGAAGGTGGGCAACGAGTACGTGCCCGTGACCGCCGAAACCGCGGCTGCGGCCGTGGGAGCTTCTTCTCGGGTGGAAGGAACCGGTGAACACGACATCGCACTGGACATCGACCGCACCCCTGACGTGCAAGGCGCCTACCCCGTGGTCCTGGCCTCGTACCATGTGTTCTGCACGAGCTACAGCGACCCCGAAACCTTGGAACTGGTCAAGACCTTCGGGCACTACGTGGTCAGCCCCGAGGGTCAACAGCTGGCGGGAGACTCGGTCAAGAGCGCGCCCCTTCCCGAGAACCTCACCAAGGAGGCTCAGGTGGCACTGGACTCCATTACGCTGCGGTCATGACCACCATGCAATGCCCCCCGGAATGAGTGACCGCGCGGCCGTGTTCTGTCAGTGATGGGTATTCCACTTTCGCTCCTCGACCGATCCCGCACCCGCCAGGGCCACACCGATTCCGCCGCTTTGCACCAAACGGTGGAACGCGCCCGACGCGCAGAGGAAGTCGGGTTTCACCGGTTCTGGGTGTCCGAACACCACGGGGTTCCCGGGGTGGCCTCGGGAACCCCGGCCTTGCTCGCCCAGGCGGTTGCCGCCGCCACCAACACGATTCGTGTGGGGTCCGGCGGAGTAATGTTGCCCAATCACCGCCCCATCGTGGTCGCCGAGGAATTCGCGGTGCTCACGGCCCTGCAGGCGAGCGTTTCGACCTGGGTCTGGGGCGCTCCCTGGGCTTCACCAAACCGGTGCGCGAAGCGCTCGGCGCGTTGCAGGCCCGGCCGCGAGAATTCGCGGCGGCCATCGATGACGTCCGCGAGTATCTGACAGGAGCGGGCAACGTCACGATCCGCCCGGCCGATACCGGCCGCATCCCGCTTTTCGTGCTGGGTACCGGTACCGGGCTGCAAATCGCAGCAGAGCTGGGCCTTCCGGCGGTGGTCGGTGGGCCGTTGCTCACGTCAAGCCCGGAGGCCTTCGACGCGTACCGCTCCGAGTTCCGCCCCAGCTCCCAGCAGGCCGAACCGTATCTGATCGTCTCCGCGGAACTCTTCGTGGCCGACTCCGCCTCGGAAGCTCGCGACCTCGCTGTGCCGGAGGCCTGGGCCATGGCTCAATCCCGCCTCACCGGGTCCTTCCCGCCGCTCCAGCCGACGACGTCGCTCCCCGCGCAGCGCACGGGGCGGCAAGATCGCTACGTCTCCCAGGCACTGGCAACCGTCATGGCGGGGACGGAGGACAAGGTTCTGAGCGAGGTCAGCGACCTGCTGGAGCGCACCGGGGCGGACGAGATCATGAGCACGGCGTCCACCTTTGACGTTGCGGCGCTGTACGACTCCGACGCCCGGTTGGCTCGCGCCGTCGCGACCCTATAGTCCGCGTCCCTCGCCCAGCTCGGGACGGATGCCATCTACCGGCCGGGCTCCCCCGCCTCGGCCGATACCGCATGAACGAGCTGCTCCATGGGGCCCTTCCCCCATATCAATGCCCAGGCCATACAGCCCGTCGTGACTCCCAGGGTGATCGGCCAGAACGGATCGAGCGCCAGAAATCCTTGCAACCGGTCGATGTCGGAGCCCACTCCCGGTGTGACCATGATCCAGATGCCCCACACGAGCAGGTGCGCCGTGTATGCCGTCAAAGGCATGGACCCGATTACCCGAACCGGCCACAGAAGCCAGCGCAGTGACGTCGTCGCCGCAAGAACGGACAAGGCGAGGATTGCGAGCGCGAATCCTCCCGAGCCGAACGCCTCCCCCACCCCGTTCGAGTGGGGGTCGTCGCGAAAGACCGACAGCGCCCAGAGAATCGATCCGGTCTGGAGATCCGACCCGTGACGAGCAATCACGTGATTACCCACAGGGCCGAACACCGCGTAACCGAGCACGGAGAGTGCCACCCCGGACACGAGCAGCAACACCGTGGGGCCGATTCCGCGCCGGATCAACCGCCCCGCAATGATCCCCGCGGCCACGAACGCCAGCCACAGCACAAAGGGGTAATTCCACCCGAGCACGTCGGAAACGAAGTCCGCGGCACTTCCTCGTTCGGGCGGGCCCCCGCTGTCGATCAGCGTGACCACGAAGGGCGCAACAGTGGCCGCGAGCGCCGCTGTGAGGACGAGCGCCCGCCCGGACCACGAGACCATGAACCCGCCGATCACCAAGAGGAGGCCGTAGGCCGGCAACACCACGAACACGGGCGCGTCAAGACTGAGCAGAAGTAGCCCGAGGGTCCAGATGAGTAGCGCGCGGATCGTGATGGCGCGGCGTGGGGCGCGTGCCGCGCTGTGTTCGCCGGCTCGCGCTCGAATCCCGGAGCCCATGAGACCCAAGGACACACCGGCGAGGGTTGCGAACAAAATGGCGGACCTGCCCTCGACCACCCCGAGCCAGGTCTCGGGTTGCGACCATTCCAGGGGCGTGACCACGGTCAGATGGGCCACGTACATACCCAGGATTGCCAAGCCCCGGGCCAGATCGATGCCGGGGATCCGGTCCGGCGATTCCAGCCGAGCCACGTTCCGCTCCACGCGCTGTGACATGTTGCGTGGTGGTGACGCTGCGGACGGTGGCATGTACCCATCATGGCGCACCGGGAGAATTAGGCGTTGCTGCGGGGGTAGCTGGGAAGTCATGATCTAGCGTGAGGAACATGTCTGCCTCCGATCGAGTGCCCACCGAGATCCTCGACCTCGCACGCTCGGCCCGGCGGGTGACGGTTTTGACCGGGGCGGGGATGTCCGCCGAATCCGGTGTCCCGACCTTTCGCGACGCCCAGACCGGACTGTGGGAGCGTTTTGACCCGGCGGAGCTCGCCACCCCGGAGGCCTGGGAGGACGACCCGGCCCAGTGTTGGGCCTGGTACGCGTGGCGCGCATCCCTCGTGCGCCGGGCCGACCCGCACCCCGGTCACGTGGCGCTTGCACAATGGCAGGCTCGCCCCGGAATCGATCTGTGGATCTCCACCCAGAATGTCGATGACCTGCACGAACGGGCGGGCGCTGGGGTTCTCGCCCACGTCCACGGCAACCTCTTCGCCCTGCACTGCGCGAGCTGCGGCGCGCCCGCCGACGTCGATTATCCGCCCATTACGGAGCCCGTGGCTCGGCTCGACCCGCCCGGATGCCATCAGTGTGGTGGGCCGGTCCGCCCCGGTGTCGTGTGGTTTGGCGAGACCCTGCCCGAGAGGGCGTTCCAGGACTCGGTCGAAGCCGTGCAAGAAGCGGACCTGGTGCTCGTCGTGGGAACCTCGGGCCTGGTGCACCCCGCCGCGAGCATCCCGGACTTCGCCGGTGCGCGCGGTGTGCCCGTGGTTGAAATCAATCCCCGGGTCTCGAAGGTGTCGGGCAGCGTCGATCACGTCTGGCGCGCCCCGGCCGGCCAGGCACTCCCCGCGCTGGTGAGTGCCCTGGACTGAGCGGCGCCGGGCATGAGAAAGGCCCGAACCTCAACCGATGAACACACCACGGTACAGGTTCGGGCCTTGCGCAGGAGGTGCGCCCTGTGGGGCTCGAACCCACGACCCATGGATTAAAAGTCCACTGCTCTACCAACTGAGCTAAAGGCGCGTGCCCCGCAACGGCGAACCGGGAACGGAGCACCGCTACTCTACCGCAGGCACAGCACTTTTCCACTTTCGGCGCCACCGCATTGCCCGCCGTCATGCGTGCCGGCCCACATCGACCAGACGCCGGCTACCGGTTCGCTCACGTTATCCGGCGCATGTATGGGAGCCTTGGTGGGGGCGCATCCCCGCTCAGGCGGCCATGCTGCAGCCGGCGGTGCTGGTGGGGATTTTGTCGACCCAATCCATTTGTTCGTCTGTGGTGCTCCGTGTGCTGTCCGGGTCACCCGTGGTCCCGCAAGAGGTACGCACTTCATGAGCACCGTCTCCAAGACCAAGTTGGGCCCTTCCGTCATCACCGAGTACCTGCAACGGGTGATGGAGGACCTGCGCGAGGTCCGTGGTGGCGCCATCAACGACTCGATTCCGGCTCTCGCCCATACCGATCCGGACCTTCTAGGCATTGCCGTGGCCACCGTGGACGGTGCCATCTATCAGGCCGGTGATTCCAAACAGGATTTCTGCATCCAGTCCATTTCCAAGGCATTCACCTACGCGCAAGCGCTGGTGGACCGGGGCATGGACGGCGTTTTCGAGAAGATCGACGTGGAGCCCAGCGGTGACGCGTTCAACGAGATCTCCCTGCAGCCCGCAACGGGCCGCCCCGCCAACCCCATGATCAACGCGGGTGCGATCGCGGCCACGTCACTGGTCAAGAACACCGCCCACGGCACGCGCCGGGATCGCATTCTGCGCCTGTATTCCCGTTTGGCCGGGCGGCAGCTGCGCTACAACAAGACCATTCAGGCTCAAGAACACCGCGCGGGTGATCGCAATCGCGCCCTCGGGTGGTTGTTGGCATCCCGCGGCATTATCGAAGGTGATCCCACGGACGCGCTCGAGGACTACTTCGCGCAGTGCTCGGTAATGCTCAATTGCGTGGATCTGGCACGCATGGGTGCCACGCTCGCCGCGGGGGGCAGCAATCCCCTGACCGGTGAACGTGTACTGGGCACCCGGGTGATCTCGGACGTCCTCTCCGTCATGAACACGTGCGGCATGTACGACGATGCCGGGCGCTGGGCCCTGCAGGTGGGGCTGCCGGCCAAATCCGGTGTGTCCGGCGGTATCCTCGCGGTCCTTCCCGGTCAGCTGGCCGTGGCGGTCTTCTCTCCTCCGCTGGATCAACACGGCAATTCGGTGCGTGGCGTGGCAGCATGCGAACGCCTGACCGAGGATCTGGACCTGCACTTCGCCCGAACGGAACGCAACGGCCACTCGACCGTGCGTTCCGAGTACTACCTGTCCGAGGCGCCGTCGTTGATGCGCCGCAACGAGGCCGCCGCCGAGGTGCTTGAGGAACACGGCGAAGATGTGCGGATCATCGAATTGCAGGGGGACCTACGTTTCGCCGGCGCGGAAACTGCGATCCGCACGATTCGTGAGGCCGCGCGTGAATGCGCCTACGTGCTGGTGGACATCAGGCCGGTGGACGATCTGGCCCGGTACGTGATGCCGCTGTTGGGCCGCACATCGGAACAGCTGGAACAGGTCGGGCGCCACCTGAGCATCATTGCTGAGAAGGGCTCAGAACATACGCAGGACTTGGAGCACCCCGTTACCGTGTTCCCCACGCGCGCCGAGGCCCTGACGTGGGCGGAGGATCAAATCCTGGACAAGTTCGGCGGCCCCGAATGCATGCCGGACAAGGTGCATTCGACCCGCTCGGACCTGCTCAGCTCGCTGTCCGAGGCGGACGTCGAAGAAATTCGTTCCAAGACCGTGCGCGTGGAGTGGCCCGCCCGAACCACGGTGCTGCGAGCCGGGCAACGGTTTGAGGGTGTGTACATGGTGATTTCGGGCAATGTGGAAATCACTCGCCGCTCCCCCACCGGGGAGCGCGTGGAATTGGAGGTCGTGGGCCCCGGCATGAGCTTTGGTGAGGTGGCCCTGGGAACGGACTCCCGGCACATGGTCAGTTTCACCACGCTCACGGACGTGACGGCCCGCCGGTTGCCACCGGAGGCCGTGGACGAGATCGAGAAATCCCACCCGGATCTGGCCCTGCGGTGGTGGCGTGCCGTCTCGGCGCACGCTATGCGCCGCATCGAGGAACGCTGGCGTCAGCAGGCCGGGGAAACCCACACCACGGACTGATCACGCGCGTAGGCTGGGCTCATGAACGAACCGCGCCAGCACCATTCGCCCGTGAAATTCTCACCGGAGCAGTTCGACGCCCACGAGGGCGGGATTGATCCCGCGCGCGTTTCCGAAGCAGCCCACTTGGCGGCCCACGCGCTCGTGTCCCGCGGCCGCGAGGCGGACGACCCCGAGGTGCACCAGAGGCTGGTCCAGCTCACGGACGAGCAAGGTCTGGAGGGCATAGCCGAGCTCTGGGCCCAAGCACCCGCCGTCTCGCTGCCCGGCGCCCTGTGGCGGTTGTACGCCCTGCGCGCGGCGGCCCGCACGGACCCCCATCGGATGGGCCGCTGGTTCGCGGCGGGCAAGGGCACGGCGCAGGTCTCCAACGTGGTCGCGGGTGTGGCCGATCCGCCCGGTGCCGAGGAGATCTGCCGGGTCGCGGACACCATCCTGTCGGGTGCGTTCAACGGCGAGTTCGACGTAGCCCTGGAACGTTTTGCGGCGTTCTGTCGCGTGATTGCACTGGGCCAGCAACGCACGCAGGACATCCCCAGCTTGACCGTGCGGCGCGCCGATCACCGCATCCCCAGACTCTCCCGAACCGCGAACGAGCTCGACGCCGCAGCCAAGGCCTGGCGCGCCGGGGTATTGGATTAGCCCCCCGCACAGGGTTTAGCATGGTGAACAGGTGTCGGGCCGTGGCAGCCCCGGGCTCCATCATTTAGCCGCTACGAGCGGCCTTCCGCCGAGAGGCGCTCCCGGTCCGGCACCCCTTTCAATCCCCCAATCCTTGTCATTCCCCCTGCTTGGGCGAGCAAGTCATCGTGCGGCCATTGCGTTTACCTGAGGCGGGTACAGTGAGGTCGAAATTTCACGCGGATTACATCTAAGGACGGGCGGGGTATGGCCTTTCGGATCTTCCCGGAGGACGAACAGGTAATTGAGCTCCTGGTTCACATGTCCCGGTGCGTCACCACCTCCGTGGACCTCTTGGCCGAACACCTCAGCGCCGCCCACGACCACACCGGTGAAACCCTGCAGGCCCTGCTGGACACCGAGGACGAGTGCAGCAACCTGTATTTCTCCCTGATGACTACCACGCGCTCTTCTTACGTGGTTCCCATCCCCCGCCAGGACCTGTACATCCTGGGCCAGTGGGTCCTGAAATCCGTGGAGGCCCTCGTCGCGTGTGCCGAAACCCAGCAGTTGTACCAGATCGACCGCCCCACGTCTCACGCCACCGAACAGTTGAACGTCATCCGGTTGATGTCCGAAATGACCACCAAGGCCATGGGCCGGTTGGCCACCCTGGACGAGTTGGACGACTACTGGTTCGAAATGATGCGGCTGTCCCGCCAGTCGGAGCGAACCCACCGAAACTATCGCGCGTCCCTGCTGGACAAACACAAGGCGCCCCACGCCATCCGTCGCATGGACGCCGCGGGCAGACTACTGGACGCTTCGCGTGCTCTGGGTCAAGTCTCCGCCGAGGTCGGCCGAGTGCTCGTCTCGGAATCCTGATATCCCATGGCTGAGCTCCTGCTGGCCATCGGGTTCATCCTGGCCATCGCCTTCACCGTGGTCAACGGGTTTCATGACGCCTCCAATGCCAACGCGCTACCCATCCGCTTCAATGCCCTCACCCCGCGCGTGGCCGTGGCAATGGGTGCCGTGTTCAACGTGCTCGGCGCCCTCACCGTGGGGCTCGTCCTCACGCAGCTCATCCCGTTCGACATCCCCGTTCCCATCAGCACCGTGGGAACCGTGGTCATCATCTGCACCCTGGTCACGGCCGTGGCGTGGAACCTTCTCACGTGGTGGTGGGCCATGCCCGCCTCGTCCACGGCGGCCATGAGCGGTGGCATCATCGGCTCGCTCGTGGGTGCCTACGCGGTGGGCCTGGCCCCCGATCTCGCCGTGCATGCCAGCACACTCTGGCAATTGGCGCTGCCCATCATCGTGGCCCCGGCCATCGCGTTCATCCTTGCGCAGGTACTGGTCTTCGTGGCCGTCTACCTCGCCCGACATGAAGCCCCGGGCGTCGTCAAACGCCGATCTGCCGTTGTTCAGGCCACCGGCGCGGCAGCCATCCACTTCGGCCATGGCATCCAACACGGCCGGCGTGCCATCTGGGTGTTCGTTGTCCTGCTCATGTGTTATGGGATGTTCATTCCCATTTCGCACATCCCGTGGTGGATTCCGGTGCTCGTGGGCCTGTGCCTGGGCGCGGGAACGCTGGGGGGTGGCTGGCGCATCGCCTACACCCTGTCCTCACGAGTGGTGAACCTGGATCCGTTGCGAGGCGCGGTGGCTCAGACGGTCGCCGGCTCCTTGTTGTTCATCGGCGGCTTCCTGACCCTGTTCCCCATGTCCACGTCCCAGACCAGCACCGCCGCCATTCTGGGGGCAGGGACGCTTCAACGGTTCCGAACCGTTTACCACCGCACCCTGGTTCAGGTTCTGGTCACGTGGGCGGTGACGATTCCCGTCTGCGCCGTGATCGCCGGTACCCTCTTCCTCGCCGCATCACCTCTGCTCCAGCTCGGGGCATGACAAGACGACGACGCCGCGCGCTCGGGTGCGCGCGACGTCGTCGTCTTGTGAGAAGCGTCAGGGACGCACCGGATCAGCCGAAACGGCCGGACACGTAATCCTCGGTGTCCTTCTTCTGCGGGTTGTTGAAGATCTCCGTGGTGGGCGCGTACTCAATGAGCTTGCCCGGCTTGCCGGTGCCCTCGATATTGAAGAACGCGGTGCGATCGGACACACGCGATGCCTGCTGCATGTTGTGGGTCACGATCACCACGGTGTAATCGGCCTTGAGCTCGTTGATGAGATCCTCGATGGCCAGGGTGGAAATCGGGTCCAGGGCGGAGCAGGGCTCATCCATGAGAATCACGTCCGGCTTCACGGCAATGGCGCGGGCAATGCACAAGCGCTGCTGCTGACCACCGGACAGCCCCGAACCGGGCTTGCCCAGACGATCCTTGACCTCGTTCCAGAGATTGGCGCCCCGCAGGGAGGACTCCACGAGCTCATCCGCCTCCGCGGACGAGATGCGCTTGTTGTTGAGTTTCACGCCGGCCAGCACGTTGTCACGGATGGACATGGTGGGGAACGGGTTGGGCCGCTGGAAGACCATACCGATCATGGAGCGCACCGTCACCGGGTCCACGCCCTTGCCGTACAGGTCGTCACCGTCCAGCAGCACCTTGCCCTTGGCGTACGCACCCGGGATCACCTCGTGCATGCGGTTGAGCGTGCGCAAGAACGTGGACTTACCGCACCCCGAGGGTCCGATGAAAGCGGTCACGGACCGGGCTTCAATGTTGATGTTGACGTCCTCGACGGCCAGGAAATCGCCGTAGTAAACGTTCAGGTCTTCAACGTCGATTCGTTTCGACATGGTGTGGATTCCTTAGAACTCGTGACTCGATAAGTGCTTAGCGGCCGGCCGTCTTGGGAGCGAAGGCCTTGGCGATCAGCCGCGCGAGGAGGTTGAGCAGCATCACGATCGCGATCAGGATCAGTGCCGCGGCCCAGGCCCGCTGCAGCGAGGGGTCGGGGTTGGTGGGCGAGGTCGGTGTCAAGATCTGGTAGTAGATGTAGGTGGGCAGCGTGGTCATCCAGCCTGAGAACGAGTTCCAGTTGATGGCCGTTGCGAAGCCCGCCGTGACCAGCAGCGGAGCGGTCTCACCGATCACGCGGGCAATAGCCAGCGTGACACCCGAAGCAATACCGGAGATCGCGGTGGGGATGACCACCTTCAAAATGGTGCGCCATTTGCGCACGCCCAGGGCGTAGGAGGCCTCACGCAACTCGTTGGGCACGATGCGCAGCATTTCCTCGGTGTTCTTCACGACCGTGGGGATCATGAGCACGGTCAGGGCGACGGCGGCCACAAAGCCGGTGCGGGTGGACGGTCCGAAAATCATGCCGAACAGTGCCGCCGCGAACAAACCGGCCACGATGGAGGGGATACCGGTCATCACGTCCACGAAGAACGTGATGGCCTTACCCAGCCAGCCATTGTTGGAGTACTCCACCAGGTAGATGGCGGTTAACAACCCGATCGGCACCGACAGCAACGTGGCCCAGAACGTAATGGAGATCGTGCCTACAATGGCGTGGTAGGCGCCGCCCACAACCTCCCCGGGGCCCTCGGCAAAGTTGTCCTGGGCGCCGGTCACACCGTTCATGGAGGTGAACAACAGGTTGGATGTCAGGCCGGGGATGCCGTTGGCCAGGACGGTCCAAATCACCGAGACAAGCGGGATCACGGCCAGGATGAACGCGGTGTAGACCAGGAAGGTCATGAGCGAGTCGGCTCCGGCGCGCGATCCCTCGATCGCACCTACCAGCAGCGGGCCCGCGATGAGGAACACGAGGGCGGCGAAAATGGCCCAGGTCGCAATGTTGAAGCCGATGAGCGCGGAAATTGCGGCGCCCACCACAATAGCCCCCGCACCGATGGCGGGGATGAGCCACTTGGGCCGCTGACCGCGAGTCAACTTGGACTCGCGCACGGGAGAGGCACCGGGCTTGGTCGTGGTCGTGGTCATCAGTTAGCTCCCGAGAATTCCTTGTAGCGGGCAATGATGGCGCGAGCGATCATGTTCACCACCAGGGTGATCAGGAACAGCACCAGACCGGCGGCAATCAGCTCGGACAACCGCAGACCGTAGGCCTCGGGGAAGTTCAAAGCGATTTCCGCCGCGATTGTCTGGTTACCGGACTTGATCAGCGACGAAATCATGGGTCCGGAGGAGAGCACCAAAGCCACGGCCATGGTTTCGCCCAGGGCACGACCAAGGGCCAACATCACGGACGAGATGATGCCGGGGCGGGCGAAGGGCAACACCGACATCCGGATCATTTCCCAGCGAGTCGCACCCAAAGCCAGGGCCGCTTCTTCGTGCAGCTTGGGCGTCTGGGTGAAGATCTCGCGAGACATCGCAGTGATGATGGGCAGGATCATGATGGCCAGCACAATGCCGGCGGTCAACATGGTCTTACCGGTCTGGGACGCGGGCCCTTCGAAGATCGGAATGAATCCCAGGTTGTTGGCCAGCCAGTTGTAGAACGGCACCAGGGCCGGGGCCAACGCCGTGGCGCCCCACGCACCGTAGATCACGGAAGGAATCGCGGCGAGCAGGTCGATCACGTAACCGACGGACTTGGAAATCCTGGCCGGGGCGTAGTGCGAGATGTACAGGGCCACCAGGATGCCAATGGGCGTGGCGATCAGCAGCGCAATGATCGCTGCGATCAGCGTGCCGAGCACCAGGGGCCAGATGTACGTGAAGAAACCTTCTCCGCCGGTGATCTCGTCCGCCGGGGCCGCGAACGTGGGCAGCGCCTGCATCAGCAGGAACAACGCCACGGCCGCGAGCACGGCAAAAATCAAGATGCCCGCTGCGAGACTCAACCCTGAGAAAATCGAGTCACCGGCACGACCGGCCGAGGAATTCATGGTTCCCGGCTTCTGTGCGCTCGCTGTGGTGGACATGTACAAAGTCCCTTCAAATCATGGTCATGTGTGGTGCCTGGGCAACCTACCATTGCTGCTCAGCAGGAGTGGCTCCCGGGCGATTCGCGCGCAGACGGCGTCGACGCGTTTTGCGCGCCGACGCCGCTCGTGCGCGTCACGTGGTCAGGTCAGCCCTGGACCGAGATGGAGTCGACTGCTGCGGTGGCCTGCTCGCGCAGGGTCTCCGACAACGGTGCAGAACCGGCGGAATCGGAGGCCGTCTTCTGACCGTCCTCCGAGATCACGTAGGACTCGAAGGCCTTCACCAAGTCGGCCGTCTCCTGAGAATCGTACTGGGAGCACACCACGTGGTAGGAAATCAGCACGAGCGGGTAGGCACCGGCTTCGGTGGTGTCACGGTCGAGCTCGATGGCCATGTCGTGCTCACCACGGCCCTCAACTTGTTGGGAGACCTCAACGGCCTTGGCCGCTGCTTCCGGGGAGTGGGGAACGTATTCCTCGCCCACCTTGATCTCCACGGTGCCCAGGTCACCCACGGCGGAGGCATCCGCGTAGGTGATGGTGCCCTCGGTGCCCTGGGTGGTGTTCACCACGCCGGAGGTGCCCTTGTCGTTCTCGGCGGCGTACTCGGAGGGCCACGCCTGGTTCGCCTCGTTGGTCCAGTCCTCGGGGGCGGCGGCGTGGAGATAGTCGGTGAAGTTCTCGGTGGTGCCCGAGTCGTCGTTGCGGTGCACCACGGTGATGCGAGTGTCGGGGAGGTCCGCATCCGGGTTCTGCTCAGCGATCGCGGGAGCGTTCCAGGTCTTGATCTCGCCCTTGAAGATCTTGGCGATGGTGGGGGCGTCCAGCTTCAAGCTGTCCACACCGGGCAGGTTGAAGGCCACAGCGATCGGGGAGATGTACACGGGCAGGTTCAGCGCACCGTCGGGTCCGCACTGCTCCTTGGATTCCTCGTTCTCCTCGTCGCTCATGTACGCGTCGGAGCCGGCGAACTGGGCCCCACCCGCCAGGAAGGCGGTGCGGCCTGCGCCGGAGCCGTCCGGGGAGTACTGGACGGTGGCGCCGCTGTTGGCGGACTGGAAACCGTTCTGCCACGCCGTCATGGCGGCCTGCTGCGACGATGCGCCAATGCCGGTCAGGGTGCCGGAGACGCTGGACTCCCCGCCGCCGCTGGAGTCTCCGCCTCCGGTGCCGGTCGGGTTGTCCGAGCCGCAAGCGGTCAGGGCGAGGGCGCCAATGGCGAGAACGGCGGCTGAACGGCCGAAGTAGGAAGCCTTCACAGTGTTACCCCTTCATGGAATGTCCCGGCGGTGCCGGTGGATCGCAATGCGACCGGACCCCGGCCGCAACTTCCCCTACGGAACCCAAGATCCGTAGCGGTACACCCGTGACGGTAGGCAGTGGATATGGACAGCGATCTCCACGAAGGTGAACGCGGGGTTAACAGATGACATGTCAGTGCCATGATTGCGCGCGCCACCTGCGGCTTCACCGGTCAGTGTGAGTTATTGCACAGGATGGGTGCGCAAAATCCCACGGTCCCTGACCGCCGTCGGAATCCTGCGGCCGCTGCCTAAGATGGTGCTATGGCATCGAGCGAGGCGAAACACCCCAGATCCCGGCTTGCTCATGTTCCCTCGGTGGTGAGTCGACGTTCCAAGGTCGGCTGGAACCGCATGCTCAGGGGGCTGTTTCAAGCCGTTCAGATGACCGTGGCCGCCGTGGGTGCCTACATGATCGCGGAACGGCTCCTCGGCCACCACGGTCCCATCTTCGCGGCCACTGCCGCTTTGGTCTCGCTGGGGTACGCAAAGGGCGGTCTACGCTACCGACGGGTCCTCGAGGTGTCCATCGGATGCACCCTGGGCATCGTGGTGGGGGACTTCTTGATCCACGTGCTGGGCCACGGGGAATGGCAGGCGGCCGTGGTGCTGTTGATCTCACTCATGCTGGCCCGTTTCTTGGACAACGGCGCCATTTTCACCACGCAGATGGGCCTCCAATCCGTGCTGGTGGTGTTGCTCCCGCCATCGCAGGACGGTGTCTTCGCCCGCTCCCTGGACGCCGTCGTGGGTTGCGCCTGCGCACTGCTCCTGGCCTACTTCATCCCGGAGGATCCCCGCCGAGAGCCTCGGGAGGACGTCCGCAAACTCATCACCGAGTATTCCGAGTTACTGAGCGAGTGCTCCCGGGCCGTGTCCGATTACGATTCCCGGTTGGCCTGGCACGCCCTGGTCAGGGGGCGGCAAACTCAGCCGCTCGTGGATTCCGTGCGAACGGGGTTGAAAGCCTCCAAGGAAATTTCACACGCCTCACCTCTGCACCGGCGACATCGCCAAGAAATCGAAGAGCTGGACCATTGCATCCACTATCTCGACCTGGCCGTGCGAAATTCCCGGGTCCTGGCACGCAGATTGGCCTCCGTGCTGAATCGGGTCACTCTGGCCGATGAGGCGGTGTCGTCACTGTCCGAGGTGCTCGCGGATCTCTCCGACGCCGTGGTGAGCCTCGGTAATGCCCTGGCGGTGAGCCACCCGCAATCGCGTGAGAGCTATTTGCGGCAGGCGCGTAACGAACTGTTCTCCGTGGCGGCTCGCCTGGAACCCCGGGAGATGGGGGTGCACACCATGGAGGGCGAAGCCCTGGTACTGATGATCCGCCCCATGGTGGTCGACCTGATCGAAGCCACCGGCATCAGCCACCAGGTGGCGATCAATCATCTGCCGGCGCTCCAATCGGATTGAGATCACCGCTGCTATGCGTGTCTGACGGGAAAGTTACTGTGAACGCATGAGCACCAAGACCCGCAAATCCTCAGTATCCTACCGCTGCACAGAATGCGGCTGGACCACGGCCAAATGGGTGGGTCGGTGCGGAGAATGCCAGTCCTGGGGAACGGTCGAAGAGGCCGGGGCGGCCCAGGATCACGGCCGCACCCAGGCGGCTCGTTCCGTGGCCCAACCGGCCACACCCATTGGCCAGGTCGATTCTTCCGTTGCGCAGTTCACCCCCACCCATGTTCCCGAGCTGGATCGTGTGCTGGGCGGTGGGCTGGTACCGGGCGCCGTCATTTTGCTGGCGGGCGAACCGGGTGTGGGTAAGTCCACCCTCCTGCTCGACGCTGCGGCCAAGGTGGCCGGGGGCCGGACTCCACGGGACGTGCTCTACGTGACCGGCGAGGAGTCCGCCGCGCAGGTCAAACTGCGCGCGGAACGCATCGGGGCGGTCGCGGACACGCTCTACCTCACTGCGGAAACGGATCTGTCCACCGCGCTCGCTCACGTGGCGGCCGTGAAACCCCAGCTGCTCATCGTGGATTCGGTTCAGACGCTCGCCAGCTCGGAAGTGGACGGCTCCGCGGGTGGTGTCAGTCAGGTCCGCGAGGTGGCCGCGAGCCTCATTCACGCCGCCAAGACCAGGAACATGACCACGTTGCTGGTCGGACACGTCACCAAAGAAGGTTCCATTGCCGGCCCACGGCTGCTCGAGCACCTCGTTGACGTGGTGTGCCAGTTCGAGGGCGACAAGCACTCCCGGATCCGTTTGCTGCGCGCCGTCAAGAACCGTTTCGGCCCCACGGACGAGGTCGGTTGCTTCGACCTGGCAGAAACAGGCATCGAATCGGTGGCGGACCCGTCCGGATTGTTCGTCTCCCGCACTCCCCTTCCCGTGGCCGGCACCTGCCTGAGCGTCACGGTTGAGGGCCGCAGGCCCTTGTTGGCCGAGGTGCAGGCCCTGTTGGACAAGTCCAGCACCGCCCAGCCCCGCCGAGCCACCTCTGGTCTGGACGGTTCTCGCGTGGCCATGCTGTTGGCTGTGCTGCAGCGTCGGGCGGGTGTCGCCCTGGCCACTCTGGACTGCTACGTCTCCACCGTGGGCGGCGTGCGACTCACCGAGCCGGCCACCGACTTGGCGATCTGCATGGCGCTGGCCTCGGCCGCCCAGGACCGCCCGCTGCCCCAGCGTTTGGTGTGCTTCGGGGAGATCGGGCTGGCCGGTGAGGTCCGGCCCGTCCCGGACATCAATCGTCGGATCCAGGAAGTGGCACGTCTGGGTTTCACCCACGCGGTGGTACCCGCCTCGCCGAGTGGACCGGGCAAGATCCCCCAGGGCTTCTCCGTGCGAGAAGTCACCACGGTCAGCCAGGCCATTGAATTGCTGTTCCCTCCCCGGGAGCGTTGACGGGGCCCTGGTAGTGCGCGTGGCGCCCCAAGACCGAGTGCGAGGTGGCTGTGGGTAGCACGTAGGATGACGATGTGGTGAAAGCTCAGAATTCGGCTCTACGGAAAACCCTGGCCCGCTTGGCACCCGGGACCCAGTTGCGCACCGGACTCGAACGCATCCTGCGGGGCCGGACCGGCGGGTTGATCGTGCTGGGCTTCGACAAGTCCGTCGAAGCAGTGTGCTCCGGCGGGTTCGACATCGATGCGGAATTCACCCCCACCAAACTGCGTGAACTCGCCAAAATGGACGGCGCCATCGTGTGCGACCGCGACGCCACCCGCATTCTCAAAGCCGGGGTGCAGCTCATGCCCGAGGCCCACATCGAGACCCAGGAATCCGGTACTCGCCACCGATCCGCCGAGCGAACCGCCAAGCAAACCAACGTGCCCGTGGTCTCCGTGAGCCAGTCGATGAGTGTGATCACCATTTACGTGGGTGACCACAGGTACGCCATTGAAGGCTCCCAGGCCATCATGGCTCGAGCGAATCAGGCCCTGCAGACGCTCGAGCACTACAGCAACCGTCTCGAGCAGGTTCTGGGTAGCCTTTCGGCCCTTGAGATCGAAGCCGCGGTCACCGCCCGAGATGTCGCACTCACCCTGCAGCGCATGGAAATGGTGCGGAGGATCTCCGACGAAATCAGCTGGTACGTCCTGGAGCTCGGGGAGGACGGCCGTCTGATCTCACTGCAGCTGGAAGAACTCACTGCGGGTAACGGTCCGGGCCCCGGTGTTGTGCTTCGCGATTACCTACCGGAAGAAACACCCGGGGACGTACTGCGCGAGGCTCTGGAACAGCTGGCCGAGCTGTCCCCCGCCGATTTGATCGACCTGCAAAAGGTCGCGGTGGCCGCCGCACTCATCACACCGCAGGGCAACCTGGAAGCGGACCTCCACCCGCACGGCTACCGGTTGTTGGAGGGCATCAAGTCGATGCCTCGTGTGGTGGCCAAGCGTCTGGTGAGCCAGTTCGACGGGTTGCAGGCCCTCATGGCGGCAAACCTGGAGGAACTCATGTCCGTGGAGGGCATCGGCGAACAGCGCGCACGCAATGTCCGCGAATCGCTCTCGCGCATGGCCGAAACCAGCCTGCTCGAACGCTTCATGTAATCAGCGGGTCACTCCAGAACGAACGTCGCGTTCGAGCTGCTTTGTTCGCCCAGACCCACGCTCAGGTTGTAATAACCCGCCGTGGCTTCGGGCTGGTTCGCGGGGCATTCCTCGGCGGTGCGGGTGCGGTTCCATGTCAGGCGGGCATCCTCTGTCTTGCCCGGATCCAAGGTCACGCCCCGGTCCTCGCCGTTCGCGGCACAGTGGCGGGAATCGAAGATGACGTCCGAACCCGAGGTGACCACATAGCTCATGGCATTGCTGCCCGCATTGACCTTGCACGGCTCATCACCCGTGTTCTCCATGGTCAGGATGAGAACCGGTTCCTGATCCGCCGGGTAGGTCTGCTTGTCCGTGCCGGCCGTGAGAGTTAGGTTCGCGCCGCACTCCTCCACCGCGGCCGGGCTTGCCGACGGCGATCCGGTCGGGGACCCCGCACTACCGCTCGGGGTGGGGCGGGGTGTGAAATCGGCGAATTTGTTGTTGGGGTCCACGGTGGGATCAGACGTGGGCTCGGCGGTGGCCTGGGTCTGTGTCAGGGGTTGCTCGGGTTCCTCCGACGACCCGGTCAATGCGGAGACCACGGAGGAAATACCCCAGATCAGGGCCACGACCAACACGAGCAGAACGACCAGGGCGATCACGCGGCGTCGGCGATACACCGACGGGGGCAACCGGTCCCCGGAATCTGCGACGGATACGCCGGAGTTGCTGGAATCACGCTGCTCAGAACCATTGGTTGCCATGAACTCCAGGCTACCGTGGGGACTTATGAACTCGAGCCCCACGCCCAGCCCCCCGGACCAACTTCACGGCATTCACCAAGCGGTTGCCGAGTGGTTTTCCCAGGCCGGCAGGGATCTCCCGTGGCGCCACCCCGAGTGCTCTGCCTGGGGCGTGCTCGTGAGCGAAATCATGCTCCAACAGACCCCCGTGGTGCGTGTCCTGCCGGTCTGGCGCGAATGGTTGGACCGGTGGCCCACACCCGCCGATCTGGCGGCGGCGAGCCCCGCCGACGTGGTGCGGGCGTGGGGCCGGCTGGGGTACCCCCGCAGGGCCCTGAGGCTGCACGCGGCCGCAACGAAGATCGCGCAACAGCACCGTAATGAGGTGCCGAACAACCATGCGCAGTTATTGGACCTGCCCGGCATCGGCTCGTACACCGCTGCCGCCGTGGCCGTGTTCGCCTTCGGGCAGCGTCACACCGTGGTGGACACCAATATCCGGAGGGTGCATGCTCGCCTGTTCAGCGCCAAGGCGCTGCCGGCCAAGTCGCTCACCGCCGCCGAAACCCGCCTTGCCGATCGGCTCATGCCCGGGGACACCGCGCTGTCGGTCAAGTGGAACCAAAGCGTGATGGAACTCGGAGCACTGGTGTGCACGGCCCGCTCCCCCGCATGCCATGAATGCCCCGTGGTCGAGCAGTGCGCCTGGATTGCCGCGGGTCGCCCGGAACCCGACTACGTGCCCAGGGGCCAGTCCTGGCACGGCACCGACCGCCAGGTGCGCGGTGCCATCATGGCGGTGCTGCGCCACAGCAGTGACCCGGTCCCGGTGAGCCTGCTTCTCACGGATCGCTCCGGGGCGGAACAGCTGGCGACCCGGATCGAGAACCCGGGGCGGGAGAGCGCCGAACAACTGGCAAAGCTTTGGGCATTACCGGCGCCGCCGGAACAACGCGAGCGAGCACTCGACGGGCTGGTCAGGGATGGTTTGGCGCGTCGCCGGGACGACATGGCAAGCCTGCCCGAGTGAGACGGCAGTGCCGCCACGGTTGGCGCCGATGATCGGCGCTCACTCTGCCCCGTGGAGCTGCCGGATCATGCGCGTGTTGCCCAGGGTGTTGGGCTTCACGCGCGCCAGGTCCAAGAACTCGGCCACGCCCTCGTCGTGCGAGCGCAGAAGCTCCGCAAAGATATCCGGATCAATACTTTCCTGGTTCTCCATCACCTCGAAGCCGCGGGCTGAGAAGAACTCCACCTCGAACGTCAGGCAGAACACCCGGCTCACCCCGAGCCCTTCAGCACGTTGGATCAGGACCTCGAGCATGCGCCGCCCCACACCCCGCCCGCGCGCCTTGGCCGAGGTGGCCAGTGTTCGAACCTCGGCCAGGTCCTCCCACATCACGTGCAGGGCACCGCAGCCCACCAGGTCGCCGCTCTCGTTCTCGGCGACCACGAACTCCTGGATGTTCTCGTAATAGGTCACGGTGTCCTTGGTGATCAGAATGTTCTCCTGCACCAAGGGCGCCACCAGGGCTTTGATTCCCTGGACGTCCGTGGTCCTGGCGGGGCGAATACTGATCTTTTCCATGCCAAGACTGTACGCCGCCGGGGCCGTGGGGCGCGGGTTAAACGCCGCGAGCGGCGTCGTCACCCTGGTCGGGATGACGACGCCGCTCGCGGTGTTCTCTGGTCCGCTCGCCCTAGGCCTGGGCCTGGGCAGGGCCGTCCCCGAAGCCACCCGTGTTGGGTGAGCGCGGAACGTCCTTACCGGACTGGCTGTCGTCGTTGTCGAGCAAAGACGGGGTGCTTTGAATTCGTTCGAGCTCCTCGTCGGACAGCTCCGCCATGGGGATGGACTCGAACGTGAATTCTCGCTCGTCGCCCTCGCCCTGAACGTCCACCGTGATCTTCTCGCCGGAGGAAATCTCGCCGAACAAGATCTTCTCGGACAGTTGATCCTCGATCTCACGCTGAACCGCACGGCGCAGCGGGCGGGCGCCCATGGCCGGGTCGTAGCCCTTCTCGGACATGAGCACCTTGGCGGCGTCCGTGAGAGCAATCGACATGTCCTGCTCGCGCAGCCGCTGCTGCAACCGGGCGACGAACAGGTCCACGATCTTGAGGATCTCGACCTGGCTCAGCTGCGGGAACACGATGGTCTCGTCCACGCGGTTGAGGAACTCGGGGCGGAAGTGCTCCTTGAGCTCCTCCTGCACCTTGGCCTGCATGCGCTCGTAGGACGTGGCCGTGTCACCGCTGGCCTGGAAGCCCACCGGAACGGTGCGGGAAATGTCCTTGGTACCCAGGTTGGTGGTCATGATGATCACCGTGTTCTTGAAGTCCACCATGCGACCCTGTGAGTCGGTCAGTCGACCGTCCTCGAGGATCTGCAGCAGCGAGTTGAACAGGTCCTGGTGGGCCTTCTCGACCTCGTCGAAGAGCACCACGGAGAACGGCTTGCGGCGCACCTTCTCGGTGAGCTGGCCACCCTCTTCGTACCCGACGTAGCCCGGAGGGGCACCGAACAGTCGCGAGACCGTGTGCTTCTCCTGGTATTCGGACATGTCCAGGGTGATCAGGGCGTCCTCGTCACCGAACAAGAACTCCGCGAGCGCCTTGGCCAGCTCGGTCTTACCCACACCGGTCGGACCGGCGAAGATGAACGAACCACCGGGGCGGCGCGGGTCCTTCAGACCCGCGCGAGTACGGCGGATCGACCGGGACAGCGCCTTGATGGCCTCGTTCTGACCGATGACGCGCTTGTGCAGCTCGTCCTCCATGTGCAGCAAGCGGCCGGATTCTTCTTCCGAGAGCTTGTACACGGGAACACCGGTGGACGCGGACAGGACGTCGGAGATGACCTCGGGGGTGACCTCGGAGATCTGATCGTCGCCGTCGCGCCAGGCCTTGTCCTTCTCCTCACGTTCGGTGATGAGCTTTTGCTCGTCATCGCGCAGCGAGGCGGCCTTCTCGTACTCCTGACCGTCGATGGCGGCTTCCTTGGCACGCTTGGTGTCTTCGATCTTCTCGTCCAGGGCCTTGATCTCCGGCGGCGCGGTCATGCGCTTGATGCGCAGGCGAGCACCGGCCTCATCGATCAGGTCAATGGCCTTGTCCGGCAGGAACCGGTCAGAGACGTAGCGGGCGGACATGTGCACAGCGGCGTCAAGTGCCTCGTCCGTGATGGACACGCGGTGGTGGGCCTCGTACTTGTCGCGCAGACCCTTGAGGATCTCCACGGCGTGCGCCTCGGAAGGCTCGTCCACCTGGATGGGCTGGAAGCGACGCTCGAGGGCGGCGTCCTTCTCGATGTGCTTGCGGTACTCGTCCAGCGTGGTGGCACCAATGGTCTGAAGCTCACCACGAGCCAGCATGGGCTTGAGGATGGACGCGGCGTCGATGGCACCCTCGGCGGCTCCGGCACCCACCAGGGTGTGGATCTCGTCGATGAACAAAATGATGTCACCGCGGGTGCGGATCTCCTTGAGCACCTTCTTCAGGCGCTCTTCGAAGTCGCCGCGGTAGCGCGAACCCGCCACCAAGGAACCGAGGTCCAGGGTGTACAGGTGCTTGTCCTTGAGCGTCTCGGGCACGTCTCCGCGCACGATCGCCTGAGCCAATCCCTCCACCACGGCGGTCTTACCGACGCCGGGTTCACCGATCAGAACGGGGTTGTTCTTGGTACGGCGTGAGAGCACCTGCATCACGCGTTCCATCTCCTTGTACCGGCCGATCACCGGGTCAAGCTTGGACTCGCGTGCGGCGGCGGTGAGGTTGCGACCGAACTGGTCCAGCACCGCGGAACCCGCGGGGGTGCCTTCGGCGCGGCCACCGGACCCGACTCCGGCGGCTTCCTTTTCGCCACCGGCGTTACCGGACTGGTACCCCGAAATCAGCTCGAGCACGGTTGCCCGCACCTTGGCGGGATCGGCGCCCAGCTTGATCAGGACCTGGGATGCCACACCCTCGCCGGCCCGAATGATGCCCAGCAGGATGTGTTCGGTGCCGATGTAGTTGTGACCCAGCTGCAGTGCTTCACGCAGCGAGTGCTCCAGCACCTTCTTGGCACGGGGTGTGAAGGGGATGTGACCGGACGGGGCCTGCTGACCCGGTCCGATGATGTCTTGTACTTGTTCGCGCGCCGAGCTGAGGGTGATGCCCATCGAATCGAGGGCCTTGGCTGCTACGCCTTCACCCTCGTGAATCAAACCGAGCAGCAGGTGCTCGGTACCGATGTAGTTGTGGTTGAGCATCCTGGCCTCTTCCTGGGCCAGCACTACGACCCGGCGGGCGCGGTCGGTGAAGCGTTCGAACATGGATACTCCTCTATTGATTCCTGCCAATGATGCTAGGCACCTGAAAGGCATTTCTGGGCATTGTTCGCCACTGGCGCACGATGTACAGCCCAGAGCTAAACCCGGTTGCATCCGGCAACAGCAACGGCCGGAGCGCACCCCGAGGTGCATTCCGGCCGGATGGCTGCCCACCGGGAAACATCGATCCCGGCGGAGAAATCCGATCCACGCTGATCTCCGTTGTCTGATCAGCGGATCGGACGGCTCAACTTACTTGTGGGCGTCGTAGTACTTGTCCTGAATGTCCTGGTGGATACGGCCGCGATCGGATACCGGGAGACCCTGTTCCTTGGCCCAGGCGCGGATCTTGGGGGTCTCGGGATTACCCGAGCGCGTGGGACGAGTGGTGGCCCCGCGATTGGTCTTGGCCGAGGCGCGGCGAGCCTTGGACACGAAGGGACGCAGCGCCTCACGCAGTTTGGTCGCGTTCGCGGAGTTCAAATCAATCTCGTACTGTCCGCCGTCGAGACCGAAACGAATGGTCTCATCCGCGGAACCGCCGTCGATATCATCTTCAAGAATGATCTTGACTGTCTGTGCCATGTCGGTTCCTCCTCATCACCCCTAAGAGGGTGACGTCAAAATTATTGGGCTATTGACTGCGGTGTGCGATCTCTGTTCCGGAAGTCACACATTGTGTCGTGGCGCGTGTACCTGTCCCCCGAATAACCCCAATTGCTTGCGGCGATCTTTGCGATACCCAGACTCCGCTCATTAAGCAGACAAGAACACGCGTGTTTCACGGGCCACCATCATGACATGATGAGACAATAATGTCACGGCCGGACAATGCGCCGCATTAGTTATTCTCGGGCGTATCGCGGATGGGAATGGAGTTCTTCAGCCCTAATCCGCGCTTTCTCTTAGAGCTTACTTCTTGGTATCCGAAGGGAACATTGTCTCCCTCACGTTCACGCACTTCTTCATACCAGCGCTCGGCGTCCTTCTCGACATTGGCCTGGGCAGAACGTTCTGCCCGGTCACCGCGGAAAAGCCATCGCATGACCAGGTAGAAAATAAGGCCCACACCGAGAGAAGGCACAAAAACGGACAAGTACTCCATGGTGGTGATTATCCCCTACTGCCCTGAACGGGAACTGATATTGGCCTGTTGATATCCACTCACTCGGGCTTCATGAGCGGGAACAGAATGGTCTCCCTGATGCCCAGGTCGGTGAAAAGCATGATCAAGCGGTCCAGGCCCAGCCCCAGGCCACCCATGGGCGGCGCACCGTACTCCAGGGCCCGCAGGAAGTCCTCGTCCAACTGCATGGCTTCAACGTCACCGGCGGCCGATTTGGAGGACTGTTCGGTGAGTCGTTGACGTTGAATCACCGGGTCGATCAGCTCGGAGAACGCCGTACCGCGCTCCATGCCGCCGATGATCAAATCCCAGGCTTCGATGAGACCCGGCTTTTCACGGTGCTGGCGCGCGAGCGGCTGCGCGGAGGGCGGGTAATCGTAAACAAAGGTGGGCTGAATCAAGGAGGGCTCCACGATTTCCCCGAACAGCTCCACCACGAGCTTTTCGGCATCCCACGCGCGATCCACGGAGATGTCGTGTTCCTGGGCAATCCCCCGCAGCGTCTCGACGGGGGTGTCCGGGGAGATTTCCTGACCCACGGCTTCGGACAATCCCGGGTAGACGGAAACCCATTTCCATTCACTGAAGAGCTCAATCCGGCCCCGGTCAGTGTCAATACCCTCCACGCCGAGCGCGGAGGCGCACGCCTGAATGATTTCTTTGATCCGCTCGGCCATGACGAATTGATCGGCATAGGCCTCGTAGGCTTCCAACGTGGTGAACTCCGGGCTGTGCGTTGAATCCACGCCCTCGTTACGGAATACCCGCCCGAGCTCGTAGACCCTTTCAATACCGCCCACCACGGCACGTTTCAAGTACAGCTCGGTGGCGATACGCAGTGTCATGTCCTGATCGAAAGCATTGAGGTGCGTTTCGAAAGGCCGAGCCGCCGCGCCACCGTGAATGAGTTGCAGGATGGGAGTTTCGATTTCGATGTACCCGCGATCCTCCAGCACACGGCGCACCGTGCGGGTGATCAACGATCGGGTCAACACCACCTCGCGGGCCCGTGGCCGCACGATCAGGTCCAGGTAGCGCTGGCGCACCCGGGTTTCCTCGCTGAGTTCCTTGTGCAGCGTGGGCAGCGGGCGTAATGCCTTGGAGGCCATGCGCCAGGAATCGGCCATGACGGAGAGTTCACCGCGCCTGGAGCTGATCACGCGTCCGGTTACCGCTACGAAATCGCCGAGGTCCACCTGCGTCTTCCAGGCGGCCAGCGCTTCCTCACCCACGTTCGCCTTGGAGATCATGACCTGCAGCCGAGTGCCGTCACCCTCGTGAAGAGTGGCGAAGCACAGCTTGCCGGTGTTGCGCACGTGCATCACACGCCCGGCAACGGTCACGACGTCGTCGGTTTCCTCGCCGGCCTCCAAATGCTCATGGCTGTGGCGCACCTGAGCCAGGGTGTGGGTGCGATCAACACCCACGGGGTAGGCGGAAACACCCGAGTCCTCAATGGCCTGGCGCTTGGCGGCACGGAACAACATCTGGTCGTTGAGCTCGTGCTCGGAAAGCTCCGGCGTGGAATCTGCTGCTGGGGTGTTTTCTCGCTGATCGGTCACAATTCTCCAGGATAGCGGTCAGATCAAATCTTCATATTATCGATGAGGCGGGTGGGACCCACCCATGCCGCGGCCAACGCCAGGGCGCCCGCCCGCGGGGATGTCTCCGCGAGCGTATCGGGGTCCACGGTCACCAGATAATCGAGTCTCACGCCGGGTTCCCCGTCGATTGCGCTCCGCCCCTGCTCCAAAGTGAGTTCACCCGCCGCCACGGCGCGCAAGGTGCGGTTGAGGACCAAGGCGTGAGCGGCGTCGTCGGCGGAGAGATATTGGTTGCGGGAGGACAGCGCGAGGCCCTCATCGGAACGGACAATGGGCACCGGGCGAATGTGGACGCGGTGATTGAAATCACGGACCATTCTTTGCATCAGCAGTAATTGCTGAGCGTCCTTTTCCCCGAAATACGCGCGGAAGGCAATTCCCGGGCCGGGTTGGATGATCATGAAGAGCTTGTTGACCACGGTCAGGGCGCCGTCGAAGTGTCCCGGGCGCGTGGCTCCCTCAAGCAGCGATCCCGCTCGCCCGGAGGTCACCGAGATCACCGGCACACCGCCCGGGTACATTTGCTCGGTGCTCGGGGCGAAGACCACGTCCACCCCGCAGTCGGCGAGCGCCGCGATGTCCCGTTCCAGCTGCCGCGGGTAGCTGTCGAAATCCTCGTTGGGGCCGAACTGCAGCGGGTTCACGAACACGGACACCACCACCAGGTCGTTCTCATCCCGGGCCGTCCGCGCAATGCGCAGGTGCCCCTCATGCAACGCCCCCATGGTGGGGAACAGCCCCACACTGCTCACGCCCCGGGACACATGCGTGTCGAGCGTGTCCCGCATCTGCTCCACGGTGGTGCACACCACGGGTCGAGTCACTGAAAGTCCTTCCCATCGAGCGCGGCCAGCACCGCGCGGTACGTTGTCTCGTCGATCCGGCCCGAGGCCGCGGCCCGCTGCGCCGTGAGTCTTCCCAGGGCGCGGTACCCCTCGAGCAGGTCGTGGCCCGCCGACGACGCCGCCCGGTCCGGTCCGGCAAGTTCCGCCAACGCGGCCACGTGGGCGGCCACCGTGGTGACGTCTCCGCGGGCCACCGGGCCGGTCAGTGCGTTCTCCCCGGAGGCCAGGGCATTGTCGACCGTGGCTCGCACCAGCGGGCCGAGCATTCGATCCGGGTGTTCGACACCGATCGTGTGCAGTAACTGCATGGATTGGCCCATGAGGGTCATCACGTGGTTGGACCCGTGAGCGAGTGCCGCGTGGTAGAGCGGCCGGTCCGCCTCGGCAATGGCCACGGGTTCGGCGCCCATTTCCACCACGAGCGCCTGGGCAATGGGCAGGACGGGTGCGGCTGCGGTCACCCCGAAGCTGCAGTCCGTGAGCCGCTGCAGATCCAGGCTGAGTCCGGTGAACGTCATGGACGGGTGGACGGCCAGGCCGATGCCACCGGCCGCCCGCACCGGTTCGAGAACGTCGGTTCCGAAGCGACCCGCGGTGTGCACCACCAGTTGTCCCTGTTGCCAGGCGCCGAGCTTGCCGAGCCCGTCCACCAGGCCCGGCAGTTGGTCGTCGGGCACGGCCAGCAGCACCAGCTCGCTGCGGTCCACAATGGTGGCCACGTCGAGCACCGGGACATCGGGGAGCAGGGCATCCGCCCGTTCCCTGCTCGCTTCGGAGTGGGCGTGCACGCCCACCACGGCGTGGCCCGCCGCGCGCAGTGCCGCACCCAGGACGGCACCGACCTTTCCGGCGCTGATGACGCCCACGCCCAATCGTCCCGGGCGGTGTTGTGGCTCGTTCACTGGATCTCCTCGCGTGAGCGCCGTGCGCTGTCGTGATTATTGCGTTCCCGGGCAGCGCGTGCCGCATCCGTCTGGCGAACCATTAGATCCCTGGCCTCTTGCGCGTCCAGGTGGTGAACCGCGGTGGTCACCGGCCCGGTGATCATATGGGCGTGGATACTGGCGATTCTCATGCGGCGTTCGATCGGGCCCTGCTGCAGTCCGAGTGACTGGGTCTTGTGGTGCGGGATCACACTCACGTTGCGGTTGAGACGGCCCCACCGCAGCGACAACACGGCGTCATCCATGGCGAATCCCGTGCGCCGCCAGGTCAAAGGATCCAGCCACCGAGCCCGTCGAGGACTTGTCGTGTAGTTCGCGTCCCCGTCGATCCCGTTGAGCCCGTCACGCACGAGTTCCGTGGGCGCCTCGGCGAGGGGCAGCACCAGCTCGAGGATGTCCGCCACGTTGTCCGGGGTCCCCACGGGCAGCACGAGTGAACGCAGCCCCTCCAGATCATCCACACCGCCTTTACCCGCGGTGATCACCTTGACCCTGTGGCCGTCGAAGACCCGCCAGAGCGCGGGTTTGGACACCTGCAGCGCCTGCACCCGGCCGACCGGAATGGTCGAGGAGCGTTCGTTGAGCAGACCGGAGCGGACGCGCACGCCCACCTGGACCTGGCTGAGTGTGAACCCCCAACTGCTTTCCAGTCTGTTGTAGAGCCCCGAAACAATCATCACCGCCACGGGTAGGTAGCTGGGGATCACGACCCGCAGGGCCTGCGGGTTCCACCACCACACCACCACGGCGACCGTCGCGAAGAACACCGCCGACACGGTGCCCCAGGAGAGCACCAGGCTCAACACCACGCGGCTCGTGGGCACGGTGAAGACGCGGCGCTGCTGATCCGGGTCGTCCTGGTCCGAGAGCAGACCCAGCCGCGCGGCGGCGCGTACCTCGCGGGAACCTTCCTCCGGGGTGCTCATCCCCCGGTTATCGGCATGTCCTGCACGTGCTGTGCGGTACTGCCGGGCTTGCGGCGAGTGATCCCACGGCGCCGGGGCGGGCGCGTCGGCCCGCGGCGCGGGAGCACCGACCGGGGGGCGGGCGGCGTCGTGCCCGTAGCCGTCTCGGGAGCCCCCCGCGGTCGCGGGGGCGGACCGGGAGGCCTCACGAACGGCACCGAGCAATTGATGACGCAGCTCTCGCGCCTTGTCGCGGCGCAGGTACGACAGTTCCAGGGCGCTGGTACCGCCGTCGGCCACGTCGAATTTCAGGGAGGCCAGACCGAAAATGCGCGGAAGTAGTTTGCGTTCGATGTCGATGCCCTGCACCCGGTCCAGCCGCGCTTGCCGTTGGGTGCGGAAGATGGCTCCGCTGCGGAATCGCACGTGTTCCGGGGTGATCTGGTAGCGGGTGAACCACCACGAGAGAACACCGAGGCCCATGACCAGGCCCACCACCCCGCACAGCACGGCGGCCACCAGGCCGATCCCCACCAGCTGGACCGTTCCGGCGAAGTCCACGTCCAACGGGTCGCCGTAGACGACCGCGGACAGTACGTCGTCCAGGAAGACATTTCCCACGCCCCACACCAAGGCCACGATCAGCAGCCAGCTGCGCACGTACGGCGTGAGCGGGTGGACACGCAGCCATTGCCCCTCGGGGGACGGGCGGAGCGCATTGGTTCCGGCCGGGCCGTTGGTCCTGGAGTCGCTCATCACAGCCCCACCATGAGCTCTTCTCCCCGGCGCGTGAGCTCCTCGCGCAACCGGTCGGCCTCCGCGCGGGGAAGGCCGGGCAGATTGGCGTCCGTGGCGGCGGCGGCCGTGTGAAGGGTCAGGTCCGCCAGCCCGAAGGCGTTGAGCAGCGGCCCGGTCTTGATGTCCACGTACTGCATGCGTCCGTAGGGAACCACTGTGACACTGCGGAAAATGATGCCCCTGCGCAGCCAGAGTTCGGTGCCCTGCTCCGCGTAACCAATGGCGCGGACCCGGCGCGGAATCAGGCACAAGTCGATGATCCCCCAGACCAGCACGATGGCGGGCGGGAGCCACCGCCACAGATCGGACGGGTCGCCCCAGATCGACAGCAGAGCCAGAATCACCGGGACGCCGGTGATCAGCACCCAGATCACGGTGCTGACGGTGGCAGAAATGAGCCTCACCTTGATGTAGGCGGGTGAGACGCGTCTCCACGACAGTCCCTGTGGACCCAGGTCATTGATGTCGGGCATAGCCTCCCTCTCCGGCGGTGTAAGGATCTTGACGTCCACCGTACGGGGTGTCCTGCTCCGCGTCGGGATCATCGGGGGGCAGCTTGCACCAATTCTCGACAACCCAACCGACACCCATCAGCACCGCTCCGGCCACGATCTGCCCCACGCACAACCACAGCGGTTCCTGGGTCGTGCGCACTCCCAACAACATCACCTGGTCCACGCCGATCCCCGCGTGCCAACCGGCCGTCAGGGCCCCGTAGTAGGCCACTGCCTGGGCCGCCGCAGCGGTGCCCACGCCCCACACGGGGTCATACGGCTTACGGTCCGCGGGAGCTCGACGACGCCGCCGGCGCCCGCCCTCGGGGTCCCGGTACGCGCGCAGTCGCAGACCGAGATAGACCAACACGACGGCCGCTGCCGCCTCCGCCACCACACTCCCCCACGGGAGGATCAGCATCGACTGGCTCTGCCCCGTGAGTGCCTGATTGATGCTCCACCCCACCACCGCGGCGACGAGGGCAATGACCACGAGGGACAGAACGGTCAAGTAGCGCATGGTCGAATCAGCTCCGTTCCGTATCCCCGCACACGGTGAAATCCGTGGTGGTCAGCCCCTCCAGGTCGGGGGCCCTGCGGGCCAGCTCCCGCACCCATTGTCCGCCCAGTCGCGCATCGGGATCCAGGCGGGCCCACGGGACCAGTACGAAGGCACGCTCGTGTGCCCGCGGGTGGGGCAATGTGAGCTGCGGGTCCTGCCGTTCGGCTCCCTCGAAGCAAATGATGTCCAGGTCCAGGGTGCGAGGCCCCCAACGAACCAGCCGTTCACGACCGTGCTCGTCCTCGATTTTCTGGCACGCCCGGAGCGTCTGTTCGGGACCGAGTTCCACCTGGAGTTCGACCACCGCGTTGTAGTAGTCCGGTGACCCCTCTGGTCCGCCCACGGACTTGGTACTGACCACGGGCGAGCATCCGAGCACGGTGATTCCGGCAGTACTGTCCAGATCGGCAACGGCCGAGCGCAGCACGGCCAAGCGGTCCCCCAGATTGGCTCCCAAAGCCACCACGCACCGGGCCGCCACTACCGGACCGCCGTTTCCCGGGTGCGGAAAATCGTGACGGCGACGTCCGCGAACGTGACTTCAATGGGTGCCTTGGGCTTGTGCACGGTGACTTCGAGTCCCCGAATCATGGGGAACTGCCCGAGCAGCTCCGCCGCGATGCGTTCCGCGAGGGTCTCGATGAGCTGGTACCGGGGACCGATCACGATCTCCCGGACCAATTCGGCCACTTCCCCGTAATGGACGGTGGCCGTGAGCTCGTCGGTTTCACCGGCGGGCTTCAGGTCCACGTACATGACAAGATCAACGAAGAACGGCTGACCGGTGCGGCGTTCCTTCTCGAAGACACCGTGATATCCCACGGCTCCCAAGCCGGTGAGTGTAATGCGGTCGTGGTGGCTCGGTTCGGCGGGAGGGGAAGTCATCGGTGTTCAGTTCTCGCTCTCGTGCGGATCAAGGATCGGTGGCGTGACACCCAGCCACGCGTGTGCGGTGGCCACCGCATCCGCTGTGGCTGCGACGTCGTGAACCCGCACCGCCCAGGCACCCCCGAAGGCGGAGAGCGCGCTGATGGCGGCCGTGGCGCCGTCCCGATCGGCCGCGGGACGCGGGCCCCGCTCGTCGCCCAGCAGGTGACCCAGGAAGCGCTTGCGGGAGGCCGCAATGAGCACCTTGTTTCCCATGGTGAGTAACCGGGGAAGGGCACGTAACAGGTCCCAGTCCTGGGAACCCGCCTTGGCGAAACCCAGTCCCGGATCCACGATCAGATTCTCCGGTTTCACACCGGCCCGATAAAAGCGCTCACGCAACCGACACAATTCGGCGATCACGTCGTCAGCGACATCGTCGTAGGAGGAGAGGGCGTCCATGGTCGTGGACGTGCCGCGCGAATGCATCAGAATGTACGGTGCCCGTCGCCGCGCCACGAGCTCGATCATCGCCTGCTGGACGTTCATGCCCGATACGTCATTGATGATGTGCGCGCCCGCATCCAGGGCGGCCGCGGCGGTCTCCGCATTGAGCGTATCCACACTGACCACGATGCCGTGGTCCGACAACTCACGGATCACCCGAAGAATGCGGCGCTGTTCCTCTTCAAGGCTCACGCGCACGGAACCCGGGCGGGTGGAATCACCTCCCACGTCCACGATGTCCGCGCCCTGGGCGGCGAGCTCCAGTCCGTGAGCAATGGCCGCGTCCGCGGTGTCGTGGGCACCGCCGTCGCTGAAGGAATCCGGGGTGACGTTGAGGATACCCATGATCAGTGTGCGGCCCCGCGGCAACTGCTCATACGACCCCCAACCCAAGGGGCCGGCGGCACGGTTCGGCCTCATCGGTTCTGACCCGACAGGATCAGGTTCATGGCCTCCGCGCGAGTGGCCGGATCCCGCAACTGACCGCGCACCGCGGACGTCACGGTCTTGGCCCCCGGCTTCCGCACCCCACGCATGGACATGCACAGGTGCTCACATTCGATCACCACAATCGCTCCGGCGGGATGCAGGTTATCCTCGAGTGCCTCGACCACCTGCGTGGTCAATCGCTCCTGGACCTGGGGTCGCTTGGCGAACACGTCCACCAGGCGCGCCAGCTTGGACAGCCCGGTGACCTGCCCCGCGGGACCGGGAATGTAACCGACGTGGGCCACCCCGTGGAACGGCACCAGGTGGTGCTCACAGGTCGAGTAGAACGGGATGTCCTTGACCATGACCATTTCCGCGTGACCGATATCGAACGTGGTGGCCATCAGCTCCGAAGGATCCTGATGGAGCCCGGTGAAAATTTCCGCGTACGCGCGGGCCACACGCGCGGGTGTGTCCCTCAAGCCGCTGCGGTCCGGATCTTCCCCGATGGCCAGCAGGATCTCTCGTACCGCAGCTGCAATGCGCGGCTGGTCGATCCGTTCGGTGACGTGTTCGGAGTCGAGATAGTCCGCGTACGAGCCGGAGATCGGTTCGGACAGCTCCGTATCCTTGTCCCGGCCCATTCAGCGCTGCTCCTGAGATCCACCGGACCAGGGGTTCCGGTCATCGCCCTGCTGCTCACCGCCGGCGGGACCGCCCTGGGGTCCGCCCCGCCCGTCCGTACCGGGCAGCTGGGATTCGCCGTGCTCCGGGACCTCGAGCGGATGCTCGGGCTTGGCGGCGACCGCCTGGTCCTGCGGAGCCATGGTGTCCGGGTCCTGGGTGTGCTTGCGGTGAGCTTCCTCGCGCTCGGCCGCGGTGATCACCGGCGGGATGTCGGAGACCGGGCGATTGTCACCCGAATGCCACACGGGCCTCACGTCCCGTTTGCGCACATCACGGAAGATCTCACCGATCTGGGCTTCGTTGAGTGTTTCCTTTTCGAGCAGCTCCAAGGCCAGCCGATCCAGGACGTCCCGATTCTCGTGGAGAATCTCATGAGCCTCCGTGTGGGCCTGGTCGAGCAGCCCCCGCACCTCGTCGTCCACGACCGCCAGGGTGCGGTCCGAGTAGTCCTTGCCCGACGAGCCCATCTCGCGACCCACGAACGGATCGGAGTTGTCCCCGCCGATCTTCACGGAACCGATACGCGTACTCATGCCGTACTGGGTGACCATCTTGCGGGCGGTGTCCGTTGCCTTCTGGATGTCGTTCGACGCTCCGGTGGAGGGGTCATGGAACACGAGTTCCTCCGCCGCGCGGCCACCCATGGCGTAGGCCATCTGGTCCAACAGCTCATTACGAGTGGTGGAGTACTTGTCGTCGGCGGGCATCACCATGGTGTACCCCAACGCGCGGCCGCGCGGCAGGATGGTGATCTTGGTGACCGGGTCGGTGTTACGCAGTGCCGCCGCCACCAGCGCGTGACCACCCTCGTGGTACGCGGTGACCTTGCGTTCGAGTTCCTTCATGATGCGCGAGCGTTTCTGCGGGCCCGCGATCACCCGGTCGATGGCCTCGTCCACGGCACGGTCGTCAATGAGCTGCGCGTGAGAGCGCGCGGTCAGCAACGCGGCCTCGTTCATCACGTTGGCCAGTTCGGCGCCGGTGAAGCCCGGGGTGCGCTTGGCCACCGACGCCAGATCCACGTTCTGCGCGAGCGGCTTGTTCTTGGAGTGCACACGCAGGATCTGCTCGCGACCCTTCATGTCGGGGGCGTCCACGCCGATCTGACGGTCGAAACGACCCGGGCGCAGCAGCGCCGGATCCAGGACGTCCGGGCGGTTGGTCGCGGCAATCAGGATCACGTTGGTGTTCGCGTCGAAACCGTCCATCTCAACCAGCAACTGGTTCAGGGTTTGCTCACGCTCGTCATTACCGCCGCCCATGCCGGCACCGCGTTGGCGGCCCACGGCGTCGATCTCGTCCACGAACACGATGGCCGGGGAGTTCTCCTTGGCCTGCTGGAAGAGGTCGCGCACGCGGGAGGCACCCACACCCACGAACATCTCCACGAAGTCCGAACCGGAGATGGAGTAGAACGGCACCCCGGCCTCACCGGCCACGGCCTTGGCGAGCAGGGTCTTACCGGTACCGGGCGGGCCGTAGAGCAGCACGCCCTTGGGAACCTTGGCGCCCACCGCGGTGAAACGGTCGTGTTCCACCAGGAACTGTTTGATCTCGTCGAGTTCCTGGACGGCCTCATCCGCGCCCGCCACGTCCGAGAACATGACCTCGGAGTTCTCCTTGTTGAACATCTTGGCCTTGGAGCGACCGAATTTCATGGCCTGTCCGCCGGACTGCATGCGGGAGAAGATGAACCAGAAGATCGCCAGGATGATCAGGAACGGCAGCATGAACCGGATCAGGGAAAGAAGCCAGTTGTTCTCCACCGGCTGGTCGGTGAACCCCTCCAGCTGGGCGTCGTTCATGGTGGCCACGACTTCCTCGGCGCGTGGTTCCACGTAGAAGAACTCGACGTCCTTACCCAAATTCTGGTCGTCGAGGGTGAAGTCGTCCTTGAGCTGGAGCTCGACCTTCTGTTCGCCGTCGTAGATTTTCGCCTCTTGGACCTTGTGGTCACGCAGCAGCGACATACCCACGTTCGTGTCCACACGAGAGGTGGACGGGCCGAAGAGACTCGCTCCCACGGGAACCAGCACCAAGACGGCTAGCAAGATCCAGAAGAACGGTCCCTTAAAGAAACTGGTGGGTTTTTTCGCCGTGGCCAAGCCGATGATCCTCCCGTGGACGTGACACGAATTGTCGCGCCCCAAAACTGACGGTGTTGTGTCCGGGTCCGAATGATCCGGCTACCGGTGCGGGTGCGCGGCGCGTCACGCATAATCTATCCCTTTCGGGGATACCCGACCCCATTGAGGTCGCCGCGTTTTCTCTGAGCGCACGCGCCGCGCTCACGCTACACGCGGGACCCCGGGATTGCCTGAATTCTTACTCGTAGACGTGCGGGGCCAGCGTGCCGATGCATTCGAGGTTGCGATAGTGCTCCGCGAAGTCCAAGCCGTACCCCACGACGAATTCGTTGGGAATGTCCCACCCCACGTACTTGACTTCAATGGCGGTCTTGGCGGCGTCCGGCTTGCGGAGCAACGCGCAGATCTCCACGGACTTGGGGCCGCGGGATTCGAGGTTGGTGCGCAGCCAGGACAGTGTGAGACCGGAATCAATGATGTCCTCGACGATGAGGACGTCCTTGCCGTGCAGGTCGGTGTCGAGGTCCTTGAGAATCCGCACCACACCGGAGGACTTGGTGCCGGAACCGTAGGAGGACACGGCCATCCAGTCCATGGGGTACTGCCCCTTGAGCGCCCGGGTGAGATCCGCCATCACCATCACCGCACCCTTGAGCACACCCACGAGCAGGACGTCCCGGCCCTGGTAGTCGCGGTCGATCTGCTCCGCCAGTTCTTGAATCTTCTGGGCGATCTCTTCCTTGGTGAATAGGACGTGGGACAGATCTGACTGGACGTGCTCGGCCTTCACGTTGTGCTCCTGAGGTGTTGCGTGTGCGGGGATGAAGATTATAGGAGGGGTTATTCGGTGTTCTGGAACTCGAGGCGCCCCTTGACGCAGAACGGGTCCGCGCGTCGTCGCCACACGGTCACCTTACCCGCCATTTGAAGCGGACCGGCAGCTCCGTGCCCCAGAGCGAATCCTTCGAGCGCGCTCAACCGTTCGAACGTGGGGGTTTCCCCGCCCGCGGCAATGCATGCCTGGGCGAGCATGCGACGTCGCATGGCGGCGGGGGCCTCCTGGACCGCCTGGCAGTCCAGTTCCACGGCCGACGCCGCCGCCGGTTCCACTCTCGCGCGCCGGAAGAATTCCGCGGCCTGCTCGTCCAGGAAATCCGCGTCCGCTTCGAGGACCGAGGCCGTCCGTGCCAGGGCGTCGGAGATACCCGGGCCCAAGTGTTCCTCCAGGAACGGCAGCACGCGGTGGCGGATCCTGGAACGCATCAGCGCCGTGTCCGAGTTGCTGGGATCGTGCCAGGGGTCCAGACCTTCGGCACGGCAGATCGTCTCGGTCTCCTGCCGGGTCACGTTCAAGAAGGGGCGCAGGTACAGCACGCCCTCCCTCGTGTGCCGCGAGGACATACCGGACAAGGAGCGCGTACCCGATCCCCTCGCGAGGCCCAGCAGCACGGTTTCCGCCTGGTCGTTGCGGGTGTGGCCCATAAGAACGGCCTCCGCGTGCAACTGCGCGGCGATATCGTTGAGTGCGGCGTAGCGGGCCAGACGCGCGGCCATTTCGGGTCCGTAACCGGCCCGGTCCACGGTGACGCGACGGGAGATCACGGGCTCCAGACCCATGTCCTGCAGGACCCGCACGGTGGCCCCGGCGACCTCGTGGGAACCCGGTTGCATCTGGTGGTCGATCACTGCGGCACCCAGGCGCACCGTGCCTCGGCGCGCCCAGTGAGCGGCGGCCGCGGCCAGGGCCAGGGAATCGGGGCCGCCACTGCACGCGACCAGCACCAGCGGTGGTGATCCGTCAGGTGTGGCCGGAAGCTCGGACAGGGAACGGTTCACGGCCCTGCGTGCGCGTGCCACCCAGGGGTGCAAGCGACCGGTTCGTCCTCGTTGCAAGGATCAGCCCTGAGCGTCGCGGGTGCGGCGCGCCATGTCCTCGGCCATGCCCAACACCTTGGACAGCACCGGAGTGTGCTCGCCCAGCATGATCAAGGCGCGTTCGAGCTCACCGGTGGGCACCACGGTGGCCAACGCCGTGACGGCATCACTCTCGGTGCTGATCCCCGTGCGGATCTGGGTGGTGGACAGCACCGGCTGGGCAGCCTCGACTCGGCGCAACACGGCCTCGATATCCTGGGCCCCCACGCTGTCCTCCAGCATGACCAGGCGTTCATACACGGCGGGGTTGCCGATCTTGATGCGGCGTCCGCTGCTGAGCTGGGAGAGCATGGGCGCGGAAAGCCCCAACACTTCCGCCAGCCGACGCTGGGTGATGTTGTAGGCCGCCACCACGTGACCGAAACGCTCCGACAGCGGTTGGCCGTACAGCTGAATCTGCTGCTGAATATTTTCCGAGCTCACGGCTTCATCCTGACACACTCCGCCGGATCTATGCGCTGTGCGGCAAGCGCATCACCCGAGCACCCGGTCCATCCAGCGCTGCGGATCGTGGATCTCCGTCTCGTCGGGCAATGTATCCGCCGAGGTCCACACCGTGTTGAACGCATCCATTCCGGCCCGCTCCACAATGTACTCCACGAATTTCTGCCCGTTGCCGTACTGACGCATTTTCGCGTCGATCCCCATGAGGGTGCGGATCGCCCGGTCCAGGGCGCCGTGATTCTCGGAGCGAGAGTCGAAACGGCGCCGAATGGTCTTGACGGTGGGAACGATCGAGGAGTCCACCGCGTCCATCACGGCGTTGGCGTGGCCTTCGAGGAGGGACATCACGGCGGTCAGGTGGGACACCGTGGCCTTTTCCTCCGCGGTCAGCAAATGACCGATGGGACCCAGACCCGGGTCCGTGCGCCCCGCGGATCCCTTGCCGATCACGGACGCGACGACGGCGCTCAGCCGGTCCCACGGGGAAACGTCGAAGGATCCCAGTGTGGAGATCTGCTCCAACATGTGTCCGCGCAACCAGGGTGCCGCAGCGAACTGCACGCGGTGGGTTTGTTCGTGCAGGCACACCCACAGGCGGAAATCGTCCGGTTCGACATTGATCTCACGCTCCGTCCACAACACGTTGGGAGCCACGAACATCAGTCGTCCGCCCGGGTGGGATTCGGCCGCCTTCGGTGAGACCAGACCCGCGTACGGGTCGTACTGGCCCAGCACCTTGGACGAGAGGAAACCGACCATTGCACCCATTTCGGCTGCCGCGGCCGTGGGCGCGACCCCGCGCAGGGCAGCGTCGAACTTTTCAGGGTTCTTCGCCCGGATCCGGTCGAAGATCGGCTGCATGAGCACCGAGAACGTCTGAGTGTTGGCCTTGGCCCACCCGGCACGGTCGACCACCAGGATCTTGGAATCGCGCAGATTCTCGGCGGCGTCCAGTCGCGTGATGGTGTGCACGTGATGGACCGATTCATGGGCGAAGTAGCGCAGGGACTCCACGGCCTTGCTCATCTCCCGCGGTTTGGGAGTGGGCCCGGGCGGGGTCAATTTGGCAGCGATCTGGGCCGCCGAGTCCCAGTCCACGAGTGAAGGTCGTGCCACGTCTTGAGTCATGCCCACCACTCAACCACAGAGAACCGATTGCCACACCGTCCCGGGTTCAGCCTTGGGCGAGCGTAGCCACCGTGCGGTCCACGGTGTCCCTGGCGGGGCCTGTCTGCCCCTGGACATCATTGAAGATCACCGAGTACACCAGCACCTCGCCCCCCGCCTGCTGCACGTACCCGCTCAACGACACCACGGAATTGAGGGTGCCGGTCTTCGCCCGGGTGAGCCCCCTGGCCGCCCGCTCATCCGGGTCGTCGAACCGGTCCGTGAGCGTTCCGGTGGCACCACCCAGGGGCAGCCCCTGCCCGTAGGGCCCCGCATCGGGATCGATCAGTAGCGCCCGGGTGGCCTGGGCCAGCAGACCCGTGGTGACGCGGTTGGACACTGCCATTCCGCTGGCATCAATGATGTCCGCGCCGGCCATGTCGATCGAATGCGCCTCCAGCGTGGCGCGGATGGCCCGTTGCACACCCGTTACGCTGCCCAGTTCCCCGGCTGCACGCGCCGCCACGCGCGCGAGTGTTTCCGCCAGGGAGTTGTCCGATTGTTCGAGCATGTACGCGGCCTGTTCGTGGAGGGGCGCGGACTCCACGCGCGCGAGTTCCACGGCTTCTTCCGGCCTCGCGTGCTCACCGGCGCTCACGGTGGCCCGCGTTCCCAGCTGGTCCTGGAGTCGGTCCCGGAATTCTCCCGCGGCAGCCTCCCCCGCGTTATCGGGCCGTTCACCACGGGGCCCCGGGTCCTTCCCGTCAGGGGTGGGAACCCTGTGCGAATACATGGCCAGGGGCGAGACGGCCGTGATCTCACCGGCGGCCACGTCCTCCGTGGCCCACCCCGGATTCAGTGCCGGCCCCGAGAACAGCGATGTGTCCAGACTCACCGTGACCTCGCCCTGAACGTCGCGCTCCGTGAGCGCACTCGCGGTCCGCTCGGCCAGGTCTTCGAGCCCGGCCCGGCCGTTGACAGCATCCGGGTCACCCTTACCCGGCGCCAAGAGGGTGTCCCCTCCCGCGACGAGCGTGATGCGGTGCGGATCGTCACCGGTCTCCACGGTGGTGGCGAGCCGCGAGTACGGGTCCAGGTGTTCCGCCACGGTCAGTGCGGTCAGCGTTTTCTGGTTGGATGCGGGGATGCGGGCCTCACCCGCTGCCCGCTCGGCACGCACCCGGCCTGATTGGGTGTCCAGCACGGTGACGCTCGCGCTGCCCGGCGCGCCGGCCAGTTCTGCGCTCACGATGTCTTGAATGACCTCGTCGTCCGCGCCCGGGTTCTCCGACGGCGACGCCGCGGCGTCCAGCACCCCGGGCAACTTCCCCTGTTCGGTGGGGACGGAGACCACGGTCATGGGTCGGCCGGGCTCCCCCGCCACGGTTTCCGCGAGGACGGCGGGAATGGCCCACACCGAGCCGAAAATCAGCGCGACGATCAGCAACCCGGCGACCACCGGGCCGAGGAGGCTCCTCCTGCGTCGCGGCGGCCGAGAACTCTGCTGAGGCATGCGCCTATTCTTTCGCATGCGCGCACCGACACGAAACGATGAGGGAGATCCGAGCGGCGTCGTTGATTGCCCCGTGCGCGCCCCGTGCCGCTATCGTGGGTGACAACGTGAAGTCGGGGCGCCCTCCGCGTGCCCCGTTACAACCGAAACTCGAATACGAGGAGTGCTGCCATGGAGCTGGACGTCACCATTGAGATCCCCCGCGGATCCCGCGTCAAGTACGAGATCGACCACGAGACCGGTCGTATCCGGCTGGATCGTGTGCTGTTCACGTCCATGCAGTACCCCACGCACTACGGATACTTCGAGGACACCCTCGGTGAGGACGGCGATCCGCTGGACGCGATGGTCATCTTGGATGTCGACATCATGCCCGGCGTGATCGTGGAAGCCCGACCCATTGCCGTGTTCAACATGACCGACGAAGCCGGCGGTGACGCCAAGGTGCTGTGCGTATCTACGGACAAGCGCTACGACGAGATCCAGGGCCTGGAGGACGTCAACGAGTTCAGGCAGAAGGAGATCCAGCACTTCTTCGAACGTTACAAGGATTTGGAACCCAACAAATGGGTCAAGGGTGAAGGCTGGGAGGGCAAGGAAACCGCCGAGCGCTTGATCGTGGAAGCTCAGGAACGTTTCCAGCAGTCCCAGTACGATTCCGCCGCAGAGGCCGAGCAGGACGACTGAGTTTCCACACCGACCCTTCCGGAACCCCGCACCCATTCGCTGGTGCGGGGTTCCGTTTCATCCGCCCGCACCGTGTGCCGGGTGAGCCAGCGGCCTGTGCGTGTCGGTGTGGTGTGGTGGGATGTCTTGTGAACGCCCCGCAGACAGCGCGCGACGGCGCTCCGCCCATCCGTTGCTTCCCACCCGCCCGTTCGAGGTGATCTCCGTGCTTGGCTCACACCCTGCGCCCTACGAGCGCGTATATGTGTTCCACGGCAGCGCGTGCACGCAATTACTGGGCGCGGACCGATTGGTCACGGCCGTGCAGAAGCTTCTGGCCGCCGCCGGGGTGGACCCGCATGTCTCCCCGGCCGTCCACACGGACATTGTCCCGCGACCGTACACGAACGAGGCGTTGCAGGATCCCCTCCTGGACGCGCCCGCGGGTTGGCTGCGCTCCCACACCAGCGTCATGGAACTTTCCGTCCAACTGCCCATGCAGAGTTTCTGGGATCGCATCAGCGCCGGAAGCTGGGCCACGTGGTCCGAGAAATGGCCCGCCCCCGTGGACGGTCCGTTGTTCCCACCGAGCAGCCCGGACTGGTTGACCCGCGCACCGCGCTGGGAATTGGACCCGCTGGCGCCGGCCCTGGGTCCTGCCGCGCCGGGGGGCTGGGTCTGGTCGCCCCGTGCCGGGGGCGATTCGGAGGGTGGCTTCGACCACCCGGAAGAATTGCCCCTTCGGGGAGAGCCCTCGGCGGGGCAGGCTGGAACAACCGGGGGCGCTCAACCAGTGTCCTGGGTGGGTTTGTTCCAGCTCACCGATGTCGAGTCCTTCTGGGTGCTGAGCACCCCCGACCGATTGGATCACGTGGTTGAGCTGTGCGAACAGCTCAGCAGCACCCACTCGGCCTTCACCTGGCTGACCGGATATTTCGATACCCAGGACGTCCTGGGGTCGCTGCGATTGCCCATGGAATGCGCTCCTGAGCTGGAATTCGCGCTGACCGAGCGCGGTTACGCCGTGGATGTCTGGTGGTGAGCGCCTAGAAGTGTTCCGCGCAGCGCTGGAGGAGGGTCGCTGCGGCGGGTCGGGCATCCCATTCCTCATGCCACAGTGAGCGCATGACCGCTTTGGACACCGCCTGCGGAGTGATTCCCAGCTGAGCCGCGACGTCCTTCTGCTGTCCCCTCGCCCCCGGAATCAGTAGGTCGACCACGCGCCATTCGGCCTCACTGCGGACACTCACGATGCGCCCCACGAGCTTGAGCACCGCCTGCGCCTCGGCCGCGGACTGCTGGTCCGCGGCGCACACGCGCACCGCCACGCGTTCGATGCTGCGCCCGATGGCTGCGGCCTCGTGGCCGTAGTGCATTCCTGCTCCGTCCGCGGCGACCGCCAATCGGCCCTGCGGGTCGGTCACGCGTGTCAGGAACACCTCACCCACGCCAATGGCCACCGCATAACGATCATCGCGCAGGGCAATCATGGTGGCGCTCACGGCTGCCTCGGGGTCCTCGGTCAGCCCTCGGACCTCGCCCGGCCCGGTGGGTTGGAACGGCGCGCTCGTGGTCAGATCTCCCAACTCGCGCGTGAGCTGACGATCCAGCTCGGAGCTGGGCCGGGACCTGTCCGCCACGCGCTGAGTCAATGTCATCACAAACACGTTCTCAGTATCGCAGTTCGCGCGCGCGTTTTATGCGGCGGCACCGCGGCCGGGAGCGGTGTCCGACTCTAGAGCAGGGTCCGCAGGATGCGGGCGGCCCCGTCCTCATACACGGTGGTGGTGACCTCGTGGCACACCTTGGCCACCTCGTCCGGGGCCTGGCCCATGGCCACGCCTCGGGCCGCCCAATCGAGCATTTCAATGTCGTTGCGGCCGTCGCCCATGGCAATCGTATGAGCGGGGTCCACGTTCAGCTGACGCCGGATCTGCTCCAGGGCGCTGGCCTTGGACACCCCGTTGGCCGCCACGTCCAACCACGAGGACCATCCCACGGAGTAGGTCACTCCGTGCAGACCGGCCTCATCGATCACCTTGGCGAACTCCTCTGGGGTGTCATTGGCGCTGTAAACAACCAGGCGCACCGCGGGTGTTTCGGCCAGCGTCTTCAGATCCACGCCAATGGCTTCAATGCCGAAGGACGAGTCCTGGAACCGTTCGGTCGAGTAGAACCGTCCGTCCGTACCCTCGAGTGCGAACTTGGCGCCGGGCAGTTTGTTCGCCAGGGCCCCCAGCGCGGACGAGGGGTCGAAGCTCACGCGATCCACCACTTCGTAGTGGTTCTCGAGCTGCGGATCCAGCCGCAGCGTGATGCCACCGTTGGAGCACACGGCGAACCCGGACTCCATGTGCACCTGGCGGATCACGGGAAGTGTCGCCCCCATGGAACGGCCGGTCGAGATCACCACGTGGTGACCCGCCGCGACCACCGCGCGGGCGGTGTCCTTCACGGCGCGTGACATTTTGCCGTCGTGGTCCACCAGGGTGCCGTCGACATCCAGGGCGACGAGGTATTTGACCCCCTTCTCCTTGGTCCACGAGCCCACGCGTACGGGTTGAACCTTGGTGGGGGGAAGCGTATCCGCCGCTGATTTCAGTTGTTCTTGCTGCCGGTCATCGATGCCGGCCTGTGTTTGAGTCATAACAGTCATGGTGTCACACCACCAGCATCCGATGACACGACGCAGACCACACGGTTAAGGGCGCATGAACTCCCCGGCGCCCTAGTTCACCGGGCGCATCACGTCCTGACCGCGCATGTAGGGCCGCAGAATGTCAGGGATCACCACGGATCCGTCCCGCTGTTGGTGCGTCTCGAGGATCGCGACGATCCAGCGCGTGGTCGCCAACGTGCCGTTCAGGGTGGCCACGGCGCGTGTACCGGCCTTCCTGGGTTTACCGTCAGCACCCGTGGTTTCCGGCAGCCGCTCACGAATGTTCAGGCGGCGGGCCTGGTAGGTGGTGCAGTTGGACGTGGAGGTCAGCTCACGGTAGCGGCCCTGAGTGGGAACCCAGGCCTCGCAGTCGAACTTACGGGCCGCGGAGGTGCCCAGGTCACCGGCGGCGGTGTCGATCACACGGTAGCTGAGCCCGCATGCCTGCAGCATGTGCTCTTCCCAGGCCAACAGCCGCTCATGCTCTGCGGCGGCCTGATCCTGGGTGCAGTAGACGAACATTTCCAGTTTGTTGAACTGGTGCACGCGGATGATGCCTCGGGTGTCCTTTCCGCCTGAACCGGCTTCGCGGCGGTAGCACGAGGACCACCCGGCATAGCGCAGCGGACCGTCCGAGAGATCCAGGATCTCGTCCATGTGATAGCCGGCCAGGGCCACCTCGGAGGTGCCGACCAGGTACAGGTCGTCCTTTTCCACACGGTAGATCTCGTCATCGTGTTCCACGTCGAAGCCGGTGCCGCTCATGACCTCCGGACGCACCAGGTTGGGCGTGGTCATGGGAATGAAACCGTTGTCCAGCGCCAGGTCCTGGGCCGCGAGCAGCAGCGCGTTCTCCAGGCGAGCGATATCCCGCTTGAGGAAGTAGAACCGGGACCCGGAGACCTTGGCCCCGCGCTCCATGTCGATCCCGTCGAGCAGTTCGGCGATTTCCACATGGTCCCTGGGCTCGAAACCCTCGGCTCCGAAATCTCGCGGCGTGCCCTCGGTGCGCAGCACCGTGAAGTCTTCCTCGCCCCCGGAAGGTACACCCTCTTCCACCAGATTGGGCAGCTGAGCGAGCAGTGCCTGCTGAGTCTGCTGAGCGGCGTCGGCGGTGGCCTGGGTGGCCTTCACCTCCGCCGCGAGCTGCTTGACCTGGGTGAGCAATTGCTGCTTTTCCTCGCCCTGCGCCTTGGCGACCTTCTTGCCGAACGCATTCTGCTCCGCGCGGAGGTTTTCGAACTCCGTGATGGCCGTGCGGCGCTGGGCGTCCGCGTCAAGAATTCGATCCACCAGGCTCTCGTCCGCCTCACGGGCGTTCTGGGAAGCACGGAACAGGTCGGGGTGGGCGCGTAGCTCATTGATATCGATCACCGTTCCAGGGTAGCGAACGGGGCAGACCAACGCGGAACCCGCCGCCGCACGTGGCTCACGCCAAGCCGGCGACCGTAGACTGCCCCAGTAAACAGGTGAGTGTTGTTCCTACCGAGAAAGACTTCCGTGCGCACCAATTCTCTGGTGCCGCAGCGAGTTGCTGTGGTGCTCAACCCGATCAAGCTCCAAGCCGATGAAGCCCGCGACGCCGTGATCCTGGCGTGCCGCAAGGGAGGCTGGTCCGATCCCGAGTTCTACCTCACGGAGGAAGACGACTCCGGATACTCCATGGCCCGGCGCGCCATCGAGGACGACGCAGATGTGGTCATTGCCGCCGGCGGCGACGGCACGGTGCGCGCCGTGGCCGAAACGCTGGCCGGGACCGACACCGCCCTGGGGCTCGTTCCCCTGGGCACCGGGAACCTGCTGGCCCGCAATTTGGGCGCGAATCTGGCCGATCCGCGCCATTGCGTGGACGTGGCCCTGTTCGGTTCCGAGAAATCCATTGACACGGTGTCCTTCAACGTGGAACGCGAGGACGGCACCACGGACAAGAACCGTTTCCTGGTCATGGGCGGCGGCGGTTTCGACGCCCAGATCATGGCGGACACCAAGGACGACCTCAAGGACATGGTCGGCTGGGTTGCTTACGGCGAGGCCGGTGCCCGCCACCTCTTCAACCGCCCCGGTTGGGCCCGCTTCCGGGTGGACGGCGGCGAATGGGAATCCACGCGCGCCCGCTCGGTGATGGTGTGCAACTGCGGTGAGCTCACCGGTGGCATGGTCCTGGTTCCGGATGCCAAATTGGACGACGGTGTTCTGGACCTGGTGGTCATGAGCCCCCGCAGCATGCTCGGTTGGGGCCGGATGGCCGCCAAGGTCCTTCTGCGCCACACCCACGACCTACCCGTCATCGACTTCCATCGCGGCAAGCACGTGCGCGTGGAATTCTGGGACGCCACGGAATCCCAAATCGATGGCGACACGCTGGGCAAGATCACGGCCTTCGAGTCCGAGGTGTTCCCCGGCTCCGTGCGGGTGCGCGTGGCCCCGTCCATGGCGGACTTGGATGAACCCGAGGTCCCCGTCATCGACGCCGCGGATCCGGACAAGATCTGACGCTTACGCTCCCGCGATCCGAGCGCCGCGAAAGACGCCGCCACATTCCCCGCTTCTGGCACCCGCACCGGGGCCGGAAAATGAGGGGACGCGGCGGCGTCGTCAGCAGTGGACTCGGAGGCTAGGCGGCACCGGCCAGGCCGAAGATCACGGCGGCGATCGTGAAGCCCACCACACCGATGATGGTTTCCAGGACCGTCCAGGTCGCGAACGTGGTCTTGACGTCCATTTCCAGGAAGCGACCCACCAGCCAGAAGCCGGAATCGTTCACGTGGGACAGCACCACGGAACCCGCGGCCACGGCAACCACCACGGCGGCCAGCTGCACGGCGTTGTAGTCGCCGGCGAGCACCGCGGGAGCCACCAGGCCGGCCGCGGTGGTCAGCGCCACGGTGGCCGAGCCCTGTGCCACGCGCATGACGGCGGCAATGATGAAGCCGGCCAGGATCACGGGGATACCCACGTCGGACAGCACATTCTCCAGTGCGTCGCCGATGCCCGAGGTACGTAGCACCCCGCCGAACATGCCGCCGGCGCCGGTGATCAGGATGACCGAGCAGACCGGCCCGAGCGCCGATTCGAAGGTCTTCTCAATGGCCGATCCGCTCATGCCGCGAACCTTGCCAATGGTCAGAGCAGCAATGATGAGAGTGATCGTCAGCGCAATGGGGGTCTCACCCAGGGCACGCAGTAACTCGTACCAGCCCTGACCCGCGGCCTCTTCCGACACCGCGCCGGAGTTGGCCAGGGTACCCAAGCCGGTGTTGAGGAAGATCAACAGCATGGGCAGCAACAGAAGGGTCACGACCAGGCCGACCGCCGGCGGGTTCTTCACGTTCTCGGCCTCGCCCAGAATGCTGGGTACCGGGAGGTTGATCCTGCGCCCCGTGAACTTGCCGAACAGGTAGGACGAGAGGTACCAGGACGGGATGGCACACACCAGGCCGACCAGGATGATGTACCCGACGTTCGCTTCGAAGAAGGTGGCGGCGGTCACCGGACCCGGGTGGGGCGGCAGGAACACGTGCATCACGGAAAACGCGCCCACGGCCGGCAGCGCGTAGGTCAACACGCTTCCACCCAGGCGGCGTGCCACGGAGAAGACGACCGGGAGCATGACCACCAGGCCGGCATCGAAGAAGATCGGGAAGCCGAACAGCAAGGACGCCACACCCAGGGCGAGCGGGGCGCGCTTTTCACCGAAGATTCCGATGAGCCTGTCGGCGAGCACCTGAGCACCCCCGGAGGTTTCGAGCAAACGGCCGAGCATCGCGCCCAGACCCACGAGCAGCGCCACGCTGGCCAGGGTGTTGCCAAAGCCGTAAAGCAGCACCGGAACGACTTCACCGGTGGGAATGCCCGTGGCGAAAGCGGTCAGCGCGGAAATGACAATGAGTGCGAGGAACGCGTGAACTCGCAGTTTGATAATGAGCACCAACAACACGGCGATTGCCGCGGCCGCGATCAACAGCAATGGGCCCGCTGTGAGGGTTTGACTCCAGCCTTCAATTTCCACGGGGTAATTGTCCTCTCAGGTGGTCGACCCAGGAACGGGCCTGAACAAATGCGGCATCCGAGTGCTGTTTGGAAACCTCGATGACTCGCTGATCCGCTCGCGGATAAGATCCCAGGAAACGAGTGCGCGGGCACATGCGCCGCACGCCCATCAATGCGTCTGCCACACGGGCATCATGGATATGACCGTCGACGTCCACGCTGAAGAAGTAGTCGCCCAGGTGGCTTCCGGTGGGCCGGGATTCAATCCGGGACAGGTTCACCCCGCGAGTGGCGAACTGCTCAAGGATCTCCATGAGCGCTCCGGCACGATCCTGCCACAGTGGAATCACCACGGACGTCTTATCCGCGCCGGTGGGTTTGGGGATGGTGGCGTCGGGGCTGGCCGCCACGATGAAACGGGTCACGGCATTGCGGTTGTCGCCAATGTTGTCGGCCAGAACGGTGAGTTCGGGGTGCCGATCGACCACCACGGGCGAACATACCGCGGCGTCGTAGCCGACACCCTCGGAACGGGTGCCGCCGTGACCGTCCAGGAAGGCCACCGCGGAGGCCGCCGTGGAGGATGCCGCAACATATTCAACACCGGGAATATTTTGTTCGACCCACCCGCGGATCTGGGCCCACGCGTGGCTATGAGTGGAAATGGATCGAATCTGACCCAGCGGCCGCTCACCCGGCGCCACCAGCGTGAACTGGATGGGAACCAAAATCTCCTGGAGGATGCGCAGCTCGGAGCCCGACGCGACGTCGTCGAGTGTGGCCGTCACGCCACCCTCGACCGAATTCTCGATGGGTACCACCGCGGCGTCCACGACACCCTCACGAACGGCCGCTAGAGCGGACGGAACGGACGCCATGGGAATCCGTTCGGACTCTCGCGCGCCGGGGACCTGCATCAGCGCCGCTTCGGTAAAAGTGCCCTCCGGGCCCAGGAAAGCGAACCGACGCGGGTGTGGCCCCGAATCCGCAGTGGGACCCGAGGCCACGCCGGAATGTGCCGCGTTCACAGGACGCGGGGAGTTTCGCCGTTTTCGGAAACCAGGGGCTTCTCGGCATCCGCCCACGCACCCATACCTCCCAGCACGTTGACGGGATCGAACCCGTACTGCGCGAGGTAGGCCGTGGCCTTCAGCGAACGACCACCGGAGCGGCAGATCACGTAGACATCCTCGTCCACCGGCACTTCACCGGTGCGCTCGGCCAGTTGGGACAGCGGCAGGTGCTGGGCGCCGCGGATGTGCCCGGCATCCCATTCGTCCTGCTCGCGCACGTCCAGGACGGGTGCGCCCTCGGGGATGTCGTCAACGGACGCGGACGGCAAATTGTTCACGTTGTCCATGGTTCCTCCGGATTCAGAAATGGAATTTCGGTCCACTACCACCTTAACGCTGCTGCTGGTCCAGCGGCTCTTCGTCGTGTGTTGCGGCCGGGCCCAGGTCGGGCAGGCCTTTCTTGGCCACGTGACGTTCGGACACGCCGTATCCAATGGTCGTGCCCACCACGAGCGCCACGCCCGCGAGCAGGCTGTAGTACCAATGCGGGTTACTGAAGTCGAACATGATGTACAGCGTCACAGCGATCAGGAACGCCAGGCAGAGGTAGTTGGTGACCGGGGCGCCGGGCATCCGGAACGTGACCGCGTGCGCCTCCCCGCGGGCCACCTTGCGGCGGTAGCCCAGGTGGGAGACGAAGATGGAGATCCAGCCGAACAGGATGAACACGGCGCACGCGCTCAACACCACCTCGAACGCGGATGCGGCCCCCAATGCGTAAATCAGGACAATGCCCAGCAGGTAGAAGCCCAACAGGCAGATGAGCGCGCCGGACGGTACGCCGCGTTTGGACACGGTGGCCGTGACGCGGGGCGCTTGGCTGTGGGCGGCCAGGTTGCGGAGCAGCCGGACGCACGCGTAGAGGGTCGCGTTCACACCGGAGATGGCTGCGGTGAGGACCACGAAGTTCATGACACCGGCGAGCGCGGGAATGTTCAGCGACCCGAGGGCGGTCACAAAGGGCGACTCGTTGCCGGAGTACTGCTCCGTGGGCAACAGCATGGACAGCACCAGGATGGAGCCGATGTAGAACAGCGCAAGTCGCAGTACCACGGAGTTGATGGCTCGCGGCATGGAGCGCTCGGGGTCCTTGGCCTCACCGGCGGAGACACCCACGATTTCAATCGCGGAGAAGGAGAAGACCACGCCGGACATCACGATCACCAGGGCGAGTGCACCGCCGGGCGCGAAGCCCTCCGACCACAGGTTGGCCACGGAGGCCGCGGTGGGGGCGTTGAAGATGTCGCCGGCCACCACCAGAATGATGCCCGCCACCAGGAACAGCAGGATGGCGAGCACCTTGATCATGGCGGCCCAGGTCTCGATGAAGCCGTACAGCTTCACGCTGAGGAGATTACAGCCGACTATCACGAGCGCCGCCACCAATGATGGGATCCACCCGGGGATCTCCGGCCACCAGAACTGGACGTACACGGCGAGCGCTGCGATCTCACCCACGCCGGCCACCGCGGACAGCACCACGTAGCTCCAGCCGGTCATGTACGCGAACCGGTTGGACACGAACTCGCGCGCGTAGGAGACCCACGCGCCGGTGGTCGGGCGGTAAATGACCATTTCACCCAGCGCGCGCATCAGCAGGTACACGACCACGGAAACGACCAGGTAGGACAGCACCAAGGCGGGGCCGGCGGTCGCCAGACGCTGCCCGATGCCGAGGAACAGCCCCACGCCAATGGCGCCGCCAATGGCGATCATTTGGATTTGGAAGTGCCCCAGTGACTTCTTGTACCCCTCGTCACCGCGGTCTTCATACGTTGGCATGGGCCCCGTGGCGGGCTCCGTCGGATCGAAGGCCATGAGCTTCTCCTGTTCGTGGGATGATGCGTCATATTGCGCCCAGCGGGGGCAATACAGGGCGGGCAAGTGACAGGTGGTCTCCGGCGGGGGACGATGGAACGACCCCGCCGCCGTTCACGGCCGGCACGAGAAAAGGACGGTAAGAGACTTCATGGCTCTGGACGTGATCTTCACCAACGGCACAATCTACACTCAGGATCCGGATCATCCCCTGGCGCACAGCCTGGGAGTGCACCAGGGAAAAGTCGTGAGCCTGGACGATCAGCTTTCCCCCGATCTTTTCGACCGCGTGGTGGATCTGAAGGGTGCCGCCGTGGTCCCCGGTTTCAACGATGCCCACTGCCACCTGAGCTTTCTGGGCGAGTCCCTGGTTCAGCTGGATCTCCGCCCGTCCGCGATCTCCACCATGGACGATCTGATCGGCGCAGTGCGTGACGCAGCCGCCGGTGCCGAGCCCGGCGAATGGGTCATGGGTCAGGGTTATGACCAGAACTACCTGGACGGTGTGCACCCCACAGCGGCCGCACTGGATGAGGCCAGCCCGGAGAACCCGGTGTGGCTGTGGCACAACTCGCGACACATGGCCGTGGTGAACACTGCGGCGTTCGAGCGCGCCGGGTACCCCGGTCGCCGGGGTTTCACGGTTCCCGTTGGTGGTGAGGTGCCCCTCGATGAAGACGGCGCCGCCCAGGGCCTGTTGTCGGAAACCGCTCGCGGTCTGGTCCAGGAGGCCCTCCCGGTCAAGACCACCGACGTCGTGGCGGACCAGATCGCGGCCGCGTGCGACGCCGCTCTGGCCGCCGGCATCACCTCCGTCACCGAGCCCGGTCTGGGTTCACCCGCGAACCTCGGGCAGTCCTTCACGGACATTGCCGCGTATCAACTGGCCAGGGACCAGGGGCGGCTACGTGTGCGCGCCACCGTGATGCCCTACCTCACTACGCTGCACCCCATTGACCCCAGCGGGCAGGACGTGGCCAACGACTTACCCGAAGAGGAGCAACCCTTCGGCCTGGATCTGGGCATCCGCTCGGGCCTGGGCGATGACTGGTTCCGGATCGGCGCGGTCAAAGTGCTCTCGGACGGTTCCCTGATCGGCCGTTCGGCCTTCATGACCGAGGGTTACGCCGCGGACGCGGAGAACGGGGTGGACAACGTCGGGCTGCTGCAATTCCCCCGGGAGTGGCTGGAGGGCCGTCTGATGGCCGCGCACAAGAACGGTTGGCAATTGGCCGTGCACGCCATCGGCGACGGCGCCGTGGACGTGGTGCTGGACATCTTCGAAAAAGCACACAACGAGTTCCCCCGCGAGGACGCCCGCCACCGCATCGAGCATTTCGGTGTGGCCAGTGACGAGCAGGTGGCCCGCTCCGCACGGTTGGGTGTGGTTCCGGTGCCCCAGGGTCGCTTTGTCAATGAACTCGGCGACGGCATGGCCAAGGCACTCGGTGCGAAGCGCACCCGCCTGTGCTACCGCATGAAGTCCCTCCTCGAGGCGGGCATGGTGACTCCGGCTTCCACGGACGCGCCGGTGGTGGATTACCCGCCGCTGTACAACATTCACGACATGGTCAACCGCCGCACCGCGTCCGGCGCCCAGTTCGTGCCGGAAGAGTGCATCACGGTGGACCAAGCAGTGCACGCATACACCGTGGGCAGCGCCTACGCGTCCCACCAGGACCAGGTGAAGGGCGCGCTGAGCGCGGGCAAACTCGCGGACTTCGTGGTGCTATCCGATGACATCTACGCCATCGACCCGCAGACCATCAAGGACGTGCAGGTCACGGCCACGGTGGTGGGTGGCGACATCATGTACGGAGACCTGTAACGGATCGGCACCCCCGTTGCGAGCGCTAACGCTCGTTGAATCCAGTCACCGCTCTTCCGGACCTCGACGAGTCCGGGCCCACACCAGGAGGTAGTAATGACCGAACAGTCAGCCGGCCATCTCATTGTCGACTCGCTCAAGCACCACGGTGTGGAACGTGTGTTCTCCGTGCCCGGTGAAAGCTACTTGGACGTGCTCGACGGCCTGTACGACTCAGGGATCGAGAACGTGGTGTGCCGTCAGGAGGGCGGCGCCCTGTACATGGCGGAGGCCGTGGGCAAGGCCACCGGCCTGCCGGGCGTCGCCATGGTGACCCGCGGGCCCGGCGCGTCCAATGCCTTCGTGGGAATCCACCTTGCGTGGCAGGACTCCACTCCCCTGGTGCTGTTCGTGGGGTTGATCCCGGTGGGCCACCGCATGAAGGAAGCGTTTCAGGATGTGGACCCGTACGCGTGGTTCGGTACCCAGACCAAGCGCGTGTTCGTGCTCGACGAGGCCGAGCGTGCTTCCGAGGTCGTTGCGGAGGCGTTCTTCGCCGCGACGTCGGGCCGTCCCGGGCCCGTGGTGGTAGGCCTTCCCGAGGACGTCATCACCGAGCTGGTGGACCGTCCGGTGGTGTCGCCCATCCCCGTGACCGAGGGTTCCGTGAGCGATCAGGAACTGGCCGACCTCACGCACGCTTTTTCCACCGCTGAGCGCCCCGCCTTGTTGCTCGGCGGCCCCCGCTGGAGTGGCGTGGCCTCCCAGCAGGTCACCGCATTTGCCGAGAGGAACGGTATTCCGGTGATCTCCGATTGGCGCGCCGCGGACCGTATCCCGGGCAACTCCCCCGTCAACGCGGGCGAGCTCGGGTACCGTCGCACCGAGGAATCGGTGGCCGTCCTGAAAGACGCCGACCTGTTGGTTCTCGTGGGCGGCACCCTCTCCGACATCCCCACCGACGGTTTCACCGTCCGCCAGGAACCGGATGCCATCAACTGGATCGTCAACATCGACGCTTCGCTGCGTCAGCACTCCGGTGCGGTCACCCGCCAGATCCTGGCATCCCCCGTGGCCTTCGGCCGAGCCGTGGCGGACCTCGATCTGGGCGAGCACCCGGACTGGGCCTCATGGCGTGACCCCGCGGTGACCGCTCACCATCAGATCTGCCGCATCCCCGGCAACACCGGCACCAACGCGGAGGGCACCGCCGACATGACCCTGGTCATGGCAGAGGTCCTCAAGCGCATGCCCGAGGACGCCCAAATGACGTTCGGTTCGGGTAACCACACGGCGTGGGGGCACCGGTACTTCCCGAACTCCTTCTATCCGTCCCAGTTCTCCGTGCGCAACGGCACGATGGGCTACTCGGTTCCCGCGGCCGTGGCGCTGTCGCTTGCGGACAAGGACCGCTTTGTCTTCTCGATCGCCGGCGACGGCGAATTCCTCATGAACAGCCAGGAGCTGGCCACGGCCAAGCAATTCGGTGCGCACCCCTTGATCCTGGTCATGGACAACTCTCAGTTCGGTACCATCCGGTCCCATCAGGAGGCTCGTTACCCGGGCCGGATCTCCGGCACGCAGCTGGAGAACCCCGACTTCGGCGTCCTGGCTGAGGGTTACGGCGGGTACGGTGCCCGCCTGGACAACAACGGCGACATCGAGCGAGTCATCGGTGAAGCCATGACGGCCGTACAGGAGGACCGCGTCCCCGCCGTGGTGCACGTGGTGGTCGACCGTTCCAAGGTCATGCCGGGCGTCTGAGCCCGCACGGTGTGCCCGAGCCCAGCTCCGCTAGGATCGGACATCGACCTTTGCCCGCCACGTAACGGTTCGTCTCCAGGAGTTCCACGGATGTTTCGTTTGTTCCACAACGCCACGGTCCACGCCATGAACCCGGCCACGGGGTGGACGCCCCGGGCCACGTGGCTCACCCGCGACATGCCCCACCCGGATGCCATCCTCACCTCCGAGGACCGCATCGTGGCCGTGGGCGCTTATCGGGACCTCAAGGACAGGGCGCCCATGGGTACGGAGCGCATCGACCTCGAGGGTCGATACGTACTGCCGGGGATGGGCGACGGACACATTCATTCCGCCATTTACTCGCGGTCCATCACGGAACCGGACATGCGGGCCTGCGCATCGCTGCGGGATGCGTTGGAGCTGCTGAAACCGTTCGTGGATCGGGCCCGCCAGGACAAGTCGAAGACGTGGATCTTCGGCGGCCAGTGGAACGCCAATGGCTGGGACGTCCCGGTGTTCCCGGACAAGCACAGTTTGGACAGCATCTGTCCGGATATCCCCATGGCTCTGGGGTCGCTGGATTGGCACACGTTATGGCTCAACTCCAGGGCCCTCGAGACCCTGGGGCTGGACCGCAACGTCAAGGACCCGGACGGCGGCACCTACGAGCGCGACGAACACGGGGAGCTGACCGGCATCATTCGTGAAGCCGCGGGCATCCCCATTCGTGACGGTCTGATGCAGTCGGATGTCTCCGGCAACATCGATGATTACCTTCCCGCGGGCCAGCGTGAGTTGCTCAAGAGAGGTATCACCTCTATTCACGACATCGACGGCGCCGATTGCCTCTCCGCCTATCAAAAGCTCCGCGAGCGCGGTGAGCTCGATATTCGCGTTCACAAAATCTTGCGCCAGGAACAGATCCTGGACTTCATCGACCGCGGCGTCCGCACTGCCTCGGGAGACGAATGGATTTCCATGGGCCCGCTCAAGCTCTTCGCGGACGGCGCTCTGGGTTCACACACGTGCCACATGTCGGATCCTTGGCCGGGCACGGCGGATCATGGCATGGCCGTGACCACCCGGGACGAATTGGATCATTGGATTCACCTGGCAGCGAGCGCCGGCATTGCCACCGCGGTGCATGCGATCGGTGACCAGGCCGCCACCGAGGTGTTGGACGCCTTTGAGGCCCACCAGGCCACGTCGCGGGTGTTCGGGTTGCGTCAGCGAATCGAGCACGCCCAGTACATCAAGCGCAGTGATGTCCCGCGGTTCCGTCAGCTGGGTGTTACCGCGTCCATGCAGCCCATGCACTGCACCGCGGACCTTCCCCTGAATGACTTCCTGGCGGATCGTGATCTGGTCGCCTACGGCTGGAACAGTCTGCGAGCCGCCGGCGCCGAACTTGTCTTCGGTTCGGACGCGCCGGTCGAGGATCCCAATCCGTTCCAGGGCATCCACGCGGCCATTACGCGCTCCCGCCACGGAGATGCGGTGGACGGCTGGCAGCCGCAGGAAACCGTGTCCCGGCCGGAGGCCGTGTACTACTACACCCACGCCGTGGCGCGCGCCTCCTATGAGGAGAACCGCAAGGGCTGCTTGGCGCCGGGTATGCTCGCGGACTTCGTGGTGGTGGATCGGGACGTGTTCTCCGAGGACGACCGCGCGGTCAAGGACACCGTGGTCCAAGCCACCGTTGTGGGCGCCCGGGTCCGCTACCGGCGCGGGGTCAACTGAGGTGCAACCGGGGTGAGATGAATTTCTGACCCACGTGGCCCTCGGTATCCAGAACCCAGCCCATGCGTTTGATGGGCCGCAGCGAGACCACCGTTTCCTGAATGTCCATGCCCGGGACCGCGGACTGGATGGCCCGTTCGGCCTCCAGAATATCCCCCACGGAACGAAGCCACATGACCACCATGAGGTTGGCGCGCCCGGTGATGGACGTGACGACGCGAGTGCGCGGATCCCGGTTGAGAGCCTCCGCGGCGGCCTCGTGCTGGTTCGCGTCCAGGCGGGCGAACCATTGGGCTGTGATGGGCATCCCGGAGAACCGCTGGATCAGGTCGCAACGAATGGACAACAACTGCGAGGCCAGGACCTTGTGCAGGTAACGGCGGGCGGTGGCCGGGTGCAGTCCCGTGGTGCGGGCGATCTCGGCCGCACTTGCGCGACCGTCGAGCATGAGTGCCTCGATCACGGGGCGGTGATCCTCGCTGAGCGGCGTACTACTGACCGGCAACGATTCCCGTTCGGCCCTCGCCCACGCCTGCGCCGCCCGTCGCTGCTCGTCGCTGAGCCTGTTCAAGCGCCACTCGTCACCGGCGCGGTGAAGTTTGGTGGAGATCATGTTGTGGATCTTCACGACACCCTGGACCCGGGAGATTTTTTCCTCGGTGATGCGTGACAGCGATTGCAGATCCCGACTGACCACTGTGAGACCGAGATCCGGCTCGCGACCGAAAGCATCCACGGAAAGTACCTCGGGCATGGCCACGAGTTCTCTCACGACACGTTCCCACTGCTGGGTGCCACACGAGACCTCCTGAAAGGACAGGAGATTCCTGGGGTCGTTGAGATTGACCTGAGCCGTGATCCAGGCCGCCCCGGAGCTGCGCAGTTTCTCCCACCGCCCGGCCAGAGTGGTGGGGTGGGCGTCCAAGATCTCGGCGGCTTCACCCCACGTGATTCTGGGGGCCCACTGCAGCAAGCTGATGAGCTCCAGGTCCTGATCGGACAGCTCAGCCTTGGCCTGGCCGTTGCTTGACATGGATCTCCCTCCGTGTGTGGTGGCCGACATGATTCTACTAAGGTTCACGTGCCAACGACGCCGCCCCCGCACCGTGGTGGGTGCGGGGGCGGTTTTCATCTGCCTACCGTTCGCAAACGGCCAACCCTGCGTTACTTCTTGGCGGGCGTGTGCAGCAGCTTCTTGTTGGCGAACTCCTCGATACCGAAGGGGCCCAACTCGCGGCCTACACCGGAGCGCTTGACGCCGCCGAAGGGCAGATCCGGAGCGGTACCGGTGGTCTCGTTGACGAACACCATGCCGGAGTCCACGCGCTTGGCGATGTCCAGAGCCGCGGCCTCGTCGGCGCCGAAAACGGATCCACCCAGGCCGAAGGGCGAGGAGTTGGCGAGCTCAATGGCCTCGTCGGCGTCCTTGACCTTGTAGACCACGGCCACGGGGCCGAAGATCTCCTCGGCGTAGGCGCGCATCTCGGGGGTCACGTCAGCTAGCACGGTGGCTTCCATCCATGCGCCGTCGCGATCGATCTTCTTCCCGCCGGCCAAAACGGAGGCGCCCTTGTCGATGGCGTCCTGGACCTGCTCCATGATCTCGTCACGAGCACCCACGGTGCTGATCGGCCCCAGGAAGGTCTTCTCGTCCGAGGGGTCACCGACCTCGATGCCCTGAACCGCCTGTGAGAATTTCTCCACGAAGGACTCGTAGGCATCCTCCAGCACAATGAAGCGCTTGGAATTGGTGCACGCCTGACCATTGTTGGACATGCGTCCCCTCACCGCGTGCTTCACGGTGCGGTCCAGGTTCTCCCCGTCCAGCACAATGAACGGGTCGGAACCACCCAGCTCCAACACGACCTTCTTGAGGTGCTTGCCCGCGGTGGCTGCCACGGAGGAGCCTGCGCGCTCGGAACCGGTCAGCGACACACCCTGCACGACAGGATCCGGGATCACGATGTCCGCGATCTGATCATTGGACGCAAAGATGTTGATGTAGACGTCCTCCGGGAAGCCCGCCTCGTGGAACAGCTTCTCCTGCACCACGGCGGACTGCGGAACGTTTCCGGCATGCTTGAGCAGAATGGTGTTACCCAGCATCAGGTTGGGGGCCGCGAAACGAGCCACCTGGTAGTAGGGGAAGTTCCAGGGCATGATGCCCAGCAGGGAACCGGTGGATTCCAGGAGCACGCGGGCCTGACCACCCGTGGAGGGTTCCAGGGTGCGGCCTTCCATGAAGCCTTCCGCGTTGTCGGCGTAGTAGTCATAGATTCCGGCAACGAGCATGACTTCACCGGTTGCCTGGGCCTTGGGCTTGCCCATTTCCCCGGTCAAAATCTTGGCGAGCTCTTCCTTGCGCTCGCGGTACAGCTCGGCCAGCTTGTGCATGAGCTGGGCGCGCTCCGAAACGGGGGTGTCGCGCCAGGACTTGTAAGCCTCACCCGAACGCTTAATTGCGTCCCGGATCTCCTGATCCGATGCGGTGGGGAACTCTTCTACGGTTTCGCCAGTGGCGGGATTAACTGTTGTGTAAGCCATACCTCCAGGCTATGCCTCACTCCGGTTTTGGTGAACAGAGTTCACCGAGGGCGAGAGTCCTGCTCCCGCGGTGGAGCGCCCCCCGGCAGTCTTGATACCAAAAGTTTCCTACACGAGGATGATGCTACGAAGACCGAGGTGACGGACCCCCGTCCCCGCTTCGGACGCGGCGCACATTTTCTGGGCCGCCCATCACCACACCAAGGAGCACCGCCATGACCACCGCACCCCTTGACCAGTCCGTATGCAACTGCGAGAACTGCGGACCCAACTGCACGTGCGAGAACTGCACGTGTGAAAACTGCACGTGCGCCCACTGCAATCACGCAGCCTGAAGAAAGAGTTGGCCGAAACCCTATTTCCTGGCGGGGCACCGGTCGCCCGCGACGTCGTCTTCGGCGGCGTCGTCGGCCGCAAGTAGCTGCGCGGTGCCGGCACCGCGCAATGTCGCGGCGAAAAACACCATTGAGTCCTTGGAACGACACAATGAGAACGTCAACTCTCATACTCGTTCGATAGGACTCCTGCATGACGCATTCAGACCAGCGCGGATTCAAAAAAGTCCTTGGTCGGATAGACGCGATCGCCCTGGGGTTCGGGGCCATGATCGGCTTCGGCTGGGTGGTCCTGACCGGTGGCTGGCTCGACGACGCCGGAACGGCGGGCGCCGCGCTGGCCATGGTGGCCGGTGGCGCCATCATGGCGGTGGTCGGACTGGTGTACGGCGAGCTCGTGGCCGCCATGCCGGCGGCCGGCGGTGAACACAACTATCTGCTGCGTGGCATGGGCGCGCGCTGGGCGTTCATCGGCTCGTGGGGAATCACGGTCGGTTACATCACCATTGTGGCGTTCGAAGCGGTGGCCGTCCCGCGGACGGTGCAGTACATTTTCCCGAACCTGAGCCAGATTCCGTTGTGGACCGTGGCTGGATTCGAGGTCAACCTCACGTGGGCCTTGCTCGGGTCGCTGTGCGCCGTGATCATCACGTGGATCAACATCCGCGGCGTGAAGCAGGCCTCCACCGTGCAGATCTTCGTGATCATCTTCCTGGTGCTCGTGGGTCTCATGATGATCTTCGGCGCGTTCTCCGGTGGCTCCGCGCGCAACATGGAACCGTTCTTCCACAACGGCATCGGTGGTTTCTTCCTGGTCCTGGTGGTCGTGCCGTTCTTGTTCGTCGGCTTTGACGTGATCCCACAGGTGTCCGAGGAAATGAACCTGTCCCCCAAGAAACTGGGCGGCACTATCATCACCTCCGTCATGCTCGCGACTGTCTGGTACGCAGCCGTCATTCTCGCCACATCCGCATCGCTTCCCGTTGCGGAACTCGCGGTGGCGGACATCGCCGTGGCGGATGCGATGGGTGCCGTGTTCAATTCCCAGGTCATGGCGAACCTGCTCCTGGCCGGCGGACTGGCGGGCATTCTGACGTCGTGGAACTCTCTGCTCATGGGCGCCTCACGCCTGCTGTGGGCGCTGGGCAACTCCCGTATGCTGCCGCGCTGGTTCGGCAAGATCCACCCCACACACGGGACGCCGGTCAATGCCTTGTTGTTCGTGGGCGCGCTCTCCTTCATTGCACCGTTCTTCGGTGAGCAGATGCTGGGTTGGTTGGTGGACTCGGGCTCGCCCTCCATCGTGATCGCCTATTTGCTGGTCTCGATCGTGTTCGTGATCCTGCGCAAACGCGAGCCTGACATGGAACGCCCCTTCCGCATCGGTGGCCGCGGTAACGGCGGGACAGCCATCGGCATTCTGTCGGTCGTGCTGTGCGCCGGACTGGCACTTCTGTACATCCCCGGCATGCCTGCCGGCTTGGGTGTCGCCCCCTACGTGATCTTCGCTCTCTGGTGGATTCTCGGACTGGTTTTCATGGTCCGCATTCCCCGCGGTATCGAGCCCGGGGCTGACGCCGAACCCCGCCTGGTGGCGGCGGTCGAAACCCGCAAGAAATAAGGCGTGTCACGACTTGCGCCGGGGCATACCATGTACCCAGGGACATTGCGCCCAAGCACCTTCAACTGCCCAGTTCTTCAGATGGAACTGTGAGAGAGGCACAATATGACTAACCAAGAGAACATTTCTGCACTGCTTGAGGGCACTCCCACGGGTCTGCTGATCAACGGCGAATGGCGCGATGCTTCGGACGGCGGCACGTTCGATGTCGAAAACCCCGCCACCGGTGAAGTCCTTGCCACCTTGGCCTCCGCCACCGAGGACGATGCCCGTGCGGCCATGGACGCCGCCGCGAACGCCCAGGAGTCCTGGGCCCGAACCTCCACCCGGGAACGCTCGGACATTCTGATGCGCGCGTACGAGTTGGTGAAAGAGCACACCGAGGAACTCGCGACCCTAATGACCCTGGAAATGGGTAAGCCGCTCAAGGAGTCCCGCGGTGAGGTGGCCTACGCCAACCAGTTCATGCGCTGGTTCGCCGAGGAAGCACCCCGCCACTACGGCCGGTACGCGGACACCCCGGAGGGCAACCTCAAGATGATCGTGACCCACAAGCCCGTGGGCCCGTGCCTCTTGATCACCCCGTGGAACTTCCCGCTGGCCATGGCCACCCGTAAGGTCGCCCCCGCCGTGGCCGCCGGCTGCACCATGATCCTCAAGCCCGCGCGCTTGACCCCGCTGACCTCGCAGTACTTTGCCAAATTGATGATCGAGGCCGGCATTCCCGCCGGCGTCCTCAACGTGGTGTGCTCGGCCTCCGCCTCCAAGGTGTCCGGTCCCATCATGGATGATCCGCGCCTTCGCAAGGTCTCCTTCACCGGCTCCACTCCGGTGGGTAAGCAGCTCATGAAGACCGCTGCGGACCGCGTACTGCGCACCTCCATGGAGCTGGGCGGCAACGGTCCGTTCATCGTCTTCGAGGACGCCGATCTGGACAAGGCCGTCGAGGGTGCCATGGCCGCCAAGATGCGCAACATGGGTGAGGCGTGCACCGCCGCCAACCGTTTCCTGGTGCACGAGTCCGTGGCCGAGGAGTTCTGCAAGAAGTTCGGGGAAAAGCTCGCAGCCCTCAAGACCGGTAACGGTTTGGAAGACGGCACGGACGTTGGCCCGCTGGTCGAGAAGAAGGCTCGCGACGGCGTCGTCGAACTGGTCGAGGACGCCAAGGACAAGGGCGCGACCATCGCCGTGGGTGGCAACGCGGTTGCCGGCGACGGCTACTTCTTCGAGCCCACGCTGATCACCGGCGTGACCGAGGACAGCCGCGTGTTCACCGAGGAGATCTTCGGCCCGGTGGCTCCGGTCATCACCTTCAAGGACGAAGATCACGCAGTTCGGCTGGCCAACTCCACGGAGTACGGCCTGGCGTCCTACGTGTTCACCGAAGACATCTCACGCGCGCTGCGCATTGGTGAGCGCATTGAATACGGCCTGCTGGGCATGAACGTGGGCGTGATTTCCAACGCTGCGGCTCCTTTCGGTGGCGTCAAGGAATCCGGTTTGGGCCGCGAGGGCGGCGCCGAGGGCATTGCCGAGTACACCACCACCCAATACATGGGCCTACCTTCTCCCTGGGCCTGATCCGGGCTCTTAATTCTTGACCTGTGAAAGGACAGCAACACAACTATGGCTGACATCGAATACACGCTGGAGCAGAAGCGTGATCTGAAGACCGCCGTTCCAGGCCCCAAGTCCCGGGAGCTGGCGGAGCGTCGCGGTAATGCAATTGCTTCCGGCGTGGCATCCTCCGTGCCCGCGTACGCGGAGAAACTGGACGGCGGCGTGATCTTGGATGTCGACGGTAACCAGCTGATCGACCTGGGTTCCGGCATCGCCGTGACCTCCGTGGGCGCTTCGGCACCCAAAGTCGTGGAGAACGTCAAGAACGCGGTGGAGAAGTTCACCCACACGTGCTTCATGGTCACTCCCTACGAGGGCTACGTGACACTCGGCGAGAAGATCGCCGAGCTGACTCCGGGGTCCTTCGACAAGCGTGCGGCCCTGTTCAACTCGGGGTCCGAGGCAGTGGAGAACGCGGTCAAGATCGCTCGCACCTACACCAAGCGCAGCGCAGTGGTCGTCTTCGATCACGCGTACCACGGCCGCACCAACCTGACGCTGGCCATGACCTCCAAGGTCATGCCCTACAAGCAGGGTTTCGGGCCGTTCGCGTCCGACGTGTACCGAGTCCCCATGTCCTACCCGTTCCGCGATGCCGACGGCATGACCGGCCAGGAAGCGGCGGAGCGCGCGCTGCTGCTGATCGAGAAGCAGGTCGGCGCGGAGAACGTGGCTGCGGTCGTCATCGAGCCCATCCAAGGTGAGGGTGGCTTCATCGTCCCCGCCGAGGGCTTCCTGCCGACGCTGACCAAGTGGTGCCAGGACAACGGCGCTGTGTTCGTGGCTGACGAGGTCCAGGCCGGCATCGCTCGCACCGGCAAGTGGTTCTCCTCCGAGTGGGAGGGCATCGAGCCCGACCTGGTGACCTTCGCCAAGGGCATCGCCGGCGGTATGCCGCTGTCCGGTGTGGTGGGCCGTGCGGAGATCATGAACTCCGTGCACGGCGGCGGCCTGGGTGGCACCTACGGCGGTAACCCCGTCGCCTGTGCAGCAGCCCTGGGCGCCATTGAGACCATCGAAGAGTGGGGCCTCAACGAGCGCGCCTTGGAGATCGAGAAGATCATCAAGGAAGAGCTGGGCGACCTGGCCGAGTCCTCCCCCATCGTGGGCGAGCTGCGCGGTCGCGGCGCCATGATGGCGCTCGAATTCGTGGAGCCGGGTTCCAAGAAGCCCAACGCTGACGCTGCCAAGCAGATTGCCGCTAAGTGCCTCGAGCAGGGTGTTGTCATCCTGACCTGCGGTACCTTCGGCAACAACGTGCGTTTGCTGCCGCCGCTGGTCATCGACTTCGACCTGCTGCGCGACGGCCTGCGCGTGTTCGCCAAGGCCATTGAAGAGGCTGGCGCCTGATCTGAACTGAACTAGCGCTCTCTCGACGGGCGGTCACCGGTCATCCGGTGGCCGCCCGTTCTTTTTCCCGGCCCCGCCGACGCCGCTCGGCCGCCCCCGCGGTTGAGTGCCCAACGATTTATGGTTCCCTATCCCCTCTTTTCGGCGCGAAAAACGTCATAGGGAACCTTAAATCCACTTCGTGGGTGTGGGAGGGTGGAAGCACCGAGGCTCGTATGCCGAGCCGCACCTGGAGCCCCGAGGAGCACCGTGACGCACTATCCGACACTCACCGAGACGGTCCTGGCATTGCGTAACGGTCAGGTCAGTAGCGAGGACACCGTGAGGTCCTCACTCGAGCGCATCCAGGAACTCAATGAGAGCCTGGGGATGTTCATTCACGTTGACAGCGAAGGTGCCCTGGAACGGGCTCGTGAGGCGGATGAACAACTGGCCGCGGAGGCGTCGGCCTCCACTTACCAGTCCGAGCTTCCCGCGTTGCTGGGCGTGCCCACGTCCTTGAAGGACGGGCACGACGTGGCCGGCATGCCCACGACGTTCGGAAGTCTCATCAGCCGTGGCGATGACGGTAGGTTCCCGATCGCCACGAACTCCGAGCCCCTCGCGCAAACCCTCGAGGCCACCGGGGCGGTGATGCTGGGGAAAACGCAGGTTCCGGAGTTCCTGCTCAATTGCTATTCCGAGAACAGGGTATTTCCGCCGGCGCGTAATCCCCATTCACTGCGGCACAGCCCGGGTGGTTCGTCCGGAGGTCAGGCGGCGGCCGTGGCCTCCGGGGTGCTGGCTGGTGCCATTGGCTCCGACGGCGGCGGTTCCGTCCGAATTCCGGCTGCCGCGTGTGGCCTGATCGGACTCAAACCCAATCGCGGACGCGTGCCGAGCAGCGATGCCCTGAACAATGTGGGGCAGCTGGGTGTCAACGGCCCCATCACCCGCACCGCTTTGGACGCGGCCCTCCTGATGGACGTGCTGTGTTCCACACCGGGTCACACCGCCATCGACCGGCCGGTGAGTGCCGTACCGGAGCGCTCCTTCACGTCCGTGGTGAGCCGCGCGTTGGCCGGGGACGCCCCGTGGGGTGACCGGCCGCTGCGGATCGGGGTGTCGACGGCGTCTCCTTTCGAGGGAACCTACGACATCACGGTATCGCCCGAGGCGCAGCTGGCGCTGACCGAGGGGGTTCGTCAATTGCAAGCGTTGGGACACCACGTCGAGGATGCCGACATCAGCTACGCGCCGGGGTACGCGGACTCGTTCTTCAAGCTGTGGACGACCGCGGTGGGGCAGGTCCCGTTGGCGGCGGGGCAGGAGTCCCAGCTCACCGGTCTGGCACGGCATTTCCGTTCCGCGGCGCTGGATCGCTCGGCGGTGGATCTGGCGGACGCCGTGAGCGCCATCCGGGCCTTCGAGGCGGACACCATTGCCCAATATGCCTCCTACGACATGATTCTCACGCCCGCCCTGGCCATGCCGCCGCGGCCCATCGGATGGTTCTTCGAGGGCTATGACATGGCCGATCCGGAGGGCGCCGAGCGTGACTACATGAGGCAGTGCCAGTACACCCCGTACACCTCGTTCATCAACGTGGTGGGGCTCCCGGCGATCAGCGTTCCCACCGTGTGGACGCAGCCGGAATCCGGCGACTACCCCGCACAGGTGCCCATGGGGGTGCAACTGGTGGGAGCGGCGTCGTCCGAGGCGTGGCTGCTGGCCCTGGCCGCGCAACTGGAACCGCCCACGGACCCGCCCGCCGCGTGAGCGCCACCGAACGGAACATTGCGTCGCGTCGCTGACGAGCGGGGGTTTCCCGAGTAGGTTTGGGGTATGGCGAACCGTGCGGGCACCGTAGCCCAACCCAGTGACCTTGTGGACATCGATCAGCTGATCGCGGCGTATTTCGACCGCGTACCTGACACCGGTAATCCCGATCAGCGAGTGGCGTTCGGCACGTCCGGGCACCGCGGATCCTCACTCAAGACGTCGTTCAACGACACCCATATCGCGGCCATCACGCAGGCGATCGTGGAGTACCGCGCGGAGCAGGGCATTACCGGCCCGCTGTTCATGGGCAAGGACACGCATGCGCTGTCCGGGCCCGCGCAGGACACCGCACTCGAGGTGCTGGCGGCCAACGGCGTGAACGTGCTGCTGGATTCGCGCGAGGGTTTCACGCCCACCCCGGCGCTGTCCCACGCGATCATCAAGTACAACGCGTCCGGGGCGGCCGAACAGGCGGACGGCATTGTCATCACCCCGTCCCACAACCCACCCGCCGACGGCGGCTTCAAGTACAACCCTCCACACGGTGGCCCCGCGGATTCGGACGCCACCGAGTGGATCGCCGCGCGCGCCAATGAGCTCATGGAGGCCGGGCTCGACGGCGTGCAGCGCGTCTCGCACGACGCCGCCCAAGCCGCGGCGACCACCGGCAGCTACGATTTCCTGGATTCCTACGTTTCGGATCTGCCGTCCATCATCGACCTGGACGTGATTGCGGAATCCGGTCTGCACATTGGGGCGGATCCCATGGGTTCTGCATCCGTGGCGTACTGGGAGGAGATCAGTAAGCGGTTCGGACTGAACCTCACCGTGGTCAACCCCGAGGTGGACCCCCAGTGGGCGTTCATGACCCTGGACTGGGACGAGAAGATCCGCATGGATTGCTCTTCCCCCAACGCCATGGCCTCGTTGATCGGCAACCGCGACAAGTACGACATCGCGACTGGTAATGACGCGGACACGGACCGGCACGGCATTGTGACCCCGGATGCCGGGCTCATGAACCCCAACCATTACCTGGCCGTGGCCATTGATTACCTGTACCGCAACCGTTCGGGCTGGTCCCAGGACGCCGGTGTGGGCAAGACGCTGGTGTCGTCGTCGATCATCGACCGCGTTGCCGAGTCGCTGGGGCGGCGACTTGTCGAGGTGCCCGTAGGCTTCAAGTGGTTCGTTCCGGGCCTGATGGACGGCTCCATTGGCTTCGGTGGTGAGGAGTCTGCGGGTGCTTCGTTCCTGCGTATGGACGGCTCCACGTGGACGACCGACAAGGACGGCATCATCCTGGCCCTGCTGGCCGCGGAAATCACGGCGCGCACGGGCAAGACCCCATCCCAGCGCTACGCGGAGCTGACCGAGGAGTTCGGGGACCCGGTATATGAGCGCATCGACGCCCCGGCCAACCGCGAGCAGAAGGCCGCCCTGAAGAAGCTCTCCGCGGAGCAGGTCACCGCGGACACCCTGGCCGGGGAACCCATTACCGCCAAGCTCACGGAGGCCCCCGGCAACGGCGCGGCGGTGGGCGGCTTGAAGGTCACCACCGAGAGCGCCTGGTTCGCTGCCCGGCCTTCCGGCACCGAGGACGTCTACAAGATCTACGCTGAGTCCTTCAATGGCGCCGAGCACCTGGCGCAGGTGCAGCAGGAGGCCAAGGCGCTGGTGGATTCGGTGATCGGGTAGGGGGTTCGCTCTCTCATAACATGCGGGGCAGGAGATCAACGGGTATCGACGCAATCTCCTGCCCCTCGTCTTGGGGGATGAGTTGACCGCCCCCGACGCACTGCCGTTCGAGCGACGGGCGACGGCGGAAGTGATCACCGCCGGTTGAAAATACCTTCCACCAGGTTGCTGGGGCGCTGCTGCTCGCCCTGCTGCGCGCCGAGCACGATCACAGTTCCGCTGACCACGGGAACCGCCCACTGCAACACCTTCAGCTGCTTCTGGGCCTTCTTCAGCTCCTCCGACGCACCGGGGCGCGGCTCGGTGACGCCCTCGCCGCCCTGCTCGGCCAGCTTCCCCACCTTTGCGCCCAGCACACCCGTGTACGCGGTCAGCCCCATGCCCGCCAGGGTCAGGGCGGTCTTGGTGACCGTGGTGGCGCCCGCGCCCTTCTGCTTGGCCAGGCGGGCCTTGTTGCCGAAGGTCAACCCAATACCGCCGACGGCGTGCGCGACCAGGGCGCCGGTCTGCACCGGGGTCCATTTCGCCCAGCCGATGGTGGACAACCGGGTACGTTCCTTCGGGTCCTTAGCGGCCGCGGCGGCCCCGTTGAGGCCGACGGCACCCATCAGTGAGCCGCCGAACCAGGCAGCCGCGCTGAGGTCGTGAACGGAGCGGGACAAGAGATTGCTGGCCATGAGGAACTCCTCTGAGAACTTGAAACAACGGGACCGCCCATATTAGGCAGCAGCCTTATGACCGGTCTAGCCTCCGGCACGACTATTGCACCCGCCGCAGATCTCGGGTGAGCCGCAACTGCGAGGTGTCCGACATCCGCGGGCTCCGCTCTCACACGCCGCAGAGGGCGCCCCGGGACCTGCCTTAATCCGTTCTGTGGAACTAGAATCGGAATCCGTCTGAAGCCAAGGGGACTGAAAACAATGGCTACTACACACGATCTGCATTCAACCAAGAGCTTGTACCGCACCGTCGACGACGCCATGGCCGCACCGGCCGAGAAGCTGGCCTATGTGGCCCTGCTGGAACCGGACGCCATCGCGGTGGTCGATACCGATGAGTCGTCGCCGAGCTACGGTACGGTGATCGGCCGGTGGGATGCCCCGCCTCAGGAAACTCCGGACGAGTTCCACCATTACGGCTGGAATACGTGCAGCTCCGCCCTGGGAGGTGAACACGCCGGCCACGATGACATGGAGAGGCGATACCTACTGGTGCCGGGCGTGAGGTCGTCGCGGATCTATGTGCTCGACACAGGTCCGGATCCACGCAATCCGCACTTGGTGCGCACCATCGAACCGGAGGAAGTGACCTCTGCCACCGGGTACAGCCGTCCCCACACGATCCACTGCGGCCCGGACGGCGTGTTCGTCAGCGGTCTCGGGTCCGGCAGCGAGGACGGCAACGACGGTCCGGCGGGGATCTTCACCATGGATCATTCGGACTTTTCCATCACCGGCGCCTGGGAGTCCGACCACGGATCGCAGTCCATGGCCTACGACTTCTGGTGGCACCAGGACGCCAAGGTGCTCGTCTCCAGTGAATGGGCGCCACCTCGCCTTTACGAAGACGGTCTTGTGCCCGAGGCGCTCGTGGGGCGGCAATACGGGCACCGGCTGCATTTCTTCGACATGGAGACGCGCAAGCACATTCAGGAGGTCGACCTGGGTGACGAGAACCAGATGGTGCTCGAGCTCAGGCCGTCGCACGATCCGAGGCGAACGTTCGGGTTCGCCGGGGTGGTCATCGACGTCACGGACCTGTCGGGATCCGTGTTCACCTGGTACCGCGACGGCACGGAGTGGAAAGCGCAGAAGACCATCTCGATCCCGGCTGTACCGATGGCCGCCGAGGATCTTCCACCGCTGCTGGCCGGGTTCGGCGCCGTTCCCCCGGTCATCACCGACATCGGCCTGTCCCTGGACGACCAGTACCTGTACGTCGCCTGCTGGGCCACCGGGGAAATCCGGCAGTACGACGTCAGCGACCCGATGCATCCCCGGCTGAACAGCATCGTGGAGGTCGGCGGCATTGTGCATCACACCGATCACAGTTCGGGTAAACCCTGGGGCGGCGGCCCTCAGATGATCGAGATCAGCCGTGACGGGCGCCGCGTGTACTCGACCAATTCGCTGTACAGCACGTGGGACAGGCAGTTTTACCCGGAAGGCATTCCGGGCGCCATGCTCAAGATCGATGTGGACCCGGAAAGTGGCACCATGACGCTCGATCCGAAGTTCCACGTGGAGTTTCCTGCCCGGGCCCACCAGGTACGCCTTGAAGGCGGGGACTGCTCGACCGACACCTTCTGCTTCGTGTAGACCGATCCCGGATCAGGATGCCCATCATTCATGCTCGTGCGCCGGGGGCCGCCCGGGCCGTGAACATTCCAGTCCGTAAAACTGCACCTGGGCGGGCTCCGAGAGCATTATTCGGGACTGAGATGTCGAGGGGCAGTGCGGCTAAACCCTCGTCACCCACACCGCTTCCGCGGCCAGCACGCCCATGCTGACCACGGATGCCGCGGCAGCAGCCACCACCGACACCGCAATCACCCCCGGCGACCCCGAATCCGGCAGCACCCGCAGCCGGGTGCCCGGCACCACGCCCACACCGGCCAGATAGCGCAGCGTGGCCGGGTCATCGTCGGAGACCCGTACCACGGCTACGTCCACCGGGTCCCGCACGTCCGCCAGTTGCACGGCAGTGGGCGCGGCGATCTCTCCGGCCGCCGACGGAATTACGTCTCCGTGCGGATCCGCGGCCGGATGCCCCAGCAGCGCATCGATCCGATCCAGGAACTTCTCCGAGACCGCGTGCTCGAGCACCTCGGCCTCGTCATGGATTTCATCCCATTCGTACCCGAGCTTGGTGGTCAAGAACGTCTCCAGGAGGCGATGCCTGCGCACCATTTTCACCGCAATTGCACGGCCCTCATCGGTCAGCTCGACCACACCGTAGGACGGTCGCGTGACCATGCCCTGCTCGGTCAGCTTCTTGAGTGCTTCGGACACCGTGGACGCCGCCAGCCCCATGCGCGAGGCCAGCGTGGTGGTGGTGACCTTTTGCGGAGACCACTCCCCCAATTGCCAAATGGTCTTCAGGTAGTCCTGGGTGGCGGAACTGAGCTCTGCTGGTTGCACGTGTCCAGGGTATCGGTCCCCCCGGATTAGAATTTGGCGGGCGGTACTCATTTTCGGCCGCCCGTCAGACGCCACGCGCCGCTGTCAGGAGCCCTCATGAGTTCGTCACCGTCCACGCCCCCTCATCACGACGCCGCTTCACCCGGTCTCCCACAACGCCTCGGGATCGGCTGGCGGCTCCACGGGGACGGACGGACCGTGGCCCCCGGTGATGTCGTCACACCGCGCGAGCGACTCGTGTGGCCCCGGACGATCTCGATCGGTGCGCAGCACGTGGTCGCCATGTTCGGCGCGACCTTCCTGGTGCCCCTGCTGACCGGGTTCCCGCCGGCCACCACGCTGTTCTTCTCGGGCATCGGAACCATCCTGTTCCTGGTCCTGACCGCGGGACGTGTGCCCTCGTACCTGGGCTCGTCCTTCGCGTTCATTGCCCCGATCACGGCAGCGATGAACCAGTACGGTCCGGGTGGCGCACTCGGTGGCGTGGTCATGGCCGGTGTGGCGTTGGCGATCATCGGCGTGATCGTGCAGCTGGCGGGCACGGGGTGGTTACAGAAGCTCATGCCGCCCCTGGTCACGGGCACCATCGTGGCGCTGATCGGCTTCAACCTGGCGCCCTCGGCCAAGACGAACTTTATGGAAGCCCCGGTCACCGCCATGGTGACCCTCGGGTCCATCATTTTGATCTCGGTGCTGTTCCGCGGGCTGATCGGGCGGCTGTCCATCCTGCTGGGCGTGGCCATCGGCTACGTCACGGCCGTAGTCCGCGGCGAGGTCGATTTCACCGCGATCAACGCCGCGTGGCAGGAACAGGGACTGTTTGGGCTACCGCAGTTCCACACCCCCGAGTTCCACCTGAGCTTGGCGGGCCTGTTCATCCCCGTGATCCTGGTGCTCGTGGCCGAGAACATCGGGCACGTGAAGTCCGTGGCGCTCATGACCGGTGACGACCTCGACCCCTACGCCGGCCGCGCCATCATGGCCGACGGCCTGGCCACCATCATTGCCGGCTCCGGCGGCGGCTCGGGCACCACCACGTACGCGGAGAACATTGGCGTCATGGCCGCCACCCGTGTCTACTCCACCGCCGCGTACTGGGTGGCCGCGATCGTCGCGATCCTGCTCAGCGTCATGCCCGTGTTCGGCGCCGCCGTGGCCACCGTTCCCCAGGGTGTGCTGGGCGGCGCGGCCACGGTGTTGTACGGCATGATCGGCATGCTGGGTGTGCGCATCTGGGTGCAGAACCGCGTGGACTTCTCCAACCCGGTCAACCTCACCACCGCCGCCGTTGCCATGATCGTGGGCATCGCGGACTACACGTGGTCGGTGTTCGGCCTGGACTTCGCGGGCATCGCCCTGGGCACCGCCGCGACCCTGGTGGTCTACCACCTCATGGCGTTCATTGCCCGCGTTCGCGGCTCCGTGGGCTCCGACCCGCTGACCCCGGACACCTCCAAGACCCCGTCACCTCTGGGCTAGTCAGGCCGACCACTGAACGCGCGGTAGCCGGCAAAGCCGTGAATGACATCTGAGGTAGAGGTTCGCCCTCACACGACGGTGTTTGCTGCAAACCTCTACCTCAGATGTTCAGGTCAGAACGGCAGCTCGATCTTGCGCTCGACCACCCGGCGGATCTCCTCGGAGTTCACCTCGGCCACCGTGGCCGGGGACCACTGCGGGTTCTTGTCCTTGTCCACCATCAGGGCGCGCACGCCCTCCAGGAATTCCTCGGAGCGCGCGGCTGCCGTGGCCATGCTGAGCTCGCGCTCCAGGCAGGAGCGGACGTTATCGTCCTGGGCCCCCGCGTTGAGCAGCTCGAACACGCGAACCAGCGCCGTGGGGCTCATGCCGTCCAGGTCGCTTCCGGCGCGTTCGACAATGGCCTCGAGGCAATCGCCACCGTAGGTTTCCTGAACCTCGTCCCACGTGGTGATGATCTCCGAGGCCGGCGGTTCCTGACCGAACCTGGCGACCGCGGCGGCCACGCCGTCGGAAATGGTCAATTCGACGAACGCCTCGGCATCCGTCGATGCGATGTAGGTGTCCGCCAAACCCAGGGCGATGGCATCGGCACCGTCGAAGCGGGCGCCGGACAATCCCAGGTACCGGCCGAATTCCAGGGAGGTCTCGCGGGCGCCGTCGGCGGTCTCGCGGGAGACACGCGGCAGGAAGTAGCTGGCGCCGATGTCCGTGAAGAAGCCGATTGCCGTTTCGGGCATGGCCATTTGGGTGGTGTCGGAGACAATGCGGTGCGAGCCGTGGACAGAGATGCCCATGCCGCCGCCCATCACAATGCCGTTCATCATGGCCACGTACGGCTTGGGATACTCGGCGATCAGGTTGTCCATGGCGTACTCGGTGCCGAAGGTGTCCTCGACCTCGTCCGAGCGGCCGTCCAGGGCGGCCTCGCGGACCTCCTTGATGTCACCGCCGGCGCACAGGGCCTTGGGCAGCGTGGACTGCATGACCACCTGCGTGATGGCCGGGTCCTTGGCCCAATCCTGAAGGGCCCCGGCGATCTGGTGGTACATGGAACGGCTCAGCGCATTGAGCGCCTTCTCGCGCGTGAGCGTGAGCACTCCGGTGCCGCCCACGATTTCAGCGCGGACAAAGTTCTCCTGAGATGTGGTCATGATCACCACCCTATCGAGACCGACCTCGCAGAACTCAGGATTCCAGTGCTTTACGCAGCGCGCCCAACAGGTCCTTGGCGCGGCGGTCCACGTTCTCCGCCAACATCTCATTGGTGTGGAACGAGAACCCGATTCCGTAGTCCGGCCACGCACCGTGCAGGCACCCACCCGCCCCGGAATGCCCGTAGGCGCGCTCCACAGGACCGTAGGTGTGGATGGGATCCTGCAATTCGTACCCCAGGCCGAAGCGCAGCGGGCGGTCGTTGACGGCATCCAGGCCTTCGGACCATGTGCGGGTGAACAACGCGCGCGTGGGCGCGGACACCAACGCACCGGATTCCACGAGCGAATACGCCCGGGCAATTGAATCGGCCCCGCCAATGGCACCTCCGGACGCCGGACCGGCCGCGTGGAAGGCCCGCGAGTTGGCGGGAAGCTCCTCCCCCATCAGGGCGTCGCCGTACATTCGATCCACGATCGCGCGACGCTCGGGGTCACGCAGGAACGTGCTGATCGCATAGCCGGGCGCACGGAACACGGGCGCCACGCGAGGCTCCAGGGATTCCGGCAGCCCCAGGTAGAGATCCAGCCCGTGGGGTTCCACGATCCGTTCGGCCAGCAGCTGCCCCGCACGCTTTCCGGTGATGCGCAGCATGATGGCCTCCAGCAGGTACCCGAACGTCACGGCGTGATAGGCCACCTTGGATCCGGGTTCCCACACGGGTTCTTGTCGCGCCAGGATCTCGGAATGGGCGCTCAGGTTGAAGAAACTGTCCGTGGGGTCCGGGTCCGTGTAGATCAGGCCCACGGTGTGATTGAGCACCTGCGCCACGGTCACGTTCTCTTTGCCGGCCGCCGCGAATTCGGGCCAGTACCGGGCCACGGGCGCGTTCACATCCAGCACACCATCGTCCACGAGCATGGCCGCCACCGTGGCCACCAGCCCCTTGGTGCCGGAGAACATCACGGCCAGGGTCTCGTCGGCCCACGGAGCCTCCGCCGGATCATCCGGAGACGCACGCCGTTCCTGCGAGCCTCCGTGCAGCCGCACCAGCGGCTCGCCGTCGCGGTACACGCTGAACGACATGCCACCGCACGCCTGTCCCAGGTGCTGCTCGAAGATCTCGCGAATCACCCGCCCCGTGGTGCCTGGCACGTGGGTTTCGGCAATTACGGCGTGCGCGCTTTCAATGGTCATTGTGACACGTCCTTCCAGCGAGGGACCGGTTACAGCGTGGGCACGTGCTCCAGCAGCGACTTGGTGTAGTCATGGCGCGGGTTACGCAGCACGTGATCCGTGGGCCCGTAATCGACCAGGTGCCCCTTCTCCAACACCGCGAGTTTATGGGACACGTGCCGCGCCAAAGCGATGTTGTGCGTCACGAACAGCATGGCCAATCCCCGATCGCGCTGCAGTTCTCGCAGCAGTTCAATTACGGAAGCCTGCACGGACACGTCCAGCGCCGAGGTGATCTCATCGCACACCAACACGGACGGCGCATTCACGAGGGCACGCGCCACCGCCGCACGCTGCCGCTCACCACCGGAGAGCTCGCCCGGCCTGCGGTTGATGTAGCTACGCCCCAGCCGCACGGCGTCCAGGGCGTCGGCCACGGCGGCGCGGCGCTGCTTACGGGACATCCCGCCGCTCATTTCCAGCGGGACCTCGAGCGAGTCCCCAATGCTGCGGCGCGGATTCAGCGACGAGAACGGCGACTGGAAAATGTACTGGATCCGCCGCCGGTCCTCGTTGCTACGCTTGCGCGTCCCGTTGGCGAGCACCTGGCCCGCCAACCGCACCTCGCCCGTGTACGCGCCGTTGAGACCGGCGATACTGCGCGAGAGCGTGGTCTTACCCGATCCGGATTCACCCAGCAGCATGGTCGTCTGGCCTTCAAGCAGGTCGAGATTGATGCCGTCCAGGATCACCGCCGGCCCGTAAGCCAGCCGCAGGTCGCGCACGGCGAGCAACGGTTCATTGTCGGACGTCTGAGCGACCGACGACGCCGCTCGGTCTCGGTCGGTGCGCGCCTCACCCGGCCGGGCGGCGTCGTCATGCCCGTGGTCCCACGGCGCGCGCATCGCGGCGCGGGGGCTGACGGCGGGTCCACCGCCCATGTCGCGTGCACCCTTGAGGTCCGGGACCGCGGCCAGGAGCGTCTGGGTGTACTCGTGCTCGGGCCGGTAGAGGACCTGCTTGGCCGGGCCGCGTTCAACGATCTCGCCGCGGAGCATGACCGCCACGTCGTTGGCGACCTGCGCGACCACGGCGAGGTCGTGGGTGATGTAGAGCCCGGCCACGTCATGCTTGGTGGTCAACTCGTAGACCGTCTTGAGCACCAGGTCCTGGGTGGCCACGTCCAATCCGGTGGTGGGCTCATCCAGGATGATCACGGCGGGCCGGCACGCGAAGGCCATGGCAATGCCGATGCGCTGCTGCTGACCGCCCGAGAGCTGATGGGGGTAGCGTCGCTGGTACTTCTTGGTGCTGGGCAGACCGACTTCTTCGAGCACCTCGGCGACGCGGGCCTCGCGTTGCTTGCTATTGCGCCCGAACTCGTGGATGCGCAGCACCTCGTGGATCTGCTCCCCCACGCGCAGGGCACCGTTGAGTGAGAGCGCCGGATCCTGTGGGACGTAAGCGATCGTACCCCCGCGCAACCTGCGCACCTGTTTTTCGGACAGCGTCAGCAGGTCCATGTTCTGGTCGAAGAACCGAGAGGCGCCCTTGTGGAGCTGGACCGAGCCACCACGCAGTTCCAAACCGGAACGCAAGTGGTTCATGCATGCCAGCGCGGCGGTGGTCTTACCGGAACCGGACTCACCGACCAGAGCGAGAATGCGCCCGGGCGTGAGGTCGAAGGTGACGTCCTTGAGGATCGATTCCCCGCCGTGGACCCCCACGTTCAGGTCCCGCACGGAAATGGCCGTGGCCACCGTGGCCTTGGGAACGGTAGTTGTGGTGGGCATTTACTTGTCCTTCCGCGCGGAACCGGTGACGCGGCCCGCGGAGGCACCCGACACGGCGTCGGCAATGAGGTTGGTGCCCACGGTGAGGACGGCGATCGCGACGACCGGCAGGATCACACCCCACGGCTGGAGCGAGAGAGCAATGCGGTTCTCGTTGATCATCAGGCCCCAGTCCGCGGTGGGTGGCTGCATACCCAGGCCCAGGAACGACAGCGATGCCACCGCGCCAATGGAATACGTCATGCGCAGGCCCATCTCGACCATGAGCGGGCCCATGATGTTGGGGACCACGTCCCGGCCCAGGATCTTCCACTGGGGCACCGCGTACATCTGGGAGGCGAGCACGTAATCTTCCGCAACCACCCCGGAGGTGGCCGAGCGGATCACGCGAGCCACACGCGGGGCGTGGGTGACGCCGATGACCACCACGAGCACCCAGCCCTGCGGGCCGAGCACGGTGATGGCGAGCATGGCGAAGACCAGCTGCGGAATGGCCAACAGCACGTCACCGGTGCGCATGATGACCGAATCCAGCCACCCCCCGCGGAAGGCAGCGAGCATGCCGAGGACGGTTCCCAGCCCCACGCCCAGCAGTGTTGCCAGGGCCGAGTACAGCAGCAGCCGCCAACCACCCTCGAGGAACCGGGACAGCACGTCGCGGCCCAGGTTGTCCGTGCCGAAAATGTCGTACTGGAACGGTTTTCCCGCGTAGGAGGTGGGGCCGTAACCGGTCCACGCGGGCACCACGAACGGTCCGGCAATGGCAATCAGGAGCACCAGGCCGGTCAGTACCAGGCCGAACTTGGCCTCTGGTTGGGAGAGGAACCTACGGAAGAAGGAGACCGGGCGAGCATCCCCGCGCGACTCCGCCGGTTCGAAACTCGCTGCGGAAGGGGTGACGGGAGTGTCCGGCGTCACCGGTTGCTGGTTCTGCGCGCTCATGTGTTGGACTCCGTCCGCAGCTTGGGATTGGCCAGGATGCCGATCACATCCGCAATGAGGTTCACGACCACGTAGAACGCGGCAATGATCATGGACAACGCTTGGACCACCTGCACGTCACGGATCCGGACCGCGTCCACCATGGCCTGACCCAGACCGGGATAGCGGAAGAGGAACTCGACCACCACGATGCCACCGGCCAACCAGGCCAGCTGCATGGCCACGACCTGGGCCACCGGACCGATCGCGTGGGGCAGCGCGTGCTTCATGATCACCTGGCGTTCGGGCACACCCTTGAGCCGGGCCATCTCCACGTAGCCGGAATCGAGCACGTCCAGCATGGTGGTCCGGGTCATGCGGATCATGTACGGGACCACCACGAGCACCAGGGTCAGTGCGGGAAGAACCAACTGCAGCGGGTAATCCCACACCCGGGTTCCCGGGGCCGCCATGGTCACGGATGGCAACAGCTGGAACACCGTGGTGGACAGCAGCGTGGTCAACGCAATACCGATCACGAATTCGGGCAACGCCGCCAACACCAGGGAAAAACCCGTCAGCGTGTGGTCCGTGGTGCGGCCGCGGCGCATGGCGGACCAGGTGCCGAGCAGCACACCCACCGGGATGGAGATGACCGCGGCAATGATCATCAGCAGCACCGAGGCCGAAACCTTCTGCCCCAGCAGCTCATTGACCGAACCGCCCGTGGCCGCCGAGGTTCCCAAATCACCCACCAGCAAGCCACCCAGCCACGTGAAGTACCGCTCGTACCACGGGTCGTTGAGGTTGAGCTGTTCGCGCAGTGCCGCGAGGCGTTCCGGTGTGGCCTGTTGACCGAGGATCGCCTGCGCCGGGTCACCGGGTAGCAGCAGCGTGAAGATGAAGACGAGCACGGATACCGCGAGCAGCACGAAGACCGAGATGCCCAGGCGTTTGAGAATCATGCGTCCCACGGGTTACTCGCTTTCCTCGGCGACCCAGAGCAGGCGGAACTGGAACCCGCTCACGGGCATGCCCGCGCGGTGTTCGATCGCTCCGCCCACGTACCTCTGGTACGCGTCCGCTTGGTTGAAGAATCCCCACACGATGTAGCCGCCGTCGTTGTGGAGCGTTTCCTGTGCCTGTGCCACCAGTCGGTTGCGTTCATCGTCGTCCAGGGTGGCGCGTGCCGTGTTGTACAGGTCGATGAATTCCGGATCCGCCCAGTGCGTCTCGTTGAAGGGCGCGTCCGGGACCGTGCCGTTGGCCGTCTGGGGCAGAAAATTCCGGGTGTACCAGAAGTCCTGAGAGAAGGGGTACTGCAGATAGCCGTCACCGAAGAACGTGGTGGTGTCCACGCGGCGCAGGCTCACGTTGATGCCCGCCTCCGACGCCTGTTCCGCAAAGACCTGAGCGGACTCCACGGCTCCGGCCTGGATCGGTGCGGTGACCATTTCCACGTCCAGCCCGTCCGGGTAGCCGGCATCGGCCAGCAGTTGCTTGGCCTTCTCGATGTTCCGAGTGCGCTGCGGCAGCTGCGGGGTTCCAGGATCGAACGGTGCGTACATGTCGTTGCCCACGGTGCCGTGTCCGGAGAAGACCTGCTCCACCATTTGTTCGCGATCCACCACGAGCTTGAACGCCTCGCGCACGCGGGGGTCGTCGAAGGGCTCCACATCCACGCGCATGGTGAACGGCAACCAGCTACCGGTTTCGGACATGACGGTGTAGATGCGCGGGTCGGTTCCCACCACGTCCACGAGCGCCAAGGGAAGCTGACCCACCACGTCCACCTGCGTGGAGAGCAGTGCGTTGACCAAGGCATCCTCGTCGTTGAAGTTCACCATGTGCACCTCGTCCAGCAGGGGTGCGTCTCGCCAGTAGTTCCGATTGGCCTTGAGGACCGTGAGCTGACCCGGTTCGAACAGTCCCAGGCTGAAGGCGCCGGTTCCGACCGGGTTGGCCGGGTCGTAATTCTCGGGCACGATCCCCATGGAATACTGCGCCGTGGAGTCGATGAACATGGCGTCCGGCTCGGACAGTTCGAAGCGCACGGTGTAATCGTCCACGGCCACGGACTTGGCGAGGCTCGCCAGACCAGAGGCACCGGCCTTGGGGTCGGCGGGATCCGTGACGCGGTCGTAGGTGAACACCACGTCCGCCGCCGTCAGCGGTCTGCCGTCGTGGAACGTGACATCCTTGCGCAACCTGAAGATCCAGGCTCGCCCGTCCTCGACGGGCTCCGCGCTTTCGGCCAGCGCCGGGACGGGCTCGTACTCCTCGTTGAACTCGTACAGCGTGTCGTAGAGGTTGAGCACGCGTCCGGCATCGGCGGTACCCACGGGAATGTGGGCGTCCACGCTGTCCGCCGCGCCGCCGCCCGCGAGACCCACCCGAAGGATTCCGCCCGGTTCAGGGGCGCCCGTGGCTTCCGTTCCCGAGAAGGCCTGCTGGGTGTTGGTTCCGCAGCCGGCCAGGGCGAACACCGCGGCCGTGGCCCCCGCGCCCAGGAAACCGCGGCGGGACAACGCACGACGCCGCTCGGCCGAGGCCCGGGTTGCTCGTTGCCCTCGGTGTTGGTCCGGAGCCGGATGTGGATAGGGTTTTGCGCTCATATTTCCTCGCAGTTGAGACACGACGGTGTGAGACTCCTGGCGAGCGCTCGTTGGGGGGAGCGCGCCGTGGCGCAACCGAACAGGGGGCGCCGGTGGGAAAGAGATAAGCAGCTACGGGATCTTGCTGAGGCAGCCGATCCACCGCGAACGGACGCAGCCCACCGGTTGACGAACCGGGCCGCGGGCGGGGTCAAGGTGATGCATCTCCGCCTCCGTTCACTCGTGGGCGGCGCTACCCGGAGCCGAGCTCACGAGTCAATAGCGCCGCATGTTTCGCGTACCTATGACCTTAGAAACATCACACGTGTGAGTCAAAGCTCACACGCATACTTACGCGGTGCGTGGTGGCCACTGTCCGCGGTCCGCCAACACCCGGGTGAGGACATCCCCGCGGTCGGTCACGATCCCGTCGGCACCGATGTCCAACAAGCGGCGCATTTCGTGGGCGTCGTTAATGGTCCACACGTGCACGGCCACGCCCACGCGGTGGGCCACCTCGATGAACTTGGGGGTCACCACCGACACCGGAAGGTTCCGCCCGCCCGGCAGGGAGAGGTCGTACGTCACGGGCAGTTGGACGGCGTTGAAGTCCGCCACCTTGACTCTCCACGCCCTGGTCATCAGCGACCAGAGGAGGGTCGCGATTCTGGGTGAGGCCTTGTCCGTCACACGGGCCGCCTTGGAGAGGATCGTGAGTCCCGCGCAGCCAATGGTTCCCGCCGAGGTGAGCGGGCGCTTGCCGGTGAGCCTGTGGATGTTCTCGAGCGTGCGGCGTCGCCGGTGCTCGGAGAATGAGGTCACCCGCACGCGGTCCACGGCGTTCTCCTGGGCGAGCACGCTCGGCAGCGCGGCGACCGAGGGTTCGTCCTTGACGTCGATATTGAAGTGCAGCTGCGGCAGTTCACGCAGCAGTTCGGACAGCGTGGCCAGCGGTTCCGTACTGCCGATGCGCACATCTTGCAGCTCGGACCAGGGAGTATCACAGACGTCACCGGATGAGTCGGTCACCCGATCCAGGGTGGGGTCGTGAAAGGCCAGCACCACGCCGTCAGACGTGGTGTTCACGTCCGTCTCGACCCACACGAATCCGAGGTCCGCGGCCGCGCGAAACGCGCGGAGGGTGTTCTCATGGCCGTCCAGCGAGAAGCCACGGTGGGCAAGGGCGGCGGGCTGATCAGCAACTGACATGTACTAAACAGTAACTTGTCGGTCGCCGTTTCCGGTTAGGCATGATTCAAGTAGTTCTCAATGACCTGGGCCACGCCATCCTCGGCGAAGGGCGGTGCCGTACGGCCCACCGCGGTGACGACCCCCGGATGCCCGTCCGCCATGGCGTACCCGTGACCGGCCCACGTGAGCATTTCCAGGTCATTGGGCATGTCGCCGAAGGCCATCACGTGCTGACTCGTGATGCCGCGCTCCGCGGCGTATCGCTCCAGCGTGCGGGCCTTGGTCAGCCCGCGCTGCCCGATTTCCACGAGCGGGGCCGCGGCCACGGAGTGGGTGACGGCAAGCCGCCCATCGACCAGCTCACGCACGTGCTCGAAGTACTCACTGGGTACGGCACCGTCCAGCTTGGCCAGCAGCTTGACCACGCCGACACCCCGGGGCAGACACTGCCTGATGGGTGCCTCTTCCACGGGAAAGATTTCCATGCGGTCGCTGCGGGACCACCCGGGGTCGGTGAAGACCCGCTCCAGGGTCTCGGCGGCATAGAGGGTCCGGGGGAACAGCTCGCTGATCTCCCCCATGATTCCGAATGCGTCTCGCACGTCGAACAGGCTGGTTTCAACTACGCGTTCGGTGGGCAAGTCGTACACCACGGCCCCGTTGGAGCAAATGACCACCCCCACGTTCTCCAGCTGTTCATGGAGCGGATGAAGCCACCGTTTGGGACGCCCGGTCACGAACACCACGTGGATCCCGGCGTCCCGTGCGGCGGTAATGGCCTCAACGGTGCGCGGCCGGAAGCGAAAATCGGGTCCCAGAACCGTCCCGTCCAGATCGCTCGCGATCATTCGTACGGGTTGTTGGGGCGTCTCCTCGCTACTTCCGACCGCCACTGGAGCGCTACTTGACTTCGTACACGGGGGTCAAGAAAGCGCGCGCGATCCCGTGGAAGAACAGGTTGAAGTTCACCACGGCGGGGCTGGCGTTCTCATCCACGTCCAGTTCAGCCACGTCCACGGCGGTCACGCACAGGATGTAGCGGTGTGCTCCGTGACCTTCGGGCGGGGCTGCACCCAGAAATTCGTCGGTGCCGCCGTCGTTGCGGTGCTTCACGGCACCTTCCGGCGGGTTCGACGCCGCGCCGGTCGCCAGTTCCATGACGGAGGCCGGGATATTGGACACGCACCAGTGCCAGAACCCACTGGGTGTGGGGGCGTCGGGGTCATACATGGTCACCACGTAGGACTTGGTGCCCTCGGGTGCGCCCGACCAGGACAGTTGCGGGGAGATGTCCTCGCCGCCGGCGCCCATGATTCCGGAGACCTGCGGGGTCGCCATGGTCTCACCCTCGGTGACATCCGTTGAGGTCAGAGTGAACGTGGGAAGGTCGGGCAAGTCTGCGTAGGGTTCGCGCTCGAGCATCGGTGTTCCTTTCGTTGAACGATTCGTACTCACGGACACTGTGTTGCCGACGGCGCTCGATCGCCTCCCAGCGAGAGCTTGCCGTAGCGGCCGGCCGCCCAGGAGCGGCCGGTGCGTCAGTTCTTCGGCAGATCGTCCTTGATCGGGAGGTCCGCCCCGGAACGGGAAACGGTCACCCCCGCGGCGGCGGCGGCGTAGCGCAGGATCTCCCGCACCTCATCCTTGTCCAGCTCGTCCACGCCACGGCGAGCATCGGCTCCGGTGAGACCACGATCGGTCAGGGCGGAGATCAGGGCGGCCATGAACGAATCCCCGGCCCCCACCGTGTCCACCACGTCCACTCGGGCCGCGGCGGTGTCCACACCTTCGCGTCCCGTGCCGCGGCTGACCGCCCAGGGACCCAGCGGCCCGCGGGTCACGACCACCAGGCGCGCGCCCGCTTGCAACCATGCCCGGGCGCTGTCCTCGACGGGGCGGTTCGGATAGAGCCACAGCAGATCTTCGTCCGAGGCCTTCACGATGTCCGCGGACGCCACAATGGCCTCCGCACGAGCGCGGGCATCCGAAGAATCCGGAATGATGGTGGGCCGGCAATTGGGATCGTAAGAAATCAGGGCGTGGTCATGGGCGCGCTCCACCGCCTTGCGGACCAGGGTCGCGCCGGGTTCGAGCATCGCACCGATGGAGCCCACGTGCAGCAGGCCGGTCTCGCCGAGGAGCTGATCGATCTGGTTGTCTGAGACGTCCAAGGACCAATCCAGCTGGAAGTCGTACGTTGCGGCGCCGGTCTGATCCAGCGTGGCCTGCGCGACCGAGGTGGGCTTGGAATCCGGGCTGAACGGCAGGCTCACCTTATTGTCCCGCAGGTGAGCGGCCACTTGTTCGCCGTACTCGTCCTGACCGTAACGGCCCAGGAACTGTACCGACTGACCCAAGCGCGCAAGGCCCACGGCCACATTCATGGGGCTTCCGCCCACGTGCGCGCGGGGTGCTTCACCCTTGCGCGAGACCACATCCACGAGAGCTTCACCGATCACCGTCAACATGGCTCCACGGTAGCAAAGGCGGCCGCCACGAAGGGGGTACCGCGGCGGCGTCGTCACCTAATGAGATACGCACGCGAGGGGTGCGCGAGCCACGTACACTGACGTACGACGAACCGCCTCATCCCTACGGGGCGCCATCACGCTAGACCGCACAACGAAGCGCGGCACAACACGGCCCCCACGACGAAGTCCGGGTCGAGGAAGAAGGATGCTGATGAGCACCACCTGGTCCGATCGAGAAGCACTTGCCGAAGCACTGGTCCCCCTGGTGGGCCGTTTGCACCGCGAGAACAAGGTGGTCACCACCGTGTTCGGCCGGTCACTGGTTCACAAGTCCGTCACCGAGATCATCAAAGCGCACCGCTTCACCCGCCGCATCCTGGGGGAAGAGCTGCCATTGAAGGACACCCTCGACATCGTCGAGACGCTGACCAAGCTCCAGCTGGGTACGTGCAACATCGACGTGGCCAAGCTGGCCCAGGGGTACCAGGAATCCGGTGGCACCGACCTCGAGGCGTACTTGCGTGAGCGGCTGGCTTCCGTGGTTGATCTCCAGGGTGAGAACGAACCCGAGTCTCAGGACGTGGTGCTCTACGGCTTCGGTCGCATCGGCCGTCTGCTGGCCCGCATCCTCATCAACCGCAACGACGGAACCGGCCTGAACCTGCGCGCCGTGGTGGTCCGCAAGAAGCCGGGCAACGACCTGGTCAAGCGCGCTTCTCTGCTGCGCCGAGACTCCGTGCACGGCCCGTTCGACGGCACCATCACCGTGGACGAAGACCAGAACATCATCACCGCCAACGGTGTGGCCATTCAGTTCATTTACGCGGGCTCCCCGGCCGAGGTGGACTACACCGAGTACGGCATCGACAACGCCCTGGTGGTCGACAACACCGGCGCGTGGCGTGATGAAGAGGGACTTTCCCAGCACCTTCAGTCGAAGGGGGTCGCCAAGGTCCTGCTGACCGCTCCCGGTAAGGGCGAACTCAAGAACATTGTGTGCGGCGTGAACGACAAGGACATTGTGGCCGAGGACAAGATCCTCTCCGCAGCATCCTGCACGACCAACGCCATCACCCCGGTCGTCAAGGTTCTCAACGACCAGTACGGCATCAAGCAGGGTCACGTCGAGACCGTTCACTCGTACACCAATGACCAGAACCTCATTGACAACTGGCACAAGGGTGACCGCCGCGGCCGCTCCGCAGCGCTGAACATGGTCATCACCGAAACCGGTGCGGCCAAGGCCGTGGCCAAGGCCCTGCCCGAAATGAAGGGCAAGCTCACCGGCAACGCCATCCGCGTGCCAACCCCGGACGTCTCCATGGCCATCCTCAACCTGCAGCTCGAGAATGCCCCCGAGACCGCGGACGAGGTCAACGCGTTCCTCAAGGACATCTCCTTGAACTCCGGGCTGCGCAAGCAGATCGACTACGTGGACTCCCCGGACGTCGTCTCCACCGACCTGGTCGGTTCCCGCCGCGCCGGCGTGGTGGACGGGCTGGCCACCATCGTCAACAACAACTCCCTGGTGCTCTACGTCTGGTACGACAACGAGTTCGGCTACTCCTGCCAGGTGGTGCGCGTTCTCGCACGCATGGCCGACATCGCCATGCCGCAGCTACCGTAGGCTCCCCAACCACCGACGACGCCGCCCCGGCCACCTTTCGCACGAACGGTGACCGGGGCGGCGTCGTCGGCTGGAATGCACAACTCAGGGGCCGCTGGACCCCTGCCGCGCACCCGGTGCATTGTTAGAACCCTTCTGGGCGTGACCAGGGGTTCCAACGACGCATGAGGTGTACACGACCTCGCCATCGACCCGTTCAATGGTCGGGTGCAGACCCACCTTGCGCGCCACACGTTCGGATGCGCCATGACCGGGAGAAATGTGCGCGGTGAAGTGCGCAATGTCATCTGCCCGCAGCAACCCCGCCATCGCCGACGCCGCTTCGGTCGCGTAACCGCACCCCCACCACCGGGTGCCGATCACCCAGGCGAGATCCGCGGACCGTTCAGTTCGCCGGATCGTGGCCTGCACATATCCAATGGCTTCTGCCGTGGCCGCCGATCGCACGATCCAGTTACGCCATTCTTCGGCCCCGTCCGGTGAGGTTCCCGTGACCTGGAGCGCGTACCGTGCGGTGAGTTCCTCGAGCGTGGGTGGCCGGCCGCCCGTGAACTCGTAGAGCGCTGGATCTCCGAGCACCTCGAGCATTTCTGAGGCGTGATCGACGCGCAGCGGTTCCAAGGTCAAGCGAGTGGCACATCCCATGGCCTGTTAGAACCTTCCTTTCCACGTGGTGCATGGTTGGAACCCTATTGCGCGTGACCAAGGGTCCCAACGACGCATGAGGTGTAGGCGAAGGCTCGGGCGGCACCTGTGACGTGGTCGCGGCAGCGCCTGGAGGGCGCCGCAGGATCGAGACCGTTCAGCTCTACTCCGCTGGGGTTCCGCCGGAGGGCTTGACCTCACCAATGGCGTTGAGGCCGAACATCGGGGTCCCGTTGACGCGGTGGTCGCCCACAATGCGCGCTTTGTACATCGTGGGGTTGTGGGTGGCCACCGTGCGCGCGTTGCGCCAGAAGCGGTCCAGGGACTTGGATCTGCCCACAGCGGAGGCGCCGAGCAGGTCGAAGATCCCGTCGGTGACGTCGCGCACCAGTTCCGGGACAACCACCTGCGCGTGCGCCACCGGCACCTCACACGCGTTGGTCAACTCCTGGGGGTTGGCGAGAAGGGGCTCGCCCCCGAGCACGCCGATGGCGGCGTCGAGCTCACGGGCCGCCTGAAGAACAATGGCCCGCGCGGCGGCAGTCTTGGCACCGAGCTCACCCACGCGCTGCAGAATCTGCGGATCCTCGCACGCGACAGATCCCGTGCCGGTGTTGAAACCGCGGGTGCGCGAACGCACCAGGTGCACGCCCTCGTCGATCGCGGCCTTGGCAATGCCGGCCTCGACGGCGAGGAGCACGAGCTGGAACACGGCGGTCTCCTGGGTGGCCCGACCGTCGCGGTTGCGCACGTGGTCCGCCGGAACCCTGACCCCACGGAAGTGGGTGGTGCCCGTTCCGGTGAGTTGCTGGCCGAAGCCGTCCCAGTCATCGAGCAGTTCAATGCCGTCCCACGAGGTTTTCACCAGCGCGTGCGAGCGCTCCTCCAGACCGGGGATCTGGGCGGTGACCTGGATCCAGTCGGAGAAGATGGAGCCGGTCGAGTAGTACTTGGTGCCGTTGAGTTCCCACTCGCCGTCGGTGGTCCGGGTGAGTGTGGTGGCCGCGGTGCCCAGGGCCGCACCGGATCGCTCGGTCGCGGCATTGCCCACGGTCTCACCGTCGGCAATGCGTGGGAACCAGACGTCGGATTCGTCGGAGCCGAGACTCGCAATGAATCCCAGGTGTGAGCGGTACACGTGTGCCACGTTGGAGTCGGCGGCGGCCAGAGCGATCAGCAACTCGGCGACCTGCTCCAGGCTGGCACCGTAGCCGCCCCGCGAGCGCGGGACCGTGAGCGCGCCGAAACGCCGTTCATTGAGCCATGCGAACTGCTCGAACGGAAGGATCCGTTGTTGTTCGCGTTCCACAGCCCCGCCGGCAATGCGGTTGAACACCGGCTGGAACACGTCGAAGAGGTCGCGGGTGCTCAGGGGCTCCGCCACGTCCAGCTGATGTTTGGTGGGGGCCAACTGTTCTGTGGTCCGGGTATCGATACTCATCTTCTCGGGTGTCCCTCGCGTTCTGTCGCGATGCTCCGCACCGTCGACCGAGAGCAGCCCGGCGCACGGGCGTGACCGTGCGAACCGCGGGAGCTGAAAAGCTGTCCATCGGTCGTGGCGGAAGCACCGTCCCGGTATCCGGGTGGTTGCTGCGGCGTTGACGAGCCACGTCTCTCGGCCGCTCTTGATGGCGTTACGGGTTCAGGCCATCACGGGCTCAGAACGACTGTCAACACACGTGACGTTCTATGACCGCCAGAACGCCCCGGTCACCCGGGACAGCGCATGAAGGTCGTCCACGTGGGCGAGTTCGCGGGCGGAGTGCATCGACAGCAGTCCCACGCCCACATCCAGCGTGCGCATACCCAGCCGGGTGGCCGTAATCGGTCCGATGGTGGAACCGCACGGCACGTTGTTGTTCGAGACGAACTGCTGATAGCTCACCCCGGCGCGCTCGCACGCGTCCGCCCACAGCCCCGCACCCACGGCATCCGTGGTGTACCGCTGATTGGCGTTGATCTTGAGCAGCGGCCCGGCACCGGGTTCCGGGGTGTTCACGGGGTCGTGGTGCCCCCGGTAATTGGGGTGCACCAGGTGCCCTGCGTCCGCGGACAGGCACACCGATGCGGATAAGGAGCGCCGGTAATCGTCCTGCGATTCGCCCCGCGCCGCACTGACCCGGACCACAACGTCCTCCAGGAACGGACCGGCCGCGCCCGAGCGTGTGGCGGAGCCGACCTCCTCGTGGTCGAATGCGGCCAGCATCGAGATCTGCAACGCGGAATCGAGGTCCTCGGCACTTTCGACCATGGCGTGCAGCCCGGCGTACACGGAGGACAGGTTGTCCAACCGACCGCTGGCGAGCAGTTGCCGCCGCTGCCCGATCAGCTCCGGCCTCTGCGTGTCCGCGAGCACCACGTCGTAACCGACGATGCGCTCCGGGGTCACCGATGCCTCGACCGTGTCCGCGAGCAACCCCAGCACATCGGCGTCCTGAACCGACCCGGTCCCCCAGATGGGTTGCACGTGCTGTTGCTTGTCGAGCTTAAGACCCTCGTTGGCCGCGCGATCCAAATGGATGGCGAGTTGTGGAATGCGCGCGATGGCCTCGGTCGAGCACAGGTGCTGCGAGAGTTCACCGTTCTCATCGCGGACCACGAGCCGCCCGGCCAGGCGCAGATCCCGGTCCAGCCACGAGTTCAACAACACCCCGCCGTAAACCTCCACCCCGGCCTGGTACCAGCCGTGGGACACCGTGGTGGGTTTGGGTTTGAGCTTGAATCCGGGTGAATCCGTGTGGGCGCCCAGAATTCGGTAGCCGACCCCCGGGCGAAGATTGCGCGGGGCCACCCATGCGACCAGCGCGCCGTCACGAATCGTGAAGTGCCTCCCGGCGACGTCGCTCCAGGCCTCGGTCTCGTTCAGTTGCGTGAATCCTGCTCCGCGCAGCAGCTGCGCCGCGGCCTCGACCGCGTGGTAGGAGCTGGGCGATGCCATGACGTAATCGCCCAGCGCGCGGGCGTAGCCGAACGGGGCACGGTGAGAATCCAAATCAGAAACGCAGTGTGGGGCCATGCAGCACAGTCTAGGGAGTGCGGTCCTGGTTGCTGGAAGAACCGCCCCCGCGGGGTCCTTGGTTCGGGCTCGTCGTCTTGCGCACGTCCAGCAGGCCCACCGGGCGCCCCTGACCGTCCTGGACCGTGTACGGGCCGTACTGCTCGGGCAGGGAGAGGTAGTTATGGGTGCGGGGATCCACCACGAATGCCGCGAGTTCGGAGCCGTTCTGGCTGACCACGAGTGGCCGCTGAGCGAGCGAGGGCAACCGCGGCCGGGGCGGCAGGATGATGGTGCGGGAGGTGGCAATCCGCGCCTTGCGCGCCATCCGGAACACGACCACAAGGAATATCCCGTTGATCGCAAGCGTGAAGAGGACTTCGATGGGCCCGCCGCTCGTATCGTTGAGGTCCGCCAGCCCGACCATGGCCATGAGTGTGACCGTGCAGTTGTTGACCACGTGGAGGGCGACCGCCGCTTCCAGCCCACCGGTACGCCACGTGAGCACCCCCATGGTGATCGCCATGATGGCAATGGCGGTCTGTCCCCAAACGTCGTAGAGGTGCCCGGCGACGAACAGCGGCACCGGCAGGAGAATGGCCCATGCCGGGTGCTTCAGCCACCGGCCCACCGTCTGCATCAGATAACCGCGGAAGACCAGTTCCTCCGCAAAACACTGAATGGGCACCAGCACCACCACCATGAGCAGCAGCCAACCCCACTGGGGCGCCACGGTGAATTCTATTGCCTCGCCGCCGGCCATGAGGTCGAGCAGGATGGACAGGCCATTGACGATCACGAAAATGGCCAAGGCCGCGAGTCCGCACCGGAGCAGCCACTTCCAGCGCAACCGCCCCGTCACCGAGTGGAGCAGCCCCAGGGGCCGCGGACCCATGATCCATCTGGCCAGGTACGCCGCCGGTGCCAGCAGCGCGACTGACCCGAATAGGAAGAAGAAGATCAACGGATCCAGCTGGTTCACGCCGGTCACGTCATCGAGCTCCATGGGGTTGTCCATGAACAGGATGATCGGAATGGCGAACAACACCGACAGGACGAGGAACAAGAAGAACAGGATGGCGCCCTCGACGAGCGGCTTCCACCATGCGTGGTTCCGATCCGCCCGGCCCAGCCGGTGATACGCCAGCGTGCGCAGCTGTTCGGGCGGTACCGGGGACGGCGCGGGTGGCTTGCTCCAAGGCGCGGGATGCTGGCTCATGGTCCCACGCTATCGGTCGCCGGTGCGCGGTGCGGTCATTGTCACGGGCGTGTGCAGCGGACGTGTGTCCCTACACCGCGTAACGGTCCACGAACGCCGCCAGGATTTTCTTGGGCTGATCCACCTCGGGGCCGTCCTTGACCCGGTCGATGACGGTGTGGGTGTCCTCCGGCCGGAAGTACCCCAGATCCTTGTAGGCGACCACCCGGTTGATCAGACCCTGCGGATCGAGTTCCGGGTGGAACTGGGTGGCGTAGAGATTTTGTTTGATCCGGTACATCTGCACCTCGCACACGGTTCCGGTGGCCAGCAACACCGCATTGGCGGGCAGCGATCGCGTGCCTTCCTTGTGCCCCACGTACGCGGTGAACTCCCCCGGCAGGTGGCACAGCAAGGGGTCCTTGGCGCCCTTATCGGTAACCGTGACGGTGATCGGCCCCACCTCTTCGCTGCGGGTGCGGTCCACCACCGCCCCCTGGTGGGTTCCCAATGTGCCCACGCCGTAGCAGGCGCCCAGGAACGGGAAGTCACGGGCCACCACCTCGTCCAGGAGAGCGCTGATCCATTCCTCGGCCCGGTGCTGCGTGGCCGATTTCTCCTCCGCAGGATCCGATGAGTTGAAGGGCGAGCCGCCCACAATGATTCCGCTGTACTTGTCCAGCTCCAACTGCGGAACCGGGCCCTTCTCCAGTCGCACGTGTTCGAGTTGGGATTCCTGCAGGCCACCGAAACGCAGCACGGCATCATATTCCTCCAGTGCCACATCGTTTTCGGGCCGGGTGGCCAGCAGTACAAACGGTTTCATGACCTCATCGTAAGCACCGTTCCGGCACCCGCCTCGCGCGCGCCGGTGTGCGTCACGCCTTGTTGTGCCTTACAGCCGAATGACACCTGGTTTCGGTTCTGAAAACTCCGGCTCACCCCCTTGACTTCCGTCTTGTGATCCAGTTCACTATCTTCATATGGAATTTAGATTTCACATAGCGAAAATATGGGGAATGCAATGACGCTCAGCGAGTTCAACGACACGGATCGACGGACGGCGGTGGAGACCGTTCGTCCCGCTCTGGACATCCAGCGCTGGATCGAGGAGATCGTGGCCGGCCGGCCGTACGACACCATCGACGACGTCCTGGCCGCCGCCCGCGATGCCGCTCACCCTTTCACGGACGCAGAGCTCGACCAGGCGTTGTCGCACCACCCCAAGATCGGCGAGCGCGCCGCCGGGGAGTCCAAAGAAGCCGATCTCTCCCGCAACGAGCAGGCCGGGCTGGGTGAGTCCACGGCGGACCTCAACGCCGAGCTCGCCCGGGGCAACGCCGAGTACGAAGAGCGCTTCGGCCAGGTCTTCCTGATCCGTGCCGCCGGCCGTTCATTGCCCGAGATTTTGTCAGAACTGCAGCGCCGCCTGCAGAACACCCCGGAAGACGAGCGCACCGAAGTTGCCGAGCAACTTCGTCAGATTGCACTCCTCCGCATCGAAGGGATCCTGTCATGAGCTTCATATCCGCACACGTTCTTGATTCCGTGCACGGCTGCCCAGCCCAGGGAATCGACGTCACGCTCCTCACCGGCGAAGGCCAAGAACTTGGCACCGCCACCACCAATGAGGACGGCCGAGTCACCGAACTCGGCCCAGAGACCCTGGAGTCCGGCCATTACCGGATCATTTTCGCAACCGAGCCGTACTTTGCCGGGCGCGAGCTTGAGACGTTCTATCCGTTCGTCTCAGTGGATTTCTCGGTGCGACAGGAGCAGGGCCACTACCACGTGCCCTTGCTGCTGAGCCCGTTTGCGTATTCCACATACCGCGGCAGTTGACCCAGGAGCCGACCCCGTCGACGATTGCCGATCCACTCAGACAGCACACTCAATTTCCTCACAGGAGTAGATCACGATGACCGAAGTAGTTCTCGGAAAAAACCAGTACGGCAAGGCGCAGAACCACGTGGTGCGCATCAACCGTGACAACGACCGCCACATCATTCGCGACCTGGTGGTCACCTCCCAGTTGCGCGGTGACCTGACCGAGGTGCACACCAAGGGCGACAACGCCCATTGCGTTCCCACCGACACCCAGAAGAACACGGTGTTTGCGTTTGCCCAGCAGTACGACATCAAGTCCCCGGAGGACCTGCTCCTCAAGCTCTCCGATCACTTCACGGGCGAGTTCGAGTGGATCACCGGCGGCCGTTGGGCAGCGGACGAATATCGCTGGGATCGCATCAATGACAATGACCACTGCTTTGTCCAGAACAAGCAAGAAGTCCGCACCTCCGTGCTCGTCACGGACGGTGACAAGAAGACCGTGATCTCCGGTTTCAAGGACCTCACCGTCCTGAAGTCCACCGAGTCCGGTTTCGAGGGTTACCCCAAGGACCAGTACACGACCCTGCAGGAAACCACGGACCGCATCATGTCCACGGACGTGGCGACCCGCTGGCGGTACAACACTACCGATGTCGACTTCGACGCTGTGTACGAGGACGTCAAGAACATCATGCTCACCAAGTTCACCGACCACTACTCCCGTGCGTTGCAGGAAACCTTGTATCTCATGGGCAAGGCCGTCATCGAGGCTCACCCGGAAATCGACGAGATCAAGTTCTCGTGCCCCAACAAGCACCACTTCGTCTATGACCTGAGCTTCTGCGACCTGGAGAACAACAATGAAACCCACTACGCGGCTGATCGTCCGTTCGGCCTGATCGAGGCCACCGTGCAGCGCAAGGGCGCTGCCGAGGACGAGCACGCCTGGATGGGCATCACCGGCTTCTGCTGAGCCATCTGCTCCACCACCGATGTGTCCCCGCTTCTTGAGGCCAGGGCGGGGACACGCCGGCTCACTCATTTCTAGGAAGGCTTCCCAATGTCACAAACCGCTACGACCGAGGTCAAGCGGCCCGAGGACGAGTACCTCGGCGCGGGTCCGAGCTTGGGCTACGGATTCCAACACGTTCTGACCATGTACGGCGGCATCATTGCTCCGCCGTTGATCGTGGGTGGCGCAGCCGGTCTGTCCACCAACGAGCAAGCGCTCCTGGTCGCTTGCTGTCTGTTCGTCGGCGGCCTGGCAACCGTGCTCCAGTCCTTCGGCATCAAGTTCTTCGGTTCCCAGTTGCCTCTGGTCCAGGGCACCTCGTTCGCCGGTGTGGCCACCATGACCGCAATCGTCAACGGTGACGGCGGGATACAGGCGGTTTTCGGCGCGGTGATGGCATCAGCGGCCATTGGCTTCCTGATCGCGCCGTTCTTCGCGCGCATCATCAGATTCTTCCCGCCCGTGGTCACCGGCGTGGTCATCACGACCATTGGTCTGTCCTTGTTCCCCGTGTCCGCGCAGTGGGCCATGGGCGGAGCCGCCGTCGCGAATTCCGGGGATGAGAACGCGATCTTCAAGAACGTTTGTCTGGCCGGTGCCACACTGTTGATCATCACGCTCCTGTCCAAGGTGCGCAGCGCGATCGTCTCACGACTGTCCATCCTGTTGGGCATCGTCCTGGGCACGCTCTTCGCCTTGGCCATCGGCATGGCCGACTTCTCCCGAGTCACGGACGGCGCCGTGTTCGCCCTCCCCGAGCCCCTCGCGTTCGGCCCGCCCACCTTCCAGCCCGCGGCCATCATCTCGATGACCATCGTGGTGCTGGTGATCCTCACGGAAACCACCGCGGACATCATTGCCGTGGGCGAGATCGTGGACACCACGGTGGACCGCCGTCGAATCGCTGACGGTCTGCGTGCGGACATGGGTGCGTCCTTCTTGGCACCGCTGTTCAACGGCTTCACCCAGTCCGCGTTCGCGCAGAACGTCGGCCTGGTCGCCATCACCGGCGTGAAGAGCCGATTCGTGGTCACCGCCGGTGGCCTGATCATGCTGGTCCTGGGCCTGCTGCCCATCCTGGGTCGGGTGGTGGCCGCGGTTCCCATGCCGGTCCTCGGTGGCGCGGGCATCGTGCTGTTCGGCACCGTGGCCGCTTCCGGTATCCGCACCCTGGGCAAGGTCAAGTACCAGGGCACGCCCAACCTGGTGATCGTCTCGACCGCCATCGGTATCGGCATGCTCCCGATTGCCGCTCCGGAGATCTACAGCGGCTTCCCCGCGTGGTTCGAGACCATCTTCCACTCCGGTATCTCCTCCGCCGCCGTGGCAGCCGTGCTGCTGAACATCCTGTTCAACGAGATCAAGCTGGGTAACCCGCCCAAGGGCCAAGGATCGGTCTTCACCGCGGCACCACCCCGCTACGTTCGACTTGAGTCGCTCGAGCACCTGCAGGGATCGCTGCGCGAGGGCGACACCATCAAGAACGGCAAACTCGTGGACTCCGAGGGTAAAGAAGTTCCCGCCATCACGGCGTCGGGCGAGGTTATTCAGGCCCCGGTCGTGCAGAATCGCTCCGGGTCCTCGACCAACGATCACTAGCCAGGACAACGACGCCGCTCGCGACCATCGAGCGCGAGGGCACCGAGCGGTGTCGTCGCCCTACAAAAAATCTCGCGGCTGCCAGGCCCCCACCGGAGCCTGGCAGCCGCGGTGCCACATCGGTGAACCACCGTGACACTGCAGGAGAAACTGTGCAGCCTTCAAGCAATCACCATATTTTGAGCGGGTTGACCAACAACCTCAAAGACGCCAACTCCGAGGAAACCCAGGAGTGGATCGAGTCCTTCGACGGTCTGATCGAGACCCAAGGCACCGAGCGCGCGCAGTACATCATGCGCGCGCTGTTGCAGCACGCGGGCACGCATTCCGTGGGTGTGCCCATGGTGACCACCTCGGACTACGTCAACACCATTCCCGTGGACCAGGAACCGGAGTTTCCCGGCGATGAGGAGATCGAACGGCGCTACCGCGCCTACCTGCGGTGGAACGCGGCGGTCATGGTGCATCGCGCGCAGCACCCGGAGATCGGGGTGGGTGGTCACATTTCTTCGTACGCCGGTGTGGCCACACTCTACGAAGTGGGCTTGAATCACTTCTTCCGCGGCCCCGAGCATCCCGGCGGCGGCGACCAGGTCTTCTGGCAGGGCCATTCCTCCCCCGGTAACTACGCGCGCGCGTTCCTCGAAGGTCGCATGACCGAAGAGGATCTCAACGCGTTCCGCCAGGAGAAGACCAAGGCGCCGCGGGGGCTCTCGTCCTATCCGCACCCCCGCTCCATGCCGGATTTCTGGCAGTTCCCCACAGTGTCCATGGGCATCGGCCCGATGAACGCGATTTACCAGGCGCAGTTCAACCGCTACATCCACAACCGAGGCATCAAGGACACCGCCGACCAGCACGTGTGGGCGTTCCTCGGTGACGGCGAAATGGATGAGCCCGAAAGCCGCGGACTCTTGCAGTTGGCGGCCAACGACAAGTTGGACAACCTGACCTTCGTGGTCAACTGTAACCTGCAGCGCCTGGACGGTCCGGTGCGCGGTAACGGCAAGATCATCCAAGAGCTGGAAGCGTTCTTCCGCGGTGCCGGTTGGAACGTCATCAAGGTCGTGTGGGGCCGCGAGTGGGACACCCTGCTCGAGAAGGACACCACCGGCGACCTGGTGCGGATCATGAACGAAACCCTGGACGGTGACTACCAGACGTACAAGGCCGAGTCCGGTGGGTTCGTCCGAGATCACTTCTTCGGCAAGTCCCCCGAGACCAAAGAGCTCGTGGCGGAAATGTCCGACGACGAGATCTGGAAGCTCAAGCGCGGTGCCCACGATTATCACAAGGTCTACGCGGCGTATCAGGCAGCCATGGAGCACAAGGGTCAGCCCACCGTGATCCTGGCGCAAGCGGTGAAGGGCTACGGTCTGGGTACCCACTTCGAGGGCCGCAATGCCACCCACCAAATGAAGAAGCTGACCCTGGATGACCTCAAGGTCTTCCGTGATCACCTGCGCATTCCCATTAGCGATGAGGAACTCGAGAAGGACCTCTACAACGCGCCGTACTACCACCCCGGAGAGGACTCCCCCGAGATCAAGTACCTCCTGGAACGCCGGAAAGAACTGGGTGGATTTGTCCCGGATCGTCCGCACGCGCAGAAGGTCATTGCGCTACCGTCCGATAAGGCTTATGCCTCGGGGAAGAAGGGCTCCGGTAAGCAACTGGCCGCGACCACCATGGCCTTCGTGCGCATTCTGAAGGACCTGATGCGCGAGAAGGACTTCGGCCACCGCATTGTGCCGATCGTCCCCGATGAATCGCGCACGTTCGGTATGGACTCGTTCTTCCCGACCGCCAAGATCTACAACCCGAACGGGCAGAACTACCTCTCCGTGGACCGCGAGCTCATGCTGGCCTACAAGGAATCACCGCAAGGGGTGCTGCTGCACCCGGGCATCAATGAGGCCGGTGCGACCTCGGCGTTCACCGCTGCGGGCACCTCCTACGCCACCCACGGCGAGGCCATGATCCCGTTCTACGTGTTTTATTCAATGTTCGGGTTCCAACGCACGGGTGACTCGTTCTGGGCGGCCTCTGACCAGTTGGCCCGTGGCTTCATCATCGGCGCCACTGCAGGACGTACCACACTCACCGGTGAGGGCCTGCAACACGCGGACGGTCACTCGCCGTTGCTCGCGGCCACCAACCCGGCCGTCATCCACTACGACCCGGCCTACGGCTACGAAATTGCGCACATCATCAAGCGCGGTATCGAGCACATGTACGGCACGGGCGATGAGGACCACAACGTGATGTACTACCTGACCGTCTACAACGAGCCGATCCACCAGCCGGCGGAGCCGGAGAACGTGGATGTCGAGGGCATCGTCAAGGGCATGTACCTGCTCAAACCGGCCGAGAAGGAGGGCCCCAAGGCGCAGTTGCTCGCCTCCGGCGTGGGCGTGGCCTGGGCCCTAGAGGCACAGCAGATCCTCGCGGACGAGTGGGGTGTTTCGGCCGATGTCTGGTCGGTGACGTCGTGGACCAACCTGCGTCGTGACGCCCTGGCCGCCGAGCGGGACGCTTTCCTGCATCCCGGAGAGAGCCGTCGCATCCCGTACGTGACCGAGACACTGGGCGCGACCCAGGGTCCGGTCGTGGCGACGTCGGACTTCGCCTCCGATCTGCAGGATCAGATTCGCCAGTACGTACCCAACGAGTGGGCCTCGCTGGGGGCGGACGGGTTCGGTTTCTCCGACACCCGTGCCGGCGCGCGCCGCTTTTTCAACATCGACGCCCACTCCATGGTGGTGCGCACGCTGGAGATGCTCGCGGATTCCGGTGAGGTGGACGCGGAGGCTCCCCAGCAGGCCATCGACAAGTACGACCTGCTCAATCCCAACGCAGGCACCTCCGGCAACGCCGGCGGGGACGCCTGATCCCACTCGGTTCCGCCGCGGCCCCAAAAGATCGGGGGGCTGCGGCGGCGTCGGCGGGGCGTTCGCTACCTCGGCAGGCGTCAGGAACCCGCCGGCACGAACTGCCGGGACAACTCCTCGGCCGCGTTGCGCAGCAGCGGGACGGCGCGATCGCCGAAGTCCCAGTCCACGCGCGTGGTGGGTCCGGAGACCGAGATCGCGGTGGGTGTGGGGGCGTTGGGTAGGGCCATGGAGAAACAGCGCACGCCGATCTCCTGCTCCTCGTCGTCAATGGCGTAACCGCGCTCGCGAATCCCCTCGAGATCGTCGAGCAGAGCGTCCACGGTACCCAGGCTCTTAGGCGTAGGGGTGGGCATGCCCATCGAGTGCACAATGGACACCACTTGCTCCTCCGGGAGCGTGGCGAGGATGGCCTTGCCCACACCCGTGTTGTGCAGGGGCGCACGGCGGCCGACCTCGGTGAACATGCGCATTGATTGCGAGGACTGCGCCTGGCCCACGTACACGACCATGCTGCCGTCGAGCACGGCCATGTTGGCGGATTCGCCGAGCGCCTGGACCAGTTGCTGCAGCACGGGCTGCGCGTAGGTCCCCAATTGCAGGCTGGCGGTGTAACCCAAACGGATCAGGCCCGGACCCAGCGCGTAACTGCGATTGGGCAGCTGACGTACGTACCCCAGGGGCACGAGAGTGCGCAGCAAACGGTGGATGGTGGGCAGTGGGAGCTCGGCCCTGTGTGCCAGCTCGCTCAGGGAGGACTCGCCCCCGGATGCGGTGATGATGTTCAGCAGGTCGAACACACGCTCGACCGACTGGACTCCTCCCCCATTTTTACCTTCTGCCATGGCGCCAACTCGCTTTCCTGATGGACGGAGACCCCATCCGGGACGGTCCGTCCGATGTCACCATGTGAAATAACTCTCACACGGGTCTTGTCTTTCATCCCAGACTACATCTACGATTCAATAAGTGGAAATATTTTTCCACAATGCGGATAAAGAAGTGGAGCGAGGGTTCCGCTCGGTCTGAAAGGAACTTCATACAGATGTCTACACCCAGCCCCGGATACTCCATGGTCCTGCGAGTTGAGGCGCCCGCTACGTTCAACTCGACCAGTGAAATCACCACCGCCGCCTCCGCTGCCGGCGCCCAGGTGACCGCTTTGGACATTGTCGAATCGCACCCCACCAGCGTGGTGATCGACATCAGCTGCAACGTCTCCAACGCTGAACACCGTGACGAGGTCCGCGACGCGCTCAACGCCCTGGACGGCGTGAACGTCCACAAGATCTCCGACCGCACCTTCCTGATCCACCTGGGCGGCAAGATCGAGGTCACCCCGCGCGTGTCCCTGCGTAACCGTGACGATCTCTCTCGCGCCTACACCCCCGGTGTGGCCCGCGTGTGCATGGCCATTGCAGAGAATCCGGAGGACGCTCGCCGTCTGACCATCAAGCGCAACACAGTGGCCGTGGTGACCGATGGCACCGCAGTGCTCGGTCTGGGTGACATCGGCCCCGCCGCGGCCCTTCCGGTGATGGAGGGTAAGGCCGCTCTGTTCAAGGCCTTTGCGGACGTTGACGCCTGGCCCGTGTGCTTGGACACCAAGGACACCGAGGAAATCATCAGCATCGTCAAGGCCATGGCCCCGGTGTACGGCGGTGTGAACCTCGAGGACATCGCGGCTCCGCGCTGCTTCGAGATCGAGGCCCGCCTGCGCGAAGAACTCGACATCCCCGTCTTCCACGACGATCAGCACGGCACCGCCATCGTGACCCTGGCCGCCCTCTACAACGCCCTGCGCGTGGTGGACAAGAAGATCGAGGACGTCAAGGTGGTCGTCTCCGGTGTGGGCGCTGCCGGCAACGCCATCATCCAGTTGCTGCTCGCCAACGGCGTGGCCAACGTAATTGCGTGCTCGCGTAACGGCGCCATCCACTCCGGTGAGACCTACACCGACCCCCACCGCACGTGGCTGGCCGAGAACACGAACAAGAACAACTTCTCCGGTTCACTCAAGGACGCGGTGGCCGGCGCGGACGTCTTCATCGGCGTGTCCGCACCCAACGTGCTCACCGGTGCGGACATCGCCACCATGGCCGATGACGCCATCGTGTTCGCCATGGCCAACCCTGACCCCGAGGTGCACCCTGCCGAAGCCGCCGAGCACGCCGCCGTGGTCGCGACCGGTCGAAGTGACTTCCCGAACCAGATCAACAACGTGCTCGCCTTCCCGGGCCTGTTCCGCGGCCTGCTGGACGCCGGAGCCTCGGACATCACCTCCGAGATGCTCGTGGCCGCGGCCAAGGCCATCGCGGACTGCGTGGAACCGGACGAGCGCAACGCGAGCTTCATCGTCCCCAGCGTGTTCGACCCCAATGTGGCCCCGGCCGTGGCGGAAGCGGTCAAGAACACCGCACTGGGCGAAGACGGCCAGTAACGCAGCGACCTGACGGGCGGCGGCGTCGCCGTGGACAAGACGACGGCGCCGCCCGCCCACCGTTTCGAGCAAGACCACGCACCGCCGGCACGACAGCACTACCAGCACCACCCGAAATTTCCAGGAGGCAACCATGACCATCACCCACAACACCCCGCACAGTGTGGCCGCGGCCACCGAGATCCTGTCCGACGAGGCACTGGCGTTCATCGAGGCACTACACGAGAAGTTCAACGGCCGCCGCAAAGAGCTGCTGGGCAAGCGCGAGACCGCCCGCGAGCGGGCCGCGTCGACCGGCATCCTTGACTTCCCGGAGGAAACCCGCGAGGTGCGCGAGGGGGACTGGAAGGTTGCCCCGGCACCCAGGGCGTTACAGGACCGCCGCGTGGAAATGACCGGCCCCGCAACGCCGGCCAAGATGGCCATCAACGCACTGAACTCCGGTGCCAAGGTGTGGCTGGCCGACCTCGAGGATGCCGCGAGCCCCAGCTGGGCCAACCAGATCGACGCGATTGCCAACCTGCGCGAGGCCGCCCGCGGCACACTGGCCTTCACCTCCCCCGAGGGCAAGGAGTACACGCTGCGCGGGGATGTGCCGCTCGCCGTGGTCGTGACCCGCCCGCGCGGCTGGCATCTGCCCGAGCACAACATCACCGTGAACGGGACGGAAGGCTCCGGTTCGCTCACCGATTTCGGTCTGCACTTCTTCCACACCGCAAAGCAGCTGGTGGACAACGGCCACGGTCCGTACTACTACCTGCCCAAGATGGAGTCCTATCTGGAGGCGCGCCTGTGGAACGACGTGTTCACGTTTGCCGAGGAGTACCTGGGTATCGAACACGGCACCATTCGCGCCACGGTGCTCATCGAGACCATCCCCGCAGCCTTCCAAATGGACGAGATCCTCTACGAACTGCGCGATCACGCTTCCGGTCTCAACGCCGGCCGCTGGGACTACCTGTTCTCGATCATCAAGTACTTCCGCGATGCCGGTGAGAAGTTCATCCTGGCCGACCGTTCCTCGGTCACCATGACCGCGCCGCTGATGCGCGCCTACACCGAGCTGCTCGTGCAGACCTGCCACAAGCGCGGCGCGTTCGCCATGGGTGGCATGGCCGCGTTCATTCCGTCCCGCAAGGACGAAGAGGTCAACCGCGCAGCCTTCGAGAAGGTCCGCAACGACAAAACCCGCGAAGCCAACGACGGCTTTGACGGCTCCTGGGTGGCCCACCCGGACCTCGTGCCCGTGTGCCTGGAAGTTTTCGACGGCGTGCTGGGCGACAAGCCCAACCAGGTGGACCGCCAGCGCCCTGAGGTCTCCGTGACCCCCGAGCAGCTACTGGACGTCCCCTCCGCCGGCGATCAGCGCACCGAGGAAGAACTCAACGCCAATCTTTACGTGGCCATCCGCTACATCGCGGTCTGGTTGTCCGGTAACGGCGCCGTGGCCATTCACAACCTCATGGAGGATGCTGCCACCGCGGAAATCTCCCGCTCCCAGATCTGGCAGCAGATCAAGAACGGTGTGGTCTACACCGACACCGGAAACACCGCAACGCGCGAGTTGGTCGCTGATGCCCTGGAGAAGCAGTTGGGTGTCCTCAAGGAAGAAATCGACGCCGAGAACTATGAGAAGTGGTTCGTCCCGGCGGGCAAGCTCATCTCCGACATGGTGTTGAGCGCCAACTACCCGGACTTCCTGACCTTGCCCGCGTATGACCTCATGGAAGGGGCCAAATGACACAATCCATTCTCGGGGCGCGAGTCGCCTCCGCCGCTCCCGCCGACGCCGCCGCCCGCGGCTCGGCGGGGGCCATCCCGGCCGGCGCGAGCCTGCCGACCGCGTTCTACCAGCGAGCGGATCTGGTGCTCGCAGGCACCGACGCGGACCTGGCACGGTTCTTCCCGGGTGATTCCGGGGTTCGCCAGCCCGTGCACACGTGCTACATCCCGGCCGACCTCGTCACCGTGGACACCCCCGCCGAATGGGGCCACGCCGCACAGGCCGCCGCCGATGAAGCGGGCGGACTCCGAGAGCTCGCCGAACTGGCGGGTCTCACCGGGCACGGCGCGAGCGACGTCGTGGATCGCGTGGCCGCCAAGTTGCAGACCGAACCGATTGAGGACCTGCGGCTGGACCTCGAAGACGGGTTCGGCAACCGCTCCGACGGCGAAGAGGATGCCGCCGCGGCCCAGGCCGCGCGCACCGTGGCGCAGTTCGCGATCAACAGGGCCGGCGGTTCCGCGCCGGCACCGGCCTTCGCGGGCATTCGATTCAAATGCTTCGAAGCGGCCACCCGCGCCCGTGGCCTACGGTCCCTGGACGTTTTCGTCACCACCCTGGTGCGCGAGGGAGGCCTGATCGAGGCCGGCGTGAGCTCGGATGGTTTGCCTGCCGGACTCGTGCTGACCCTGCCCAAGGTCTCCTCCGTGGACCAGGTGCACGTCATGGTTGAAGCGTGCCGGACACTCGAGGATGCGCTGGGCCTGCCCAACGGCCGACTGCGCTTCGAAATCCAAATGGAAACGGCCCCCATGATCCTGGGGCTGGACGGCACGTGCCTGATCCCCGCGATGCTGCGCGCCGCCGAGGGCCGTGCAACGTCGCTGCACTACGGCACCTACGACTACTCGGCGTCCCTGGGGATCTCCGCGCAGTTCCAGTCCATGGAACATCCCGCCGCGGACTTCGCGAAGAACGTCATGCAGGTGGCAGTGGCCGGTACGGGTGTGCACCTCTCCGACGGGTCCACCAACCAGTTGCCCGTGGGGGACACCGCCCAGCGCCGCGAGTCCTGGGCATTGCACGCGCGCCTGGTCCGCCAGTCCCTGGAGCGCGGGTACTACCAGGGCTGGGATCTGCACGCCCACCAGCTGCCCACGCGTTTCTTGACCAATTACGCGTTCTACCGCGATGGATTCGACACCGCCGCCCACCGCCTGGAGGTCTACGCGCGCCGGTCGGTACCCGGTATTGAAGCCGCAGACGTGGCCGACGAACCTGCCACCGCTCGCGCCCTGGCCCGCTACATCCTGCGCGGCACGCTGTGCGGTGCGGTCACCGAGGACGAGCTGCGCACCGCCGGCTTGACCCCGGAAACGGTGAGCTCGATCGCGAAAACGGGCGCGGCGGCGTCGAACGCTGAACATTCTGAGACAGGAGAGACACGATGAGCGAACGCACGTACTGGGCAACCCACGGTGGCCACCCGCCGCAGACCGATCTGCTGACCGACCGGGCCATGTTCAAGGAGGCCTACGCGGTGATTCCGCGAGGCACGCAGCGCGACATCGTGACCTCGTTCCTGCCCCATTGGGAAGGCACCAGGCTGTGGGTGCTCGCTCGGCCGCTGACCGGTTTCGCGGAGACGTTCTCCCAGTACCTCATGGAGGTTTCCCCCGGAGGCGGCTCGGACAAGCCCGAGGACGATCCGGATGCGGAAGCGGTGCTGTTCGTCATGGAAGGCTCCCTCGAGCTGACCCTGGGCGACGAGCCCGGTGACGACGACATTCACACCCTCAACCCCGGCGGCTATGCGTTCATCGCCCCCGGTGAAACGTGGACCGTGCACAACCGCGGCTCCGAGGAAACTCGGTTCATGTGGGTGCGCAAGCGCTACCAGAAGGTCGCGGGCGTCGAGAAGCCGGAATCCTTCGTGACCAGCGATCAGGACGTGGAGCCCACACCCATGCCCGGAACCGAGGGTCGCTGGGCCACGTCGCGGTTCGTTGATCCGGCGGACGTGCGCCACGACATGCACGTGACCATCGTGACGTTCCAGCCCGGCGGGATCATCCCGTTCGCAGAAACCCACGTGATGGAACACGGGCTCTACGTGCTCGAGGGCCAGGCCGTGTACCGGCTCAACGAAGACTGGGTCGAGGTACAGGAGGGCGACTTCATGTGGTTGCGCGCCTTCTGCCCGCAGGCTTGCTACGCCGGAGGCCCCAAACCCTTCCGCTACCTGCTGTACAAGGACGTCAACCGCCACGCCCCGCTGACGTTGGGAGGCCACGCGGGGCGCTGACGCCTGAGGGCTCAGGACCTCACAACGTCTTGGCGTCGATCACGAAGCGGTAGCGCACGTCCGAACCCACCACGCGGTCGTAGGCGTCGTTGATGTCATCGGCCTTGATCAGTTCGATCTCCGCCGTCACTTCGTGCTCGCCGCAGAAATCCAGCATCTCCTGGGTCTCGCGGATGCCGCCGATGTTGGAACCGGTCAGGGACTTGCGGCCGCCGATGAGCAGGGGGGCGCTCACCTCGAGGGGTTCGGTGGGCAGCCCCAGCAGCACCATGGCCCCGTGCGGACGCAGGGTGGCCATGAACTCCTGCACGTCGATGTGCGCCGAGACGGTGTTGATGATGACGTCGAACACGCCCTTGTGGTTCTTGAGCGCCTCGGGGTCCTCCTTGCGGGCGATCCAGTCGGTCGCGCCGAAACGGCGGCCGTCCTCTTCCTTGGAACGGGTCTGACTGATGACGGTCACCTCCGCGCCCATGGCCTTTGCGAGCTTCACGGCCACGTGCCCCAGGCCGCCCATGCCCACGACGGCCACCTTGGAGCCCTCGGTGACGCCCCACGTGCGCAGTGGGGAGTACGTGGTGATGCCGGCGCACAGCAGCGGCGTGGTGGCAGCCGGATCGAGGTTCTCGGGGATGTGCAGCGCGAACGCCTCGGACACCACGATCTCCGTGGCGTACCCGCCGTCCGTGGGACGGCCGTCGAAGCGGTCCACACCGTTGTACGTACCCACGGCGTTGGGGCAGTTGTTCTCCTCACCCTTCAGGCACCACTCGCACTCGCGGCAGGAATCCACCAGGCACCCCACGCCCGCGCGCTCGCCCTCGGTGAATTTCGAGACCTCGGATCCGACCTCGGTGACGCGGCCGATGATCTCGTGGCCCGGGACCATGGGGAAGTCGATCGGTCCCCATTCCTCACGCACGGTGTGGATGTCCGAGTGGCAGATGCCGGCGAACTCGATTTCGATGCGGATGTCGTCCGGGCGCAGGTCCCGGCGCTCGATGGTGCCCTTCTCCAGAGGGGCGCCGGAAGCAACGGCCTGATAGGCAGCAACGTTAGTAGTCATGGGAGGAGACTCTAGACCCCGCTCATGGGGTACGTCATTGTCGGGGAAGGTGGTTCGCCGTGGGCGTGCGGTCATCCCGGGTCGGGCGGCGAGGGGACGGGCCCTAACGGCGCTGTCCCCTCACCGCCCGAACGGAAATCCCGTCAGGTCCTTCGGCAGCGGCGCAGCGTAGGTACGGGACTTGGAGGTCTTCAGCCCCAACCGCACGAGCGACTGTGCCACGGTCACCGCCGCAGCCACTCCATCCACCACGGGCACACCGCATTGTTCACGCACGGCTGCTTCCAGGGCGGCCATGCCACCGCAGCCGAGCACGATCACTTCCGCGCGGTCCTCGTCAATGGTCCGCTGCGCCTCGGCCACGATGGACTGGATCGCGGCGTTCTCATCCGCCTCCAGATCGAGTACCGAGGTGTTGGAGGCCCGCACGGATGCGCAGCGGTCCATGAGTCCCGCCAGCCGGAGCCGATCCTCAATGAGGGGAACGGTGCGGTCCAGGGTGGTGACCACCGAATAGCTGCGGCCCACGAACGTGGCCATGGTTGCGGCTGCCTCGGTGATGTCCACGACCGGCTGCTCCAACAGTTCCTGCAAACCCTCCCGGCCGTGTTCGCCGAATCCGGCTTGGATCACGGCGTCGAAGGGCTGGTCGTAGCTGAGCACGGCGTCCATCACGCCCACCGCGGCGAGGTAGGACTCCATGTTCCCCTCGCACGAGGGTGCCCCGAAGTGCGGGGTCAGTCCCACGATGTCGACGCCGGGCTCGGCCACTTTCCGCGCCGACTCCGCTATTGATTCCGTCATGGACTCCGTGGTGTTCACGTTGACCGTCAAAATGCGCATGATGTTCTCCTTGTCAAGGTCAGTGAGTGGCGGCCACGGCGATGGACTCGCCGTGCTGATCGGTGTATTCCAAGGACTTCCTGGCGGCGACCAGGTAGCACAGTGCCCCCAGTCCCGCGCCGATGAACCAGGCGAATTCACTGGCTGCGCTGAACATGGGGAGAAGCGCGACAGCCATGGAAACCAGCGCAGCCGGGATGAACGCCGCAATCGCCCGAGGGTTCACGCCCTTGTGGTAGTAGTACTCGCCCTCCTGGGCATCGATGTACAGCTGCGGCACATTGACCTTGGAACGGCGGATGATCCAGTAGTCGACCATGATGATGCCGAACAACGGCCCGAGCAGGGCCCCGAGGCCTCCCAGGAAGTACACGATCACCACGGGGGAGTTGTAGAGGTTCCACGGCAGGATCAGCAACCCGATCACTGCCGAGACAATCGCCGCCCGCGCGAAATTGAGTTTCTTGGGGAACATGTTGGTCAATGCAAAGGTGGGGGCCACAAAGTTGGCCATGAGGTTCACGGCCACCGTGAGGATCAACAGCGCAAGTGATGCCAGGACCAAGAACAGCGTGGACGGAATCGTCTCGACGATGTCGGCCGGGGACGTGATGACCCTACCGTCGATCTTGAACTGCGCACCGGCCAGCGACACCACGATCAGGCCGAACACCAACATGTTGATCGGGATTCCCCAGAAATTGCCCCTCACAATGGAGCCACGGCTCTTGGCCGACCGGGTGAAGTCACAGAAGTTCAGGACGAATGTGCCGTAGATCGAGACCCACAGGGAACCACCGCCCAAGATGTGAACCCACATCTCACCTCCCGTGAGAGGGGTGTCGGTGGACCACGCAATGGAAAAATCGACCCGCAGCAACATCCAGACGGCCATGGCGAGCATGGTGATGAGGATGATTGGCCCCGCGAATGCCTCGTACTTCCTGATCATTTCCATGCCGTAGCAAATGATCACCACTTGCACGAGCCACAGTGCCAGGAAGCTGAGCCACCCCAGGGTGGACAGCCCCAGAAAATCATTCGAGTCCACGGAGCTCAGCCCGGGCCACAGCGCAATGAGCAGGACCCGTAACACCACTGCGGCCAAATAGGTCTGGATCCCGAACCATGCGATCGCCACGACACCGCGGACCCCTGCCGGTAGGTGAGCGCCATGCACGCCGAAGGCGATGCGGCTCATCACCGGGTACGGAACACCGGTTTTCTGCCCCATAAAACCGGACAGGCTCAGCAAAAAGAAGAGCAATAACGCCCCCACGCCCAGCGCGGTCAGCACTTGCCATGCCCCCAGGCCCAGGGCGAACAGCCCAATGGCGAAGGAGTAGTTACCCAGCGAGTGAACGTCATTCGCCCACAAGGTGAAGATGCTGTACGCACTCCATGTTCGGCCCTTTTGTTTCGTGGGGGCCAGGTCCACGTTGTACAACCGGTCACTGGTGATGGGCGGCGGTTCCGTTGACACCGTGCCCAGCGAATACTCCCCCTCGAAATCGGGCCGTCCGGCCAGTTCGGGGGACACCGCGTGAAGGTTCTTCTTGTCCATGTGAGATCTCCCTGCGAGAACTTGTCCCGGTCGGCGATTGCGACACCTGCAGCGTCGCCTCAAGGGTGGTTTCGGAGCGGAGGCACACTTTGTCCGCCGGCATCCTCGGGTGGTGTGAATCACACAATACGTCCCTGAAGTTCCGTTGAAAAGAATTTATTTTCCACCATACGAAACTTGGTCTCGCTTTCTCTGCTTGCCGGGGGTACTCGTCTGTATCCCCGGGAGGGTTGACGGGCATCACATTGTCACTTAGGGTCTTTCACAGAACAGAAATTCAATTCCACAATCCGAAAGACATGCACCCGCGAGGGCCGCCGCGCAGGAGGAAAACCGTGAGCTACACCGTCAACTCTTCGATCTTGCTGACCGATCTACCGATCAATGACCGGCCCCAGGCCGTCGCCTCCGCAGGTTTCACCCGCGCCGAGTTCTGGTGGCCCTTCCCGGGTCCCACACCCTCGGACGCCGAAATTCAGGACTTCGTGGACTCGCTCAGGGATGCCGGCGTCCAGTTGACCGGTTTGAACTTCTACGCCGGCGATATGCCCGGCGGCGAGCGCGGCGTGCTCTCCCAGCCGGCTCGCTCGGAGGAGTTCCGGGCCAATATCGACGCCGTGGTCAAGATCGCCCGGGCCACCGGCTGCAGGGCGTTCAACGCGCTCTACGGCAACCGCTTGGACGGCGAGGACGCCGCGGAGCAGGACCGGATCGGCGTCGAAAACCTGCAGCGCGCGGCGGATGCCGTGGCACCCTTGGGCGGCGTCGTGCTGCTCGAGCCCGTCTCCGGAACCGAGGCGTACCCGCTCAAGACCGCCGCGGACGCCCTGGCCGTCCTTGAGAAGGTGGGCCGCGACAACGTCAAGCTGTTGGCCGACTTCTACCATTTGGCCGTCAACGGTGACGATGTGGAGCGCGTCATCGAGGATCACGCCGCTGACTTCGGCCACATCCAGATCGCGGACAACCCGGGCCGCAATGAACCCGGCACCGGTGAGCTGCCGCTCGAGACGTGGCTCAACCGTTCCCGTGAGCTCGGCTACAACGGCGTGATCGGCCTGGAGTACAAGGCTTCGCAGGAGGATCCCTTCGCGTGGCTGCCCCGCGAGAAGCGCGCCTGATCCGGTCGCACCCGCACATTACCCGTCACGGGCAGCGCGGCACGCAACGCGAGCAGCGCGCCAAGACCAAATACCAGCTACACCCGCGGATCACCGCAGAACGTCTAAGGAGAACATCATGGCCAAGGTTGCAGTTATCGGACTGGGCATCATGGGCCTTCCCATGGCCAAGAACCTCGTCACGGCCGGCCACCGGGTGACCGGTTACAATCGCTCCCCCGAAAAGGCTCGGGAGCTCGCCCAGGCAGGCGGCACCGCTGCCGGCTCCGTGGCCGAGGCCGTCAAGGACGCCGAGGTCATCATCACCATGGTTCCGGACTCCCCGGACGTCCAGGACGTGGTGGGCGGTGAGGACGGCGTGTTCGCCAACGCCCCGCAGGGTGCCCTGTGGATCGACGCGTCTACCATCCGCCCGGACGTGGCCGTGAACCTCGCCGACGCCGCTCGCGAGGCCGGCATCCGTCCGTTGGACGCCCCGGTCTCCGGTGGCGAGCAGGGCGCGATCGACGCAGCGCTGTCCATCATGGTGGGTGGCGAGGCCACCGATTTCGAGGCGGCGCAGGAAGTCCTCAATGGCGTGGGCAAGACCATCGTGCACGTGGGCCCCTCCGGCTCCGGCCAGACCGTCAAGGCCGCCAACCAGCTCATCGTGGCCGGCAACATTCAGTTGCTCGCCGAGTCGGTCGTGTTCCTCGAGGCCTACGGCGTGGACACGGACGCCGCCCTGAAGGTCCTCGGCGGCGGCCTGGCCGGCTCCAAGGTTCTCGATCAAAAGGGGCAGAAGATGCTCGATCGCAACTTCGATCCCGGTTTCCGCCTGGCCCTGCACAACAAGGACATGGGCATCGTCACCGCCGCCGCACGCGAGGCCGGCGTCACCATCCCGCTGGGCGCGGTCGTCGCCCAACTGGTCTCCGCCCTGGTCGCCCGCGGCGACGGCGGCCTGGACCACTCGGGGTTGTTCAAGCTCGCCAACGAACTCTCCGGCGGCGACAAGAAGTAATTGCCCGGCCCACGCGGGCCCGGCGGTCCGACACAAGAATTCAAGGAGAACATCATGACCACGATGCGTACGGTGGACGCCATTGTCGCCATCCTGAAGAAGGAAGGCGCAACCGAGGCGTTCGGATTGCCCGGTGCGGCCATCAACCCGTTCTACTCGGCCATGCGTAATGACGGCGGGATCCGCCACACGCTGGCCCGCCACGTCGAGGGCGCCTCGCACATGGCCGATGGTTACACCCGTGCCGCTCCCGGCAACATCGGTATCTGCGTGGGCACCTCGGGACCCGCGGGCACCGACATGATCACCGGCCTGTACGCCGCTATTGCGGACTCCGTGCCGATCCTGTGCATCACCGGTCAGGCGCCGGTGGCCAAGCTGCACAAGGAAGATTTCCAGGCCGTGGACATCGCCTCGATCGCCAAGCCGGTGACCAAGATGGCCGTGACCGTGCTGGAACCGGGCCAGATCCCGGGCACTTTCCAGCGGGCGTTCCACGAGATGCGCACCGGCCGACCCGGTCCGGTGCTGATCGACCTGCCCTTGGACGTGCAGTTGGCCGACATCGAGTTCGACATCGATCTCTACGAGCCCCTGCCCGTGGCCAAGCCAGCAGCCACCCGCGCCCAGGCCGAGCGCGCCCTGGACATGCTGTTCGCGTCGCAGCGCCCGCTGATCGTGGCCGGCGGCGGCATCATCAACGCCAACGCGTCCGAGAAACTGGTCGAGTTGGCCGAGGTGCTGGACGTTCCCGTGATTCCCACCCTGATGGGTTGGGGCGCCATCCCGGACGATCACCCGTTGATGGCCGGCATGGTGGGTCTGCAGACCGCGCACCGCTACGGCAACGAGACGTTCCTGGCCTCGGATTTCGTGTTGGGTATCGGCAACCGCTGGGCCAACCGCCACACCGGGTCCATCGACAAGTACACCGAGGGCCGCACGTTCGTGCACGTGGACATCGAACCTACTCAGATCGGACGCGTGTTCTCACCGGACCTGGGCATCGTCTCCGATGCCGACGCCGCTCTGACCGTCCTCCTCGAGGTGGCCAAGGAACGTAAGGGCAAGTTCTCCGTCCCCGATTACGGTGTGTGGGCCAAGGAATGCATTCAGCGCAAGGGCCAGCTCCAGCGCAAGACGCACTTCACCGAGGTGCCCATCAAACCGCAGCGCGTGTACGAGGAGATGAACTCGGCCTTCGGCCGGGACGTCACCTTCGTGTCCACCATCGGTTTGTCGCAAATCGCCGGTGGCCAGTTCCTGCACGTGTTCGGGCCGCGCAAGTGGATCAACGCCGGTCAGGCGGGCCCCCTGGGTTGGACCGGTCCGGCCGCCCTGGGTGTGGTGCGCGGTAAGCCCGGCGAGACCGTGGTGGCCCTGTCCGGTGACTACGATTTCCAGTTCATGGTCGAGGAATTGGCCGTGGGCGCGCAGTTCAACCTGCCCTACATTCACGTGGTCGTGAACAACTCCTACCTGGGTCTGATCCGTCAGTCCCAGCGCGGGTTCAAGATGGAACAGAACGTGTCGCTGGCCTTCGAGAACATCAACTCCCCGGAGACCCAGGGCTACGGTGTGGATCACCTCAAGGTGGTCGAGGGCCTGGGGTGCAAGGCCGTGCGCGTGACCGATCCGGACAAGCTGCAGGAAGCGTTCTCCGAGGCCAACTCACTGGCCCGAGAACACCAGGTTCCCGTGGTGGTGGAGGTGATCCTGGAGAAGGTCACCAACATCTCCATGGGCACCGAACTGGACAACGTGGTGGAGTTCGAGGAGCTGGCGGCCCGCGGTGTGGACGCACCCACCGCCATCGCCCTGCTCGACTGACAAGCTCGACTGAAAGCGGAGTGATCTACTCTGTCCGATACCTCGCGGGCCGCTCACGGAATCCGTGCGCGGCCCGCGGTTCGTCTCTACATCTTCCGGAGGTTCTCGTGCGCATTGTGGTGGCACCAGACAAATTCAAGGGCTCGGTGAGCGCCGAAGAGGCGGCCGAGCACATCGCTGCCGGGATCCGCGAGGCCCAGCCCGACGCCCAGGTCACGATCCTGCCCGTCGCGGACGGCGGTGAGGGCACATTGGATGCCGCGGTCACCGCCGGCTATACGCGCCACGACCTCACGGTTACCGGCCCGATCGGCGAACCCGTGGCGGCCGCGTGGGCCCAACTCGACGACACCGCCGTGGTCGAGATGTCCCTGGCCTCCGGCCTGGCCGCACTCCCCCACGACGCGAACGGCGAGCCGATCCTCGCCGCGCGCGAGGCCACCAGCCGCGGCACCGGTGAATTGATTGCCGCGGCCCTGGACGACGGCTGCGCGCGGGTGATCCTGGGCGTGGGCGGCAGCGCCACCACGGACGGCGGCGCGGGTATGCTCGCCGGCCTGGGAGCCCACCTCCTCGACTCAGCCGGCCACGAGATTCCCGACGGCGGAGCAGCCCTCGCGCAGTTGGCTCACGTGGACGTTTCCGGCCTGCACCCGCGCGTTGCCCAGGCCGAGTTCGTCCTCGCGGCGGATGTGGACAACCCGCTGACCGGTGAGCGGGGTGCTGCCGCGGTCTTTGGACCCCAGAAGGGCGCCTCCCAACGCAACGTGGCCGAGCTCGATGCCACCCTGGGAACCTTCCGCGATGTCCTTGCCGAGGTCTTGGGAGACTCCGCACGCACCGCGGCCGAAGCCCCGGGCGCCGGTGCGGCCGGCGGCGTCGGCTACGCCGCGCTAGCCGTCTTGCATGCGACGCGCAGGCCGGGGATCGACGTCGTCCTGGACCTGGTGAAACTCGACGATGCCGTGACCGGCGCGGACCTGTTGATCACCGGCGAGGGCAGCCTGGACGAACAATCCCTGGGCGGTAAGACCCCGGTGGGCGTGCTCAAGGTCGGACAGGCACACGGCGTGCCCGTGATCGCCGTGTGCGGCCGCACGACCCTGGATCGCGAAACGCTGGAGGCCACCGGTTTCCGCGCAACGCACGCCCTTTCCGACCTGGCACCGGATGCTCACACCTCCATGCGTGAAGCGCCCCGGTTGCTCCGTGAGGTCGGACACACGGTAGCTTCAGAACTAGCCTCGACCTCGAACGGCTGAGCGGCCCGCCCCGTCACCGTTCCCGTCCCTTTCGAAAGGACTTCCCGCTATGAACGCGACCCCACCCCAGGACAACAAGGACTCCGGCAAGAACACCGGCAACACCAAGAACAACCGCCCCGCTGAGGACACGAACCAGCGCACCACGGATCCGCAGGAGAACGCCAAGCGCGCCACGGAGAGCGTGCAGGCCAAGGTGGCCGAGGCGGCGTCGAAGCCCGAGGTCAACGCATCCCCGCAGGACGTGGCCCAGGAGAACTCCCAGCTGGCCGTGACCGGGGAGCGCCGCGAAGAGGTCGAATCCGCGCGTGCCGAGCAGATCAGGCTCGCCAACGAGGTCAACAGCGCCGAGCGCGTGCGCGAACTGATCCGCGCGTACAAGTCGGAGCACAAGCTCACGGAATCGGACGAGCCCACGGAGGCTCGCATCACCGGCCAGCACGCCGGCACGTTCGACCTCGTGGTGCGCGGCAAGCAGGTCTCGTGCGGTGATCATTTCTCCCCGCGCGAGGTGGGCGTCAAGGACGGCAAGATCGTGGCGATCGAGCCGCTCGGCGCGAACCTCGAGGGTGCCGAGGTCGTGGAACTCGCTGACGACGAGACCCTGATCCCGGGTCTCGTGGACACCCACGTGCACGTCAATGAGCCCGGTCGCACAGAGTGGGAGGGCTTCGCGTCCGCCACTCGCGCAGCCGCGGCCGGCGGCGTGACCACCATCGTGGACATGCCCCTGAACTCCGTGCCCGCCACCGTGAACGTGGCCGCACTCGAGTACAAGCGCCTGTTCGCCCAGCAGAACGCGTTCGTGGACATCGGTTTCTGGGGCGGGGCGATCCCCGGCAACAAGAAGGACCTGCGGCCCCTCCACGACGACGGCGTGTTCGGATTCAAATGCTTCCTGCTCCACTCCGGTGTGGACGAGTTCCCGCACCTGGAAGCGGACGAGATGGAGGAAGCACTGGCCGAGGTGAAGACCTTCGACTCGCTGCTGATCGTGCACGCGGAGGATTCACGCACCATCGACAAGGCCCCGCAGCCCAACGGTGACATGTACGAGCACTTCCTGAAGTCCCGCCCGCGCGGTGCCGAGAACATCGCGATTGCGGAGGTCATCGAGCGCACCCGCTGGACCGAGGCGCGCTCCCACATCCTGCACCTGTCCTCATCCGATGCACTACCCATGATCGCCTCCGCCAAACGCGACGGTCTGGACATCACCGTGGAGACCTGCCCCCATTACCTGACTCTGCTCTCCGAGGAGATCCCCAACGGGGCCACCGCGTTCAAGTGCTGCCCGCCGGTGCGCGAGGTCGCCAACCGGGAGAAGCTGTGGGAGGGCCTGTTAGACGGCACCATCGACTTCATCGTCTCGGACCACTCCCCCTCGACCCTGGACCTCAAGGACCTGGGCAACGGCGATTTCGGCGTGGCCTGGGGCGGCGTGTCATCGCTGCAGCTGGGTCTGTCGTTGATCTGGACCGAAGCGCGACGCCGCGGTGTGGGCCTGGGTCGCGTGCTGCAGTGGATGTCCACGCGCCCGGCCGAGCGCGTGGGTCTGCGTTCCAAGGGCCGCCTGTCCCTGGGTTACGACGCCGATATGGCCGTCTTCGCGCAGGACGAAAGCTTTGTGGTGGACGCCAAGGCGCTCAACCACAAGAACCCCATCACCCCGTACCAGGGCAAGGTGCTCTCCGGTAAGGTCCGCCGGACCTTCGTGGGCGGTAAGGAAGTCGATTACCAGAAGCCCTCGGGCCGTCTGCTCAACCGCGGACTCGTGTGATTCGCACTCCGCGGTGGTTTGCCCAGGTTTCACGGTTCATACTGTGAAGCCAGGGCAGAATCTTTGGCCTCAGAGATTTCGCAGTGGAAGGACCGGTCCCACAGCTAGGAACGCACCATGACAGATTTGATCGATACCACCCAGATGTACCTGCGCACCGTGCTGGAGCTCGAAGAAGAGGGCATCCCCGCCCTGCGCGCGCGCATCGTGGAGCGCCTGGGCCACACCGGCCCCACGGTGTCCGAAACCGTGCAGCGGCTGTGCCGTAAGGGGTTGATGGTGCTCTCCGAAGGAGATATTCGCACCCGCACGGTGTCCCTGACCGCGGAGGGTCGCGAGCAGGCCACGTCCGTGATGCGCAAGCATCGCCTGGCGGAACGACTGTTGGCGGACGTCATCGGGTTGGAACTGCCCTACGTGCACGAAGAAGCCTGCCGCTGGGAACACGTCATGAGCGATCGGGTGGAAGTGCTGCTCGAGAAGCTGCTGGCCTCGCCCACCACCTCCCCGTACGGGACTCCGATCCACGGCGCGTTCACCCAGAACCCGGAGGGGGTCTCACTGTTGGATGCGGTGGCGCAGGCTGACGCTGATGCCGGCACTGGCGCTGGTGCGGCCGGCTCCGGTGGGGCACGCGAATACACCTTGGAGTTGATCTCGGAATCGGTGCAGACCCACGCGGACCTGCTGCGAGCCCTTTACGACGCCGGGCTCATGCCGGGTGCGGCCGTGGTGGTCACCGGCTCCGCCCCTTCCGGCTCGGAGGCCCACCCGGGCCACCCCGGACCCGTGACCCTGCGCCGCGTCGACCGATCCGAGTCCGTGGAACTACCCGCCGAACTGGCGGCGTCGATACTGGTGTCCTGAGCGGGACAGGTCCGGCGCCAGGAACGCCCACCCAGGTGGGCGCTCCTCGACGGATCGCCTGATTGTTGACAATAGGCGGATTTATCTCAATCATGAATCATGAGCACTTGGGACGCGTCGGAGGGTCACCCCTCCCCTGATCCGGCTCCCGTTGCGGCGGCCGCGCCGGGGAATCCTGATGTCCGTTCGCCGCTGTTCACGGCCCACGAGTACGAACAGCGGCTGCGGCGCGTTCGAGAGAAGATGGCGCACCAGGGGCTGTCCGCGCTGATCGTCACGGATCCCGCCAACCTCTTCTATCTCACCGGTTATGACGCGTGGTCCTTCTACGTTCCGCAGCTGCTCTTCATCCCCGCCGAGGGAGACATGCTGTTGTTCCTGCGCGAGATGGATGCGCAGGGTGCCTTTCGTACCTCGTGGCTGCCGCCTCATCAAATCATCGGCTATCCGGAGCGCTACGTTCAGCGCCCGCACCTACACCCCTTCGACTGGGTCGCATTTGCGCTCCGACACCGCGCGCAGGTCGCCCCGGCCGCCCACGGCTGCGTGGGACTCGAGATGGACGCCCATTTCTTCTCCCCCAAGGGCTACCGGGCCCTGGTCAACGCGCTCCCCGAATGGTTGCTCGTCGATTGCTTCGAGCTGGTCAACTGGGTGCGTTCCGTCAAGTCGGAGGCCGAGATCCACTACATGCGCCTCGCCTCAAGAGTCACCACCGCGGCCATGCACGCTGCGATCGACGCCATCGCACCCGGAATCCCCCAGTACCGCGTGGCCGCCCGGATTGCCGCTGCGCAAGCGGAAGGAGATGGCGAGGCCTGGGGTGACTTCCCCGCCATCGTGCCCATGCTGCCCACCGGCGCCTCCGCAGACACACCCCATCTCACCTGGTCCGATCGTGTGCTGTGCCCCGGCGATGCCGTGGTGGTCGAGCTGAGCGGCGTGCACCGGCGCTATCACGTACCCCTGGCCCGCACAGTGAATCTGGGTCCACCCAGTGACCACATGTTGCGCTTGGAGGAAGCCGTTGCCGAGGGGATGCAGGCCGTTCTGGATGCCACCGCCCCGGATGTGCCCATCCGTGAACTGGCCAGCGCGTGGAACTGGAAACTGGCCGCCCACGGTTTGGAGAAACCCAGCCGCCTGGGGTACTCGGTGGGCGTCGGCTACCCACCGGACTGGGGCGAACGAACCATCAGCATCCGCTCCGAGGACGAAACCACCCTGCAGCAGAACATGACCTTCCACCTCATCTGCGGTATGTGGATGACGGGATACGGCTACGAAGTCTCGGAGACCATCCGAGTGACCAGCACGGGGGTGGAAACGTTCACGTCCTTCCCCCGCCAGATCATCAGGAAGTGAGCTCATGATCACCACCACGCCGCGTATCACCACGGTCCACTCCCTGGACCCCAACCCCACCGCGGGCATCTCGGACCCCACGGCGGGAAACCTACTACCACTCGCCCGCCGCGCCGGCGGCTTGGTGGGTTCCGTCATCGACTCCTCCACCTCGCTGCTTGCAGCCCAGACCCACGACATCGTTCGCTTCGCCATGGGCGCGCCGGCCGCGGAAGTGATTCCCACGGAAGAGTTCCGACAGATCGCCGGCGAAGTCCTCACGGACGCAAGTTTCACCTACGGCGCCACCGAGGGTGAACCGGACCTGATCACCACGGTCACCGAACAGTACTCGAGCGGCTCCTCCGATCCGGAGCGCATTGTGATCACCTCCGGCGGCATGCAGGGACTGGATCTCGCGTTCAAACTGTTCACGGATCCCGGTGACCTGGTGGTCGTGGAGAGCCCCACCTACACCAACGGCTCCGGCACCGCGTTGAGCTACGGCGCGGATGTCCTGGAAGTCCCCGTGGACGACAACGGCATGGACATCGACGCGCTCGAGACCCTCGTTGCCGAATCGGGCCGCACGCCCCGCATGATCTACACGATCCCCAATTTCCAGAACCCGTCCGGCACCACCCTGAGCGAGGGTCGACGGCGCCGCTTGCTGAACCTCGCGCATCAGTGGGGCGCCATGATTCTCGACGATGATCCGTATGGTGCCCTGCGCTTCTCCGGCGATCCCGTACCCGGTTTCCGGGAGATCAGCCCGGACGACCCCCTGGTCTTCTCCGTCCGGACCTTTTCCAAGATCCTGGCGCCCGGCTTGCGCGTGGGCTGGGTCAACGCGGATCCACGCCTGCGCAAGCTCTTGATCGCCGGTAAGCAGGCCATGGACACGTGCGCCAACGTGCCCGCCCAGCACATCATCAACGCCTACATCAACCGCGGCGGCTACGGTGAGCACCTGGCCGGCCTGCGCACCGAGTACAAGCGCCGCAAGGAAGCCATGGATGCATCCATCGCCAGGCACCTGGGCACTCGTGTACGCACCACCGATCCCGCCGGCGGTTTCTTCCTGTGGGTCACTCTCCAGGGCGACGACGCCAGGGTGTCGTCTTCGCGTTTGTTCGAGATCGCCCTGGCCGAGGGCGTCGCGTTCATTCCCGGTCCCGCGCTGTCGCCGTCCGGCCAGTTCCAGGACGCGTTCCGCTTGTGCTTTGCCTCGAGTACCCCGGAACGGACCGACGAAGGACTTCAGCGACTTGTGCGAGCTCTCGACATCGCCCGCGAGGAAGTCGATGGGTGACCGGGGGCCCAGGATGACGCCTGACGACGTGCAGTGCACCTCGCAGGAACGGGACGTGCTCGACCTCATCGACCCCGACGAACTGGTCGAGCTGACCTGCACCCTGGTGAACACCGCCGGCGAGAATCCCGGGGGCATCGAGGAGCACACGGCCCGGGCCTTGGAGCACGCGGCGAGCGAGCGGGGATTACTGGCCCGCAGCGACGTCGTGGCCCCCGGGCGCCCCAATGTGGACGTGGACCTGCCCGTGGGCGGGCCCGTGTCCGACGGGCCGGGGCTGTTGTTCCTGGGTCACTCCGACGTGGTGCCCGCCGGGCCCGGGTGGACGCGGCAGCCGTACAGCGCGCAGGTCGACGGCGCCCGGCTGTACGGGCGCGGCGCCACGGACATGAAGGGCGGGCTGGCTGCGGTGGTGATCGCCATGTCGGCGCTTCGCCGTTCGGCGGTTGAACTCTCGGGGCCGGTGCGATTGTCGTCCACGGTGGACGAGGAAGATCTGGGCCTCGGCATCCGTCACCTCACCGCACGCGGACTGGGACGGGACTTCCGCGGCTGCATCGTGGCCGAACCGACCGATCTGCAGACCGTGATCGCGTGCCGAGGGGATGCCTACCTCGAGGTGGAGATCACCGGAGTGCCCGCCCATTCGGGGCGGCCGGCGGACGGCCGAAATGCTATCGACGCCGCCGCTGCGCTCCTCACACTCGTCAAACAGGACCACGAGAAGCACACGCGCGTGACAGATCCGTTGCTGGGATCGCCCACGTGGAACGTGGGCAAGATCGAGGGCGGCCGGGCAACGTCCATGGTGGCGCCGTCGTGCCATGTGTGGTTGGACCGGCGGCTCATGCCGGGCGAGGACCCGGAGCAGATCGTCTCCGAGCTGCGCAACACGGTGGATGAAGCCGGGATCACCGGTGACGGCATCTCCGTGGACATCGACATCACCATGTCCATGCCGGGTTTCCGCACCGAGCGGGACCATGAACTGGTCACCACGGTTCATGCCGCCGTCGCGGACGTGGGCGGAGCGGCGTCGATCGGCGGCTGGACGGCCGCGTGCGATGGCGGGTTCATTGCCCGGGACCATGTAGTGCCCACGGTGGTCATGGGTCCCGGCGGGCTCAACGACCAGGCGCACCAGGTGGACGAGTCGGTGAGTATTCGTGAGCTGACGCAAGCGGCCAGGGCATACACCCTGGCCGCGTTGCGACTGCTCTCGCGCTGACGATACGCGCGTTGTTCTACCGGGTGACCACGGGCATCCTGCCCGTCTCCGGGATCTCCGTACCGCGCAGCGACGCCCCCACGGTCTCCTTCATAAACTTGGCGGCGATCAACCCGATCACGCACGCGCCCATCATGTAGAAGGCGGGGATCAACGGATTGCCAGTGGATTCGATCAGGGCCTCGTTGACCAGCGGTGCGGTACCGCCGAAAATCGCGGTCGACACGTTGTAGGTGATCGCGAAGCCCGCATAGCGAACCTGCGTGGGGAACATCGCCGGGAACGTGGCCGAGATGCAGGCCAACTGCGGGATGTAAAGCAGTCCCAGCACCGCGAAGCCCAGCAGCGCCCACCAAAAGCCGTTGGCCATGAGCATGTACATGGGGATCGACATCACGATCAAGCCGATGAGCGAGAAGTACCACATGGGTTTGCGCCCGAACCTGTCGGACAGCGTTCCTGCGAACGGAATCACGAGCATCATGGCGAACTGCGCCACGAACATGATGGTCAGCACCGTCTGAGCGGACATGTCCGTCTGTCCCTCGAGGTACGTGGGCATGTAGCTGAGCAGCGTGTAGTTGACCACGTTCACGGACACCACCAGGCCGGCCATGATCAGCATGGGCTGCCAGTAGGTGGTGACCAATTCCTTCAGGGCCATGCCCGCGGATTCCTCCGAGTGGCCGGCTTCCTCCAGTTCCAGGAACACCGGGGAGTCGGCCAGTTTGGACCGCAAATACAAACCGATGAGGCCCATGGGTCCGGCCAGCAGGAACGGGATACGCCAGCCCCAGTCCATCATGGCCTCGTTGCCGAGGATGACCTCGCCCAAGAGCACAATCAGCGAACCGAGGGCAAAGCCGCCCAGGGTGCCGAATTCCAGGAAGCTGCCCAGGAAACCTCGCTTCTTGTCCGGGGCGTACTCGGCCATGAACGTGGCCGCCCCGCCGTATTCTCCACCGGTCGAGAATCCCTGAATCACGCGCAGCAACACCAACAGGACGGGGGCCGCCAGGCCGATGCTCGCGTGGGTGGGCAAGATGCCGATACAGAAGGTAGCACCTGCCATGAGGATGATGGTCAGAGCCAAGATTCTCTTGCGACCCAGCCGGTCACCGAGCGGACCCCAGAACAAGCCACCCAAGGGCCGGACCAGGAAGGACAGGGCGAACGTACTCAGCGCCAGCAGGGTCCCGGCCTCGCCCGGGAAGAAGTTCTGGGTGATGTAGACGACCGAGACGGCGTACACGCCGTAGTCGAACCACTCGGTGGCGTTACCGATCGCCGACGCCGCTACCGCGCGGCGCACCGTTTGGGCGTCCGGCTCCGGGTGGTGCGAGGTTCCGTCGAGGGTGTTCGTACCGCGCGCATCACGCGGCGGATCGGCCTGGTGTTGCGAATTCATAGAACCTCCACTGTGAATTCAAGTGGCACCTGGTGGTGCCTCGGGATCTTCGGCCGCGACGCCAGATACGTGCTGACCGTTTGATTGTCGACAATCCTACCCTCAGGGGTATTGTTACGTAAGACGTTGACGCGCAGACCCGTGCGGTTTGCCCCGGACCGGAGGCCGCCATGCCCGGCAATCTGCTACGACCCGTGGTGCAGGAAACCACCCCATCTTTGATCGCCAGGCAGCTGCGGCGAGCCATTGGGGACGGCGAATTGGCGCCCGGGCAACAGCTCAATGAAATGGAATTGAGCCGTTCCCTGGGTGTGAGCCGCGGGCCGCTGCGCGAAGCCTTACAGCGCCTCACCCAGGAGGGCCTGCTGCTCAGCGTCCGTAACCGCGGCGTGTTCGTCATCGAGGTCACCGACAACGACGTTCGTGACCTCTACCTGGCCCGTAACGCCGTGGAGCGGGCCGCCGCCGACCGTGTCATTGCGAGCGACCCCGAGGCCGGTGCGGATCGCCTCCTCGAAAAGGTCGAGGACATGGCTGCGGCTATCGACCGCGGTGACACTGCCGCCCTGACGGAGGCCGACGTCGCGTTCCACGCCCTACTCGTGGAGCTGTCCGAAAGCCCGCGGCTGATTCGTATGCACGACACGCTCATGGTCGAGACCCGCATGTGCATGACCGCGCTCGAGACCCGGTACGCGTCCCACAGTTTCCGCTTGGACGAGCACCGGGAGATCTCCGAGGCCATCCGCGCGGCGGATGAAGCCCGCGTGGATGTGCTGCTGCTCGATCACATGCGTGATGCGATCATGCGGCTGACCACGGACGGCGCATAGCTCAGGTGCGCGGCACCGCCACGTACTTGTACTCCAGGAACTCTTCGATGCCCACGCGGCCACCTTCGCGACCGAGACCGGAAGCTTTCACGCCGCCGAACGGTGCCGCGGGGTTGGAGACGATGCCCGTGTTGAGCCCGACCATGCCGACCTCCAGCGCATCGCTCACCCGGAAGCTGCGGTCCACGTCCTGGGTGAACAGGTAACCCACGAGTCCCCACGGGGTGTCGTTGGCCATCTCAACCACCTGTTCCTCCGAATCGAAGGGGATCACGGGTGCCACGGGACCGAAGATCTCCTCGGTCATCAGCTGGGATCCCGGGTCCACGCCGGAGAGTACCGTGGGGTTGTAGAAGAATCCGGGGCGATCCGGGCGGGAACCGCCGCAGTCCACGGTGGCGCCCTTGGCCACGGCATCGGCCACGAGCTCCTGTACCTTGTCGAGGGCCTTGGCCTCGACCAAGGGTCCGACATCGATCCCGTCCTGGGCGCCGTCGCCCACCGAGAGCCCGCTCAGCCGCTCGGCGAGTTTGCGGGAGAACTCGCCCATCACGGAACGGTGGACGAACAACCGGTTGGCCGCGGTGCAGGCCTCCCCCATGTTGCGCATCTTGGCGGCCACGGCGCCGTCGACCGCTCGCTCCAGATCAGCGTCCTCGAAGACGATGAACGGCGCGTTGCCGCCCAGTTCCATGGATGAGCGCATCACGTGCTGGGCCGCTTGTTCCAGCAGTCGCACACCCACCTCCGTGGAACCGGTGAAGCTGACCTTGCGGGCGATCCCGCTGGCCAGCCACGGACCCACTACCGATGAGGCCTTCTTGGTGCACACCACGTTGAGCACTCCGGTGGGAAGCCCCGCTTCGACCAGGATGTCCACGAGCGCCAGGGAGGACAGCGGGGTGAGGTTGGCCGGCTTGAACACCATGGTGCAGCCGGCGGCGATGGCCGGTCCGATCTTGCGGGTGCCCATGGCCAGGGGGAAGTTCCACGGCGTGACCAGTACGCACGGGCCCACGGGTTGCTTGGAGACCATGATGCGGTTCTTACCGTCACCGGTCATCGTTTGGTCCCCACCGATTCGCACGGCTTCCTCCGAGAACCACCGGAAGAACTCGGCGGCGTAGGCCACCTCGCCTTTAGCCTCGGCCAACGGTTTGCCCATTTCCGTGGTCATGATGAGCGCCAGCGCGTCCTGGCGTTCCATGATCAGGTCGTAGGCGCGGCGCAGGATGTCGCTGCGTTCGCGCGGCGGTGTGGCGGCCCAGTCCTTCTGGACGCGCCCGGCGGTGTCAATGGCGCGCTGGGCGTCCTCGGGTCCACCATCCGCCACGGTGGCGATGACCTCTTCGGTCGCGGGGTTGAGCACGTCGAACCGTGCTCCGGAGGCGGCCTCGCCCCACTGTCCGTCGATGAACGCACCCGTCTTGACCGTGGCGATCACGTCCAGCGCGGCCTGCGAGGTGCGGTGTGCGGTGGTGTGTGTGCTCATCAAATGTCCTTCGGGCGAAGTTAGCGAGCCCAATGGTGGAGGGCTCGAGGGCGGAGATTCAGGTGGTTGATGTTCCGGGGTCGAGGATTTCGGCCAGGTGGGTGCCGTGCGCGGTTGAATGCAGGTGGTTCACCTGCATCGCGCATGAGAACCCGTCCGTGAGCACCACGGTGTCCGGCGCGGCCGCGCGCAGGGCCGGGGCCAAGGACGTCTCCGCGACGTTCATGCTGACCTCATAGTGTTCGGCCTCGAAACCGAAGTTTCCGGCCACCCCGCAGCAGCCGTGAGCCTCACTCACCTCCGCCACTCCCGCGGCGGCTAGCGCCTTGCGCTGGGTGGCGGGGCCGAACACGGAGTACTCATGGCAGTGGGTCTGCACCACGGCGCGCCGCGGCACCGGTCGTGCCGGTTCCGCCAGCCGATCCTCTCCGGCCAGTGCGACAACGTGGGTGGCAAAGCTCCTCACGCGGCGCGCCACCCGCTGCGCCTGCTCGGTGGGTACGAGTTCGGGAAGGTCCTTGCGCAGTGCCGCGGCGCAACTGGGTTCGATCACCACGATGGGGCGGTCGGTGCCGTCATCCAGTTCCGCGGCGGCTCGGGTCAGCAGTTTCTTGGCCGTGCCCAATTGTCCCGTGGAGATCCAGGTGAGCCCGCAACACACGTCCGCCATGCACTCAACCGTTTCCCCCGCACCGGCCAGGACCCGGGCTGCGGCACCGGCCACCTCGGGCCGGAAACCTCGGGTGAACGTGTCCACGAAGAGGACGGCACTGTCGGAATTCGCCCCATCGGACGGGTCGCCGTCGGAACGTGAGGTGGCCACGCCCTCGGAGCCGTCGAGCCGAACGGAGCGAGCGGCGCGGGCGACTTCGGCGCGCCATAGCCCGGCGGGGGCGAACGTTGGCAGCTCCCGGCTCGTGGTGAGTCCCCCGAGTCGTGCCGCGAGCTTGCCCAGCGGCGTGGCCAGGACGGCGTTGACGAGCGGTGCGATGGGGCCGGCGAGCGCGAGCCAGCGCGGCAACCAGCCCAGGGAGTAGTGGGAGCGCGGGCGGATCCGGCGCGCGTAGTAGTGGTCGAAGAATTCGGACTTGTAGGTGGCCATGTCCACGCCGGCGGGGCAGTCCGTGGCGCACGCCTTGCAGGAGAGACACAGGTCGAGGACCTCACGCACGTCCTCGGACCTCCAGCCCTCGGCCACGCTGGGCGCACCGCGCACCATGTCCTGCAGCACTCGGGCGCGGCCGCGGGTGGAGTCCTTCTCGTCGCGGGTCGCCCGGAAGCTGGGGCACATCACGCCGCCGCTGTCCGCGCGGCACCGCCCCACGCCAATGCACCCCTGAACGGCGTGCACCCAGGGATCCGGCTGGGCTGCCGGCCCCGATTCTCGGGCGGTCTCAGTCGCCCCCACGGGTTGCAAGTCGAAGCTCGTGCGCCACTGCCTGTCCGGGACACCCTGGAGCGCCAGGTGCGCGTCGATGGGTTCCGGGCCCACGATCGATCCCGGGTTCAACAGTCCGGTGGGGTCCCACACCCGCCGGAACCGCGCGAAGGCCCCAAGCACCTCGGGCGAATACATGATGGGCAGCAGCGCGGAACGAGCGCGACCGTCACCGTGCTCCCCGGACAGCGAGCCCCCGTGCCGGACCACCAAATGAGCCGCGTCTCGAGTGAAATTCCGATACACGTCACGCCCGGGCCCGGTGCGCAGGTCGAAGGTGATGCGGATATGGATGCACCCGGCACCGAAGTGCCCGTACATCACGCCGTCCAGGTCGTAATCGCCCAGCAACACGCGCAGGTCGGCCAGGTAGTTGGCGAGGTTTTCCGGGGCCACCGCGGAGTCCTCCCAGCCCGGCCAGGATTCCCCGCCCGTGGCCAGCCGGGACGAGAGGCCTGCGCCGTCCTCGCGGACCCGCCACAGGTTTGCGCGTTCCTCGGGGTCCGGGACCGCGATGCCCTGCACGAGCCGGCCGTTCTCGCCCAACCGTGCCAGCAGTTCATGGGCCTGCGCTTTGACCGCTTCCTCCGTGTCACCGTCCAGGTCCGCGAACAACCAGGCATTGCCCTCCGGTAACCCCGTGACGGAATCCGGCCCCCGGCGCCAGTGCATGGTTTCGACAATGGCCCGGTCCGTGCCCTCGACCGCGGCGGGCGAGAACTCGAGGATCGTGGTCACGTCCCGGGCGGCATCGACCACCGTGCCGTAGCCCAGGCAGACCAGCAGGGCGCTGGCGGGTTTCGGCACCAAACGCATGCGCGCCCCCACGACCAACGCGCACGTGCCCTCCGAACCCACGAGGGCGCGGGCCACGTTGAAGCCCTTTTCCGGCAGCAGGTTCTGCACGTGGTATCCCGAGACCTGACGCGGAATCTGTCCGAGTTCCAGTCGGAAAGCGGCCAAATGATCGTGGGCCAGCGCGCGCAATTCGCGGCTCAACTCCTCCGCTCGCTCCACCGCCATCCGGTCGCCGGGCTCCGTGGCGCGCAGCCCGGCGGCCGTGGCGGTCAGCCGCGCGCCGTCCGTGGTCACCACGTCGATCTCGAGCGTGTGATCGCTCGTCCGGCCGTGGCGCACGGAATGATTGCCGCACGCGTCGTTACCGATCGCCCCGCCCACCGTGGCGCGGTTCTTCGAGGACGGGTCCGGTGCGAACGTCAGCTGCCCGTCGGTCGCCACCTCGACCTCGCGGGTCAGGGTGGCCAGCACAACCCCCGGTTCCACGTCGACTGTTCCGGCCTCCCGATCCACGCGGCGGATTCGGTTCAGGTGGCGCGAAAAATCGACGACGACGCCGCGCCCCACCGCATTGCCCGCCATGGACGTACCGCCGCCCCGGCTGACGATCGGGGTGCGGGAGTCCACGCACGCGTGCACCGTGGCGACCACGTCCTGCACGGTACGCGGGAAGACGACGGCGAGGGGACGCACCCGGTAGTTGGAGGCATCGTAGGCGTACTCGGAGGTGCTTCGCTCGGACGCGTCGACCTCGACCCCCGCGTCACGCAGTCGCGTGAGCACCGGCGTGGTGATCTCGGGCTGAGTCGCGGAGCGTGAATCAGGGGCACCGGCGGAACCTGTCGAGGTGGCGGAGTTGCTGGCAGCGTTCATGGGCGTCCTCGGCCCCGGGCGTCCGAACCGGCCGACGCCGTGGCGGCTGCCAGAGCGGCGTCGAACCGTTCGAGTCCTTGGCCGATCTCACGCTCGGTGACCACAAGGGCAGGGATCAACCGCACCACGTTGCCCACGGGACCACACGTGAGCGTCAGGAGGTCCTGGTCGGTCGTGGCCCCCTGAACGGCGGCGGCGGTGGCTGCGTCCGGTGAGCCGTCCGGGGCGGTGAACTCAATGCCCTGCATCAGGCCCAGCCCGCGCACATTGCCGATCACCGGGTAGCGGGATTGCAGGTCCAGCAGACCCGCTCGCAGTTGCTGACCACGCACGCGGGAATTCTCGACGAGGCCCTCCTCCGCCACGACCTGCAGCGTTGCCACGCCGGCGGCCGCGGAGACCGCGTTGCCACCGTAGGTGCCACCTTGCGAACCGGGCCATGCCTGGGACATGAGCTCGGTCGAGGCTGCAATGGCGGAGATCGGGAAACCCGAGGCGATGCCCTTGGCCATGACCTGGATGTCCGGCAGCGCAGCCGAGTGCTGGTGTCCCCAGTACTTACCGGTGCGCCCCACGCCGGCCTGTACCTCGTCAATGATCAGAAGGATGCCGTGGCGGTCGGCCCGTTCGCGCAGCGCCTCGAGAAAACGCGCAGGTGTGGGAATGTAGCCGCCGTCCCCCAGCGCCGGTTCGATCAGGAACGCCGCGGTGTCGTTGGGAGCGGTGCGCGTGCTCAGCAGGTAATCGAGTTCCTGCAGCGCGAAATCCACGGCGGTCTCCTCATCCCAGCCGTAGCGATAGGCATAGGGGAACGCGGACATGTGAACCCCTCCCATGAGCGGCGAGAAGCCGGCCGAGAACTTGGTGCCGGCGGTCGTCAAGGACGCCGCGGCCACCGTGCGACCGTGGAAGCCGCCCTGGAAAACCACAATGTTGGGCCGGTCGGTGGCCATGCGAGCCAACCGGACCGCTGCTTCCACCGCTTCCGAACCGGAGTTGGCGAAGAACAAGGAGTCCAGCCCCGCGGGCAGTACCTCACCCAGCTTTTCCGTGAACTCGATCAGTGGCCTGTGCATCACGGTCGTGTACTGCGCGTGGATCACCTTGCCCACTTGCTCCCGTGCCGCCTCCACCACCTTGGGGTGACAGTGCCCGGTGCTGGTCACTCCGATGCCCGTGGTGAAGTCCAGGTACTCCCGGCCGTCCGTGCCGTAAATCCAACTGCCCAGGCCGTGATCGACCACGACCGGAGTCGCCTGCTTCAGGACGGGGCTCAGAGATGTCATGCGCCACATTCTCCCGGCGTAATCGAATGATTGTCAACAATCAGAGGATTGGCCTAAGGTTCAGATGTGGAGCCGCAACAGACACCCGAGAATCGCCCGATCGGCAGCGCGCACCGAGACACCGCCCACACGCGCGGGGCACTCAAGGCGAGCAACTACGCGTCAGGCACCGAGCGACGTCGTCGCCCCAAGCTCGTAGTCCTCACATCCCCCAGCGCACCGGACCTGCCGAACGCCCGGGAGCTCGAGGCGCTCTCGGAGGTCGTCTACGCAACCGCAGAACAACTGCCCGACATGCTTCCCGGGGCTCAAGCGCTGCTGGTCTGGGACTTCTTCTCCACGGCGCTGCGGGATGCCTGGCAGTACGCGACGGACCTCGAGTGGATCCACGTGGCTGCGGCGGGCGTGGACTCGTTGTTGTTCGACGCATTGCGCGACTCGGACATCACGGTGACCAACGCCCACGGTGCCTTCGACGTGCCCATCGCTGAATTCGTGCTCGTCTCGATCCTGGCACATGACAAGCAGCTGCACCGCAGCAAAGAACTGCAGCGCAACGCACAGTGGCAACACCGGGAACTTCAGCAGACCGCGGGCCAGCGGGCCCTGGTGGTCGGCACCGGAGGAATCGGCCGAGCGACCGCAAGACTCTTGCGAGCGGCAGGCCTGAAGGTCACGGGCGCGGGCCGTACTGCTCGCGAGCGCGACAAGGATTTCGGCACGGTGGTCGCCAGTTCGGACCTCGCGCAGCATGTGGGAGAAATTGATCATCTGGTGTTGATCGCACCCCTGACCAACACGACCCGGGGGCTGCTCGACCGCCACGTGCTCAAGCACATGAAACCGGGCGCGCACGTGGTCAATGTGGGCCGCGGGGCGCTCGTGGACGAGCCCGCACTGCTGGCTGCGTTGCGCGAAGAACGCATAGCGGCGGCGTCCCTGGATGTCTTCGAACGGGAGCCCCTACCCAGCGACCATCCGTTCTGGGCAATGCCCACCGTGCACATCTCCGCACACATGAGCGGCGATGTGGTCGGCTGGCGTACCACCCTGGCGGAACAGTTCGAGAATAATCTGGGCCGTTGGCTGCGCCGCGAGGACCTTAAGAATGAGGTCGACAAGCGCCTGGGCTACGTGCGCGGTCACTAATACACCCCCGCAGTCTCAGGTGATGAACCTGCAGAAAGAGGGCGCGCTCTAAGCGTTTTCCTCCCCTCACACCGGGTAACTGTCTTCCCCTCACGTGAGACCCCGTGAGCCACTGGCTTCACGGGGTCGCGTCACGCACCCGCGCGATACCGCAAAAAATTTCTGGGCAAACCCCTTGACCTGTGACCCAGCCTACAGTAGATTTCATATTACGGAAAACAGCTTCCGGATTACGAAAGGAATGAGAAATGTCGAACGCACCCGCCACTGCAGCCCACGTGTCCTACTTCAAGTACACCGGCGATACGCTGGACCCGGATTTCTCCTCCGGTAGCAGCAAGATCCAGAACCGGTCCGCTGAGATGTGGACCCTGGCCGTCTCCGCTGCGTGCGTTGGAGCAGCACTGTCCCGGATCCTGGCCCGCTGACCGCGGATCCCGCCGGAACCACCCACCACTAGGAGCAGCCATGTCCCGCGAACTCGCTTCGGGCGATACCGCCCCCGCACTCACTCTCACCGCTCATGACGGCACCACCGTGACCCTCGGTGACCAGAACGAACGCAGCGCAGTGGTGTACTTCTACCCCAGGGCGTTCACGCCGGGGTGCACCACCGAGGCATGCGACTTCCGCGACAACCTGGCCGCCATCCAGGGCCTGGGTTACGACGTGTACGGGGTCTCCGGGGACAGCCCGGAAGAACTCAGTCGTTTCGTGGCGGAATATCACCTCCCCTACACACTCTTGTCGGACCCCGAGCACACCGCCGCCAAGGAATGGGGCGCGTGGGGTGAGCGCACCATCAACGGTGAAACCTCCGAGGGACCGCTGCGCTCCACGTTCGTGGTGAACTCAGACGGCACTCTCGCGAACGCCGAATACCGCGTGGACGCGAAGGGCCACGTGGGACGCCTCGTGTCTGAACTCTCCAACGGTTCCTGAGAACCGTCACCAGACTCCGCCCGGGCAGTGGCCTCCTGGACGGGCGGAAACAGCGGCAGCCGTCTTCGGGCGGCTGCCGCCCTTTTTAGCCCTTGAGCATTACCTCGCGCGACGCCGCCCGCTCGACTGCCAGCCCGGCCCCGTCATCGGGACGCAGCCCCAACACCGCCCGCTCAGCCCTCCCCCGTGATGAGCCCCTCGGACACCATCCAGTCGTGGGCCACGTCCACGGGCTCTTGGCCTTCCACGTCCACCTTGAGGTTCAGCTGGCGCATGGTCTCATCGGTCAGTAGCGGCGAAACCTGATCGAAGACCTCCCGCAGCTGCGGGTATTGCTCCAGGGTTTCCGAGTTGAACACCGGCGCCGCGTTGTACGCGGGGAAGAACTTCCGGTCATCCTCGAGCACCGTGAACTCCAGGGCGTCGATCCGACCGTCGGTCGTGAAGACCTCACCGAAGTTGCAGTCGCCGTTATCGGTTGCGGTGTACACGGCACCCGTGTCGTACACGCCGATGTTGCCGTCCGGAATACCGTTGGCCGAGCCTCGCGGAATGTCGTAGGTGTCCAGCATGGGATCCAGGCCGTCCGGGCGGGAGTTGAATTCCGCCTCCACGCACAACGTCCGTTCGGCCACGGGCAGGTTCCCGATCTGTGACAGCTTGGAGATGTTGCCCAGCTCGGGCACGGCCTCGCTGCGCACCGCGAACGCGTACGTGTTGTTCAACGGCGCCGGCCTACCCCACGTGAGTCCGTTCTCGAGGTCGGCGTCGTGGACGGCCCGCCACTGTTCTTCCTTGTCCGGGATGCCGGTCGGGTTGCCCATGTACGTGATCCAGGCGGTTCCCGTGTACTCGTAGGTGAAGTCACCCTCACCCGACACCATGAGTTCGCGCACCGGCTGGCTTCCCGGAACGTTGGTGAAATCCTCCACCTCGAACCCGGCAGCCTCCGCGGTCATCACGGCGATCTTGCCCAGGATGAGTTGCTCCGTGAAGTTCTTGCTCACCACCGTGATCTGGGCGTCCTCGGGCAGGCCTTCCACGGCCTGTATCGACCCCGGTTGCACCTCCGGCACGAACGACGTAGCCGGCTGCAGACCGCAGCCCGCCAGCAGCATCACGCCGAAGCCCGCGCTCAGCCCGGCGGCAATGCGCGTGGGCTTTCGTGTCGACGACGCCGCCCCGGCCACCGGTCGTTGCCTCTGTCCCGTTCGTTTCGACGTTGCCATCACAGTCCCTTCGGGCGCGCGACGTATTCCACGAAACGCCCCAGCCAATCCACGAGCAAAGCCAACAGTGCCACCAGCAGGGAACCCGCTATGAGCACCTTGATCAAGTTCAGGTTCACTCCCGTGGTGATCAGGATTCCCAAGCCACCGCCGTTGATGAACGTGGCGAGGGTTGCGGTGCCCACCAGCAGCACCAGTGCCGTGCGGATACCAGACAGCATCACCGGCACCGCGAGCGGCAGTTCCACCCTGAAGAGCACCGCGGCCGCGCTCATCCCCATGCCGCGTCCGGCTTCCACGAGCCGCTGGTCCACTTGTTGCAGTCCCACCATGGTGTTGCGCAACACCGGCAGGATCGCGTACGCCACCAATGCCACGACCGCTGCCGTGAACCCGAAACCGAGCCAGAAGGCCAATAACACCACCAGGCCGATGGCCGGAGCCGCTTGCCCGATGTTGGCCACCACCAGAACGGGTCCGGTGAACTTTCGGAGCGGGCCGCGCGTGAGCAGGATTCCCAGCGGGATCGCGATGGCCAGGACCAGCACGGCCGCCACCGCGGTGAGTTTCAGATGCTCCCACGTGTAACCCCACAGTGCGCCGGGCGCCAGTGTCGCACGTTCCGTATCCGTCAGGTCACCGAAGGCCAACCACGCGAACAAGGCCGCAATGGCCACGAGGATGACGGCCAGCTGGATCCACAGTCCCTTGGACGAACTTCCGGCCACCGCGGCGGTGGTCGAGACGGCATCCGGGTTCGCGACCCCGGTGGTGGCGCTCATGACCGGTCCCCGGCCGCGTCTTCGGTGGCCGCTGTGGAACCGGCCGCGGCGGCGTCTTCCTGGTTGTCGTGGTCGGAAACTTGGGGGAGGGCACCGGTGTTGAGACCGACCGGCGCGTCACCGTGGCCCTGGGCGGCGGCCTGGCCGGCCGAGATCGCGTCCATCACGGTATTGACCGTGATCAGTCCGGTGAACACATCTCTTCGCCCGGCGACCAGCGCCGCGCCCGTGCTCGCGACCAGCATCGCGTCCAGGGCGTCGTTGAGCGTGGATTGTTCGTTGACGAGCGGCAGGTTGGGGTCCGCGGCGTCCGAAATCACCTGCATGCGTGAGAGCTGGCGTTGCGACAACCACTGGATCGCGCGGCCACGTGAATCCAGGATCACCACATTCTGCTGACCGGCTTGGTCGAGCCGGGCGATGACCTCCTCCGGCGACTCCCCCGCCCTGGCGGTGACGGCTTCCTGCTGCTCCACCTCGTGCACCCGGTTGAGCGTGAGCTGCTTGAGCCCGGCGCCGGAACCGATGAAGTTCTCCACGAACTCGTTGGCCGGATTGGCGAGGATCCGTTCGGGAGAGTCGTACTGCTCGATTTGGGCGCCCTCGTTGAAGATGGCGATCCAGTCGCCGAGCTTCACGGCCTCGTCGAAATCGTGCGTCACACAGACAATGGTTTTCTGCAGCTCGGCCTGGATGTTGAGCAACTCGTTCTGCAGGCGTTGCCGGGTGATGGGGTCCACGGCGCCGAACGGCTCGTCCATGAGCAGGATGGGCGGGTCCGCCGCGAGCGCACGGGCCACGCCAATGCGCTGCTGCTGTCCGCCGGAGAGTTCCTTGGGGTACCGGTTGCGGTAGGTCTTGGGGTCCAGGGACACCAGGTCGAGGAGTTCATCCACCCGAGCGGCAATGCGGTCCTTGTCCCACCCGAGCATTTTGGGCACCAACCCGATGTTGGCGGCAACGCTCATGTGGGGGAACAGTCCGCCGGCCTGAATCACGTAGCCGATCTGACGGCGCAGCTTGTCACCGTTCATGTCCGTGACGTTGTCCCCGTTGATCACGATGGACCCGTCCGACGGTTCGATCAGGCGGTTGATCATTTTGAGGGTGGTCGTCTTGCCGCAGCCGGAGGGACCCACGAACATCACAATGCTGCCCGCGGGGATCTCCATGGTGAGCCCGCCCACTGCCGGCTTGGCCTGACCGGGGTACTGCTTGGTCACCTGATCGAGAAGGATGGATGCGCCGCTGACCTGCTCGGCAGAGTTCTGGATGGTTTGTGTTTCAGACACGGATACCTCGCGAGGTTGTCAGTCGGCTCAGGACCACCAGAAGGAGGTCCAAAATAATGGCCAGCAGGATCACTCCAACGACTCCTACCACCACGGATTCAAATGCGTTGGCCCCGCCCAGCCGAGAGAGGCCTGAAAAAATGAAACCTCCCAGGCCGGGGCCGAGTGTGTAGGCGGCCACCGCCGCGATGCCCATGACCATTTGCGCGGACACTCGAATGCCCGCCAGGATGATCGGCCACGCCATGGGCAGTTCCACGGTGGCCAGGGTGCGCAACCGGCTCATACCGATTCCGCGCGCGGATTCGACCACGGAGGCGGGGATGCTGTTCAGCCCCACCACCGCGTTGCGCAAGATGGGCAGGATCGCGAAGAACGTGACCACAATGACGGCCGGGATGACACCAAAACCGAAGGGTGCGATCAACAAACCAATGAGCGCGAAAGAAGGAATGGTCAGCCCCATGGCCGAAACGCCGTTGGCGAGCGCGCTGGCCGTCTTACTTCGGTAGACCAGCGCGGAGAGCACCACTGCCACAACCGTGGCCAGCACCAAGCATTGGACCACTAGGCTGAAATGCTGCCACGAGGCGAACAAGATCTGTTGCTGACTATCTCTGACAAAGTCCCACACGCGCGCACCGTCTCCACCCCCGCCGCAGGCAGAGAGCTATCTCGTCCATAGTGATCAGATTGCTGCTGATTTCCGTTTAGAGTATGACCGACCTCACCCATTCACGTGCATTACGACGCATCTTTCTTCCATCGTGACCTGTTCGTTACATTAGCCGACCCGCCGTTAGTTGCACCTCTGCCGGGTCGTGTTGCTCATAGCGGACAGTCCCGGAATCTTCTTGCCAAGAGCAGTGAGCAGTGGAAGCGTGGAGGCATAACCCATTAGAAAGGAGCTTTACCAATGGCTGACTTGACCGGTAAGAAGATTCTCTCGCTTCAGACCAACCGCGGTGTGGAGCAGGATGAGTTGAAGGTTCCCCTGGAGAAGCTGCGCGAAGCGGGTGCCACCGTGACCGTCGCTTCGCCGGAGAACGGTGAGGTTCAGAGCCTCGTGGGCGACTGGGATTTGGGTGAGACCTTCCCCGTGGACCAAAAGATTTCCGACGTCAACGACTCCGAGTACGACCTGCTGCTGCTGCCCGGGGGCACACTCAACGCGGACACCCTGCGCTTGGACGAGGATGCCCAGAAGATCGCCCAGGCCTTCGCATCCTCCGGCCGCCCCATTGCCTCCATCTGCCACGGCCCGTGGCTGCTCGTGCAAACCGGACTGGTGGACGGCAAGACCCTGACCTCCTACGAGTCCGTCAAGGTCGACATCAGCAACGCCGGCGGCACGTGGGTGGACCAGCCCGTCAAGCGGTGCCCCGCCAAGGACTGGGTGCTCATCACCTCTCGCAACCCCGGTGACCTGGAACCGTTCGTCCAGGCCATCGAGAAGGAGCTGACCGCCTGAGATCACTGAGCGGGATCACCACCCGGAAAGATCTCGACCAGAACCACAACTGCCCCGGTCGCATCTTGCGGCCGGGGCAGTTCCGTCACCGGGTAGGGTGCCGGACGTCATCCGGTGTAGGTCCTCGAGGACTACTTCCCCAGCACGTCCTTCAATGCACCCAGGATGAGCGCCACGGATTCCGGGGCGGCATTGGGGCCCATCAGGCCGATGCGCCACACGGTGTTGGCGAACTCTTTGACGCCCGGTCCGATCTCCAGGTTGTACTTCTCGAGCAGTTCCTTACGGACGGCGGCGGAATCGACCCCGTCCGGGACCTTGACGGTGGTCAGCTCGGGCAAGCGGTGGCCCTCCGCCGCGAAGAGCTCCAGCCCCATGGCCTCCAACCCGTTCTGCAGCGCGTGGCCGGCCGCGTAGTGACGGTCGCGAACGGCGTCGAGCCCTTCATCGAGAATGCGCTGCAGTCCGGCATCCAGGGACGCAATCATGGCGACCGGGGCGGTGTGGTGGTAGGTGCGGGTCGCGCTGCCGGAGGCCTCCCCCACGTAACCGCCCAGCATTCCCAGGTCCAGGTACCACGAGCGGGGGTTCTCCACTCGGCGCTCCCACGCGCGATCCGACACCGTGAAGGGCGCCAGGCCCGGGGCCACGCCCAGGCACTTCTGTGTGCCGGCGTAGCCGATGTCGATGCCCCACTCGTCGGCCTTCAGTTCAATACCGCCGATCGACGTCACGGCGTCCACGAGGAGCAGGGCGTCGCCCTTGATGGCCCCGAGGGCGGCGATGTCCGAGCGGACGCCCGTGGAGGTTTCCGCGTGGACGGCCGCAATGATTGTGGGGTTCGGGTGCGCCTGCGACACTTTCTGCGCATCCACGGGCTGGCCGAAGGGGAAGTCCACCCGAATCACCTCGGCACCGCAGCGCGCGGCAACATCGCACATGCGCTCGCCGAAGAGCCCGTTGACGGCGATCACCACCGGGTCACCGGGATTCACGAAGTTCACGAACGCCGCTTCCATACCCGCCGAACCGGTGGCCGAGACCGGCAAAGTCCGGCGGTTGGCGGTGCCCCACACCTGACGCAGACCGTCACAGGCACGGTCCATGATCTCCAGGAACTTGGGGTCCAGATGTCCGATGAGCGGTCGGGCGAGTGCCTCGGTGGCTTCAGGGTACGGATTGGTCGGTCCGGGGCCGAACAAGTGGCGAACGGTCAACGTGCTGGTCATGGGGGCCTCCTCAGGTGGTCCATGTGCGGGGTGCGTCTCCGTCAACCCTAGCCGTCGAGGGACCGCGCCGTGGCCGGTGTGACCGGCCGGCGCAAGAAGACCAGGGTCAAGGCAATTGCCACCGCGATCAGGGCCCCGATGAACGCCACCGCGCCGCTCCAGCCGTAACCCGTGAGGAACAGCCCCGCCACGTAACCGAACACGGATGAACCGCCGTAGTAGAAGAGGGTGTACAGGGAGGACGCCTGGGCCCGCCCCACGGTGGCCCGCGCCGGCACCCAACCATTGGCCACCGAGTGCGCCCCGAAAAATCCCGCGGTGAAAATCAGCAGCCCCGCGACCACGGCCGGCAACCACGGGATGAGCATGACGAGCAGGCCCCCCAACATGATCAACGAGGACGTGATCAACACCGCGCGGCGGCCGAACCGGGCCGCGATCCGACCCGCCTGAGCGGAGGACCACGTGCCCGAGAGGTAGGACAGGAACAGCACGGACACAACCGACTGCGGCACGTTGAACGGTTCGTCACCGAGGTGGAACCCGATGAAGTTGTAGACCGCCACGAATCCGCCCATGAGCAGGAAACCCTGCATGTACAGCGAGACCAATCCGGGATCCTTGAGGTTCACCCGCAGCCGCTCGAAAAGACCCTCCGGCCCTCCGAGCCGCACCGCTTGCGGTGTAAAACCTTGTTGCTTGGGCGCCAGCAGAATGAACGCGACCGCCGCGAGAGCCGCATAGATGGCCACCACGAGAGTACCGGCGCGCCAACCGAAGAAGTCGGCCACCGGCGCCGCCACGATGCGCCCCGAGAGCCCACCCAGCGTGGTGCCGGAAATGTAACTCCCCGCGGCAATCGCCGCGTGCCGCGGGTTCACCTCTTCCGCAAGGTAGGCCATGGCCACGGACGGAATGCCACCCAACGCCATTCCCTCCAGGAAACGCAGACCCACGAGCAGTTCGAAGGATGGCATGAGACTCATGGTCACGCCCAGGATGGTGGCCGCCACCACCGCGCTCACCATGGTCCGGCGGCGGCCGAACCGGTCCGACACCAACGACCACGGGATCACCGCGACCGCCAGGCCGAGGGTTGCGGCCGACACGGCCAGCGAGGCCTGAGCGGCATCGATGCGCAAATCGCGCGCCATGATCGGGAGAACGCCCTGGACCGAATACAACTGGGCGAATGTCGCGATGCCCGCGCACAACAGCGCGATCAGGATCTTCTTGTACCCGGAGCTGCCTCGCTCGTAGCCTTCCCATGTCCCTGCGGACTGCATGCCGAGGCGCTCCCTTTCACTACGTTCATGTGGATGATGTCCTGGACCAGGGTACGCCGCGCCCGCACCGTCCCGGGCCGCACCGACCCGAACGCGACGACGCCGCCCGGTGACCCGCATACTGCGGGCGACCGGGCGGCGTCGTCGGGTGAACCGTGCGGGAGTGAACCCTTACTTGTCGCTCACCGCTGCGGCGAGGTTCTCCAGGGAATCCTCCAGCACGGACTCCGGGAACACCGGGAAGCTCATCTTCTTGAGGAGCGCCGGGTTGGCGTCGCCCCACGAGTAGGTCAGCGTGACCTCTGTGGAATCGGATCCCTGGGACTGGAGTTCGTACATCCACTCCCAGCCGTTCTTCTCCACGGGAGTGCCCTCCTGGCACGGCTTCCACGCGATCAACTTCTTGGGGTCGAAACCGGTGACGTGATTTTCCATCTTGTAATCACCGCCCATGGCGTCCGAGTTCATGTTCATCACGAACACGTCCCCGACCTGCTGGATCCGCTGGTCGGTGCCGGACACCACGGTGCCGGATCCGTCCACCTGCGGGTGCTTGGCGGGCAGGGAGAGCACCTCGAAGATGTCCTCCGCCGAGGCGTCGATGACCCGATTGGCGCTGATGCTGGTCTCACTCATGAAAACCTCTTTCTGCGTTGGGTACTGCAACGAACTGCTCTCAACCTTAGGCAGTGCCGGGCCCGCTACTGCAAGGGCTTCAGCGATCGGCGAAGCCCTCGACCGCCCCTCGCTGGGCCGCCAGACTGCGCAAATGGTAGGCGAACCCGAGGGCCGCCCGGCCGCGCAACCGTCCGGAGGTGATCGCGCGGATGCGGTCCGTGGACTCCACTCGGGCCCCGTGCGCGCGCAGCGCTCCGACCAGCGCCTCGTCCTCGCTGCATTCCACGTTCGGGAAGCCACCGGCCGCGGCGAAGGCACCGGCCCGCACGCCCATGTTGGCCGCGTGAATATAGGGGTGCCCCTCCGCCAGGTCGTGCTCCGAATGCCACAGCCGGGACACGTGGTCGGGGCATTCGTCCGGGTCCGGTTCCACGGTGCCCAGTACGGCGTCCACACCGCTTCGCGCGCGCTCCACCTGGTAGCTGAGCCAATGAGCGGGCACGGCGGTGTCAGCGTCCGTGGAGGCGATCCAGTCCGGGTTCCCGATCAGCGCGCGGTTCGCGGCCGCTTGCCTCGCTCCCCCGGCGCTGGCCCAGTGGCCCTCCAGCACCGTCAGGTGCGCACGCTCGTCCGGGCCCCACGACGTCGCCCACGCCTCGCACGCCTCGGGGACCGTGCGGTCGGTGCAGTTGTCGGCGGCCAGGACCACGCACACGATGGCCCCCGGTTCGGCGCTCACGAGGTTGCGCACGGCCGCGCTCACCGATTCGATGCACCGGGCCACCCGATCTTGTTCGTTGCACGCGGGAATCACCACCGCGATCCGAGAGCTCATGAATGGCCGCGCCTGGTCCGTGCGTAGATGTCGATCTCGAAATCCGCTTCGCGGTGCGCCACCACCCTGGTGAGGTTCCGGCGGCGCCGGGCCTCACGATGCACATCGTCACCGTCCAGGGGCCAGTCCTTGATGGGGTGCCGCCAGTGGCACAGCACCAGGTGACCCTCCGGGGACAGCGCCCCGGTGCACAGGGACAACAACTCGTTCCATTGCTCGGCCGAGCAGAAATAGCCCACCTCACTCACCACAATGAGGTCCAGCTCGCGCCAGGCGGGGTCCCATTGCCCCGGAAGCACGGCCTGGCGTAGCTGCACGTTCGTGAGACCCCGCTCGGTGAGGCGTGCGCGGGCCTTGCCCAGTGCGACGTCGCTCGCGTCCACCGCGGTCAGCACGCCCACGCGCGCTGCCAACTGTGCCGTGAGAGCACCCGTGGAACAGCCGATGTCCAGGGCGCGGGGGTACAGCTCACGCGGGAGGCTGGCGGTGAGCACGTCGCGTTTGCGGTGTTCATAACGGGAACCGTCCACGTTCCAGGGGTCCTCGGACTCGCTGTGGACCCTGTTGAACACCGGCGTCTGGTGCGGTGCGGACAGGATGAAGTACTCGCGGTCCCGTTCGAAGTGCGCCAGGATGTGCGGGCCGAGCAACACTTCGTCCCCCGGCTGATCCGACAGCGGGCGCACCTGAGACACGTGGTGGGCCAGGGCCCGCTGTTTGGCGTCCCGGTCCTCGTCCGACAGCGGCACGTGCACCACCCCGCGCGGCAACGTGTTGGGAGCGCCCCAGTGCCACCACCAAATGGGGTACTGGACGCAACGCACCGCCGCGGCCCCGGCGGCCCGCTGCACCTGGGCCGCAAGGATCTCGTGGTCCGGGTGACCGTCCTTCACCCACGTAACCACAGCCAGGGGCCGCCTGCCCTCCGCCACCCAGGCCACGGCCTCCGAGACGGGGTCCGCGAGCGCCTCCGCAGTGAGCCCTCCGTCGGGCAGGGCCAGGTACTCGGGTTCGCTGGAGCCTGCGCTGATGACGTTCACCGCGTCCGCCATTTCCTGATGGCGCACCCGCGAGAGTGATTCCCGCGTGTGAGTGGGGGATTTCGGGTGCGACTTCTCCCCCAGCGTGGCCACGATGACGCGCACCGAGGCGCCCGCCCGGATCAGGCGGTGAACGGTGCCACCGGCACCCAGCGTCTCGTCGTCCGGGTGCGCCGCAAAGACGACGGCGCGGTCCACACCCGCCAGATCCAGTTCCGGCACCGCGCGCAGTTGTTTACTGTCGGCCCACGCCTGTTCGGGGGTTCCGGGCTCCCGGTGGTCGAAGCTCACCACGGCGAACCCTCCGCCCCCGCCAACAGCAACTCGCCCAGCGCTCGGTTGTCCCGCTCCGCATGGTCCTGACGGATGTACACCTGCAACGAGTTCACGCGGCGGATGTGCGCGGGGTCCCCGGTGAGCGGGCCCGGCCCGGTGGCCCGGGACACCTCGCGCAGCACCGTTTCCGCCGCTTCGGCAACGGTGCGGCGAACCCGCAATGCCCACAGGGCGCCCTGCTCGCCCGTGGCATCCCCACCGTCGACGGCGCTCGCCGCCCGGTCCAGCACGGCCGACGCCGCGGACAGGGCCAGGTCCACGCGGCCCAGGTGGGTGTGCGCGGCGTCGTCGAGGGGTGTGCGCGGGTGTTTGCATCGTTGCCACAGGAGGTCCGCGACGGACTGGGCGCCGCCCCGCCAGATCGCAGCCACCCCCATGCCGCCCCACGCGAATCCGGGGCGGGTGAGGTACCACTCGTCCTCGCCGAGCGGTTCGGCGGGCAACTCGCGGAAGTCCACCGCCGTGGTGGGGACGTCCGAGAGCCCCTGGGCGACCCACGCGGCGTTGGGCTCGGGCAGGAAACCGGGGTGGTCGGTGGAGATCATGAACGCGCGGCGGTGGCCGGTGAGTTCCCCCGTCTCATCCGCCACGTGGGCGGTGAGCACGGCGCGGCTCACGAACTCCGCGAGCGAGCACCACGGTTTGGTGCCGGTGAGTGTCCACCCTGCCGCGGACGGCGTTGCGGTCAAGGGCGTGCCGGGGCCTTCCGCGGCCCACACGGCCCAGGTGTCCGCGCCGGTGAGAACGTCGTTGCGGCCGGCCTGATCGATGATCGCCGTGGCATCCAGATGCGGTTCGATAATGCGTGCATAGGCGAGATCCTGCCGCGCCAAACCGCTCAGCTCCGCCCACAACTCGCGGGTGCTGCCCTGGCCCGGCAACGGCAGGCCGGATGACAACTCGCGGGCCACGTTCAGGCCGTGGCGCACGAACTCCTGAACCTCCCGCCGCTCGGGTCGAGGAGTGTGCGGGATCGGCAACGTCGACTGGTCAAACACAGTAGTAAGCCTACGTGCTTTGGGCGACCGGCCGAGCCTCTTTATCCGACAACGGCCGGATTTGTATCATGGTTAGTAACACGATGCGCGAATCACCGTCCGAAGGGGCCCGCCATGTCCACCACCGCAGCCAGCTTCACCGTGGACACTGCGTCCCCGGTGCCGGTGTACGAACAGCTCATCGAGTGCGTCACGACCGGGATCGCCTCCGGCTCACTGGAAACCGGCGACCGGATTCCCCCGGTGCGCTCGCTCGCCACCGAGCTCGGGCTGGCCGCCGGGACCGTGGCCAAGGCCTACCGCACCATGGAGGCCAGCGGTGTGATCGAGACCCGCGGCCGTAAGGGCACGTTCATCGCCCAGTCCTCCGACGATCGCCACGCGGCCGCCTGCAACGCCGCCGCCGAGTACCTGGACCGCGCCGCGGGAGAGCTGCACTACTCCCCCGACGAATGCGTGCAGATCGTGCGACGGATGCTGGATCAGCGAGCCACCGGCTAACGGCGCGGCTCGCCCCGGGTCGGCGGGCGCCGCGGCGGCGCACCATTTCATCCGGCCGTACTGCAGAGTAGGGAGCCTTACTGTGCAGTAAGGCCGGATGAGATGGCGTGGGTCAGGCGCCGTCGTGCCGCGCGTGTCAGTTACCCGGCGGAGGCCTGGGCCTGTTCGACCGGCTTGTCGTTCTCACTGGTCTTGCCGCCGTTGCGAACCATGAGGGCGAGCAGGAACGCCAGGGCTGCAAACACCGCCAGCAGTGTGAGGCCCACGAAATACGAACGGTTGTCCGGGTTATAGGTGGCGCCCATGACCAGCGGCGGGAAGTAACCACCCAGTCCACCGGCCGCAGCAATGATGCCGCCGATGGTGCCCACGTCCTTGGCCGGAGCGGCACGACCGACCCAACCGAAGACACCGCCGGTTCCCAGGCCCAGGAACACGGCCATGGCCAGGAATAGCGGGCCGTAGACGTGCTCGGCATCGGGCTGGAAGGCCACGAGCATCGCCAGCACGATGGTGCCGCCAAAGGACGTGAGGGTGACGATCTTGGGTCCGAACGTGTCCGCGAGCGTGCCGCCGATCGGGCGGGCGATCACGGCCGCCAGGGCGAATCCTGCGGTGCGGGTTCCGGCTCCGGTGGGGTCGTACTCATACACGTTGGCCAGGTAGGTCGGCAGGTAATTGGAGAACGCCACGAAAGCGCCGAACACCACCGCGTACAGGAAGCACAACTGCCAGGTGACTTTCAGGCTGAATGCCTGCTTGAGCTTGGGCATCATCGGCTCAACCTTGCGTCCGGCTCGCGCCGGAGAGTCTCGCAGCAGCAGCCAGCACAGCAGGGCACTGACGGCCACGATCGCGGCAATGATGATGTGGGTGGCCATATATCCGGTGGCCGCAACCAGCCGCGGGGTGAAGAACGCGGAAACGGCCGTGCCCACCATGCCCGCGCCGAACACACCGGTGGCAAAACCCTTGCGGTGAGACTCGTACCAGGCGGAGCAGAATGGGATACCGATCGCGAACACGGTGCCGGCGATGCCCAGGAGGAACGCGACCGCGACCAGCAGCGGGAAGTTGTTGAGTTGGCCCACCAGGCCTGTGAGCAACACGAGCGGCGCTGTGATGCCCAGGATCACCGTGAACACGACCCGCCCACCGTATTTGTCGGTGAGCGCACCCACCGGAACTCGGGCAATGGACCCCACGAAAATGGGCATGGCCACCAGGATGGCGGTCTGGCCGGGAGTCAGTGACATGTCCCCGGCGTAGCGCTTGGAGAGCGGACCCACGATGGTCCACGCCCAGAAACCCACGGTGGACGCCAGGGTGGCCAGGATGAGGTTCCTGAGTTGACCCTGTTTCAAGTTCGGTGCCGCTGAGGCGGCTTCAACGGAGGACATGACGCTCCTTCTGGGACGTGGTGGGCCTGAGCCGGGAGGCGTTGTGGCGAGAACGCTTCCCGATCCGAGAATTACTTACTTGACGCGCGTGGAACCGGAGCGCTCACGCGGCGGCCGAGTGCGGCGTCGTCCGCTGTCCCGGTCGTGGGTGCCAATGGGTTCCCACCCGCGGCGCACCGGGGCGGAGCCGGCCCGGGGGCTGGAACCGCGCGTGCGGTACACGATGTACGGGCGGAACAAATAGTGCAGCGGGGCGGTGAAGGCATGCACCAGACGGGTGAACGGCCAAATCGCGAATAGTGCCATACCCCACAGCACGTGGACGTGGAACGAGGTGGACGCCGCGGCCATGGCTCCGACGTCCGGCTGCAGGACCCACAGTGAACGGAACCACGGGGAGACGGTTTCCCGATAGTCCACGGTGTTCGGGTCGAACACGGCCAGCACCGTGGTCGCCAGACCGGCCAGGATGGCACCCAGCAGCATGACGTACATGAACTTGTCGTTACCGGTGGTGGCCATGAAGACGGGACCGGTAAGGCGGCGCCGGACGATCAACATCACGATGCCCACCAGGGTGCCCACACCGGCCACGGTGCCGATGGACAGCGCCAGGAAGTGGTACGCGTGCTGGGACATCCCCACGGCCTCGGTCCATGACTTGGGAATCACCAGGCCCACGATGTGCCCCACGAGCACCGCCAGGATGCCGAAGTGGAACAGCGGGGACGCGATCCGCAGCAGCCTGGATTCATAGAGTTGGGACGAGCGGGTGGTCCACCCGAACTGGTCGTACTTGTAACGCCAGATCAGCCCACCGGCGAGAACCGCCATCACCACGTACGGCAAAACTCCCCATAGCAGGGTGTCGAGAATGTTCACTGGTTTCCTCCGGTCATGGGCAGGAGTCGGGGGTCGTAGGCGTCCAGGCCCACGGATTCTGTGGGCGGGCCGTAACCGGCCATGCGCGCCACGGCGGTTTCGTCCTCCGGGGACGGTCCCGGCAGCGTGGAGCACACCAGTTCCACCGCGCACGCGTGGGGTAGGTTGTCGCGGACCAGCGCGAGCCGCAACAGCTCCAGCGACGGCCGGTACCGCTGCAGCAGTTCGAACCCGTCCTGCGGTGAGACCCGGGCGGCGAATTCAAGCACCACGGGCAGGTGGTCCGGCAGTTCCTCGTCCCCGAACACACACCCGTGGGCGCGGTACACCTGCTTGAACGCGGATAGCGCTTCGCCGCGGCGGCGCGTGTCACCGTCCGTCCAATACGTCAGGTGCAGGCTGTGGCGGCGGGAGAGATCGTATTCCTGGACGTACTCGCCCTGGATCTCGCTCAGATCACTGTCACGCAGCCAGCGGGTCAGGGGTTCGACGGCGCTCGGTGCCACCCCCACCTCGGCCAGGGCTTCCTCGAGCACGGGCAGCTCATCGATCAGTTCCCGATCCGGGTAGCCCAGCAGCACCGCGGCCGCTTGCCGGATGACCGCCGAGCGCTGCGGATGACGATCCCGGTACTCGGGAACGTCCACGGTGCCCTTGGTGGCCTTACCCAGGAGAGTTGAGAGCAGCCCCATCATCGTCCCCCGTCGGAACCGGCGGTGTCACGATCGGGCCGGGCCCATGGATCACGCGACGTGGTCGACAGGCTGTCCGCGTCCTCCTGCGCCCTGGCGGGGAACAGCCCGTCCGGGCTGCCGTTGCCGTCCCAGTTGAGCAGGTTCACGCGGCCGGCCAGTTGCTCGTTGCCCGTGGGGTCCTCCCCCGTCTGACGGGAACGCAGTGCCTGGAAGTTCTCCACGGCCACCGGCATCGGACGGCCCGAGGCCTCACCGAACACGCCGGTCTGACCCATTCCGGGCCCACCGTCCACGTCCAGTGAGCAGCCGATCTCCTCCAGGTTGTGGGCATCCTCAACGTGGGCCGTGGGAATCACGTAGCGCTCGTCGTACTTGGCGATCGCCATGAGCCGGTACATGTGCTGGATCTCGGAACCGGTCATGCCCACGGCCTGGGCAATGGACTCGTCCGCAGCGTCACCCAGGGTGATGTTGCGCATGTAGGCGCGCATGGCGGCCAGCTTGCGCAGCACGTCGGTCACCAGCTCGGTGTCACCGGCGGTGAACAGCTCCGCGAGGTACTCCACCGGGATGCGCAGACTCTCAATCGCGCCGAAAAGGTTCTGCGGGTCTTCTCCGTCATGACCCTGTTCCTTGAGCAGATCCACAATCGGAGACAGCGGCGGCACATACCAAACCATGGGCATGGTGCGGTACTCGGGGTGCAGCGGCAGTGCCACGCGCAGGGTCTTGGCCAGCGCGTACACCGGCGATTTCCGAGCGGCGTCGAGCCAGTCCTCCGGGATGCCCTCCGCGCGGGCGGCGGCAACGACCTCCGGGTCATTGGGGTCGAGCATGAGCTCTAACTGAGCCTCGTAGAGATCCTGCTCGTTGGGGGTCGCGGCGGCCTGGGTGACCTTGTCGGCGTCGTAGAGGAAGATGCCGATGTAGCGCATGCGGCCCACGCACGTCTCCGCGCACACGGTGGGGATGCCCACTTCGATGCGGGGATAACAGAACGTGCATTTCTCGGCTTTGCCGGACTTGTGGTTGTAGTAGATCTTCTTGTACGGACAACCGGTCACGCACTGGCGCCAACCACGGCACTGGTCCTGGTCCACCAGCACAATGCCGTCCTCGGCGCGCTTGTAAATGGCGCCGGACGGGCACGCGGCCATACAGGACGGGTTCAGGCAGTGTTCGCACAGCCGGGGCAGGTAGAACATGAAGGTCTGTTCGAACTCGAACTTGATCCGGTCGTTGGCCTCCTTGTGGAGTTTCTGGATGACCGGGTCCAGGTGACCCATTTCCGTGGCGCCACCGAGATCGTCATCCCAGTTGGCCGACCATTCGACCTTGGTGTCCTCGCCCGTGATCAGGGACTTGGGTCGGGCCACCGGGAAGTCGTCACCGGCCGGGGCGCTGACCAAATTCTCGTAGTCGTAGGTCCAAGGCTCGTAGTAATCCTTCAACTCCGGCTGCACCGGAGAAGCGAACAACTGGGCGAGCTTCTTGAGCTTGCCACCGGATTTCAACTTGAGGTTGCCCCGCTTATTGAGTTCCCAGCCGCCCTTCCAGGTTTCCTGGTCCTCATAACGGCGCGGATACCCCTGACCCGGGCGGGTTTCCACGTTGTTGAACCACACGTACTCGGTACCGGCACGGTTGGTCCATGCTTGTTTACACGTCACCGAACAGGTGTGGCACCCGATGCACTTGTCGAGAGTCATCACCATGGCGACCTGAGCCATGACACGCATCAGTACTGCACCTCCTGAGAACGTTTGCGGACAACGGAGACGATGTCGCGCTGATTTCCGGTGGGGCCCATGTAGTTGAAGGCCCAGGACAGATGGGCGTAGCCGCCGATCATGTGGGTGGGTTTGACCAGGATGCGCGTGACGGAGTTGTGGATGCCGCCGCGTTTACCCGTGATCTCGGATTTGGGAACGTCAATGGTGCGCTCCTGGGCGTGGTGCACGTACACCACACCCTCGGGCATGCGGTGGGAGACCACCGCGCGTCCGACGAATACGCCGTTGGTGTTCACGCACTCGACCCAGTCGTTGTCGGAGACCTCGATGGCCGTGGCGTCCTGCGGAGACATCCACACCGAGGTGCCACCGCGCGACAGCGACAGCATGAACAGGTTGTCCTGGTACTCCGAGTGGATCGACCACTTGTTGTGCGGGGTCAGGTAGCGCACCGCAATGGACAGCTCGCCCTTGTCACCGAGCTTCGGTTCACCGAACAAGCGGTGCATGTCCAACGGTGGGCGGTAGGTGGGCAACATTTCGCCCATGTCTTTGAGCCAGTCGTGGTCCAGGAAGAAGTGCATGCGCCCGCTGAGCGTGTGGAACGGCTTGAGCCGTTCGATGTTCACCGTGAAGGGTGCGTAGCGGCGGCCGCCGGTTTCCGACCCCGACCACTCCGGTGAAGTGATCACCGGAACCGGTGCCTGCTGGGTGTCCTTGAACGTGATGCGTTTTTCCTCCGAGCCGCGGGCCAGATCCGACAGTTCTTTACCCACACGCCTCTCGAGGGTCTCGAAGCCCTGCGTGGCCAGCTCACCGTTGGTCGTGCCGGAGAGCATCAGGATGGCCTCCGCCATGCGCTGATCGGTGTCCAGTGCGGGGCGACCCTCGGCGGCGCCGGAATCGAAGACTCCGTGCAGGCGACCCAGCTGGTCCACCTGGCGCGTGACGTCGAACGTCACGTTCTTGGTGGTCAGCCCCAGTTTGTCCGCCAGGGGCCCGAGCGCCACGAACTTGTCGCCGATGGCCGTGTAGTCCCGTTCCACGATCTTGAGGTTGGGCAGGTTCTTACCCGGAATCGCGGGAAGGTCTGTACCCTTCCACTCCGGTGCGTGACCGCCCGGCTGGGCGATTTCTCCCGGTGTGTCGTGGGTGAGCGCGGTGGCCACCACGTCCTTGCGCACGCCCAGGTGATCGCGGGACTGCCGCGCGACCTCATCGGCCAACAATTGGAATAGCTTCCAGTCGGTCTTGGCCTCCCACGGCGGGGCGATCGCCGGGGTGAATGCGTGCACGAACGGATGCATGTCCGTGGACGAGAGGTCGTACTTCTCGTACCAGGTGGCTGCGGGGAATACCACATCGGAGAGCAGCGTGGACGAGGTCATGCGGAAGTCCGCCGAGACCAGCAGGTCCAGCTTTCCTTCTGGCGCCTTCTCATGCCAACGGACATCACGCGGCTTGGCGGACCGGTGATCCTCGCCCTGCACACTGTTGTGGGTGCCCAGCAAATGTTTGAGGAAGTACTCCTCACCCTTGGCCGAGGAACCGAACAAGTTGGAGCGCCACAGCACCAGCGTGCGCGGCCAGTTCTCGGGCGCGTCCGGGTCCTCCACGGCAAAATTGAGATCGCCGTTCTTGAGCTTGCTCGCGATCCACTCGGGTCCACTGCCGGCCTCACCGCGTTCGACGGCGCTCACCGCGGCGTCCGCCACGTCCAACGAGTTCTCATGGAACTGCGGGTAGAACGGCATCCAGCCCAGACGCGTCGATTGCGCCACGACATCCGCGGTGTGCATGCCCTTGAGGTGGCCGTCAGCGAGCGGGGACTGCAGTGAATCGGAGGAGTACCCGTCGGAACGGAACTGATCGGTGTGCATGTACCAGAACGCGGTACCGATCATGAAGCGCGGCGGACGCACCCAGTCGCCGCCGGAGGCCATGGTGGCCCACCCCGTGATGGGGCGTGCCTTCTCCTGGCCCACATAGTGCGCCCAGCCGCCACCGTTTCGGCCCTGGCAACCGCACAGCATGAGCATGGCCAGGATGGCACGGTAGGTGGCATCACCGTGGTACCACTGACAGATACCGGCACCCAGGATGATCATGGATCGCCCCTCGGACTTCTCCGCATTTGCGGAGAATTCGCGGGCGGTGCGAATCACGGCCTCCGCGGGAACGGAGGTGACTTCTTCCTGCCACGCCGGGGTGTAGGGAGTGTCGACGTCGTCGTAGCCGGTGGACCACTGCCCCGGCAGGCCTTCACGGCCCACGCCGTACTGGGCGAGCATGATGTCGAAAACGGTGGTCACGGTCCGCCCGGCCACCTCGGTGACAGGCACACCGCGGTGGATCACCGAACCCACACCGGTGGGGTCGGTGAACGCCGGCAGCGCCAGCTCGCTCACCTCGCCCCGGTAACCGGAGGCGTCAGCAATCGACAGCGACGGCGTGACGCCCTCCAGGTCGAGGTTCCATTTGCCCTCGTCGTGCTCGTTGTAGCGGAAACCCATGGAACCGTTGGGAATCACCGGCCGGTTGGTGTCCCGGTCCAGAAGCACGGTCTTGAACGCGGGATCGGCCTGCGAAGCGGCGTCGTCGTCCCCGGCCTTGCCCAGGTCCTCGGCGGTGAGGAACTTGTCCGCGACCACCGTGCCGTCCTCGCGGCGGGACAGTGAGACCAGGAACGGAAGGTCCGTGTAGTGGGAGACGTAGTTCTCGAAGAACGGGACGCGGCGGTCCACAAAGTTCTCCTTGAGAATCACGTGCCCCATGCCCATGGCCAGCGCGGCGTCCGTGCCGGCCTGAGCGGGCAACCATTCGTCCGCAAACTTGGTGTTGTCCGCGTAATCCGGGCTGACCGAGACCACCTTGGTACCGCGGTAACGCACCTCCGCGAGCCAGTGCGCGTCCGGGGTGCGGGTCACGGGGATGTTGGAACCCCACATCATGAGGTAGGTGGCATCCCACCAGTCCCCGGACTCGGGGACGTCCGTCTGGTCGCCGAAGACCTGCGGCGAGGCCACGGGGAGATCGGCGTACCAGTCGTAGAAGCTGTTCATGACCCCGCCGATGAGGTTGATGAACCGCGCACCCGCCGCGTGGGACACCATGGACATCGCGGGGATCGGCGAGAATCCGATGCAGCGATCCGGGCCGTAGGCTCTAATGGTGTGCACGTGGGCGGCGGCTGACATCTCCACGGCTTCCTGCCAACTGGAACGCACCAGTCCGCCCTTGCCGCGGGCCTTCTGGAACATCTCACGTTTGACCGGGTCGTTGACGATGGACTCCCACGCCAGCACAGGATCCGAGTGAATCTGCTTGGCTTCGCGGTACATCTCCAACAACACGCCTCGGACGTACGGGTAGCGCACACGGGTGGGCGAATAGGTGTACCAGGAGAACGCGGCACCGCGGGGGCAGCCGCGCGGTTCGTACTCGGGCCGATCCGGGCCCACCGACGGGTAGTCCGTCTCCTGGGCCTCCCACGTGATGATGCCGTCCTTGACGTACACCTTCCACGAGCAGGATCCGGTGCAGTTCACGCCGTGGGTGGAGCGGACAACTTTGTCGTGACTCCACCGGTTGCGGTAGAAAGCATCGCCTGCGCGACCGCCCTCCCGGAACACGGCGCGACCGTCCTCCGTCTCGTCCCAGCGGGAGAAGAATTTCCCGAGTTTCAACAACGCGTTCGATGCCGGGCCATCGACCCCGGCGGGGGTTTCGGTGGTAGCCATGGAGTCACCGTACCCTTAACTCACATTCGAAATACCGATTTAAATCACTCGCAACACGAAATTCATTATTTTCGTGCTGACCTGGGAATATAGTCATACTTTCGTGTGCTAACCGATCGTTTGGTCGACCCGGTGGTGGTGACCTGGGGCGGCGCACCATTTCATCCGGTCGTACTGCAGAGTAGGGGACCTTACCCTGCAGTAAGGCCTCATCGGATGGCGCTCCGTCGGGTCCCACCACCAGTTCGGAGACACTCCGTGCCGCGCCTAGACTGGTGCCCCATGAAGTCCATGATTGCGCCGATCCTGCTTGTGGCCACCGCCCTGCTCCAGTCCATGGGCTTGTTCCCCTATCACGGTGACGGCATCACGCTGGCGGGGCAGTTGCTGTTCCCCATCCTGTTCGCGCTCCTGGCCATGTACCTCTCCACCAAGGGCACACCGGGCGCATTCGCCACGGTGCACCTGGTGATTTTGATTGCCGCGGCAATCCTGCTGATCCTGTCCCTGGTCGGCATGAACATGACCCTCCCCCAGCTCTACCCGACCATGATCCTGTACTACATCGCCTTCCTCCTGGCGGCAGTGGAGTGCGGCCTACGGATCGCGGGGATGCCCAAGAAACGTCGCCCCCGGGACCGTGAAGAGATCAGCGATTCGGAAACCACGGTCTAGGCGTTGCGCTTTGACAGCGTGATCGTGGCCGGGGGCCGCTCCTCTCGATTGGGAGGCACCCCCAAGGCCGCACTTCGCAGGGGCGGGGAAAGCCTGGTCGAGATCACGGTGCGTGCCGTGGGTGCGGCCGGCAGCGCCGTCGTGGTGGGCCCCGATGACCTGCTCGTACCGGGGGCCACCCTGCGGACCCGCGAGGACCCCCCGTTCTCGGGGCCCGCGGCGGCCATAGCGGCGGGCCTGGATCTGCTGGGGCGGCAACCATCCCGTGCGGCATGGACCGCCGTCCTGGCCTGCGACATGCCGAACGTCGCCGGGGCCGTCCACGCACTCGCCGACGCCGCTCGCGGCCTTCCGGAGGACGCGGACGGTGTGATCGCCGCGGCCGCCGACGGGCACCGCGAGAACCTGGCGGTCCTGATCCGCACCGAGCCGCTCGCCGCGGTTTTCTCCCAAGACACCGCACGTGACCGGTCCGTGCGATCGTTCTGGAAACATCTGCGCTTGATGGAGGTACGTGCCCCGGAGGGCAGCACGCAGGACGTGGATACGTGGGAAGATGTGTCCAGGTTCGATCTGCACTGAATCCACACGGCAAGGAGATGGCATGCCCGGACTTCCCGGCCCGCACGAGCACTTCAACCAGGACGACGACCACACGCCTCCGGAGACCGAGGGGCAGGAGCCCACGCACCGCTGGGCCAGCTGGAACGAGGCGCGAGAGATCGCCCACCGGATTCCCGATGCGCTTCCCAGCAGGTTGCTGCCCCTCACGGAATCCCTGGGTGAGACGCTTGCCGAACCCATCACCGCCATCATGCCCGTGCCGCATTACGCCTCCGCCGCCATTGACGGGTGGGCCGTGGCCGGTGAGGGCCCGTGGCGAATCCGCACCCCTCAGCCGGCGGAAACCGACGAGCGGCTCCTGCTGACCCTTCCGCCGGATGAGCGCATCCTGCCCGTGGTGGAACTGCGCCCCGGTGAGGCCACGCAGGTGAGCGTGGGGTCGGCCGTGCCCGTGTACACCAAGGCGGTGCTGTCCAACCACCGCGGCCACGTGGTTCCCGCGCAGGCTCCGGTGGAGCACATGGAGGAATACGTCCCGCAGGAGGGTGACACCCTGGAGGACGCGACACCTGCGGCGTCGCTGATCCAGAACCAGGACGTCCGTGCCCTGGGACAGGAAATTTCCGAGGGTGACGTGCTGTTGCGTACGGGCTGTCACCTCAATCCCGCGCACGTCGGGCTGGCCGCCAGCGCCGGCCATGACATGCTCCCGGTGCTGCGCCGCCCCCGCGTGACCGTGCTGTTGGGATTCGCGCACGTCGTGGAGGACGGAATTCCCGGTCCGGGAGAGGTCCGCGACGTTCTGGGGCCACAGATCCCGGCGATCCTGCATCAACTCGGTGCCAACGTGGACCAGGTGCGCCGTGTGCCCGACGGCGCCCAGGGGGTTCTCACGGCCCTCACCGAGGCGCCTTCCGGCGCGGGGTCGTTGCTGGATGCCCGAGCGGAGATCGTGGTGACCACCGGTGGCACCGGCCATGGTGAGGACGATCATGTGCGTGCGGCTCTCACCGAGTTGGACGCCCACCTGATCATTGACGGCCTGGCCCAGGAACCCGCCCACGGCGTGATTGTCGCTCAGCTCCCGGATGACGGCCCCCTTGTGCTGGCACTCCCCGGTAGCCCGTTGTCGGCCGTCACGGGTTTGTTGACCGTGGGTCACGCCCTGATCGCCGGCGCCACGGGTGAGCCGTTGCCCGAGGTCCGCGCCGCCACCTCCGGTGCCACCCTGGAGAAAACGGGCCGTGTTCTCGTGATTCCCGCCTATTTCCAAGAAGGACGCGTGCTGCCCGAGCCCGCAGTGGGCCCGGCCATGCTGTCCGGCATGGCCCACGCGGACGTTCTCATGGTGGTTCCCGCCGAGGGTCTGCGGCCCGGTCAGGACGTCAAGGTACTGGGGCTCCCCTGGCGCCGGTAACCAACCTTGATCACCCGCGGCGCTCCTCCGGTGCGGAGGGGCGCCGCGGCGTTTCAAGGGTGGCGGGATCGGCCGCGATGTCCGCGTCGATCTACGGGGCGCTCCGGTTCGGGTGACCGGGCCGACCGGTCAGGCCGCCGTGACGAAGAAGGTGATGGCCCCGATAATGAACACGCTCGCGGCCAGCAGCGCACAGGACAGCTCAATGATGATGCCGAGGCCGGCGGCCTTGAGCGCCACCCACGAGGTGTCCAGTGCGGTCCGGACATTGCGATTGCGTACCGTTTCCGATGCCAGCAGCCCCACGATGAAGCCGATCACCAGGCCCAGCACCGGAATCACGAACATGCCGATCACGGCACCTATCACGCCGAACAGGAGCGTGCGGTTGGGGATCGCGCGGCGTTTGAGGCGGGAGCCCGTGAGAACCAGGCTCGCGGACATGCCCGCGAGCAACAGGGTGCCCCCTAGAGCGAGGACCACCCAGCCCTCCACGGATTGCAGGACCACCGCCCAGATGATCAGACCGATCAATGCGGTGATGGAACCCGGCAGCACCGGAATGACGATGCCCAGGCATCCAATAATGATGAGTACCGAGGTCACGATGGTGGCGATAATCTCCGGGGTCACCGTCATATCGTACGGCCCCGGCGGGCGAACTATACTTGCATCCAAGTTGCCAATTTTCGTGGATCGGATGGACGGTGCCCACTCTCATCAAACCCCAGGACCCTGCCCCCGCCTGGACGAAGCACGGGAGGTCATGGCACCGCATCGCAGGTAAACCCGTGCGCTGGTGGATGATCGCGCTGCTCCTAGTGATTGGTTTTCACCGATGGATCCCCGATACGCGGTGGCTCATGGTGCACATGGTGACCCTGGGGTTGATCACCACCTCGATCATGGTGTGGTCCCAGCACTTCACCGAGGCACTGCTGCACCATCGCCTCCCCGACAACGAGCGACCGCGCCAGGTTCTGCGGATCTACGGCGTCACGGTGGGCACCCTGGTGCTGATGGTGGGCATCCTGGCGGACTGGTGGTGGCTCACCCTGGTGTCCGCAACGGTCATTGGCGGTGTGCTCACGTGGCACGGGGTGTCACTCTTGGGCCAGGTGCGTACAGCCCTTCCCGCCCGGTTCGGCATGACCGTGCGGTGGTACGCCGCGGCGGCATTCTTTCTGCCGCTGGGAGCGATCTTCGGGGCGATCCTCGCGTTGGACCTGGCCGACCCCTGGCACTCGCGGTTCCTCCTGGCCCACCAGAGCATCAACATTCTGGGCTTCGTGGGCCTCACGGTCTCCGCGACCCTGCTGACCCTGTGGCCCACCATGGTGCGCACACGCATGGAGGACACGGCCACCACCCTGACCCGCATGGCGTTACCCGCCATGGCCGCGGGCAGCCTGGTGGCGGCTGGTGGCTCACTGGGCGGCTGGGTTCCCGTGGTGATCCTTGGACTGCTCTGCTATGCCACAGGGGTCGGTGCGATCGGTTGGATCATGATCCGCACCGGCAGGCGGAAACCACCCGCGGGCTACATGGGCTGGTCCGTGGCCTCCGGAATCGCGTGGCTGTTCTTCACGGTGGTGCTGGCGCTCATTCTGGTGGCGGTCCAGGGCGTACACACCAGTGCGATGAGCGCCCTGACCATCCCGTTCGTGGCCGGTTTCCTGCTGCAGACCCTGCTCGGTGCCATGAGTTACATCCTGCCGTCGACCATGGGCGGTGGCCCCGCCACGGTGCGCGCCTCCTTGACCGCCATCAACCGCGGTGGGATCTATCGAGTCACGGTGTTGAACCTGTGCATTGCACTGTTCGCCCTACCCTCCGGCATGTTGCCCTCGTGGGTGCGCGCCCTGGTCTCGATCGTAGGCGCGGTGGCCTTCGCGTCGTTCCTTCCCTTGATGGTTTCCGCCGCCAAAATCTCCGTCGCCGGACGACGCCGCCTCATGGCCCAGCGCGCGGGCGACGGCCGGCCACCCGCGCCGACCAAATCCGACCCCGCCGAGCCCGCCGAACCCGAACGCACGTCCCGTGCACTGCGGCAGCTCGTGGCCGGGGTGCTCACCGTAGTCCTGGCCGTGGGTGCGGGTGTTGCCGTGGCACCGCAGTCGGCGGGGCTCGGGTTGAGCGGTAGCGCCGAGACTGCCGCGCAGGCCACCGGCAACACCACCGAGGTCACGTTGCATGCCTATCAGGACATGCGATTCGACCCGGCAGAAATTCAGGTTCCCGTGGGCGACCGCCTGCTGATCACACTGGTCAATGATGATCCGACCAATGTCCACGACCTGGTCTTTGCCAACGGCGCCACGACCGGCCGTGTGGGCCCCGGCGATACAGCGCACGTGGACGCGGGCATCATCACCGAAGCGCTCGAGGGCTGGTGTTCGGTGATCGGCCACCGGTCCATGGGCATGACCGTGGCCGTGACTCCCGTGGACAGCCACGGCAACCCCGTGGGTGCGGCGGGACACGAGAACCATGGCGTGGGAACGGCGTCGGCGGGGGATGACTCGCACGTCCCGGCCGCGGGAGTGGACTTCAACGCACCGCCCGGGGAGGCTTTCACGGTGCGTGATCCCGCGCTGGAGCCGGCCCCGAACGAAACCGTCCACGAGCTTGCCTTGGACGTCCAGGAAGTGGCCCGTGAGGTGGCACCCGGGGTGACCATGGACGCGTGGACCTTCAACGGTGACTACACGGGGCCCACGCTGCGCGGTACGGTGGGTGACGTGTTCGAGGTGACGCTGACCAACAGCGGAACCATGGGGCACTCGGTGGATTTTCACGCCGGGGACGTTTCACCGGATCAGACCATGCGGACCATTGCGCCGGGTGAATCGCTCGTGTATCGCTTCGAGGCGGCACGATCGGGAATCTGGCTGTACCACTGCTCCACCGCCCCCATGAGCACACATGTCGCGGCAGGAATGTTCGGGGCGGTGATCATCGACCCACCCAACCTGCCCGAGGTGGATCGCGAGTACTTACTCCTGCAGAACGAGACGTACCTGACGGCCCCCTCCGCCGACCAACCCGACCTACCGGAGGGCGTGAACGCCGTGGTGGATCCGGCGGCCATCACCGCCGGGCCGCCGTCGCTGACCATGTTCAACGGCCACGCAACGCAGTACATGCATGAGAAACTGCCCGCCCGACCGGACGAACGCGTGCGGATCTGGGTGCTCGCGGCCGGGCCGTCCAAGGGCACGAGTTTCCACGTGGTGGGCGGCCAGTTCGACACCGTCTACAAGGAGGGTGCGTACTTGCTCTCCCCGTCCAGCTCGGCAAACCCAGAGGGCACCGGCGGGGCCCAGGCCCTGGACCTGGCCCCGGCCCAGGGTGGCTTTGTCGAAATGTCGTTCCCGGAAGCCGGCACGTACACGTTCGTGAACCACTCCTTCGCTGAGGCCGAACGCGGCGCGCGGGGCCAGATCGAAGTGACGCAGTAGCGGGCGGGTGGGAAAGCCCGGGCCGGTGCACTCGCCGGCCCGGGTTCCCTCCCTCCCGAACTACTCGGTCAGGGCACTGCGCATGGTGCGTAGCGCAACGGAGAGCGCAGCGAGTTCGGCACCGGCATCGCCGCCGGAGGACATCTCCTCGATCTCGTCCAGCACGTCACGCAAACGCTCCAACCGGTCCTGGTTCTCGCGCTCCCACGAAGTGACCTTCTCCTCGGCGTTCTCCCCGGGAGATTCCAGAGCCTGTGCCGCGAGGGCCACCAGGGTCGAGTACAGGTCCTCTCGCATGGAGATCCGCGCCATGTTCTCCCACCGGGAGGTCTGCGGCAGCGCGGTGATGCGGTTCAGCAGGTTTTCCAGCCCATAACGATCGAACAGCTCGAAGTAGACCTTGGCAATGGTTTCCACGGTGACGTGCTCATCACCCGCATCCGCCGATGTCGTGTGCTCACCGGCGCGTTCGCCCGCCACCTGGACGCCGCCGGCCTGAGCCAGTCGAGCCACGTCCAACAGGGCGAAGGCGTCGAGGAGTTCGGCCCATTCGACCGCCAGTTCCTTGGGCACTCCCTGGCGCTCAGCCAGCTCGGTTTCCGCGCTGACGCGCTCCTGGGACTGGGCGGCCATGAGCTGCTGCTCACCGAATCGAAGCTGCACGGTGGGCTTGTAGGCGGCCACGAGTTCCTGGATGGTGGCCTCGGAATCGCTGCGGTTGAGGAACCACCGCACCACCCGATCCAGCAGCCGCCGCATGCGCAGGGTCAGCTTGTTCCACATCTCCAGCGGGACATCCGTGCCGAGTTCTGCGTGCCGGGCCACGTAGGGGTCCAGGTCGAAGATCTCCACGGCTGCGGTAAACACCGCGGCGAGATCGGCCAGATCCGCGCCCGAGTCATCGATCACCCGGTACGCGAAGGCGATCCCGCCGTAGTTGATGATCTTGTTCGCCACCATGGTTCCGATGATCTGCTTGCGCAGCGGGTGGGTCTGGATGTCCTCGCCGAACTTCTCCCGGATCTGCAGGGGGAAGTAGTTCTCGAGCGTGGCATCGAACCACGGATCATCCGCCAGGTCACTATTGGTCAGGGCACCGGTGAGCTGGATCTTGGTGTAAGCGGTCAGCACGGAAAGCTCCGGGCCGGTGAGGGAACCGCCCTCTTCCGCGCGGTCACGCAACTGTTCGTCGGTGGGCAGGAACTCGAGCTCGCGGTCCAGATCGACCGTTTCTTCGAGCCAGTGCATCAGTCGGATGAACGTTTCCGCGAACTCGGGGCCGCGGGCGCGCTCCGTGGTCAGCAAGACATTTTGCGCCACGTTGGTGCGCAGCACCAGGTCCGCGACCTCGTCGGTCATGGACTGGATGAAGTCAGCGCGTTCATCCCGATCCAGCTTTCCGGCCTCGACCATGCGGTCGACCAGGATCTTGATGTTCACCTCGCGATCGGAGGATTCCACGCCACCGGAGTTATCGATCGCGTCCGTATTGACCAGCACCCCGTTGCGCGCGGCCTCGATGCGGCCGAGCTGCGTGGCGCCCAGGTTACCGCCCTCGCCGATCACCCTGACGCGCAGGTCCTCGCCGTTGACGCGGATGGGATCGTTCGCCTTGTCACCCACCTCTTGGTTGGTTTCCAGTGAAGACTTCACGTACGTGCCGATGCCGCCGTTGTACAGCAGATCCGCCGGAGCCAGCAGGACGGCGCGCACGAGTTCCTGCGGGGCCATGGACTCCACGCCGTCCTCGAGCCCGAGCGCCTCGCGGACCTGCGGGCTGATCGGCACGGACTTCTCCTGGCGCGAATACACGCCGCCGCCCTCGGAGATCACGGACTTGTCGAAGTCCTGCCACGAGGTACGGCCCGCGTTGAAGAGCCGCTCGCGTTCCTTGTACGACGCCGCGGCGTCCGGGTTCGGATCCAGGAAAACGTCGCGGTGATCGAACGCGGCAATCAACTTGATGTGCTCTGACAGCAACATGCCGTTGCCGAACACGTCTCCGGACATGTCTCCCACGCCCACCACGGTGAAGGCCTCGGACTGGGTGTCCACGCCGAGTTCGAAGAAGTGTCGTTTGACCGACTCCCATGCGCCCCGGGCGGTGATGCCCATGGCTTTGTGGTCGTAGCCGACCGAACCACCGGAAGCGAACGCGTCCCCCAGCCAGAACTTCCGGTCGAGAGAAATGGCGTTTGCGGTGTCCGAGAATGCCGCGGTTCCCTTGTCCGCTGCAACCACCAGATAGGAGTCGTCATCATCGTGACGCACCACCTGGTCCGGGTGCAGCACGGTGTCTCCCTCGGGTGTCTCCGGGGCCTCAGCGGCGTCCTTGGAGGAGTCGTCGGAGACTTCCGCGTTGGGTTCTGCGTCGGAATCGTGGGTGATGTTGTCGGTGAGGTCCAAAAGCGATGCAATGAACAACTTGTAGGCCTCGCGGCCTTCCTCCAGCCACCCCTCGCGATCCTGCTGGGGATCCGGAAGCTGCTTGGGGAAGAACCCGCCCTTGGCACCGTCCGGAACAATCACGGCGTTCTTGACCATTTGGGCCTTGACCAGGCCGAGTACCTCGGTGCGGAAGTCCTCCCGGCGGTCGGACCAGCGCAGCCCGCCACGGGCCACGTGTCCGAAACGCAAGTGTGTTCCCTCCACACGCGGGGACCACACCCAGATCTCGAACCTGGGCCGCGGGAACGGCGCCACGTTGATGGACTGAGGGTCCATCTTGAACGCCATGGTGGGGCGTTGCTTGTACACATTGGTGCGCAATGTTGCTCCCACAATGTTGCTCAGCGCGCGGAACAGTCGATCGGCGTCCAATGACGGTACGTCGTCCAGGTCCTTGTCGAGGCGTTCCCGGGCGGCCTCACACGCCTGCGATCGCTCGGATCGGCCCTCATCCGTGTCAGGGAACCGGGCCGGGTCGAAACGGGCGGAGAAGTACGCGACCAGTTCCCGCGTGGCCTCCGTGTAGTCCAAGAGGGTGTCGGCAATGTACTCGAAAGAATTGGCGTACCCCAATTGCAGCAGGTAGCGCACATAGGCTCGTAGCACGGCAACGGCCCGCCAACTCATGCGTTCCACGAGCACCAGGCGGTCCAGGGAATCGGATTCCGAACGTCCGGAGAGGACCGCGCACAGGGTGTCCTCAATGAGGTCTTCGGTCTTGGCGTCGTCCGGACCGTACGTATCCACACCCTCGGGCAGTTCCACACCAAAGTCGTACAGCTGGAACTCGCGCCCGTCCGCGGGGGTCACGGTGTAGGGCCGCTGATCCAACACGCGCAGACCCATGTTCTGCAGTAACGGCAGCAGCTCCGTGAGCGAGAGCCGCTGCGTCAGGTAGATGTTCAGTCGAACCTGGCCGTTGTGTTCGGCCACCCGCACCTCGGCAGGCAGGTTCGGGTCCCTCCCCCACAGCTCCTCGCAACGCTGCAGGTCCTGGACGGCCTCTTCAATTTCGTAGTCCTCGCGGTAGGCCCCCGGGAAGGCGTGGGTCCACAGCGGGGTCAAGCGAGCGACGTCGGGGGAGTCGAAACCCAACCGAATGGCGCGCGCCAGGGTGTCCGGCCATGAACGGACGGCTGCGCGCAGTCGATGCTCCAAATTCACCTGGTCGAATTCGCGCACTTCACCCGTGTACGGCAACCGGATGCGGAAGAACAGTCGCGCCAAGGATGACGAGGTCAGCCGGACCTCGAAATCAATGGCCTCGGCTTGGAAGACATCCTGCAGTTGTTCCTCGATGCGTTCACGCACGGAGGTGTTGTACCGGTCGCGCGGCAGGAACACCACAGCGGACATGAAACGACCGAACGTGTCCTGGCGAAGGAACAAACGCGTTTGACGGCGCTCGTTCAGACCGAGCACACCGCTGGCGGTCTCGTAGAGCTCGTCCGCCGTCATGTGGAACAACTCGTCGCGCGGGTAGTCCTCGATGATTCCCAGCAGATCTCGTGCGGAGTGGCTGTCCGGTAAGAAACCGAAGCGCTCCACCACCGATTGCACCTTGTTGCGCACCAACGGGGTCTGGTGGGCGGGCACGGAGTAGGCCCGGCGGGAGAACAGCCCCAGGATCAGGTATTCACCGGTGACCGTGCCGTCCTGCGCGAAGGTTCGGATGCCGATGTAATCCAGGTATTCGCGCCGGTGAATCGAGGAACGGCGATTGGCTTTGGTCACGAAAAGTACTTCTCGGTCCCGGGCGTGCAGACTTCCCAGACCGGTGAGCTTCTGCGTGTGTCCCTCGGTGCCTTCTTCTCGCAACAGTCCCAGCCCGGTGTCCGGGCGGGACTGCAGGGCAGCTTCTTCCCCGGCAACGGTGAGGTCGTACCGTTTGATTCCCATGAACACGAAGTTGCCGTCCCGCAGCCAGTCCAAGAACTCGGCGGCGGAGTCGACGTCCGGCAACCGGGAGCCGTCCTCGAACCGGATCTCGTGCAGGCCGGAGAGGGAACGGGCGAGCTCGTCCGTCACGGCGTGCATCTTGTCCTGGTCTTCCTCGACCCGGCGAACGTCCGGAACGAGCCGCCCGCCCAGATAGTTCCTCAGTTCTTCCCGGTCCGCATCGCTCAAATTACGGTGCAGCACGATGCGGATCCACGATTCGATCCGGGATTCTGTGCGGCCACCTCCGCTGGGGTGCGCGGTGGCATCCGCGCCGCGGTCAACCAACGGGATGGCGGTCGTGTCCCCGGACGAGGCCGTCGAGATATTCGGAACCCGCGTCAGCGATTCCAGCTCATGGGTCTGCATGTCACGGGTGGCCAACAGCAGCGGGTGAAGCACCAACTCGGCACCGCCCCATTTGGCAGCAATCTCTGTGTTCAACGTGGACACCAAGAACGGCATGTCATCAGTGACCACGTAGAGAACGGTACTGCCCTGGTCCTCGCGCACGTCAACACACACGTCCCCCGTGGAGCGGATTTTACCCACCTCCCAGTGGGCCGTGGCCAGGGAGGTAAGGCGATCCCCGTTGGCGGCAGCGACGTCGGCGTCGGGAACCGAACGGTAATACTCGTTGATCCACTGTTGCTCGCCGCTCCACTCGGGTCGCTTCCACGTTTGGGGAATGACCTGGGTGTCGGTCGTGTCGGTCGTGTCGGGAGGGGTCACGTCTGCATCACGCCTTTGCTCGCAGTCGATGTGCAATGAACGCACGGCAATCACAAACCGGAACGCGCGCCCACCCGACTCTTACGGCATGACTCGCGCTCGGCCACGTTGCCGAGTCTGCTTCCACCCTAGGGCTCCCCGCCCGCGAGAGCCACTGATCGTGTTGAGCGGGGAGTGAACGTCGCACCGGCCACGGCGACCGCAGAGGCCAAAACCCTCGAGTATCAGGCCCTGGGAGTTGCCGGGATCGGCACCGTCTTCGTCAAGGCCATGCTGTGCAACTGGCTCGTGTGTCTGGGTGTCGTCATGGGTTTGACGTCAAAGGACACCGTGGGGAAAATCGCGGCGATCTGGTTGCCGATCATGGTGTTCTACGGCCTGGGCTTCGAGCACGCCGTGGTCTACTTCTTCATGGTCCCCATGGGCATGTTTATGGGCGCGGACGTGAGCATCGCCGACTGGTGGCTCTGGAACCAGATACCCGTGCTGCTGGGTAACCTTGTGGGCGGCTTCGTCTTCACGGGTCTAGCGCTGTTGCGGGCCTTCCGCCCCGCGCCGAAGGAAGTTCCCGTCAACCACTGATCCGCGGTGGGGTATCCCCGTCTTCGGCTGACCTCACGGGGTAGCCACCCTTAATTCGCGACGCCACCCGGGGCCGACGCCGCCTGCCTCACCTGCTCCACCGTCACGGTCACCACTTCCCCGTTCTCCAGGCTGCGAAGCTTCCGGTTCATGATGTGACCCGCGGTCAGGCGAATGAACGAGCCGTGGCTGACGATCATGACGTTGCGCCCCGGGTAATCGTCAATGATCTGCCGCAGCACCGCGACTCCGCGCGCCACCAGGTCCGCGGTGTGCTCGCCGTGCCGTTCCATGAACGCGTGGCGCTCGTGCTCGCTCATGTGGCTGCAGTCTCGGCCCTCGATGTCGCCGAAGCTGCGTTCGATCAGATCGTCATACATGCGTGACAATTTCAGACCGACTTCTGCGCCGATGATGTCCGCCGTTTCTCGGGCGCGGGACAGCGGTGAGGACACCAACACGTCCCAGTGCTCCCCCGACGCCGCCAGCTCGCGGCCCACGTCACGGGCCTGTCGGCGCCCGGTGTCGTTGAGGGGGATATCGGTGCGGCCTTGCAGCCAGCGAGCGAAATTCCAATCGGTCTGGCCGTGGCGGATCAGGGACAGCGAAGAATCAATCACGGTTCAACGCTACCCGCCGTCACCCGCCCGTCCTGTTCCGCCCCCGCACCACCGCAGGAGAGCAACTGCTCAGGCGCGGCGGTCATCCGTCTCGATATCGATGCGCTCCTTGCGGAGGGTGTCTTCAATGACTTCGGTATGCTCGGCGCGCTGAGCCACCAGCCGCACCCGCTGGTACGGCACGCGCACGGTCCGAACCACAGCCTCCGTGCGGTACAGAATCAGTTCGTCGTCACCAACGGAAAGGTCATGACCGTCCAGGAAAGCCTGGCGTTCATCATCGGAAATGGGTGTCCGCACCACGTCCGGCTCGTCATGGCCAACGGTCACTTCCTGACGGACGGGCTCTTCCACCACGTACTTGCGCAGCCGGAGTGAGCCGGTCTCGCGCCGTTGCCGGTTGATCACCAGACGCTCTTCATGACGAACCACCGATGCGGCCCGGTCATCAAGCATTTCGTCACGCTGCGGGTCACGCGGATCCTGCCCGGGAACGCTGTTCTGTGCTGCCATCCTGACCTCCTGAAAGAGTGTGTTCCCGAGATTATCAGCCGGGTTATGTTCCGGCCTACCGTGTAGCATTTGGAGCTACCCCGGTGGGTCCCGAAAGGATGAGCTGATGAGCTATTCGGATGATGGCAACGGATATTTCACACGTGCCCTGGACGCCGAGGACCGGGGTGAGCTCGCGCAGGCCGAAACCGCATATCGGCAGGCCATTGAGTTGTTCAAGGAGACTCGACAGACCCAGCGTGAACTCGCGGCGTGCCACTACAATCTGGGCCACCTGTACGTGGTCATGAATGTGCGGGACAAAGCCATCACGGAATATCAGCGGTGCCTGGAGTACTTCGGGCAGGTCTCCGACAGCAGTCAGCCCAAGGGCCGCGCGCACTTGATCGTGGGGTCCCTGTTCGTGGAGGACCGGGACTACCCGCGGGCCGAATCCCACTTACTCGATGCGCTCGGGCAGTATTTGGACGCCCCGCACGATCCTCAGGACGAGGCCGAGTGTTACGTGAACCTCGCTCGCGTCTACAACGCCACCAAACGTCGGGCGCAGGCTGTGACGGCGTACAACCGCGCCTTGGACTTCTACCAGGAGACACCGGATTCCCAGCGGGACCAATCGGATTGCTACACCGAGCTGGGCATCGTCTACCAGGATCTGGGCAAACTGGAGGAATCCGCTGCCGCGTACGGAGAGGCCGCCAGACTGCGTCAGCAAAGCACCCACCGCCACCACAAACACAAAAATAAGGGTTCCGAGTCATGAGTTTTCCGCTGATTTTCGGTTGCATGGCCCTGGGTGGGCCGTGGGATCGTTCCGAGATCACCAACGCCCAGTTCGACGCCGCTCACACCGCAGTGCGCGCAGCTCACCGGGCCGGATTCGAGCTGTTCGACCACGCGGACATCTACGCCGCGGGCAAGTCCGAGGCGGTGTTCGGCCGCATCCTCGCTGAGGACCCCGAATTGCGTCAGGGCATCCGGTTGCAGACCAAGTGCGGTATCCGGCTACCGGGCAACACCGGGCCCCAGGACTCCCCGGTTCACTATCGTCTGGATCGTGACACCATCCGAGCAAGCCTCGAGGGTTCATTGCAGCGCCTGGGCGTGGACCGCGTGGAGCGGTTGATCCTGCACCGACCGGATCCCTTGACCACCCTGGGAGAGACAGCCCAGACCCTGGATGACCTACGCTCCGAGGGGTTGATCAACTCCGTGGGGTTGTCCAATATGACCCTGCGTCACGTGGCGGCTTTCCAGCAGGTCCTGAGCACCCCGTTGACCGCGGTTCAACTTCAAATGAGCCTGTCCCACCGTGATTTCGTGGAAACTCAGGTGCTGGGTAATCAGAGCGAAGGCACCGAGTACAACTTCCCCGAGGGCCTGCTGACCCACTGCGCCGCGGACGAGATCGAGGTTCAGGCGTGGGGTGCCATGGCGAACGGCATTTACTCGGGCCGTGGCGCCCCTGAAGGTGACCCGACTGCGGAGGCTACGAGCGGCGTCGTCACGCGCTTGGCCGAACGCATGAATCTCCCTCGTGAGGCCGTGGTGGTGGGTTGGCTACTACGCCACCCGTACGCGATCCGCCCGGTCGTGGGCACTACCAACCCGGAGCGAATCCGGGCGTGCACCCATGCACCTCAGGCCGCCGCGCAGATGACGCACTCGGACTGGTACGAGCTGTGGACGGCCGCCCGCGGACATGCCCTGCCATGAGCGTCTCAGACCTACGGGGTATCCTCCCAAGAGGGGCTTGAGTAGGGCACTAAGTAATTGTTAGTGAACGGTGACCTAGACACGCTTGCCACAAACAGCCCACATGACTATTTTCTTTTGTAAAGAAGCCGTCGCGGGCTGCGACGGTCGACAGGGAGAGTATCCATGAACCGACCTTGGCTTACCCGGACGCCCGGACACGTGGTGTGCAACCCGGACGAGTTCAGTCACCGCACCGACCTTCCCGTGGTGGACGCCACGGCAACCCGGTCGCTAGCGGTCAATGAACTCACCACGGTGCAATTGCGGGTCAACCCCGGCCAGCACCAATTGGTCATCACCCACCGTGACGATCGCTGGGTGGAGACCATCGGTCTTTTCGACGACGCCGCTCCGGATCTTCCGGTCCTCCGGCGCCATCCCAACCCCACCGGTTTCGCCACCGATTTCGAGGTGGGTTGCACGGTGACCTCCCACTCACAGCGCGGATTGGTCAAAACGTTGGCACAGTTGCGTGATCGATTGGACAACGCGCCCTTGGCCGTGTGCGTCCAAGACGCGGACGAGCCCACCGCGATCACCGCGGCGTGCTGTCATGTCGACCCCGTGGAAAACGCCCTCATGTGGTGGACGTGGCGGACGCTGCCCGAATCGGGCTGCGTGATCCGCACCCGGGCGCAACTACACCTCACGGCCGCGCCGCAGGGCGTCGCGGCGTAGCGGGAGCCTCCCGCCACTCTGGGCTCACGCACCGCGCCCCCAGTCCGGACCAAGGGAGCATGGCTCGCTCAGTAGTCCGGTGACGTGAGAAACCGCGCGGGCTCAGAACGGGGACGGTGCCGTGTACGGCTCCAGGAGCTCTCGCTGCTCCTTGGTGATGCGCAGAACGGTCCGGGTTTCCGGCACGAATAACGCGAGCTGGGTCTGGGCGCGAACGCAGGCGGCGTCGTCGGCGGCGTCGACGATTTCAAATCCGAGGGCGAGCGTGGCGGCCTTGGCTGAAACGACCCAGACGCGCACCTCCGTGGGCACGTTGCGGTAGGCCAGCGGGCGCACATACTTGACGCGGTGCTCGGCAATGAGCGCCTGCGTGCCGTCCGGCAGAACCGAGAAGAGCGGGATCTTGGCCGGGGCCACCTGCTCGCCGGTGCCCACGGGCACGCCGAAGGCCGCAATGCGCGCTTCTTCGAGGACCCGCATGACCTCCACGTTGTTCACATGGCCGTACGGGTCCATGTCACCCCAGCGCAGCGGAACCTTGCATATGACGGAGCGTTCCACGTACTCGTTCGATCGCATATCGACGCTCCTCACGTGCGGATGTGTTTCCCTGGCCGGCAGCTCACGTGGTTGCCGGGGATGAATGAGATGATATCCGCGTCCGTGTTGCGATGGAGGTATTCGAGTGACGATCCAGGGGCCCGCCGGAGCCAAACGACGGCGTTGGGCCGCGCGGCTGGCCGCGGTCTTGGTACTGGTCACTGTTGTGTGGCTGGCCGTGTGCTGGGCCGTGTTGGAGCATCCCCGCACCGAGGAACCTGCCACCTCCGACGCTCTGCTCGTGCTCGGCCCCCCGGACATCCAGCGCATGGCCAAGGCGCAGGAACTGATGGAACGTGGCATCGCTCCCGTCCTGGTGATCGCCACCCCCGATGCTGAACCTGGCGACTCGCCGGCTATGGTCCGGTACTACGAGGACAAGGACTTTTGCGCCCCGCGCACCGACTATGAGGTCATATGTTTCAAGCCCAACCCGTCCACCACCCAGGGTGAAGCTATTGAGCTGCGCGACCTGGCCGCCGAGCGCGGTTGGGACACCATCACCGCCGTGACGTTCAAGCAGCACGTACCGCGGGCGCGCATGATTCTGAAACGGTGCTACGGCGGCGAGTTACGTATGGCCGCAACCGATTATGGGTTCACGCCGCTGGGTGCTCTGGGTCAGTATGTGTATCAGAGCGCCGGGTTCGTGAAAGCGTGGCTCACTCCCGGTTGCGAACAACAGCTGCCGGGCAACCCGAAGGAGCTGGATTGAGGGTTCTTATGCGTGTCTGAACACGTTCCTACCGTGGGGCTTCATGAGTGATAATCCCGCGATCGGAGAATTCGTGTTGACCGTGATGCCCCGGTGATGGGTCCGAGCCATGCCGCATGCGGTGCCGCCGCCTGGGTGGCGGTGACGGCTGATTACACCCTGGAATTGGCCGACTTGTCCGTGCCCATTGGATTCGGTGTGCTCCCCGTGGGAGACGCGGGCGTGGTGACTGGTGCGTTGATCTGCGCCGGTGCGGCGTTGTTGCCCGACATCGATCACCCGAGCGGAACCGTGGCGCGATCCTTGCCGCCGTTCTCGGGCTGGCTGTCCCGGATCGTGGCCCGGTTAGCCGGGGGCCATCGGCGAGGCACGCATTCGGTGATCGGACTGCTCGTGTTCACCCTGCTGGCGTGGTTGTCGCAGAACGCCGCACTGCCCATGGGTGATGGGCTGCGGTGGCTGGCTCACTCGAGTGGTGATGGAACCGCTCCGGCCGTTATCGAAGCCCTGCCCGGGCAGGTATGGCCGCTGGCCGCGGTGCTGTCCGTGCTATTGATCGCGTTCGCCGTGAAGGTCCTGGCCTTCCTTCCCGACCGGGTCTCGCACGCCAACTGGTTGGTGGCCCTCGGCCTCGGAGTCGTGGTCGCAACCAATCCCCCGGAGCATCCGTGGTGGTTCGTCATTGCTATCGCACTGGGCTGTGCTGTTCACATGCTCGGGGACATGGTGACCACCCAGGGCATCCACCTACTGTGGCCGTTACGACCTCGGTTGCCGGTACCGACCACGTTCTACCGAGGCAAGTCCTTTGTACGCTTCCCTGTTCTGGGCAAGGCCGGATCCGGCATGGAACTCGCGGTGCTGACGCCCATCAGCCTGTACGCGGCGGTCGGTTTGGTCTGCGCACTCGCCGCATGGGGTGGGGTGACGCTGGGCTGATGCGGTTGCCGCGGGTCACCGTTCACGGTGATTCGCCAAACGCCTCACGCATCGGGTAAGCTACTCAACGTTGTTCACCGGCGGAAGTCGTGTGAGCCAACAAGCGCGAGTGGCGGAATAGGCAGACGCGCACGGTTCAGGTCCGTGTGCCCGAGAGGGCGTGGGGGTTCAACTCCCCCCTCGCGCACCACAGTGAAACCGGCTGTTTACAAGGCGAAATTCCTTGTCGACAGCCGGTTTTTCGTTGTCCTCCGCGTATCGGCGGCGCGGGGTCATGGGTTCTCGGTAGAGACGCGGCGCGTGGAGTCTTCGAGTGTGTGTTGTCTGCAACCTCATCGACGTTCCGACCCTGGTTCCCTAACTTCTGCACTCTGATCGACAGTGGAACCAAGTAACTTCCGGATTCTGGCGTTTTCGTCGACCATTTTGCACGCGACCCCGCGCCAAGGTTCTACCGTCGACCATCCTGCACCCGGTTCCCGCCCTCGGGTTCTACCGTCAATCACCGTGCACCCGGTTCCGACGCGATGGGCGCCAACGTCAATCAGAATCCGCGGCCTCCTGCCGCTGGGCCCTGTGCCCTGTGCCCTGTCAGAGTGCGGGTGGGAGAATCGTCCCATGAGCACACTCACTGACGTCTGGGGCCCGGCCCTTTCCGAAGGCACGAGCCGCCGGTGATGTCGTTCAGCCCGAAATCCCCCGGTGCGCTCGAACCGCATCGCTCGTGGCGGGCACCCTTCGTCTTCCTGGTGGTTATCGCGGTGATTGTTGGTGCACTGGTCTGGTTGAGTCCAACCATTGCGAATCAGGTGCGCATGGACGAGGGTCGGCTTTACATCGGCGCAGAATGCAGTGTCGAGACCTCGGACGGCACCAGCAACCTCAGCCGTGACCAGGCCAAGCTCGCCACCACAGCAGTTGCGTTGGCCGCTCGCGGTGCGCAGACGCCTGACATCTCCGGCATCGATTCGGCGGTCATCCAGCGCCTCGCAGAGGGCTCACCCGACGACGTCGGGCCGGGTCTTCGCTGCGAAGGTACCGCTGCCGATGATGTACCCGAACAAGAATTGACGCCCACCGGTCTGACACCGCGTGCCCAGCACGTGCGCGAAGAGATGGCCGCGGTCTTCGGTGATCTACCGCTGGGTGGGTTCGCCCCCGGAGGTGTCAGCCAGGGCCACGGTGCCGAGTCCACGCATTACAGTGGTCGCGGCATCGACGTCTTCTTCCGCCCGGTCACCGAGGAGAACCGTTGCGAGGGGTGGATTCTCGCACAGTGGCTGATCGCCCACGCCGATGATCTGGATATCCAGTACGTGATCTTTGATGACAAGATCTGGAGCGCCCACAGTCCCCGCGGGCACTGGCAGACCTACGACGCCCCCGAACCGGCTAAGGACATCCTGCGCCACCGGGACCACGTACACGTGGATGTTCTTCGCGGCGGGCCCCGGTAGAGCCTAGTCAACTACTCAACCCGCTACTGCGACCCTGGATGCGCCCAGCAGCAAACTTCCCAATACAAGACCTCTCGAGTCGAAAGCCACCACATGACCTCTACTCCCCCGCTGCAACTCAAACCCTTTGACGCCACCGATGTCCCGTTTTTCGCGACCATGGCCACGGACCCGCGGGTCACGAAATACGTGGGCGACGGGAGCATCTGGGACCAGGCCACCATTGCGGAGAAGACCACTAATGCGCTCCGAGCCGCTCCTGTGGATGAGCAGGGCGCAGCCCGCTGGTTCGTTGCCCTCCATGACGCCCAGCCCGTGGGTGTCCTTGTCTCCACACGCCGAGAAGACGGTGTAGAGATCGGATATTGGGTGCTCCCGGAGCACTGGGGGCAGGGACTCGCGGGGGCCATGGTCGACGCCGCCCTGGGACTCATCCCGGCGCTCTACCACTCGGGCAACCTGACCGCGCGCGTGGATCCGGACAACGCGGCGTCGGCGAAGGTGCTGACCCGGCGAGGCTTCCACGCAAGGGGACACCAAAACGGCCTGGACCGATACGTGTGGAAGGCGCCCTCTTCCGGCACCATGGTCGGGCGTTGACTGGGACCCACCAGAAGCACCACCGGAACCACCCCTTGGGCCCGTGGTGACCGGCAATGACCTGGAACGCCTTGCCGCCGAACCTAAGCTGCACCAGCCCCACGGAAACCCAGGTCAGGTCAACCCCGTGTCACGGTCACCCGGCCGGTGCTGCGATCCCATGTGGCCACGCGCCCATTAGAAAACTTCTGCTGGACACCCTTGGCCACCTTGTACTCATTGGTCACCGGGTAACCCCAATTGTGTTCGTGGCCGGCGGCGCGCCACGCGGAACCAATGCATCCGGTCAGTTTCACAACCCGAGCGCCGGTTGTCGGTGACCACATTGCACGGTTGACGGTGCCACCGCGGCGGAAGTCCTGATAGGCGCCTCCCGCCAGGGAGCGTTCGGCATGCGCGGGGTATCCCCACCCGCGCTCATAACCGGCCTTCTTGTACGAGGTGCCGATGGCCCCGCTCCACTTCACGGGAGCAGCCGCAGTCTGCGGACTCCAATAGTAGGTGTACCCGCGGGTGAATCCTTGGTACACGCCACCGAGGAATCCCGTGGCTCGTTCCCCGGAGGTGGGTTGACCGTATTTGGCCGCCCCGCCCGTGCTCAGATAACTCGTTCTGATCCCGCCTTTGAGGAGGGAGCTGGTCTGCGTCACGGCCGTTCCACCGCCCACGTTGGGCAGCGCCCGGAGATCATGGCCGATCAAGGTTGCCGGGTTGTAGCCGTAATGGTCGACTCCCTGCAGGGTCCGCAGGCCCGCGCGCCCGAATCCGGCGTTCTTGTAGGTCTTATGACCCTGGGATGCGGCCGCCTTGGCCGACCACTCGGGCGGGTTGGTGTTGCCCTTCACATCAGCGGATCCGGCGTGCCACGTCACGGGCAAGCTGCGGACAGCCGCACTGGGTGCCGTTTGCATGGGATTCGCACCACCACCGCCGATGAGCGTGACGCCACCACCGCGGATCCAATTCTGCTGATTGGCCAGGACCTCGTACGTGATGAACTCGGCCCCGCCGGAGTAGCCGGACAGCCACACTCGTGACGTGTCCAAACCGTAGCTGCGGACCAGTGAGTCCTTGAGCGAGCGGAAGTACTGCCCGTTCTTGTCGATGTCTTCCCACCAGGTGATGCCGTCGCCGGTGGCCTTCTTGTCGGGAGAGATCGGGACCACCAGGATCATGTTCTTCTTGCGCGCTTCAGCAGCCATGGCCCTCAGGTGGCTTCCACCGGGGTTGTGGACCCAGGTTTCCGAGGTTTTCCAGTAGTCACCGCCGAAGTAGAACAACACACCAACGGGCTTGGTGCGATCAATGCCGTCTGTGTAGATGTGGTAACTGGACGTCATGCCGTGGGCACTGAAGGGTTTGAAGTAGGTGGTGGCCGGTGGGGTGGCTGCGGCTACCTGCACCGCGGGAGCCTGCGCAATGTGCGCGGACGAGGGAGCTGCGGTCGCTGCGGGGGCCAGCGAGACCACAAGACCCAAGGACAGGGCTGCGGTGGGCAGCACAAAAGAGCGTAAGAAGCGCATGGGGGGATGCTTTCTAAGGGGGGTATGAAGTTATGACGGACCACGTGTCCCGGGGGAGGACTGCGTGGTGGCAGGGCACTTCTAGGGGGATGAGGCCAAGCCAAGAACACATCTTGCCAGGTCAGAGGGCCCCTGAAAAGCTGTGCGCGAATATGAAGGAACTTTTGATACGCAATGTCCCACCCCTGGGCACCCGCCGGGGTCTCAGTCCCGCAGCCGCTCCACGATCTCGGTGAGGCGTTTCGCTTCCCGATCAGTGAGCGTCACTCCCACCTCACGGACCTTGTTCACCACGTGGCTCGGTTCGAGCGACGTCTGCGCCGTGGGTTCACCGGGCGCTCGAACGGTCGTTCCGGATTCGGTGACCGTGATGTGTCCCTCCGGTGTGTGCTTCATGACCATCAGATGATTCAGGAACACCGATGTCGGATCCGTGGATGTCTTCCTGTGGCCCATCTCGACGTCCACCGCGTGGACGGTGGACTCGTCCAGCACGTGCTCCAACGCGTCCCCTCGCCGGAACGCCCACAGGGGCCAGCCTTCGTCATCGATGCGGCCCACCGAGAACACGCGGTCACCCTCGTATCGCGCAGCACCGTCGGCCAAAGAAATCGGGCCGGTCACGCTGAACCCGAACCCGGGATCGCACAGGTAGCGAGCACCGTCGACGTCCACGAGCACCGTCATGTGAGTGCGCGGACTGTCCACGCCGCGCACACGTCCCAGGGCGCGTCGAACACTGAACCCCAAGGTTTCCAGCGCCGCGGCTAACAGTTGGGAATGCTCGAAGCAATAGCCCCCACGACGCCGCTCCACCAGTTGGGCGTGGACGTTCGCCGGCTTCACGCCCGGGTGATCACCCAACAGCACTTCCACGTTGCTGAAGGGAAATGTGAACACGTGCGCGCGGTGCAGCCGTTCGAGTAGATCGAGGTTCGCAGGCCCCGGTTCAACACCCACGGCGCGCAGGTAACCGGGTACGTCGAATTCACCGATCCGCCATTCAGAAACCGCCGCGGTGCTTTCGACCATCACGCTCTCCTCGTTGAATCGTCCTCACTACACATTCTCTGACTGTCGTGACTATGTCGACCCGTAATGTCGTCTACGTTTCGATCCTGCGTTCCCCGCCAGCCGTTTTCTGGTTAACGCTACGACCCAAGTTGCAGACCAGCTGCAATCCCCTCGACGCTTTGACCAGAATCACCGTTCTTGTCGGTCTTGCCGTCGGTCAGAATGCATACCTTAGCCCCGAATGGCTTTACCGTGCATCAGCCTGCACGATTCTCAGCTGGGGATAAGATCCAAGCACACCCCCCAAAGGAGTATCCCGTGCACATTCGAACCGCTGCCTGTACCCCATTAATACTGCTCGCATTAGTCGGCTGCTCAGGAAGTGGGCAGGGAGACCAGGAGTCATCGTCGTCTCCGAAAAATACTGTGAGTTCAGAACCTTCTCCCACAAAGTCGGCCCGGCCGAAGTCTGCCTCCCCTTTTGATGTGAATTCCTCGATGGTGCCTTCACCCATCACCGAGGAATCCTCCGAGTACGGCGGTTCCAATGCGCCTTTACCCGCCCCTGCGGTTACGACCGGTGAATAGCAGCAAGAGCAGGGGCAGAATGCCGGAGGGTACGTGGGCCCCTCGGATGAGTACTACTCCTACGAGGGTTATGTGGAACCAGGATTCGAGTACCAGGTGGGAACCGAATGCTTCGACCCTGCTCTAGGTCGCTGCAAGATGAGTGGTGAAATCCAGGCGGAGCACTTCTCGGAGAACCCCTCTGAACCTCAAGAAACAGCCGAGGGATTTCCCTGGCCGCCGCCCGAAGAGATTGATGGTCTCATCCATGACGGCAATGGCTGTTACGTGAACCCAGAGACTGGAAACGTTGAAGCCTGCATCTAACGGAGCCTTTCCAGCGGGTAGATAGACCTGCGGCCAAGGGCTCATGTTGCTCGTCAGATCTGCTGTTTACCGCCCGGCGTTCTGCTCGTAGTCGGTGAATGCGGCGAGGAGTTCTTTCCAGATCCGCTCGGCAACCTCAGGGTCCAGTCCGGCGTCTACTGCCTGTGCGCGGCGTGCCCGCAGAATCGATTCGACACGTTCGGGATCGTGGGCGTCCCGTATTCCCCGGCCGGCTTTCACCTCACCTGCCCGGACCACGAAGGACTGCCGTTCGGCCAGAAGAGAGATCAGCTGTGCGTCGATATTGTCGATCGCTGCGCGGACCTGTTCGATGTTGTGCGGCATTTGAGCGTCCATAACGCCACACTAACGGCTCTCCCACGTGCTCGGACAGGCATGTTACCGTCCCCGCCGGCTTCAGACCATCGGAGGATGCGCCGCTTTACTGTGCAACCGGCGCCGCCGACATCCCGGAACGCTACTTCCCCACCCGTGAGGCCAACGCGGTGACCGCAGCCTTGACGCCGGTGGACAGCGTGGGCTCCATGACCGGCGCGAAGAACGGCGAATGGTTCACGGGGACGGGTCCGTCGCCCTCCAGGACTTCCGCCGGGTGGCCGCCGAAGAACCAGAACACGGAGGGCACGTCGATGGCCTCGGCCAACGCGCCGAAGTCTTCCGAACCCATCATCGGTTCCACCTCGACCACGGAATCCTCACCGAGCTCGCGCGTGAACTCCTCAATCACCACGGCGGTGGCCTCGGGATCGTTGTAATTCCGAGGAAACTGCGATAGCACCTCGATCGTCGGCTCAGGAGCCCCGGACGCCGCAGCTTCCCCGGAAATGATCCGTCGCAAGGACGCCAGCACCTTCTCGCGGATGGCCGGGTCGAAGGTGCGCACGTTCAGCGTGAACTCCGCGGTCGCCGGAATGATGTTCTCTTTCAACCCGCCGTGGAACGTGGCGATCGTGACCACGGCTGCGCGCCGCGGATCCATTTCGCGCGAGACCACGGTCTGAATGCGGGTGATCATGTGCGCACCCAGCACGATCGGGTCAATAGAGTCCTGCGGTTGCGACGCGTGCGCGCCCTGCCCGTGAATCGTGATCTTCCACGAATCCGCCAGGGCCATCGCATCGCCCACCGAGTAGCTGACGGTCCCGGCCAACGCGGGCATCACGTGCTGGCCGTAAACCACCTCGGGCTTGGGCGCCTTGTCCCACAGCCCGTCCTCCAGCATCGCTTTGGCACCGGCCGCGGTCTCCTCACCCGGCTGAAAAATCCACACAATGGTCCCGGACCACGCGTCCGTGGCGCCGGCAAAAATCTCCGCCGCCGCGAGCGCCGCAGACATGTGCGTGTCGTGCCCGCACGCATGCATCACGGGCACCTCGGTGCCGTCGTCAAGCTGCCCCATGGCCGTGCTCGCGTACTCCACGCCGGTGTCCTCAGCCAGGGGCAGAGCGTCCGTGTCCGCGCGGAAAGCGACCACGGGCCCCTCCCCGTTTTTCAGTACGCCGACGACGCCGCTGCCGCCACTACGGAAATTCTCGATTCCCAGCGCGGTCAAGCGCTCCTCGATCAGCTCCGCGGTGCGGTGTTCCTGCATGGACAGTTCCGGTGCCGCGTGAAGTTCGCGATAGAGCTCATGCATGCGGCTTCGGAGGTCATCGGTGAGTTCAAGTGACTGAGCGGCCATGAGTAGCAGTTCCTATCGGTTGCGAGTGTCTACGAGTTGAGCGTCCTCGGAGTCGTCCACGAGGCGCGCGGAGCGGTCCCTCAGGAACCATGCCAGTACGGCGGTGGAGATCACGGCAATGGCTGTGCTGAAGAACGCCAGGGATGGGATGGCCGGAACCAAGAGGAACACCACCGAGGCCGAGACCACGATGGCAATGATCGTGGCGCGCAGCTGCTTGAGCGAGACAATGGCTTGAACGACCACGGCGCCCAGCACGGAAGCAAGGATGTAGGTCTGCACCACCTTGGTGACGTCCTGCGGGATCACGCTCACGAGCCACGTGCCCATGAAACCCACGAAGATCAGCAACGAGAACAGGTGCACCATGGCCGCACCGCTGATCGCCATGACTGCGGCGAGCTCGCCCCGGCGGGTACCCGGCTTGGCGTTCACGGCAGACTGCGCGATCAAGGCGGAGGGCAGCAGCTTGTTGGAGATATTGCCGATCATGAACGCCTGGTACATCGAGGCCTGCCCGAGGATCGGGTAGTAGGTCAGCGGCTCCACGATCCAGATCACCGCGAACGTTCCCGCGATGGCGAGGAAGGCGGTGATGATCTTTGATTGGTCAACTTCCAGGCCGCTGAGGAACACCAAGTAGGCCGGGCCCGCGAGTGAAATCAGCAACCCCACGATCATCGTGAGGCGACCCCAGCGGGCGGTGGTGCGGTCGAAAGTCTGGAGAGCGGCCTCGTGGCCGGTCACTGTAGTCATAAGTTAGTCCTTTGAGATCTCAGAAACCGGTTCAGGCCGCGAATAGCCCGGAGGAGACAGCCACGTAGGTCAGCCCCAGGGCCGTGAGGATGGCGATGCCCAGGGCCCATTCGCGCAGCCACCTGAGGTTGAGCTGCTTGGCCAGGTACAGGCACGCGCCCATCACGGCCGCTGACGAGAAGAACGCCACCACGTGATAACCGGACTTGGGCAACTCGGCGAATCCGAGGGCGAAGAATGCTGCGAGCATGGCGGCACCGGGAACCACGGTCATCACAGCCGGGTTCACGCGACGCAGCTTGGCGTCGCCGCGCTTGAGGATGGGCGTGAAAATCAAGGTGGCGAGCATCCACATGGCGCCGCCCAGGCTCATGGCCATGAACGCCACGGCGAACACGCCCTGCGTGTAGGTGGGTCCGCCCAGCTCGGCATCCATGGTGCCGGCGGCGATACTCGCGGCGGCGGTTTCGTAGGAGACGGAGCCGATCAAGCCGATGCGCACCAGCACGGCGGGCGTGCCGAACACGGTGAGCAGGGCAACGGCCACGAGCACCACGGCCAGCGACGGACCGATGGCGGACACGGCGCCGGTGCGGAACGAGGTCTTGAGTTCATCGGAGGTCATGCCCACGGCGGGCGCGGCCTGCCGGACCGCGCGAACGTAGATCAGGGTCTGAACAACGATGACCGCAAAGACACCCAGGGCGCAGATCCACAGGATGGGGGTGTTTGCTGCGGCCAGAATGTCCGTGGAACCGCCGTCGAAAGCAGTGGGGATGTGCATGGGAACTCCGAGGATCAGAAAAATTGAACGCCCCCATAAAAACACACGGCGTGACCCGTGTCACGAAATATCTCGTATTTCGTGCTACGGATCACGCTTTAGGTGGTGTTTTTTACATAGTCACTGCATCTACAGTGATTAATCGCTCAGGGGGCGCCCCCGCCCGAATCCGCGCGATGAGCGGTCGAGCCGGCACCAGCGGCGTCGTCGTCGTCGCTCGCGCCCAGCTGGGCGCCGGCGTCCGCGCGCTCCTCGGAACCCTCGTGGCCCTCGGAGTGGCCGTGGCCCTTCTTGCCGAAGGGCAGCAGGTGCACGATCAGCACGATGACCGCACCCCACACCAGCCCCAGCAGGAGCGAGAAGAACGTCTCGATCAGCCACGCCAGCGCACCGCCAATGCCCGCGATGTGGTGGGCGGGCTCGGCCAGGTGGTGGACCCATTCATAGGGAGCGGTGAGGCCCAACTCGTCCATGCCCACCAGGATGATGTGGCCACCCACCCACAGCATGGCGAAGACACCCACGATGGAGATGATTTTCAGCAGCCAGGGCATCGCCTTGACCAGGGCCATACCGATCTTCTGCGCGCCTTCGGATTCGCGTTTGGCCATGGACAGGCCAATATCGTCCATCTTCACGATCAGCGCCACAAAACCGTAGACCGCGATCGTAATGACGATGGCCACGACAATGAGGATGATCGCACGGGCCCAAATGCTTTCCGCGGCCACCTCGTTCAGAGCAATGACCATGATCTCGGCGCTGAGGATGAAATCGGTGCGGATGGCACCGGACGTCACCTTCTTCTCGGCTTCGGCCCCTCGCTCGGTAGCCGGTTCCTCGGGTGCGTGGTCCTTCCTGGAGAAATGCTCGTAGACCTTTTCCGCGCCCTCGAAGCACAAGTAGGTGCCACCGAGCATGAGCAGCGGCGTGAGCAGGAACGGCGCGAACTGACTCAGCAGAAGCAGTGCCGGGAGGATGAAGAGCAGCTTGTTGCGCAGCGAACCCTTGGTGATGGTCCAAATGATCGGGAGCTCGCGCCTGGGGTCCACGCCGTGCACGTAGCGCGGGGTCACCGCGGCATCGTCCACCACGACACCCGCGGCCTTGGCGCTCGCGCGACCGGCCGCCGCCGCGACGTCGTCAACGCTGGCCGCGGACAACTTCACGAGCGCGGCAATGTCATCCAGTAGTGCGGCCAACCCAACAGCCATGACCGTTCCTCAATTCGGTGGGGAGCAATGCGTTTGGAGTAAGGGTACGGCCAGATCAACCCACCCGTTTGCCCAACACCGCCACCAGGAACTGGCTGTCCTCGGTGAACGGGCGCAGGTCCCAGCTCGCCAACCGGAGCTGCGGCTCAAGACCGGCCGCAGCGGCGTCGTCGAAGAATTCCTGGAAGGAATAGCCGCGGCCCGCGCCGAAGCCGATCACGGCGCGACCGTCCTCGGCGAGGTGCGCTGCGAAGCGCCGCAGCACTTCCTCGCGCGTGCTCGCCGCGAGGAACGTCATCACATTGCCCGCGCACAGGATGGCATCCACGGGTTCGGTGATGCCGTGGGCCGGTAAGTCCATTTCGGCGAGGTCGGAGACCACGTACTCGGGGCCGGGATAGTCCTCGCGCGCGGCCTCGAGCAGGGCCGGGTCCACGTCCACGCCGACGACGCCGTGCCCCACCGCATGCAGGTAGCCCGCGTTGCGTCCGGGGCCGCAACCGGCGTCCAGGACTCGGGAACCGCGGGCCACCATGGCATCGATCAACCGGGCCTCGCCCACGATGTCCTCCCCGGCGGCCGCGAGTTGCCGGAACCGCTCGATGTACCACCGGGAGTGCCCCGGGTTGGCTTCGACCTGTTTCATCCACTGACTTTGTTCAACCACACGGTCAGCGTACCGAGGGAGGGGGTCCGCTCACCTATCGCCCTGCTGAGGGACCGCCCGCCGCTCAAGACATACGAAACACAACAACGCCTTCCCTGACTCACAGGTCTAACAACGTGGTCATAGGACCTAGCAAAAGGCGGACGGCTTACCCTCGACCCGCCACGCTCAGCCCTTGATCACGGAGCCACCATGCCCCTGCTACCGCGCGCAGTCTCAAAGTCAACCATCCCGAGGCCGTGGCCATCATCACGCACAAACTGCTCGAGGGCGCTCGCAGCGGTCGCTCGGTGTCCGACCTCATGACTTGGGTCACGATCATCCTGACCCGCGAAGACATCAGAGAAGGAATCTCGGAGATGATCCGGGATGACCAGGTTGACGCATCTTTTCGTGACGGCACCGAGTTCGTGACTGTCCACCACCCCATCCGATCAAAACTCACCAGGGAACCCCGGCGAACAGTTACTTTCCGGGGAACCCAGCCTGTGGAATGCGGGCCGCCCACCGTGCACCTTGAGGTCACCAAGCAATCGCATTCGGGCTGGGCAACCCCGATCACGTTGTGGTTCACGGACATCGAGCTGGGTGAAGCTGGACTGCGGTTGATCGCCGCCCTGCTGAAAGTGTGGGACAGGTTCGCGGTAGTGCGACTGGCGCGGCACACGTCATAAGCGGACCTACTTGATATTTCAACTATTCTGAGCATGTTAGTTACCTCTCCGTCAATACACGTCCTCGTTGTGTAATCATCTTGGTCGGGCGCTGAGAGAGGTCCCCCTGTTGAAAGATCAAATATGAAGAAGCTCACCCCTGTTTTGAGTATTGCGCTACTAACCATCATCATGGCTGGATGCTCGGCCACAGAAGCCGAACCCGAGCCCACCGCACCCAGCGTGGATCCCGCTACGGCAAGTTCAGCGGGAAACTCTGGGAACGACGACTCGGTCAATAAGTCAGCACGCGGAAATGCCATTAAGAGGATCGGAGAACCCGCGGGCGTCTCGGAGGCCACCGACTCAGATAACAAGTTGGTCAACTTTGCTGTGCAGAACATCGAAGTGGATCCTGCATGCACCGGCCCTTATCCCAAACCATCTGAAAATGGCCACCTAGTGGCCGTCCAGATTGCAGCTGAAACAGGATCCTCTGAGCTGTTTGAGAAGCTTTACTACGGCACCGACTACTCCTTCGGCAGTCACAACTGGGGATTCATCACCCCGAAAGGCACTACGGCGAACAATATCGCAACCGTCGCCACGTACTCGTGCTTCCCAGAGAATGAAATGCTTCCAGACATGATCGGTCCATCTGAAAAGGTGACAGGCAAGGTGGTTCTGGATGTTCCCTCTCCGACGGGAACTCTGATTTTCAACGACGTCCTCAGCGACGCCAGCTGGGAATGGAACATGACGTCGAAATAATCAATGATGACGTAACGCCTTGAGGCGCCGCCGACAGTTCTTGCGGTGGCGCCTTAGTCGTCTCATAAGCGCCTCCGAGGTACTGCAAAGCAAATGATGTCCGAGCGATTGCAATAGATGACTGATACACGGCCGTCGCCCATCATGGTGACTCTTCGCTGGTCAATCTCCGTCTCCGCATCGAATTTTCAGAATCAGCTTCGCCTGCGCGCAAGATTGCATACTCAACGGGCATACTCAGTGGTACTACAACTCACCCCCCCCAGGAGCACACAATGGAGTTTGCAGAACGGTTAACGGCCTTGGCGAACAAGGTTTCCCAGCAGAAGACCGCCCTCGAAACTGAAGAGGCCACGAAGAACGCTTTCGTCATGCCTTTCATTTCCACGATTCTCGGCTATGACGTCTTCAACCCCGCAGAAGTCGTCCCAGAGTTCACCGCTGACATCGGTGTCAAGAAGGGCGAAAAAATTGATTACGCAATCGTGCAGGACAACCAAGTGCAGATGCTCATTGAGTGCAAGCACGTTGGAGCTCCGTTGTCGCTCGAACATGCCTCCCAGCTCTTTCGATACTTCGCTGTGACAAATGCTCGCATTGCAATCTTGACCAACGGCGAGGTCTACAAGTTCTATACGGATCTCGATGCACCGAACAAAATGGATTCCAAGCCCTTCTTGGTGCTCGATCTGTCCGACATCGATATGACGCTCATCCCAGAGCTGCAGAAGCTGAGCAAGACAGAGTTCGATCTGGACTCCATCATCAACGCTGCGGGCGAGCTCAAGTATGTCGGTCAAATCAAACGAGCGATTGCCAGCCAGTTCAAGGAACCCTCTGACGAGTGGATCAAGTTCTTCACGAACCGGGTCTACGAGGGTGCGTACACGCAAAAGGTGCGGGAACAGTTCACCCCGCTGGTCGCCAAGGCGGCACAACAGTTTCTCAATGAGCAGGTGAATAATCGTCTCGCCACTGCATTGGGTGCAGGTTCAACTCCTCCGCCGGTTCCCGGCGAGGATGCCCCCGCCGAAGCCATCCAGAGTCAAGACGAAGCCGATAAGGACCTCCGAGAGTCCGACGCCGGAATCGTCACTACCGTAGAGGAATTGGACGGCTTTCATATCATTCGCGCCATTGTGTGCAACCAGGTTGACGTTTCGCGCGTGACCCACCGGGATGCGAAAACGTACTGCGCCGTTCTGTTGGATGACAACAATCGAAAAAGCATCGCTCGCCTCCACTTCAACCGCAGCCAAAAGTACGTGGGCATTTTTGATGAGGACAAGAAGGAAACTCGGCGGCCGATCGACTCGCTGGAACAGATCTACGCCTTGAGTGACGAATTACGAGCGACTGTGGAGCGGCTCACCACGTAACTCGGTAGTCTCGAAACACTTCGATTGTCTCCAGAAAGCACCCCATGCTCATCCTCGTCGCCGCGCTGATTGCCGTCCTGATCGGCAGCATCCTGCAACGAGTGTCGGGAACCGGCGTGGGGCTGGTGGTGGCGCCGGTGCTGTCGCTGTTGATGGGTCCGGCCACAGGAGTCCTTGTGACCAACGCGGCCACGGTGTGCTCGGGGCTCATGATCACCGTGGCCGTGCGCAGGATGGTCGAGTGGAAACACGCGGCCGTTCTGGTCCTGTCCGCCATTCCCGGCGTGCTGCTCGGAGCACTGGTGGTCCGTTGGGTCCCGGCGGAGTGGCTCCAGATCGGCGTGGGCGCGGTGGTGCTGCTGGCCTTGGCCATCACCAAGTTCGCTCACACCACCGGGCAGGTGAAACAGCGCAAAGCCGTGGTTCCGGCCGGGCTGATCGGAGGTCTCTTCAACTCCACGGCGGGTGTGGCCGCGCCGGCCATGGTGGTGTATTCGCGGATCACCAATTGGGATCAACTGCGATTCGCCGCGACCATGCAACCGGTGTTCATGTCCCTGGGGGCATTGTCCGTGGGCTCCAAGCTGATCGCGGGCGTTCCCTTTGCGCTACCGGTCCCCGTGATCGTGGCATTCGGTTCCCTGATTGTCACGATTTACGTGGGCATCACCGTGGGCACATTGCTTTCACGTCGTTTGGACAAGGCGGCGGCCGCCAACTTGGCGATGGGACTGGCGGCGGTGGGCGGCGTCGTCGTCATGGTGCGAGGCGCGCTGGGACTCTTGCTCGGGTGACGATTTAAGGTTCCCTATTACCGAACCCGGAGCGGAAAACGGGGATAGGGAACCATAAATCACGCCGCTACCTCCGGGCGGGCAACTCCCGGACCTCGTGCCGCTTGCCGTACGCCATGATTCCCAGGCAGACGACGGCGATCACCGCACCGGAGAGGAACAGCCAGGGGTAGGTGGTGACCTCTGAGATCACCGCGAGCACCATGGGCACGAAGAAGCCGATGTAGGTCAGGGAGTAGAAGACCGCGGTGAGCCCGGCCAGGTCGTCCACGCGCGCAATACGCTGGACCTCCTGCAGCCCGGAGACCAGCACCAGGCCGTAACCGCAGCCCAGGATGGCCGCGGAGACCAGCACGACCGGCAAGGACAGGGTGGCCGAGGCGAAGACGGCGCTGAGCATGCCGATGACCACGGCAATCATGCCGACCACCAGGGAACGAATTGACCCGTCCCGGTCCAGGCGCTTGCCCAGCGGTTGGATGAAGAAGCCGAAGGTCAGGCAGACCAGGCACAACAGCCCGGAGAAGGCAATGCCGTAGTCCGGCCCGACCACTTCCGCCATGAGTGCCGGGAGGATGGCGTAGCCGGAGGCCGCGCAGCCGAAGACCCACGGAGCGGACGGCGCCACCACGAACCAGAAACGGTGTTGCTTGGCCGCGGGAATTTTCAAGTCGGACCAGAGGGAACCCACGTGCCGCCCGGTGTCCCGTGTCTCCGGGGCGCCCGCCACGAGGAACACCGTGGGGATGCAGATCACAATGTTGATCAGATACGGCAGCACGGTTTGCAACGGAGCGAACTGCGCCAACGTTGCAGCCACCGCGGCACCCAGGGCAAAACCGGCGGTCAGGGACAGCGATGCCCGGCGAGCGCCTGACACCCTTTCCGGGTGAGGTTCGTGCGGGCGACCTGACAGTTCCTTGACCCACGAGGTTCCCACGGCCATTCCCAACCCGAGGGCGATACCCGAGAAGACCCGACCGATGAACAACACGGTGAGACTGCCCGAACCAAGCGCCAAGAGTGCGCTGCCCAGCATCGCGATGATCGGCGCTGGAATCATCAGTGCCCGGCGGCCGTGCCGGTCCGACAACGGCCCGCCGATCAGCAGGGCGGGAACTATACCCAGCACGTATGCGGCCAGGAGCATATCCACCGAGACTTGGCCGAATCCCTCCACGTGGCGGTACATGACCAGCAGCGGTGTGAACTCATTCCCGCCCCACGCCACCGCGAATAATCCGGCGGCCACCCGCGTCCAGGGTTTGATGTTCACTCTTGAGTTCCTCGATCCACCAGATGCGCTGCGGTACAAACTGCATGGTAGGTGCCGCCTGGTGGATCACCAACTGGGCCGCTGAAGCAATCCTTTGACTCTCCACCGGCAACTCATGACAATCGAACCATGAGCGCTGATCGACGGGACCCGCAGGTACCTCCGGTCACCGCGCCCACCATTTACGACGTCGCCCGCCACGCCGGTGTTGCGCCCTCCACCGTCTCGCGCACGTTCGCCCGTCCGGGTCGGGTCTCGTTCACGACCGCTGAGAAGGTCAGGGCAGCCGCCGAGGAGCTGGGCTACCGCGTCACGTCCGCCAACCGGTCGGGTTTGGACGGCGAGCGCCACACCAAGATGATCTCCCTGATGCTCGCGGACATCTCCAACCCCGTGTTCTTCGAGCTGATCCGCGGGGCGGAGGAAGCGGCGTCGGAGGCCGGGTATCTCGTGCTGCTCAACAACACGCACGAGGACGACCGTGAGGAACGAGCCGTCATTGAGCGCACGTTACCCATGGTGGACGGCGTGCTGCTCACGAGTTCGCGCATGTCCGATTCCGCGATCCGCATGATGGCCAAGCAGAAGCCCACGGTGGTGGCCAACCGCGCGGTCAACGGTGTGGCCTCCGTGGTCCCGGACAATGCCCGGGGCATGCGCCGGGCCGCCGAACACCTGGCTTCAAGCGGCAGGCGGAATATTCTCTACGCCGCCGGTCCGGAGGCCTCCTGGTCGGACGGCATGCGCTGGCGGGCACTGCGCGAATCCGCCCTGGAGCTCGAGCTGAAAGTCCATCGCACGGGTCCGTTCGAACCCACCTCGGAGGGTGGGCGCAGGGCAGCTCGGCACTGGCTCGACCACCGTGTGCCCGCGGTGGTGTTCTACAACGACCTCATGGCCATGGGGTTTTTGCGCGAACTGCGTCAGCACAGAGTGCGGATCCCGGATGAGGTGGCCGTGGTCGGGTTCGACAACGTGCAGGAACTGGACCTGATCAGCCCATCATTGAGTTCCGTAGCGGCGCCCATGCACGCGATTGGGACCACGGCCGTGCAGAATCTGCTGGCCATGGTTCGAGGAGCCACGCACACGGCGTCGAAACCCGTGGTGGTCCCGTCCCGGCTGGTGGTCCGCGAATCCAGCGCGCTGCCCCTGGCGGGCGGCTGAGGAATTCAGCAACTCACGGCAACCCATTGCCTGCGCCCGTGTTCGCGGCTGGGATGGGAGTATGTCAACGTCGATTGCAGCCCACCCCGACCGTTTGCTGCCGGCTGACCCGGACACCCGGGCCATTGCCCGCAACCTTCTCACGCAGGTCGAGGACCTGCCGATCGTCTCCCCGCACGGACACGTGGATGCCCGGATCATTGCGGACAACACCCCGTTCCCGGATCCCACCCAACTGCTCATCAGCCCGGACCACTATGTGACCCGCTTGCTGCACGCCAACGGGGTGAACCTCTCCGACCTCAACGTGGGCAACAGCAGCGGCGCCGACCCGCGCGAGGCCTGGCGCATTTTCTGCCGCAACTGGCACCTCTATGACGGCACCGCCTCCGGTTACTGGCTGCGTTCCGAGTTCGTCAACGTGTTCGGCATCGATGACTCGCGCATCAACGAGACCAACGCGGATGAGCTCTACGACCGGCTCCAGAACATCGTGGCGCACCCCGATTTCCGTCCGCGCGAACTGTTCGAGAAGTTCAAGCTCGAGGTCATGGCAACCACGGACGACCCGCTGGATGACCTGTCCGCTCACGAGCAGATCGCCGCGGACACCTCGTTCTCCGGTCGTGTACTGCCCACCTTCCGCCCGGATGCGTACGTGAAGTTCCACGGCACGGGCTTCACGGACAAGGCCCAGAAGCTCATCGACACCGCCGGCGAGGGCCGCACCGGGTACGAGGGCTACATCCGCGCGATGGAGAATCGCCGCGCGTACTTCATCGATCGCGGAGCCGTCTCTGCGGATCACGGCACGCTCAACGCCAACACGCTCAAGCTGGACCCGGCGGACGCCGCCCGCTTGTTCGACAAAGGCCTGCGCGGCGAGGCCACCGTGGAGGAGGCCAACGCCTTCGAAGCCCACATGACCTACCAGTTCGCACGGATGTCCGTGGCGGACGGCCTGGTCATGACCATCCACCCGGGTGTCTACCGCAATCACTCCCCCGAAACGTTCGACAGGTTCGGGGCGGACACCGGCCACGACATCCCGTTCGCCATGGAGTACACCCGTGGCCTGCAACCGCTACTCGGGGACTTCGGCAACGAGCGCGATTTCCACTTCGTGCTGTTCACGATCGACGAGACCGTCTACTCCCGCGAGATCGCCCCGTTGGCCGGTTTCTACCCGTCCGTGTACGTGGGCGCACCGTGGTGGTTCATCGACGAACCGGATGCCATGTTCCGCTGGCGTTCCGCGATCACCGGGACCGCGGGCTTCTCGCGGTCGTCCGGGTTCATTGACGACACCCGCGCGTTCTGCTCCATCCCGGCCCGCCATGACGCCTCCCGCCGCACCGAGGCCGCTTTCCTGGCCAAGTACGTGGCCGAACACCGCATCAGCGAGGAGCGCGCCGCCGAGATCATCGTTGACATCGTCGACGCCGCTCCCAGAAGGGTTTTCAAGCTGTGACCACCTCGAACACCACCGAACCGCGCCCCTTCGACCGCAGCACCGTGGACGTTGCGCCGGCCCCGCGCTCGCGCCTGGTTCACATCGGGCTGGGAGCCTTCCACCGCGCCCACCAGCTCTGGTACACGCAGCATTCCGAGGACGACGCCGCTCACCCCCAGTGGGGCTACGCCTCCTTCTCGGGTCGCTCCGCAGATCTCGCCCATGCCCTGGAATCCCAGGACGGGCTCTACACACTGGTGGAACGCGGCCCGGACAGCGATGAGTACGAGGTGATCAGCGCACTCGTCGAAGCCCACCCCGCCGAGAACGTGTCCCGGTTGTGGGAACTGTTGGCCGCGCGGAGCACTGCGGTGCTGACCATCACCGTGACCGAGGCCGCGTACAACCTGGGCGAGGGCCTCGCTTTCGACCCCGCCCAGTCCCCCGTGGCCGCCGACCTTAAGGTGCTCACGGCAGCATTCGTCGACGGCGCTTTCGACCTCGCCGCGGTGGGTGTCCCAGCCACGATGGCGGGCAAGGTGGTGGTGGGACTGGCCGAGCGACGTCGTCAGGACGCCGGTGGCCTGGCCGTGGTGTCGTGCGACAATCTCTCCGCCAACGATGTGGCCGCGCACAACGCCGTTCAGGGGCTGGCCGCCGCCGTTGACCCCTCGCTGGGCGCGTGGGTCGAGGACAATGTGTCCTTCGTGGCCACCTCGATCGACCGGATCACCCCGCGCACGGAGGACTCCGTGCTGGAAGACGTGGCCCGGGAAACCGGCTACGCGGACCGGGTGCCCGTGGTGACCGAGCCGTTCCGCAGCTGGGTGCTGCGGGGCGAGTTCCCGGCGGGCCGTCCGGACTGGGAGAAGGCCGGCGCGGAGTTCGTGGACGATATCGAACCCTTCGAGCGACGCAAGCTGTGGCTGCTCAACGGCTCCCACTCGCTCATGGCGTACGCCGGGCAACTGCGCGGTCACGCCACCGTGGCCGACGCCATCGGGGATCCCGTGTGCCGCGCCTGGGTGGACGAGTTCTGGGACGAAGCCTCACAGCACCTGACCACGCCGGGACTGGACGTCCCCAGCTATCGCGAGGCCCTGTTGGACCGGTTCTCCAACCCGCGGATCGCGCACCACCTGGCGCAAATCGCGATGGACGGTTCCACCAAACTCCAGATGCGTGCCGTGCCGGTGCTGAAGGCCGAGCGCGAAGCCGGCCGCCCCGGAACGGCCGCGGCCCGCTCAATCGCCGCGTGGATCGCCTACCTCGACGGCCGCACGGAGGTTCCCGACGCCCGTTCGGAGCTGGTGCTCCAGGCCAACCAAATCACCGGACAGGACCGTCTGCTTGCACTCCTGGGTCTCCTGGACGCAGAACTTACTCAAGACCGGGATGTGGTGGCACAGCTCGGCGGGCTCATCGACGAGCTGCGCTGACCCACCACATGCGCGAACACTAAGGAAGGGACCGCGCAGTGTTACGACCGCAGAACTCCCCCACCCGAGAAATGGTCACTTTGGACGGCACCTGGCGTTTTGCCGTGGACTGGGACCGCACGGGCCTGACCGACAACTGGCAGAACGGCCCCCTCACCGGCCACTTGGACGCCCCGGTTCCCGGATCAATCAACGACCTCTACCACGACGAAAAAATCCGCAACCATGTGGGCTACTACTGGTACCAGCGCGAAGTACGCGTGCCTCGAGGCTGGGACGGCGAGCGCATTTTCGTTCGCTTGGAGTCCGCCACCCACGAGGGCACCGTATTCGTGAACGGCACCAAGGTGGTGGAGCACGCGGGCGGTTACACGCCGTTCGAAGCAGACATCACAGACCATGTCACCGCGGGCGAGACATTCCGGTTGAGCGTGGCCGTGAACAATGAGCTGACCAATTCATCCATTCCCCCCGGCGAAATCATCGAGCTGGAGGACGGTCGGCACCAGCAGGAGTACAAGCACGACTTCTACAACTACGCGGGCCTTCATCGCTCCGTGTGGCTGTGCAGTGTGCCCGCCGTGCGCGTGGACGACGTCACCGTGACCACCGACTACCGGGGCGCCACCGGGGCCGTGGACTACGCGGTCTCGGTCACCGGAGGCGACGACGCCCACGTGGCCGTGCGTGTCCTGGACGAGGACGGCACGGAAGTGGCCCGGGCCAACGGGGCGAGCGGCACCGTGGAGATCCCCGACGTCACCCTGTGGCAACCCGGCGCTGGCTACCTCTATGACCTCGTGATGGAGGTTTCCCAGGGCAGTGAACTGAAGGACTCGTTCACCCAGAAGGTGGGCGTGCGCACTGTGGCCGTGGAGGGGAAGCAATTCCTCATCAACGGGGAGTCGTTCTATTTCACCGGATTCGGCATGCATGAGGATCATGAGACTCTCGGCAAGGGCCATTCCGATGCGCACATGATTCAGGACTTCCAACTGTTGGAGTGGATCAACGCCAATTCACTGCGCACCTCCCACTACCCGTACAGCGAAGACATCATGGATTACTGTGATCGTCACGGTGTCGTGGTGATTGACGAAACAGCCGCCGTGGGCCTGAACTGGGCCATTGCCGGGGGAATCATGGGCGGATCCGCGGGCGGGACATTCGAGCCCGGCCACGTGGATGATTCCACCCAGACCACCCACCGGCAGGCCATCAGGGAACTCGTCGATCGGGACAAGAACCGCCCGTCCGTGGTGCTGTGGTCCATCGCCAATGAGCCGGACACCGCGGCGGAAGGCGCCCGCGGGTACTTCGAACCGCTGGTGGAACTCACCCGGGAACTGGACCCCAGCCGACCGGTGGGTTTCGTGAACGTGATGTTCGCCCCTGCCGGTGCGTGCACCGTCTCGGATCTCTTCGACGTGCTCATGCTCAACCGCTACTACGGCTGGTACGTCCAGACCGGTGATTTGCGCACCGCTGAGGCCTCCCTGGAAAAGGAACTGCGGCAGTGGGACGAGCAGTACGCCAAGCCCACCATCATGACCGAGTACGGCGCGGACACCGTTGCCGGGATGCACTCCATCTACGACCAGCCCTTCACGGAGGACTATCAGGTGGCCTTCCTGGACATGTACCACCGAGTCTTCGATCGGGTCGAGTGCATGATCGGCGAGCACGTGTGGAACTTTGCGGACTTCCAGACGAAGTACGGCTATGCCCGCGTGGACGGCAACAAGAAGGGTGCCTTCACTCGTGATCGTCGCCCCAAGGCCGGTGCGAGGGCACTCCGGCAACGCTGGGCGGGCAAGCTCGGTCGCTGAGTTCACCGTCACCCCGTGGTGTGGGTATACGCAGGTGCCCCACCACCACGGGGGTCGGTGTCGTCGACCGACCCGAACACCGCCGTTGGCAACTCACGGAAACCACGGGTACTCACGGGGCCCGCTGGTGGACGCTGGGTGTAACCAAGGGTGAAGAACCCCTCGCTGACCTTTGAACCGGCGCCGCAGGGCGCGGATCGGCACACAGGCAAAGGAGCCTTGAATGTCAGTCCCAGCAACATCGCAAATACCCGCGATCAACACACCGCACCTCAAGCCCAGGACCCTCGTCGGGTACGGTCTGGGCGACGCCGGGTGCAACATCGCCTTCCAGATGACCGGCCTGTTCCTGCTGCTCTTCTACACGAACGTAGTGGGTATCCGGGCAGATCACGCCGGGGTGATCCTCATGATCGTGAAGGTCTGGGACGCGTTCGCGGACCTGTTTGCCGGCCGCATGGTGGACCGCACCATGACCCGCTGGGGCAAGTTCCGCCCGTTCCTGATCTGGTACTCGATCCCGCTGTTGCTCTCCAACTTGCTGTGCTTCTGGATTCCCGTGGATGGCTACGGCGCCAAGCTGGCCTGGGCCACCATCAGCTATGCACTCATGGGTCTGCTCTACTCGATGGTCAACATTCCGTACGGCTCACTGGCAGGCGCGATGAGCCAGAACCCCGTGGACCGCTCCCGCTTGGCCTCGGCCCGCATGGTGGGCTCCGGCGCAACCATCCTGTTGCTCTCCCTGTTCCTGGCACCGCGCATCAAGGGGGCCGAGAACCTGGCCGCGACCTTCCTCGTCACCGCCATGGCGTTCGTGGTCATCGGTGCGCTGTTCTTCTTCACGACATTCGCCACCTCCAAGGAGGTCGTGTACCGCGAGGTCGAGCGCGTGACCCTCAAAGAGACCATCGCCACCGTTCGGCAGAACGGCCCGCTCCTGCGCTTGTGCGGCTCCTCCTTGCTGTACCTGATCGCGCAGAATGTGATCGGCGCGCTGACCATCTACCTTTCTACCTACGTGCTGACCCGCTATTCCGAGGCCGGCTGGGTAGCCACCATCTCCATCGTCATCACCACGGGCGCGGTGCTCTACGTGGGCCCGTTCGGCCCCACCGTGACACGCGTGCTGGGTAAGAAGCGCGGCTTCATGTACGCGGCCGTTCTGGCGGCCACCGGTGGCGTGTTGTTCTCCCTCAGCAACTTCCTCTGGTATTCCTTTGCCCTGAGCCTGCTGGGCCTATTCTTCATGGGCGTGGGCATGGGCATCCTCAACACCATGACCTGGGCCCTGGAAGCGGACACCGTGGAATACGGCGAGTACAGGACCGGAATCCGCACCGAGGGCGCCACCTACTCCGCGTTCTCCTTCACCCGCAAGGTCGGCCAGGCCGTGGGCGTGGCCGTGGCCGGCTACGTGCTGACCTGGGCCGGTTTCAACCCCGACGCCGCCGTCCAGTCCGAGGACACCGTTCGCGGCATGGCACTCGGTGCCGGTTTGGTTCCCGCTGTCATCTTCCTGGGTGCCATGCTGATCATGGCGGCTTACCCGCTGACCGAAGCCAAGTTCAAGGACATCATGAAGGCCATTGAGGCCAACCGTCAGCTGCGGCATGAACAATTGCAGCACGGGGAAATTCCGCACTCCGTCCCCACCCGTGAGGACCGCGTGGGTCCCACCGCTCGTGACTCCCACCCCATGACCACCCAGGCCCCCGTGATCCCGCCCAAGGATGACGACGACGCGCCGTCGGCCTGATACCGACACCCACCATTGATTTTTCGGAGAGGATAAATCCATGAAGATCACCTCGGCCAAGGTCATCGTGACCAGCCCCACCCGCAACTTCGTGACGCTGAAGATCACCACCGACGAGGGCATCACCGGTATCGGTGACGCCACGCTGAACGGCCGTGAACTGTCCGTGGCCACCTACCTGTCGGACCACATTGTTCCGCTGCTGATCGACCGTGACCCCGCCAACATCGAGGACACCTGGCAGTTCCTGTACCGCTCCGGCTACTGGCGCCGCGGTCCCGTGACCATGGCGGCGATCGCCGCCGTGGACATGGCCCTGTGGGACATCAAGGGCAAGGTGGCCGGTATGCCGGTGTACCAGCTGCTCGGTGGCGCCTCCCGGCGAGGCCTGGCCACGTACGGGCATGCGTCCGGGCGCGATACCGAGGAGATCTTCGACTCGATCCGCTCCGAACAGGAACACGGCTACACCGCCATTCGCGTGCAGTCCTCCGTCCCTGGCATCACCGCTCTGTACGGTGTGGCGGCCCAGCCGCAGTCCTCCGGTGAGCGTTACGACTACGAGCCCGCTCAGCGTGCGGCACTGCCCGCCGAGGAGGATTGGGACACTCGCGCGTACATGCGCCACATCCCCACCGTCTTCGAAGCCGTGCGCAATGAATTCGGCCCCGAGCTGCCGCTGCTCCACGACGGCCACCACCGCATGACGCCGATTCAGGCTGCCACGCTCGGCAAGGCGCTGGAGCCCTACGACCTGTTCTGGCTCGAGGACTGCACCCCGGCGGAGAACCAGGAGGCGCTGCGCCTGGTGCGTCAGCACACCACCCAGCCGCTGGCCATCGGCGAGGTCTTCAACACCATTTGGGACATCAAGGATCTGATCTCCGAACAGCTCATTGACTACGTCCGGTGCGCCTCCACGCACTTCGGCGGCATCTCCCCCCTGAAGAAGGTCATGGACTACGCCGCGATGTACCAGGTCAAGTCCGGTTTCCACGGGCCCACGGATGTGTCCCCGGTGGGTTTCGCCGCCCAGATGCACGTGGGCATGGCCATCCACAACTTTGGCCTGCAGGAGTACATGCCGCACTCGGAGAAGACCAACCAGGTCTTCCGCCAGAACATGACGTTCGAGAACGGCCTGCTTCACCCCTCGGACACCCCGGGCCTGGGCGTGGAGATCGACGAGGACGAAGCCGAGAAGTACGAGTACGCCAACGCCTACCTGCCGTACAACCGCCTTGCCGACGGCACGGTTCACGACTGGTGAGCCCCGCAGTGGTTGCGCGCAGCAAGGTGGCGCCGCTCGTGGTGGTCATGGGTGTTTCGGGGTCGGGCAAGACGACCATCGGAACACTCGTGGCCCGCGAGCTCGGCGTGGAGTTCATTGACGGCGACAGTCTGCACCCCCTTGAGAACGTGCAGAAAATGGCCTCCGGCACTCCGCTGACCGATGAGGATCGCTGGCCCTGGCTCGACATCGTGGGCCAGCGCCTGCACACGTACGGAGAGGAGAACCAGGGCCTGGTGATTGCCTGCTCCGCGCTCAAACGGGTGTACCGCGAGCGCATCCGTTCGCAGGCCCCCGGCGCGCTGTTCCTGCACCTGGACGGTTCGCTCGCGGTCCTGACCAACCGGCTTGAGGGCCGCAGCGGGCACTTCATGCCCGCGTCTCTTCTGCAGTCACAGCTCGAGACACTGGAGCCCCTGGAGGTCGAGGAGGGCGGGTACAAGCTCGACATCGACCAGCCCGTCGAGGACATGGTCACCGAGGCCGTCAGTAAACTTCGGGCCATTGCGCAGGTGCAGTCCTAACGCTGGAGCAACACGGCCACCTCGTAGTGACCGGTGTGCGGGAACATGTCGAGCAACCGCGCCTCGACCGGTTCCAGGGAGGGCATGCGACCCAGATCCCGGGCCAGGGTCTTGGCGTTGCACGAGGAATACACCACGGTCGACACCCCGGACGTTTCCAACCACTCGCACAACCCCGCGTCGAGTCCGCGGCGCGGGGGGTTCACGATCGCGAGGTCGGGGGCGGGTCCGGAAGGTACGGCGGCGGCGTCGTCGGCGGTGAAGCGAACGGAACCCGGGCCGGATTCGGTAAGGCCCATGGCGGCGGCGGTCCCGCGGGCGGAGGCCACGGCGTCCGCGGAGATTTCCGTTCCCGTCACCTCGCGCGACGGTCCGGCCACGTGCAACGCGAAGCCGCCCACCCCGCAGTACACGTCCCACACCGTGCTCGGGCGGGCGCGGTTCACCCACTCGCTCACCTGCCGATACAGCTGCGCGGTGACGTGGGTGTTCGTCTGGAAGAACGACCGCGGCCGGACACGCAACGGGATCTCGTTGACCGTCATGATCAGCTCGGTCTGCTCGGTGAGCATGATTTCTTCGGGCCCTTCGAGCACGGCCTTGTGCTCGGGTTGGATGTTCACGGAGACCACGTCCGCGTGCGGCACGAGCTCGCGCAACAGGTCCATGTTGTCGCGGATCTTGGGCAGCTGATGGGTGGAACGCAGCACGAACCGCACCATGAGCCGCCCGTCCGGTGAGCCCGTGACGATCACGTGCTTGATCTCACCTCGCCGTTTGGTCACGTTGTAGGGCAGCAGGCGCACCCGCGCGATGAACTCCCCGAGCGCGTCCAGCGCCATGGAAATGGGCTCCGGGTAGAGCGGGCAATCACGCAGATCGGTGCCCCCGCCGTGCTGGTCGAGAATGCCGAGCGTGGGCTCGCCCACGGATCCGGCGACCACCATTTTGGCCTTGTTGCGGAAACCGGCCTCGGGTGAGGTCACCGGCTCCAGCCAGCGGGGATCACCATGCGGGGCCACCAGCTCCCGCACGAGCCGTTGCTTATCGGCCACCTGCCTGGCGTACGGCACCTCGATCACCGTGCATGACCGGCAAAGTCCCTTGTTGTAATAACCGCAATCCACGCGGTTGATTCTACGGTTCGGGCGCGGCGCCCCGCTGCGCAGTCGGCGGCCCGCCACTGGTCCGCGGGCGCCAAGCGTGGCACGGTGGTTACCAACACCGCCCGCCACCGGAAATCCGAGATGACCGCACCCAAACCCTCCCCCGCCGTGATGACCGGTCGCACAGATCCCGCGCTCACCGTTCGTCCCGTGGACTACTCCTCCTGGAAGCCGACGACGCCGCCCCCGGCCGATCCCCCACAAGGCACCGTTGCGGCGTCCGCGCCCGGTGCACCCGTGACCGGCGCCGCTAACGCACCCATGAGCGGCCCACCCAAACCGGGACCGGGCCCGCGGAAGGTGGGCGAGGCGCCCCCCGCTGCGTCACGGGCCTCGATCCCGCTGCGCCTGGATCCATTGATCGCCCACTTCGTGGCGCAATTACGCAAGGGCGTGCAGCCCACGATCTCCGCCCCGGAGAGCGCCGTCTACACCGCGGATTCCTCCGGCGCGGACACACCCTCGGAGCTGACCGTGCCCGCCTCGGGTGTCCATTCGCAGGGCGTGTGGGATGTGACCGAGGATCAACTCCGCGGGGTTGTTGCAGACCCTGAGGACACGTGGACCGCGGACCTCGGACGCACCGATTATTACGTGCGGCAGAACCTGTGTGTCCAGGTCAACCGGGCCGAACACCGCGTGGTGGGCATTTACCGCAGTGGCTGGGCCCTCGCTCGCAGACCCGACGAGACGTGGGCGGACGGCCCCGACTCCCTGGAGCGCACCGGCGCCAAACCCGGCGGCGGTGGAACGCGGTATCCGACCAACCGCCGTGAACTGCTGGCCCGGTTGAAGGCGGCAGGATTCCACGTGACCACGTCGGGCCCCACCCACGGCAAGATCACCCACCCGGAGGTTCCCGGACGCTTTATCCCCTTCTCCTCCACGCCCTCGTCCCAGCGCTACGGCAAACACGTGACCACCGCGGTGAAGCGCGTATTTGGGATCGATCTGCGGGGATAATGTGCCGGTGTCGTTAAAGGCCGCGCAGCTTATTTCGCCCTGACAAGCGGCAACACAATGCTTGGTAAATCACCCGTCAGAAAATGGCAGAGAACGTACTGAATTCCCACCCAATTCGCGGTAAATCGTCATAGTCTTAGCAGGCACGGATGCGCGGTTTCGCAGGCAATGGGCCCTTGGGGAAGGGTTGCGCGGGGCCGGTGTCCGATCCGACACATTTGGGGGAGAACATCGTGTTAAGAACACCCGCACATCACCGCCCGCGCTCGATCACGCGCCACCGTCACGGCACCGCTCCTACGGACGACGTGCTGCACGGGTGGGTCCACGCCGAGGACCGCGTGCTGTCCGTGGCGGTGCACCGACCAACAGGGCCGGAACGCAACGGCACCGTGGTCATCGCGGGATCGCCCGGCCGCGAACGCGTCACCATGTTCCGGACCATCGTTGACGTGGCTCGGACCCTCGCGGCGGACGGCTGGCGCGTGGTTCGCTTCGACTGGGCCGGAACGGGCCTGAGCCCCTGGACGACCGAGGCCGCACCGGCCGAGAACTGGGCGGACGACCTCGAAGTCGTCCGGGAATGGGCCGCGCAGGCCGGCCCCGTGCACGGGCTGGGTATGCGGCTCGGCGGCAGCATACTCGCGGCCTTCGACGAACACGGGTGGGCTTCCCGGCACGTGTGGGCGCCCGTGTCGGGAAAACTGTGGCTGCGCCATCAGGTGGCCCTGCGTCGCATGGCAGGCCCCGAGCTGCCGGCCCGGGTGACACCCGGGGTCGAGCTCATGGACCTCCAGTTAGGCCCCGAAGGTGCAAACGCCCTGAAACAGCTACCCGAACCGGAAGCGGATTCGGGCCGGGGCCTGGACATTCTCGACGCTCCGCAGCTGGAGCCCGTCCCCGTGGACGTTCACCCCCGGGTGGCCAGCGTTCCGCCGGAGGCCGCGGCCACCATTGCGGGCGCAGTGGCGGCCGTCGCTGACCGGCTTCCCGGTTCCCCTGCCCCCGGCGCGGTGTCGTTGATACCCAATCACGCCGTGAGGCTGTCCGTGGACGGAACCGTGGTTCACCTCCGGCGCACCCGGGTCGGCAGGGACCATCGCCCCGCCGTCATCACCATCCCCGACGATCTGCAACCGGCAGCGCCCGGGGTGGCGTTCGTGTCCCTGGGTTCAGAACCCATGGAGGCACCGGGTTCCCTGTGGACACGAGCCGCGATCACGGCCTCCGCGCGCGGGGCCGTGTGTCTGCTCGCCGAACGGACGGACACCGGTGAGTTGGTGCGTCCCGGACGCGCCCAGGATCCCAACCCGTACGTTCGATACACCCTCACCGAATCCCGGGAAGTGCTCGAGGAATTGGCGCGGCTCACGGACGGCCCCCTCAAGGCCGCGGGCGTGTGCCTGGGAGCGTGGGGACTCGTCGCGTGTGTCCACCAGTTGCCCAAACACGTGACGCAACGGTTGTCCCTGTACGCGGTGAACAACATCGGCTGGCAGCGGGCACCCTGGCGGTACTGGCGCCAGGGGCTTCGTAGCGGGCCCCTGGCACCGGCCATCCCCGGACAGGCACCCGCCGAGCCGAGTGGTAGTGACCCCGCCGCCACTCCGTCGCTGGAGCAGCGACTGGGCGCCGTGGCCCGCACCATCGTGCGAGGCGCGCGACGGGCGGCGTCCAATGCTCATCCCCGTGTGAGCGCGGCGGCCGCCGCGGTGGGAATCATTGACGTCCCCCATCCTCTGATGCGCCGTTTGGCGCGGATCCCCGGGCTGCGGGTGGACGTGATTTTCGGACCCGCGGATGCTCAGCACGCCGGTGTGACCGCCGGCCCGATCAGCACGAATCACACGGTGACCGTGCTTGATCCCTTGGATCATTCGTTGCACGCCACGGCATCCCGGAGGAGCATGCTGGATCATCTGCTGGCGGACTTGTAGCCCCGCGCCGTGCTGGGCCGGGCCCGCGGCACGGGTTGCACGTGCGCGTGGCGGCGGGCGGTGGGCCGGTCACCGGATCGGAACCGGCTCCACCCCCAGGGCACGCACCAAACCGCCATCGCGGGGCGGGACGGGCCCCGTGCCGCTGACGGGCAACCGCACGGTGTCACCGGGCAACAGGTGCACGTACCCGTCCTCGGCGACCAGACCCGTCGGCAGGTCCAGGGCAACGAATCGTGCCAGACCCCGGCACGTGACCTCCACGGACCATGTGCCGGTCCGATCCCGGACCCACTTGGCCGTCAACTCGGGGTCGGCGAGGTCGTCCCGGCGGGGTCCGCCGGACAGGTGTACGTCCCGGGCGAGAACCGTTCCGTCGGAAGCCACGAGCTCGGCACGCATTCCCTCGTACTCCCGGGCCCCGAATCCGTAGGCGTTGTCCAGATCGCGGAACGTGCCGTCCGCCAGGTCCCCCCGGAACACCAGTTCTCCCCGGGCCGGCACCGTGATCGCAACCTCAACGGGTTGCTGGCACCCTCCCTGAACCGTGGCCACGGTCCATCGCAGGGTCGCCGCAAGATTCTCGGGACCGTCATGCCACAGGTGAATCGACAACCCGTTGCCGCCCTCGGGCAAGAAGCACACGGTGGTGGGAGCGCACGCCCTGCGCATGCCGTACCACGCGGCCGTGGGGCGCCCGGCTGCGTCCAGCACGCCCCACCCTGCGCCGGGGGCGGTCGAGTGGGATGCAAGAACCAGTGCCCCTCGGCAGGGTGAGTCGCCCCGGCGCCATTGCGCGAGAGTTCGTTGGAACACGTGGGCCAGTGCCGCTCGCTGATAGTCCAAGCGGCCCGCGTGCGTGGCCAGGGCTGTCTCCTCCGCAGGCCTCGGTGGGATTGTCAGAGTGGCATTCGGGTCGCTGTCCCTGTCCAGGAACAACCGCTGCACGTAGCGCATGGTGGTGTCTTCGAAGCTCCAGGCGGCTCCCGGATCACGTGCCAGCCCGCCCTGCCACGCGGCGGCCCGGTCGGGGTGGTCCAGTGGGCCGTCCGTGCCGAACTGCTCCCGCACCGCGGCCGGTTCCGGGGGGACGGCGAAGGCCAGACATTCCGCGGCAAATCGAACCCCGCTGCTGCGCGCATCCTCCAAGGGGCGCCCGTAGGCCCCCACGCCGAAGTAATGACACACTCCGTCCGTCGCATCCACCGGCGAGTGGACCACCGCTGTGGTCACCGGTTCGGCAATCGTCACGGGCCTCGCCGACGACGCGCCCGCCTCGTAGGCCCGGGCGGCGGCGTCGAGATCCGCGTCGGAACACGGTGAGGACGCGACGACCACCACGTCGGCGCCGCCGGCACCGACCGCCCGTGGAATGTCCTCGACCAGAACACCGGGGGTCCACTCGGCGGCCGGGCGGCCGGCCAGCACGGGAGCCTGGATCACCTCGGTCCCTCCCGAGATCACGACCGTGGACGGGTGGGCCGCCAAGCGAGCCGCCAGCGAGCGCACTTCCTCCCTCAGCTCAGCGCGCCAGTCGGGATCATCGGGCGGATCCAGCGGCCCCAGCGCCACGTCCTGCCACACCATGAGACCGAGCTCGTCGCACAGGTCGTGGAACGTGTCCGACTCGTAGCAGCCGGTTCCGGGCAGCCTGATCATGGTGGCCCCGGCAGCCCGCAGTCGCATCAGAACCGCGCGGACGGTGGCAGGATCCGGGGCCGTGTCGGACGGGTCCGCCCCCGCCCACACCGCGCCCCGGGCGAACACGGGGACCCCGTTGACCCGCAATCCCAGCCCCGCCCGGTCGGCCCGCGGTTGCGCCGTCACGGAGCGAAAACCCACGCGGTGCGAGCTCGTGGTGTTCCCCACTGCCACGCACACCTCGTGCAGCGCCGGCGCCGCCGCTCCCCCCGCTGTCATGGCGTGGGGCCACCACAGGCGCGGATTCGGCACGGGCAGTTCCACGGTGACGACGCCGCGCCCGCGCGTGTGCGCGGCCGTCACCACGATCTCGACGCCGGCGCCCGCGCAGCTCACCCGCACGGCTTCCGCCGTTCTTCCCGCCGGGTTCACACGAAGGTCCACCAGCACCGTGCCCGCTCCGGACTCGTCGACCCGCGTGCGAACCGCGTGGGGCCGAGCCTCGATCACGGGCGCCCGGTGTCCCTCGGACACCGGCTCCGCGGACAGGCCACCCCACGGGCCCAGGACGGGACGCGCACCGGGCCAGTCGATGTGGCCGATCAGGGGTGTCCGGCGCCACCGCAGTGAGCGGTCCGACACGAGCGGCGAAAGCCATTTGGCCCGCGGTTTACGAGGGACGCTCACCGTGGACAGCGGGAGGATGCGCAGTGCCACGTCGCATTCCCCCGGTGGTAACCGCACGACGTCGTCCCAGGGCGCGAAGGCGCTGGTGGAGGTCTTGACCCGGTGGCCCGCCACCCATAGTTCGGAGACGGTGGCCACTCCCCGGGAACGTAGTCTGTGGGGCCCGCCGGACGTGGTGATCCGGGTGCGGTATTCCCACGCGGTCTCGCCGGCGGTAACCGCCAGTGCCTGCTCGACAGCCCCCTCCCCCAGGGTGTCGCGTAAGGCGCCGGTTAGTGTCCCGGGAACGCGCGCGGGGATTCCCGTGGCGCGATCGGTCGTTGCCGCCCGCTCGACCGGGACCGGCCGGCCGGTGCGCAGATCGACCGGGACGAGGGTCCAGGCGGCACCCGAGAACACGTCCCCGCAGTTGTCCTGGAACCACTGCTGCGGTTCACAGAGATATGTCACGCCCGTCACTCCTCGAGATCGAGGGCCTGGCGGGCAGTGTGGATCGCCGCCCGATACCCGGCCGCCAACGCCTCTGCGGCGTTGTCGATGCGCGGAGTGCGCCCCGAGGCCACGCGTGCGAGGTGGAATTGCAACGTCTTCGCGGCCGCTGCGGCGCCGTCGAACGAATCCGCGGCCCGGGCCAACTGTTCGGCGGACACGTCGCTGGGCCAGGCCGCGGCGCCGTCGGCGAGGTATCTGCACAGGTGAGCCGCCAGAGCGCCCGTCAGCCCGGCCTGCCGCGTGGTGGCGAAGGAGTAGAGGTGGAAGTAATCCACACCCCGCTCGGCCAGGACGGGCAGGTGTTCGCGAATGGCGGCCACCAGCCCGTCGGCGGGACCGTGCCCGTCGGGACCCGGAGCGGGAGCCCGCCGGAGATGGTCACGGGCCACGGTCAAGGTGGCATGCCAGAGGTCCTCGGGCGAGCGCCGATTCAGGGCGTTCAACCGCACCAGTTCCACGTACGGGTAGGGCACACGACCGCAGCGCATCCCCGGGCCCAACGTCTCGTCGAGGTCTTCCCCGGAGAGTGTGTGCGCGCCGTCGTTGTGCAGATACACCAGTTCCCCGGTCGACGGATCCAGCCGCAGGGGCACGATGGACGTCTTGGTGTGCTCCGTGCGGTAGGAGACGCCCGCGGTGTCAGGGAGGTAGTAGGCGTCGACTTCCACGATGAGGGCGTCACCGCGCGACATGGCCAGCTGGAGGTGCTCGCCCACCGGTCGCCAGGTGTCGTACTCGCCCACCGAGATCCCGTAGAGGACCTCCAGGTCCTCCGTGCGGGGTTTCACGAACTCCCACTGGTCGCCCAGGAAATCCGCGCTCAGAGCTGCGGCCAGCATGGGGACCGGGTTCAGCCCGAGGGCTGCGAGCAACCCGATCCACACGTCCACGTAACAGTTCGTGGGTGACCACGGCTCCGCCGGATCATGCAGGACCGAGCGGGCCACCGTGGCGGGTGTGAGGCCCTCGCAACCTTTGACGGCCAGGGTCTGCGCGCCGAACGGACCGGCCTCGCGTGCTGCCGGCGGCCCCGGCGACCGGTTCACAGCTGATGTGGTCGTCATGACAATCGCAGTTCGTCTCGCACACCGGTTGGCCAGGCCGCCGTGTTGAATCCGTGCTTGGCCGCGAGCGCCAGGGCCACGCGTTCCAGACCAAATCCGAAACAGGCGGAGTGGGCCGGTTGAGCGTCCGCGGTACGCAGGTGGAACGCTTCGCCGAAGTGGTCCTCGTGCAGATTGGCCGAGGCGATGGCCGTGGGGTGTCCCGGGTACACCTCGGTGAGGATCTCGAACTTCAGTTGGGCCTGCCGCTGCCCCGCGCTGAGCAACTTGCCCGCCCTGCCGAAGAACGGGTCGTTGGCCGTGTCCGCTTCGACCTCGAGTCCCAGCGTGCGCAGCAGGCCGAGGCCCGCTTCGAGCCACAGTGCTCGGTGTTCCACCGCTTGTTCCGGGGTGCCCAGCCGCACGGCCTCGAACATCCGGAACGTCACGAACCGCATGGGGTCCGCGCTGGGTTCGTGCCGATAGCATTCGCCCACCAGTTCGAAGACCGTGCCGTCAACCTCGGTGCCCTCCAGGTACGCGTAGAGGGGGTGGCACACCGCGGGAATCAACGAGTGCCCGGCCGGCGTCAGCGAGGACGACCAGTCGCCGTGCTCCTGATACGTGGCCAGCAGCTCGCGGTGGGCCGCGTTGTCCCCCTCGAAGGCGTTAATGGTTCCCAGAAGCTGGGGGAACGAGGCCACGTAATCGGTGCGTTCCAGCAACCGGGTCCCGTTGACGGGCGGGAACCGCAATCGGCGCGCCCCCGGCGCTTCGTCCAGGTCCGCAACAATTCTGCGGGCGGCGCCGATGATGCCCTGCACCACGTCCTCCGCCTGGGGTCCCAGACCGTTCACGCCCTCGCCGAGCGTTGGCAGGAGCCAGTCATTGGCTTCCAGTCCGGCGCGGAATTCGGTCTGCAGGTCTTCGAGTTGGTCGGTCGTTCTTGCTGTTGTCATCGGAGTCCCCTTGAGACCGTTTGGAGCTTGGCTGTGTGTTGGAGGATCCGGTCGTTGTTGACCATCATGGAGGGCCCGATGCTGTCGCGGTACAACCGGGCCAGGCTCACGGGCGACCGATTGGCGAATCCGGAAATGCCCACGATCACCATGGCGTCCCCCACGATCGTGCGCACGGCCTCCGCCGCGGAAACCTTGAGGGTGTTCATGGAGATCGCGAACGGCATGCTTTCGCACGTGCGCGGTGAATCCCACGCCGCCTGGTAGCGGGCCACCGAGGACCGCACCACGTCCGTCATGGCCTGCAGCGACACCTCCAGTTCCGCCAGCCGCAGGGCGGACGGCGGAGGGTTCTCCGGATCCTTACGGGCAGCTTTCTGCACCACGGACCGGGCCACGAGCCCGGCTTGGGTGGCCATTCCCAACCACACCGACGCCCACAGGCAGTGGGCGGCCGGCAGCATGGTCTGGGCGGAGATCGTTTCGAACGGCACCCCGAACACCGCATCGGCATCCGTGTTCGCCTCCAGCTCGAAGGCCTCGGAACACGTTCCGCGCATCCCCAGGGCGTCCCACCCCCGGGTCCTCGTGAGGTCGATGTCCGTGGCAGCCACTGCCACGAGCACCTGGTCGCTACTGACGGCACCGGCATCACGGCGAGCCGTCACGAAAATCGCGTCCCCGGCGCTTCCGTAGGAAATCACGGGGCAGCTCTTGTGCAGGTGTATCCGCCCGTCTCCCGTGTCGTTCACGGCGCACGACGACGTCCGGGTGTCACCACCGATGGCGATCTCGGTGGTCGCTGAGGCCAGCAGCAGTCCGTCACCGGCCACGCGCCGCGTCATGTCCCGCAGCAGGTCGGTGTCCGCATGGCGGGTGAGGCACAGTACCTGCGAATAATGCATGGCCAGAATCATCGCCGTGGACGTGCACTCACGACCCACGCGCTCAAGGGTCGAGCACAATTCGGTGATGGAGTACCCGAGGCCTCCCAGGGACTCCGGCACGGGCGCGCCCAGCAGCCCCTGGGCTCTGGCCTCTGCAATCGCTTGCGCGGGGAAGAGCGATTCCGAGTCAATGGTGGCCGCGTGTTTCTTCGCCACGGTCGCCAGGGCTTCGGCCCGGGCCGCACACGCCCGGGCCCGGCCCGGAAGCAGGTCCGTGGTGGATTCCACCTCGGGTCCGGACGCGATTCGCTGGGTTGTTTCAGTCATGATCGATTCCCTCCACTGCCTCTGAAATGGAACTGATGGATGTGAACGTCGCTTTGGTCAGCAGTTCCTCGGGGAACTCGATGTCGAACTCGTCCTCCAGCCCGAGCATCACGTTGACCGACGCATGGGACGTCATGCCTGCGCGGTACAGATCGACGTCCGTGCCGAGGGTGTGGGCGTCCTGGGACAGCTTGCCGTGCTCGGCCAGGACCTTGCGGACGGTGAGTTCGGTGGTGGTGGTTTCCATGGGATGGGCCCCTTTCAATCGGCGGAGTTCTGTGGTCATGGTGTCGATCGGTGCGCGCAAGGCGCCGGCCGACGGGTCTGGTGGGCAGCTCAACGCGAGCGCGACCGCCAGTGCGTAGTCCCCGTCATGAGACATGCTCACGGACCAGTCGCCCAGTCCTCTGCGGGTCGCCAGCGCTGCCGCTGAATCGGTCAGGCACAGGCGGGGCGCGCCGTCGGCCCCCGTGTGCACCGCAATGCTCGGCCACGGGACGGCGTCGGTGGCCGCCGGGGCGAGGACCTTCAACACGGCTTCCTTCGCGGCGAAGCGTGCGGCCACCGACTCCGGGGACGTGAGCTTCGAGTCCGCTGCGAGCCGCGCGAATTCCGCTGTCCCGAAGACGGCTCGGAGATAACGCGCCCCCAGCCGTGCCATGGATTCCGCCACGGGAGCGATCGACTGGATGTCGCAGCCGACGCGCGGGCCGGCGGTCTGTGCGATGGTCATGACCCCTCCCCCGACGTGATGTTCTCGAACTCGGGCCCAACAGGCTGGGCCGCAACGGAGCGCTCGATTCCCAGCCGATCGGCCCAGCGGCTCAGTGCCACGGTGGCCGCCGGTCGCCAGCATTCAAAGGTGTGCTCGCCATTGCACCCGGCGGGGCGGCCGTACATGGTGTAGGAATAGGGCGACCCCTGCGACCGGAGGGCTTGCGCCAAGTTCTCCGTGGTCTCCCGCAAGGTGGGCTCCAGGTCCCCGGCCGAACCGTTGCCCTCACCCACGAACAACTGAACCTTGGTGCGCTTCAGCGCTTCGCTCTGGCTCACCGGGTCCTGCGCGTCCCATTGCTCATCCGTTGTGCTCTGCCCGTTGCCGAAAATCGCGTCGGTCTGCCCGGTGGCCTCCTCCGACACCTGGCTGAACATGTCCCTGACCTCACCGGATGAGAGGTCCAGCAGGCCGGACAAGCTGATGGCCTCCGCAAACAGGTCCGGGCGTTGTTCGGCGTAGCGAATTGCTCCGTAACCACCCATGGAGTTCCCCAGGACAACTCGATCCTCCCGGCCGGTGCGGGTGGGAAGATGAGCGTCCACCCACGGCACCAATTGGTCGAGATGATACGTTTCCCACTGCTGCGCCCGGTCATCGGATGCCGTCCAGTCGGTGTACCACCCGTCCTTGCCGCCGCTGGGGATGACCGTGATGACGGGCAGCCCGTCGGTGATCTGCTCCGCATGACCGGCCTCGAACCATTGGCGGGCCGGGGAGGTTTCTGCCCCGCTGCCGCCCAGAAGATAGACCACTCGATAACGCGTCCCGGGATCGTAATTCTGTGGCCTGACGATGATGACGGAGTTTTGGCCGCCGGGCAGTCCCTCGGCCACCGCGTCCGTGCTCACGCCGATTTCCACGGCACGCTCGGACAAGGCCTGCGCACCCGTCACGGTGATGCCGTTCGAGGGCTTGTCGAAGTCCGTTTGGTCGAGGAAATCGGCCTGTTGCAGGGCCGCGGAGCCCGTTGCCATGGGCGATTGTGAGGGGGTAGGGCCGCCGTCCCCGGCGGCGCACCCGGTGAGCACCATGGCGATGACCAGGGAGCAGATGAGCCCGACCACGGATGTCCTTCTCACGCCGCGCATGACTGCACCTCACCGATCGGGCCGGCCGTCAGTCCCATGGACGCGTCCACGATCTGCAGCGCCGTTGACCTCGAGGAATGGGACTGCAAGGCGTGATCGAGGGTGGCCAGGTGCGTCACCATGACGTGTCTGCCTCGTCGCTGCAACCGACGCAGCCCCCGGTCGCCCCGTTCCTGAAGGAACAACAGGCCGTCCTCCGGACCGAACAGATAAGACACTTCCGCGCCGCGTGATGAATACTCCATAACGACCTCCGGCACATTGGGAAGGCTGCGTCGCCCCAGGAAAAGCCACAGGGAGTAGGGCATCAGGCGCCGGATCCGGTCTTTCAACCGGGTGCGGAAATTCGTGGCTATCGCCACATCGCCCATGGACCGCAATTGTTCGAGCACCGCGTCCACGTCCCAATTGCGGTAAAGCCTCTCGTAGTAGCTCTCGGCCGCTCGCCACGCCACGTTGTTGAGAATGACACGGCGGCGCATGGGGCTGTCCTGCGGAGCCATGGCCACGAGCCAACCCCCCGCGCACAGGCCTACACCCGTGACTTCCTCGCCGGTCCGGTGGTGCAACCAGCGCGCTCCGGAGTCGATATCGGCAATGCCCTGGCGGGTGTACGGGTTGACGTCCTTGACTTCATCCAGCCCGGCACCGTCCCCGCAATGATGGCGTTCCACACGCAATGCCGGTACCCCGCGTGCCGCGAGCCTCCGGGCCGCTATCGTCCACAGGCCCGTGGGACCGTCCTTGGGTTCCGCCGACGGCGGGGCCAGAGTCACGGCACCCAGGTCGGTTCCGTGGTTGTCCACGGGGTGGGTGTAGGAGGCAGGCAGGCGGTCCTCCCCGAGCTCGAGTAATTCTTCGATCACGTCCACACCGAATTCCGCCACATGAAGGCGGGCCGTGCACTGCGGCTGCCAGCCCCCCGCCCGGTAGTCGCGACGCGGCCCACCGCGCAACCGCCCCACCAAGCTCGCGATGGCGTCAGGGCTCGCCTTGGCGTAAATCGACGCCACTCCGTACAGTTTTTTGGCCACCCGGCGGTCCGCTTCACGAATCACGTCGACGCCCCGATCCTGATGCGTTTGCATCTTGTGCGGGTCCTTCAGCGTTCGAATGGAGGCAGCCTCGGCATCCGAGTAGTGGGCCCCACCGATCTCGAGGCCTTCCTCGCTGACCGGCGGCAGGATCAGCCCGCTCGCGCGGCGCAGCCCGCTGTACTGGCGCAGGAACACGGCGCCTGACACCGGTTCCCACAGCAAGCGTTGCTCGAACGGGACTGCCGAGGCAGCCAGGAGTGCTGCGCCGATACGCAGCCCGATCGCGTGGACCGGAGCATCATCGCCCACGATCCTGCGCGCTTCGGAATATCCCAGTGCGAGGTCGTCCTCCCAGATCGCCGCGGGATCACTGCCCTCGGGTCGGGCCCCCGATTCGGCGGTGCCGCTCCAGCTCAGTCGGATGGCCACCCAGCCGTTTTCGGCCGCGCATGCAGCGACCAACCGCATGCTGCGGTGGCTGACAACTTCCTCCCTGGCCAGTGCAGGTGCAATGACGACCGCGCCGCGGACCCGGCCGTGTGCCGGACCGTGAACCCACGCGTGAATCACGCGATCAGGCGCAGCAATAAATGTTGCTTGGCCTTCTACCCTCATAGGCTTCTCCCCACCCATTAATGGCCCGGAACACCCCAACGTGCACCGCCATCCGATCCCCACCGGATTGACCAAAGTCCTTGGCCTCGTTCCGCTCGTTTGCCCCAGCGTCACGGACCTTTCGACATTATTCCGAGGCCACCTCTCGAACCAGGAATTCAGCCGATAACGTCAGCATACCCGCACTCCCGGCCCGACCGGCCGGAATTCTGCAGGCCCAACTCTTTGTCGCACTCTCAATGTATTCACATAATGCCGCCTCACAAGTGGGATTACTTCTGGTGTCCCTATTTAGGGTGACAAATTATGAAGAACTACGCTATTGCGTCTTTCCGCGACGTGCTTATTATGTGAGCTAGCGGATGGTGACTTGGGGGTTACCACCGTGTTCTCGGGCCTTGGGCTATGGGGCCATTTTTTTGGGGGAGGTCTCTTCATGGGGCAACGCGTTTTATTCATTGGGCTCAATTACGCCCCGGAACACACGGGGATCGCTCCGTACACGTCAGGAATGGCGCACACTTTGACTGCCGCCGGGTGGGACGTGGGGGTTGTTACCGGGCTACCGCATTATCCACAGTGGCAGGTTCACGCCGGTTACGAGCGCGGCAACCGGAACCGGGACATCATCAACGGCGTACCCGTTGCGCGAGTACCCCACCCGGTTCCGAGAAACGCGGGACTCGCACGCCGGCTCGGAATGGAAATCATGTTCGGCCTGCGTGCGGCACGGGCCAGGTGGAACAACCCGGATGCAGTAGTGGTCGTGAGCCCGGCACTGTTCGCATCGGTGATTGTCCGGCTGCGCGCCAAGTACCACGGCATTCCGGTGCTTGCCTGGGTGCAGGACATCTACACGGCGGGACTGACCGAAACGGGATCCGCCGGGGGGTTTGCCACCAGGGCCATGCGCGCCGTGGAAGGTCGTTTCCTGCGCTCGTGCGAGGCCACGGTGGTCATCCATGACCGCTTTGCCCAGTACGTGCAGCGCGAGCTGGGCGTGGACCCGGCGCGCGTGCACACCGTTCGGAACTGGACCCACATCGGACCATCGACTCACGTGGACACCGCCACACTGCGTGAGCGGTTCGGTTGGCCCATGGAGGACATCGTTGTGCTGCACACCGGCAACATGGGCGCCAAGCAGGACCTGGCAAACGTGGTCGCCGCGGCCGCCCGGGCCGATCAATCGGGTGCCCCAGTGCGCTTCGTCCTGGTGGGTGGGGGACGGCAACGCCCACTGCTCGAAGAGCTGGCCGCCCACGCACCGCGCCTCGAAGTGCTGCCCAGCGTGGACGATGAAACCTACAGTGCGCTCCTGGGCGCCGCGGACGTACTGCTCGTCCATGAGCGTCCCGGGGTGACCGAGATGTGCGTACCGAGCAAGTTGACCAGCTACTTCACCGCCGGGCGCCCCGTGCTCGCGGCCGTCGAAGCGCACAGCCCGTCCGCATTCGAGGTTGCTTCGGCCGACGCGGGAATGCGGGTCCCTCCGGGGGACCCTCAAGCGCTCGTGGCCGGGGCACTCACGCTCCACGGTGAATGGGTCGAATCCGGGGGTACCCGCCACAACGGTGGCGCCCGCTACGTCCGTGAGGTCCTCAGTCGCGATGCCGCCACCAAGGCTTTCATCGCTGCGTTGAATGCGGTGCGGGCCTCAGGTCATGCACCCACGCGCACCACCACCTTTGCTACCCCCACCAACTGAACCGGGAAATATTCCAATGACTAAAAAAGCGTTGATCACCGGCATCACGGGCCAGGATGGTTCGTACTTGGCCGAGCTCCTACTCTCCAAGGGCTATGAGGTGCACGGGGTGATCCGGCGGGCTTCCACTTTCAACACCTCACGCATCGACCATTTGTACCAGGACCCCCACTCTCCGGAAGCACGCTTGTTCCTGCACTACGGAGATCTTTCGGACGGCGCCCGCCTGGTGACACTACTCGGCGAGATCGACCCGGACGAGGTGTACAACTTGGCAGCTCAGTCCCACGTCCGCGTGTCGTTCGACGAACCAGAGCACACGGGCGCCACGACGGGGCTGGGTACCGTGAGACTGCTGGAAGCCGTCCGGCGGGCGGGTGTGAAGTGCCGCTTCTACCAGGCGTCGACCTCCGAGCTCTACGGCGCCACGCCGCCTCCGCAAAATGAGAACACCCCGTTCTACCCGCGGTCCCCCTACGGTGCCGCGAAAATTTACTCGTACTGGATCACCAGGAATTACCGCGAGGCGTATGACATGTTCGCGGTCAATGGGATCCTGTTCAACCACGAATCCCCTCGCCGCGGCGAGACATTCGTGACCCGCAAAATCACGCGCGCGGTAGCCGCCATCGCCGCCGGAAAACAAGAGTTTCTCTACATGGGCAACCTTGATGCCGTGCGTGACTGGGGCTACGCGGCCGAGTACGTCGAGGGCATGTGGCGCATGCTTCAGGTCGACGAACCCGAGGATTTCGTCCTGGCCACCGGACGTGCCACGTCGGTGCGCGAGTTCCTGGAAACGGCGTTCGAGCATGCGGGTCTCACCTGGCAGGATCACGTTCGGTTCGATGAGCGGTACCTGCGACCCACGGAGGTGGACGCCTTGATCGGCGACCCCTCCAAAGCGGAGGAGAAGCTCGGTTGGAAGGCCCGGGTCCACGCACCCGAGCTGGCCCGCATCATGGTGGATGCAGACCGTGAAGCCCTGGAGTGCGTGGGCACCTCCTGGATCGACACGGTCAGGGAAAGCGTCTGGGCCCCGGAGACCGCCGCATGAGCGCCGATCAAATAACCGCAACTCTACGGAGCGCCGCGGACGGCCTCGGACCGCGCACCATCAGCGATCCTGCGGATGCGCGTACCCACGATGATGTGACCTACACCCCCGGCGAACTGGATCGATCCGCCCCGTTCTACGTGGCCGGCCACCGCGGGTTGGTGGGCTCGGCCGTCTGGCGGCACCTGGAGAACCAGGGCTTCGACCGTCTCATCGGGGCGACCTCATCCGAGGTGGACCTGAGGGATCGTGCCGCGGTGGAACGATTCATGTCCGAGCACCGGCCCCGGTACGTTGTGCTGGCCGCGGCCCGGGTCGGTGGGATCGCGGCCAACAATTCCCGCCCGGTCGATTTCCTGTCCGACAACCTCCGCATCCAGGTCAATGTCCTGGATGCGGCACTTGCCGCGGGCGTCGAACGGGTGCTGTTTCTGGGCTCATCATGCATTTATCCCAAACTTGCGGAGCAACCGCTGCGGGAGGACTCCCTGCTGACCGGGTATCTGGAACCGACCAATGATGCGTACGCGATTGCCAAGATCGCGGGCATCATGCAGGTCCAGGCCGTGCGGCGGCAATACGGTCTGCCCTGGATCTCGGCCATGCCCACCAATCTCTACGGGCCGGGGGACAATTTCTCTCCCGAGGGCTCACACGTCCTGCCCGCGATGATCCGCCGTTACGATCACGCGGTGCAAGCCGGTGCCACGTCCATCACCAATTGGGGTTCGGGCTCACCGAAGCGCGAATTCCTGCACGTGGCCGATCTCGCCACGGCCTGCTTGCACCTGCTGGAGCACTACGACGGGCCGCAGCAGGTCAACGTTGGTACCGGTGAGGACGTCACGATCCGGGAACTCGCGGATCAAGTCGCGCAGGCCACCGGCTACGAAGGCGACACGCACTGGGACACCAGTAAGCCCGACGGCACACCGCGCAAACTGATGGATGTCTCGCTGCTGCACGCACAGGGCTGGTCTCCCACCGTGGATCTGACCACCGGCCTCCGGGACACCGTGGCCTGGTACCGGGCCCACCGGGGGCAGGCCCGGGGCCTGTGACCTCACGGCCCGGGCCGACGGCGCCCTAGAGCGTCAGCCAGCACACGGTCAGTCCCAGCGACGCCAGCGCCACGCAGATCACGAACGCGCGCCACGGTGCAACCCGTCCGATGAGGCTGAAGGAAACCAGCACCACTGCAACCTCGCGGACCACCAGGACGGTGGCCGCCAGGTGCAGGTCGAAAGTGGCGGCCCAGGCGATGACTACGCCGAAGACGACTCCGGTCACCGGCCCCATGAAAGTCTTCCAGGCCTGTCCCGTGCGGACCAGCAGCACGGAAGCGGACCAGGACAGCACGGAGGGAAACGCCACCATGGCAATGAACGGGACCATGGACATGGCCGTGGCCCAGTCTGGGCCCAGCAGCGGCCGGAGCACGAGCGATGCGGCCATGGAGAGGACCACACACCCGAACGCCAGGAGCAGGGCACGCGAGAGCAGCCGCTCGCTTTCGCTCCTGATCTCGCCGTCCTCGTCCTTGTCGGCAATCCCGACCCTCACCACGTTGGCCGTCGACGCCGCGAGCGCATCACTGGGGGCGCGTCCCACCGCGCTGCCTGCGCTGTACGTACCCAGGGCTGCCGTACCGGCAAAGATGCTCATGAACAGGCGCTCGGCCTGGCCCTGGAACCACGACATGAGGGCATAACCGGACATCGTGGCCATGTCGGAGAAAATCGACTGCTGCCCCGGCGTCGTCTGCGGAATCGGCTTATCGTTACGCCGGGCCCGCCACCAGCACAACAGGGCGAAGACGCCCTCGGTGACCGCCAGTTGAAGGGACGGCCCCAACAGCGAGTGGGTCAGGATCAGGGTGGTTCCGCCCACCGTCAGGCCCAACAGGGCGGCCCACAGCTGCAGACGCGCCAGGGCCCCCCATTGGTTCGTTGCTTGTAACGTGCCCACGTACAGCAGGCCGAGGACACCGAAACCCGGGGCCAGGGCCACGGGCAGTACCTGGAAGAATTCGCCCCAGTTCTCCAGCGTCCCGTTCCACCGTAGGAACAGCATCAGGCCGACAAGAATGAGGAACGCCACGAAGGGCATGATCGCCCTGTAGCGATTCATGATGCGCATGCCACCGGGTTCGCTCAGCACTCGGATCACCACGAACCGGGCACCCGAATCGATCGTGACCTGAATGGCCGTGTAGATCAAGGTGACCAGGTTGTAGATACCCACGTAGTGCGGAGTTGTGAAGGCTGCCAGCAGCAGCACCACGAGCGCGGACGAGAGGCGGGGTATGGCCCGCTCGATCAGTGACTTGATCTGGGCGAGCATCAGGACTCGGTCAGAACGGTCGATGCTGATCTCACGTGATGTCTCGCGTAAGGACGCGTTTGCGGGCGCACTCCCGCTATCACGCTCTCCAGTTGTTCCCGTGTTCCCGCCGGGCGACCCGGAGCTCCTCCGTTGTCGAGCAACCAGGACATTCCCGTGGCCTGCACCCACGCCGTATAGGCTCGGATGACCTGCGGGTCCTCGTAGACTCGATCGACGTAGTCCGGGGCGCTGGAAATCTGACTCCGGCTCAGCCGGTAGGCGATGAGCGGGACCGCCAGCTTCACCACTGCGGCCCCGGACAGGAGCGCGTCGAACCACATCACGTAGTCCTCGGCCGCGGAGTGTTCTGCGTATGCGTTGGCGCTCAGCAACGTGATTCGGCGAGCCAACATACTCGGGTGGAACAGCGGATTGACGAACGGCAGGAGGAGACCGACCTCCTTGCTGGTCAGGGAGCCGAAGTAGGACGGCCTGGGAAGACTTGCTTGCCCGAACCGCACCGCGGATCCGCACACGATGTCCGCGTGCTTCAGCGCTGAAATTTCCGCGCGGAACCGCCACGGCATCGAAATGTCGTCCGCATCCGCCCGCGCCACGAGTTGGCTGTCCGTGGTCTCCAGAGAACGGCGCATGCACGTCACCGTGCCCCGGTTGATCGGGTCCACGCGAACCGAAAGCCGCGAATCCTTCACCCGTTGCGCACGTTCTGCGGTGCGCTCATCCGGCCCGTCCACGGCCACGATGAGTTCGGCGTCTCGCGGCATCGCGCGAAGCGCGGAGCGGATGGCCGATTCAATGGTGGCCTGGGCCCGATAGGCAGGCATGATCACCGTCAACAACGGCATGGGAACCCCCCGGAACAGCAACGTTGTGGACTCAACCGATAGCCCCTCCGGTCAGCCCACCCGCCGGACATTCTCCCCTGCCCGCCGAGCATGTGCGAGATTATCACGATAGACTCGCCCTCCTTTGTTCGGCCGGCACCCGAGCGTCGTCGGCCGGGCCGGGAAGAACGAGGGGCTGACCGCGGTCGCGTGGATTCCCGATGATCTTGTCCGCGAGCCACAGGCCCCACAGCGGGAGGATCGACAGGGTCATGAACGTCTCGAAGGATTCCAGCTGACCCACGATGCTTTGGAAGACCAACACCGCCCCGAAGGACGCAAGAAGCAACCTGGTGGACTCACTGCGGCTGCGGGTATAGGCGTCAGCGATCAGAGCCGACAACCAGCCAATAATCAGGTACCCGACCACAACCCCCGGCACCCCGAAGTTGAGAATCATTTCCGCGGTGAACCCGGGGACGATGTAGATCTGTTCACCGTCTCCCAACAGGTCGAAGCCTGAGACCTCCACCATGGAACGGAACGGGCTGTCACCTCCGGCCCCGGCGAAGTGCAGCAGTGCCATCGGGACATTGAGCAGAGCACTCCAGACCGTCTCGCCCCCCAATGATCCGTGCAGGTCAACATGTTGACCGGCCCAGGCTGCCATGGAGAATCGGCCCCATTGCCAATCGATGAACGACCACGGATCGGTGGTGGCGCCAACACGTTGTGCCGTGGTCACCACCACGAACGCCGCGAAGGACACAGCACCAATCACGAGAATCGGCCATTTCAGGACTCTGATCCTGGGAAGCATCAGGGCCAGCAGCGGAAATGACACGTACATCAATTCGGCTCGCCCGCCGTTCCAGGTGGAACTGACCGCGAGCGCGGCCAACCCCGCCGTGAGGAGCAACGTGTTCCAGAGGGCCGGACCGGCCACGCGCCTGCGACTCGCCAGCGCGAGAACGAGAATCGACACGGCCCACGGCAGCCAGCCGGCGAGAAAGGCGTAGCGGGCATTGCCCCCGTCCACCGCAATGATTCTGCCCCCACCCTCCGGGGTGGCGGCCATGACCCGGAGCATACCCAAGGTTCCCGCGGCCGCCAGCAGCAACGCGATGCCACCGACCGAGACCCGGTGGGCGGCGGCGAAGGAGTAGAGATTCTCCGGAATGTAGGATCCGCGCGAACGCCGCTCGGGTTGCTTCCCCCGTGACGGCCCCCGCAGCGCGGGGCGGGGAACGACCATGCCCGCCCAGAGGGCGCAGCTGCCCAAGAAGGTCGCCCACGCGGCCGTCACCAGTCCGGAATCGGCCCCGGTCGTGGGCCCGGACAGCGCCTCGAAATACCCGCGGTCGTTGGACCACCGCAGGACATGAGCGAACCCGGAGAGCACGTTGGCCACTTGGAAGTTAATCAGCATCCACGTCCGGAGATTCAATCCGTCCGTGCCACGCGATCGAACGTGGGCGATGGCGAGGAGACCGACCAGGGCCGTGGCCACCAACAGGACGGTTGCCGTGGCAACGGGATTCACCGTCTCACCACTGTCTTCAGCTCAGCCCGGCGTGGGCGCCGCGACGATGCCCGGAACGGTTTGCCACGAGGGCCACCGGTGCATCGCCGTAGCCGTCCACCGCCTGCTGCAATCGGCCCATCGGGGTTCCACCCGGCACGGTGACGAACAGGACCACGTCCGACGCACGGCTGAGCACCACACTGTCGACGGTTTCGGCGAGGGGTGAGCAGTCGATGACCACGACGTCGAACTCGTTGCGAAGTTCACCGATCAGGACATTCATGCGTTCGGAGCACACCACGTCGCTCGGCCGAACGGTTTCCGTCCCCGCGGGGATGAACATGAGGTTGGGGCCGAGCTTCACCGCTGTCTCCTCGGCCCTGGCGGAGCCGCCGGCAATGTCTGCGACCCCCACCCGCATGTCCTCACCGAGTAGCTCGCTCAAACCCCGGTTCTGCAAGTGCGCATCCACCAGTACGACGCGACTTCCGAGGTCCGCGTAGCTACGAGCAAGCTCCAAGGCCACCGTGGTGACACCGTCCCGGTGGCGCGAACCCGTCACCAGAAACACGGCCGACCCTGGAACGTGTGGCAGTACCTCCGGGTGATGGCGCTGCAACACCGATCTCAGCGAGACGAATTGCTGCGGTACCCGCTGCTGGTCGGCCGCGTCCGCGGTCTCGCCACGGCTGCCGTGCGACGACGATTGGGCCAGTCCCCGGCTGGACAGTTGTTTCAGGCGAGGAACCGCCCCGGCCAGGGTTGCACCGCGAACCTCGCGCAAATCCTGAACCGTTCTGGGGCGGCGATCGAGTCCTTCAACGAGGAACGCCAGGATCACTCCGAGCACGGCGCCGCCGACAAGACCAATCAACGGGTAGCTCCAGGCCTGCAAGCCACTGGTGGAGACCGGCAGCTCCGCCCGGCTGATGGTGGTGGCCAGCACCGTGCTGTCACGGCCCTCCACCGAGGGTGACAGGGTCGACACGCCACGGGTGAGTTCGTCGGCAACCGCGTTTGCCACGGTCTGTGCTTCTTCGGGCGTCTCGGCGGTCGCTGCGACATCGATCAGGGACGTGGCGGTCGGGTTCGTCACCGTGACCATTCCCTCTAGCGCGTCCACCGATTCGTTGACATCGGGGCGATCGGCCACCGGTTCCAGAACGAACGGGGTGGTGGCAAGAGTCGCATAAGATTTCAGCTCTCGCGACAGATATGTAGCCGCCTGATTGAGTTCGGCGGCGGAGTCGCTCGTGGGGATCGCCACGTACAACTGCGCCGTGGCTTGGTACTTGGGGGGAATCACCAGCGCAATGACCCCGCCGATAAGGAGCCCCACAAGCATTAACCCGGCGACAACCAGCCACCTTTTCCTCAGCACGTCAAAATAATCCCGCAGTGTCATATGCCCTCCCAGCCCTAGCCTTTCGGCAGCGAGTCACGATGTCCGCCCGGACATTCCCCGCAACGCCCGGAGGCGTTTGTTATCGACCCGCTCAATACTCCCCTAATGAACGCATTCTAAACACGAAATCATCTAAATTTCCCCATATCCTGTCAGCACACGGCACCGCACACGGGATATCCGAGCCGCGGTGCGGATGAAATAACGGGTGCGTTGGGCATCCCGTTTGGAAAGCTGAATCCAGGCTGACTACGGTAACCACGGGAGAACTCAACCGGGAGCAGTACGGCGCACAACAGCTCCGGAGGCCACCCGTTCGAGGGGGAGAAATGACACGAAATTCACGGCGACTCGCCACATTCACGGGTGTCGGCTACGACAAGGGCCGGGGCACCCTCGCGTGCGCCGCGTGGGCGCTGGTGGTCGAACCACTGCAGCGCTCGGTGCTGTGCCCGCCCTCGGTGCGCGCGCGCCTTCTCAGGGCATTCGGGGCAAGCATCGGTACCGGCACGCTCATTCGTCACGGGGTGCGCATTCACTGGCCGTGGAAGTTGACCGTCGGTGAGAACTCGTGGATCGGCGTGGGGGCCTGGTTGCTCAACCTCGAACCCATCGACATCGGTTCCGACGTGTGCATTTCCCAAGAAGCAATGCTGTGCACCGGCAGCCACCGGGCAGACGATCCCGCCTTCGAATTCGACAACGCCCCCATTCGCATTGCCGACGGCGCCTGGGTCGCCCTGCGTGCCACGGTGCTGCGCGGCGTCACCGTGGGCGAGGGCGCCGTCGTGGGCGCAACGGCCCTCGTCACGCGGGACGTTCCCGCCGGCCGGCGAGTGCTGGCACCCGCGGCGACCGAGGCGCGGCCGGTATGAGGATCCTCCAGGTGGTGGCCCTCGTTTCCGGCACGAACGCCTATGGCGGGCCCACCACGGTGGCGCTCAACCAATGCCGCGCGCTGGCCGAGGCCGGGCACGACGTGGTGCTAGCGGCCGCCGGCTCGGACCTGGGCGCGCCGCTGCCGGACACCGTCCAGGGGGTACGCACCAAGTTGTTCCCCCCGCTGCAACTGCTTCCGGGGGCGGGATTCGCCGGGCTGTCATCCCCCGGCCTGTTGTCCTGGCTGCGACGCGTTGCCGCGAGCGCGGACGTGATTCACGTGCACATGGCCCGCGACCTCCTCACGCTCCCCGCGGCGTGGTTGGCCCAACGGTCGGGCACACGAGTGGTGCTGCAGCCGCACGGCATGATCGACGCTTCGACCAACCCACTGGCCCGCCCCCTGGACGCACTACTCACCCGGAAGGTCCTGAGCCGGGCGGAGCGGGTTTTCCACCTGACGGCCCCTGAGGCCGAGGACCTGCGTGAGGTGAGTCGTGGTGTGGTGACCCTGCAGGAGCTGCACAACGGCATGCCCAGCAACTCCGGGCCACATCCGATGACCGGGACGGCCACGTCCGGGCCGGAGGGGTCCGAACCGAACGGTTCCGTGGCCCAACGGAGCGAGTGCCGAGTCCTGTATCTCGCACGGCTACAGGAACGCAAACGACCCCTCGCCTTCGTGGCAGCCGCACGAACGCTCGCGCAGCGGTTCCCCCGGGCCACGTTCACCTTGGTGGGTCCGGACGAAGGACAGGGGGAGGCAGTTCGTGAGGCCATTGCGGAGGCCGGTTTGGGTGATCGCCTCACGTGGCAAGGCCCGGTGGATTCGCAGGGCGCACGCATGTGGATGGCGCGCTCGCAGATCTACGTCCTGCCCTCGGTCAACGAGCCCTACCCCATGTCCGTGCTCGAGGCCATGGCCGCCGGTCTGCCCGTGGTGATCACCGACAGCTGCGGCCTGGCCGAGACCGTGGAGCGCACCGGCTCCGGCCTGGTGGTCGGTGCGGAGCAGGAAGCGCTCGAGAACGCACTCGCGCACCTGCTGGGTGACCCCGCGAAACGAAGCGAGCTGGGCGCCGCCGCCGCGGAAACCATTGACCGTGAGTACGCCATGGACGCCGTGGTGGACCGGCTGCTCACCGCATACAGGGCCCGCTGACGCAGGGCCCCGTCGCGGAAAAAGCGCCCGCAATCGCACGCACTAGGATGTCCGTGTGAAGGCCTTACTGCTTGAGAACATCCATCCCGACGCCGTTGACCTCCTGCGCAGCCGCGGAGTCGAGGTCGAGACCCGCAAGGGCGCGCTGGACCCCACCGAGTTGAAGGACGCTCTGCACGGAGTGGACATGCTGGGGATCCGATCCAAGACCCATGTCACGCGCGAGGTGCTGGAAGCACACCCGCAGCTGCAGACCATTGGTGCGTTTTGCATCGGCACCAACCAGATCGACCTGACCGCCGCCACGGACACCGCCACCGTGGTGTTCAACGCGCCGTATTCCAACACCCGGTCCGTGGTGGAACTGGCAATGGCCGAGATCATCGTGATGGCGCGTCACCTGACCGACAAGAACAAAGCCATGCACGAGGGCGTGTGGGACAAGTCCGCCAAGGGCTCCCACGAAGTCCGCGGCCGCACGCTGGGCATTGTGGGGTACGGCAACATCGGTAAACAACTGTCCGTGCTGGCCGAAGCGTTCGGCATGAAGGTCTTCTTCTACGACACCGTGGACCGCCTGTCCATGGGCAATGCCACCAAGTGCGATTCCCTGGACGAACTGCTGCAGTCCGTGGAGACCGTGACCCTGCACGTGGACGGCCGCCCCGACAACGCCAACATGTTCGGCCGCGACCAATTCCGCAAGATGCGCCCCCGCTCGCTGTTCCTGAACCTGTCCCGCGGGCACGTGGTGGACCATGAAGCCCTGCGCGAGGCCCTGGTGTCGGGTCACGTGGCCGGCGCCGCGGTGGATGTGTTCCCCTCAGAACCCAAGGCAGCCGGTGACCCGTTCACCTCACCCCTGCAGGGCCTGCCCAACGTGATCCTCACCCCGCACGTGGGAGGTTCCACGGCCGAGGCCCAGGAGAACATCGGTCAATTCGTGGCCGGCAAGCTGATCGATTACAGCCGTTACGGTTCCACGAGCTTGTCCGTGAACTTCCCCGAAATGCAGCTCGACCCGGACATCCTGGGCACCCGCCTGATGCACATCCACAGCAACCTGCCCGGCGTGCTGGCCCGCGTGAACTCGGTACTGGGTGAGCACGGCATCAACGTGGACCGGCAGCAGTTGGTCACCAAGGGCCAAACCGGTTACCTTGTCACCGACTGCGGCAACGGCGTGACCCCGGAGGTGGTGGCCGCCATCAAGGCCCTACCGGAGACCATCCGGGTGACAACGGTCAACTAGCGGCCCCCGGGGCCGTCGCCCACCGCAACGGACGCCGCGTCGCACCCGCCGCGAACCCGCCGCAGCAGCGCGTCGACCCGCACCAACGGCCCGCCCCGAATCACCGGGGCGGGCCGTTATCGCTCGTGACCCGCCGCCAGTCAAGCCTGCGGAAGAAACACTCAGTAACTTCATAGAATGAATTCCACGTAATTCCCATCACAATGACGTGGAGATCCCTCATGAGTCACCCCGCGGTGCCCGGCGCGCACCTCAAGAACTTCGATCCAGACCCACGCCGCGGCGAAGAGGTCGACTTCCAATCCCCCGGTGAACGAGCATCGTCCGAGGACCTGAAAACCCACCGCATCAAATGGCTCGGCCTGAGTGCCGGGCTGATCCTGGCGCTTCTCGTGTACGTCCTGATGCCCGGGGACGTGGCCCAGGGCGCCCGCCTCACCGCAGCCACCGCCGTGCTCATGGGTGCGTGGTGGATGACTGAGGCGCTCCCGCTGCCCGCAACCGCCCTGGTCCCGTTGGTGGTGTTCCCGGTTCTCGGCGATGACGTCGCGTTCGACGACGTGGGAGCCTCCTACGGCAACAACGTGATCTTCCTGTTCATGGGCGGGTTCCTGTTGGCGCTGGCCATGCAACGCTGGAACCTGCACCGCCGCATCGCCCTGCTGACCGTGAAGATCATCGGCACCAAACCCACCCAGATGGTCGCCGGATTCATGGTGGCCACCGGTTTCTTGTCCATGTGGGTCTCCAACACCGCGACCGCCGTGATGATGCTGCCGATCGGCGTGTCCGTCCTGCTCCTGGTCACCAAGATCGGCAACGGCACCGACACCGGTGCGGGCCCCACACCCGACGCCTCCGCGTCCAACACACGTGACGTCACCCACGACGCCGCGGCCCCGGCCGATCCCGGAACGGGCACGGCCGCAGAGGCCGACCCCCAGGACAGCTCGGTCAAGCAGGAGATCATCAAGTCCAATTTCGGTACGGCGCTGATGCTGGGTATCGCGTACGCGGCTTCGATCGGCTCTTTGGGCACCATCATCGGCACCCCGCCGAACACGCTGCTGGCCGGCTATCTCTCCGACTCGCACGACATCCAGATCGGCTTCGGGCAGTGGATGTTGGTGGGTGTGCCCCTGTCGGTCGTCATGCTGGCGATCTGCTGGTTCCTGCTCACCAAGGTGCTGTTCAAGCCGGAGATCACCGAGATCCCGGGCGGTAAAGAACTCATTCAGGACGAGCTCGCCAAGCTCGGTGCCATGTCCTCCGGCGAGAGGCGTGTGCTGGCCATTTTCATTCTGGCCGCGTTCTCCTGGGTTTTCGTGCCGACGATCTTCGACACTCCGCCCATCTCGGACGCCGGTATCGCCATGGTGGTCGGCCTGCTGTTGTTCTTCTGCCCCGCCGGCGCCGCCCGCGGTGTGCGCCTGTTGGACTGGGATTCCGCCGTTAAACTTCCCTGGGGCGTGCTGTTGCTGTTCGGCGGTGGTTTGGCGCTGTCATCGCAGTTCTCCTCGTCCGGGTTGACCGAGTGGATCGGTGAGCAGGCGCAGGGTCTGGGCGGGGTTCCCATGGTCTTGATGGTGCTGATCTTCGCAGCCGGCATCCTGCTCCTCACCGAGCTGACCTCCAACACCGCAACCGCGGCAACGTTCTTGCCCGTTGCCGGCGGCGTGGCCATGGGCCTGGGGATTGACCCCATGCTGCTGGCCATCCCCGTGGCGCTGGCCGCAACCTGCGCGTTTATGCTCCCGGTGGCCACCCCGCCCAACGCCATTGCGTTCGGTTCCGGTTACGTCACCATTACGCAAATGATCCGCGGCGGCATCTGGCTGAACCTCATTGCCATGGTGCTCATCACCCTGGTGACGATGACACTTGCCGTGTGGGTCTTCGGACTCACCTACTAGCACTCCACCGCCCGCGGCCCACCAGGGCTCGAACGCACTGATGGCCCGGAACCACACGGTTCCGGGCCATCAGATGCCTGTTCGCCGAAGTGTTACTTCTTCTTGGCGGACTTGATGGACTTGCCCGACTTGTCAGCGACAACCGATTCGGCCGCGCCCTTCTCGGTGGCAGCGCTGGAGTTCTCCAGCTGACCGGACGCGGACTCGATGTGGGAACGCATGAACCACTGGAACAGCTCAAGACCCTTGACCTGACCGATCAGCATGTCCTCGGTGATGGGATCCACCTTGCCGGCCTTCGTAATGGCCTTACGGTGGTCCTTGATGACACCGGAGTAGACCACGTCCAGGGCGGCCAGGTGCTCCACGCCGGTGGCGCGCATGACGTCGTAGTCGTCCCACGTGCGTGAGGAGACGATCGCGCCGGGCAGGCCGATGGGCGAAACACCCATGGTCGCCATGCGCTCGGCAACCTCGTCCACGAAGCCGCGGACGGTCTCGATCTGGGGATCCAGCATCTCGTGGACGGAGATGAAGTTGGGGCCCACCACGTTCCAGTGGGCGTGCTTGAGCGTGAGCTGCAGGTCGTTCAATGCGTTCAGGCGCTGCTGAAGCGTATCCGCCAGAGCATGACCCTCGGCAGTGGTCAGCCCCGGAACGGTGTAGTTGGCGTTCTTATTGGACTTCTTACCCATGTGAACCTCCTTGTGCACCCGGCGTACTGAAAACTCGCCGCTGTCATGGTGCGGTTTATTTTGATGTACTAATAATAACAATTTCCCAAACGCTCCACCAGGCAAACAGTTCACCCGCGGAGTAATTGGTGACGTGGGTCACTGATCACCTAGTCTTGGTCCCAGTACCTGAGACTTGGAGTATCGGATGACCGCGCGTTACCAGCACTTACTGTCCCCTCTCACCGTGGGTTCCACAACCCTTCCCCATCGCGTGATCATGGGCTCGATGCACACCGGACTCGAAGAAAAGGACGGCGGTGAGCACGAGCTCGCGGCCTTCTATGTAGAACGTGTGCGCGGCGGGGCGGGGCTCATCGTCACCGGTGGGGTCTCCCCCAACCCGGAGGGCGCCGCGCGCCACCACGGCGCCCACCTCACCACCGAGGACCAGCTGCCACGTCACCGTGTGGTCACCACCGCTGTACACGAGGCCGGCGGCCTCATCGCCCTGCAACTGATGCACTCGGGCCGCTACGCCATGCACGAGCACGCCGTGGCCCCGTCACCCATCCGCGCCCCGATCAACAAGGTGACACCGCGGGAACTGTCCGAGGGCGACGTCGAACGCACCGTTGAAGACTTCGCGCGCGCCGCGTACCTGGCCCGGCAGGCCGGCTACGACGGCGTGGAGATCATGGGTTCCGAGGGGTATCTGATCAACGAATTCCTGGTCGAGCACACGAATCGGCGCACCGATCGCTGGGGTGGTTCGCCGCCCGCCCGACGCCGCTTCGCCACGGAGATCGTGCGGCGCGTCCGCGAGCGCACCGGTCCGGATTTCTTGGTGATGTACCGGCTCTCCGCGCTGGATCTCGTCCCGGACGCCCAGGAGTTCAAGGAGGTTCTGGCCCTGGGCCGGGAGGTCGAAACGGCGGGTGCGTCCATCATCAACACGGGCATCGGCTGGCACGAGGCTCGCATCCCCACGATCGTCACGAGCGTGCCCGGCGCCGGATTCACGTGGGTCAGCCGCGCGCTGCGTGAGAATCTCCGCATCCCGATCGCCACGGTCAACCGCATCAACACCCCCGAGCTCGCCCAGGAGGTCCTGGCCCGCGGGGACGCGGACCTCGTGACCATGGCCCGGCCCTTCCTGGCCGACCCCGCATTCGTCGCCAAGGCGCGGGAGGGCCAGCCGGACAGCATCAACACGTGCATTGCCTGCAACCAGGCGTGCTTGGACCACACGTTCACCGGCCGACGCATGTCCTGCCTGGTGAACCCGCGCGCCATGCGCGAGACGCAACTCGTGCTGGGCCCCACGCGCACGGCTGAGCAGATCGCCGTGGTGGGTGCCGGCCCCGCGGGAATGGCCTTCGCCGAAGCTGCCGCGCAACGCGGGCATCGCGTCACACTGTTCGAGGAACAACCCGAGCTGGGTGGGCAGTTCCAACTGGCTCGTCGCATTCCGGGCAAGGAGGACTACCAACACACGATCCGCTACTTCACCACGCGCCTGCGCGAACTGGGCGTCACGGTGCACACCGGGCACCGGGCCACCCCCGCGGACCTCGCCTTCGCGGACCGGGTGGTCATCGCCGCCGGTGTCCACCCCCGCCGCCCCGGGATCCCCGGGGACACCGACCCCGCCGTGCTCGGCTACAAGGAGGTTCTCGAGGGCGCACCGGTGGGTGACCGGGTCGCGGTGATCGGGGCGGGCGGCATCGGGTACGACGTCGCGCACTTCCTCACGCACAACCCTTCCGCCGACTTCTACGCGGAGTGGGGCATCGATCGCTCACTGGAAGCCCGCGGCGGCTTGCTGACCCCGGCGCCCGAGCCCCCGATGCGACGGGTCACCGTGTTGCAACGCAGCACCACCAAACCCGGTTCACGACTGGGCCCCACCACCGGATGGATCCACCGCTTGGAACTGCGCATGGCCAACGTGCAGTTCATCACCGGCGTGGAATACCGGGAGATCACCGACCGAGGCGTTCGCATCACCGCGCCCACCCCGGACGCGCACGTACACGGGGGCGGGGGCATTGCCCTGGAGACGCCCCGGGTGGAAACGCTCGTGGAAGTAGACACCGTAGTGCTCTGCGCGGGCCAGGAATCACGCACCGAGCTGGCCGCGGACCTGGCGGGCGATGCGCGCCCCGTCCACGTGATCGGCGGGGCCGACGTGGCCGCCGAACTGGATGCCAAGCGCGCCATCAAACAGGCCGTGGAACTGGCGGCGGCCCTGCCCTGAGTCGACAACACATCGACAAGGCAGGGCCGCGGCGCTCACGGCGCGGGCGAACGGTAGCACTTAATTGTTGCTGCTGACCGATCCGCTGTTGGCGTCCACGTAGTACGTGGCATCGCTGTCGTCGATGTCCAGCTCAACTTCCCAGTTGAGGGTGTCGTTGTCATCGTCCAGGGAAACATCATCGAGCAGTACGGTGCCGCCCTGCGAAGACACCTCACCGAAGGCGCTCTCGACGGCCTCCTTGATCGAGATGGACGCCCTGCCCAGCTCGTCCAGATCATCCTGATCCGCCGTGCCGTCCTCCTGCTCGTTGGTGATGTTCTCACCGGCGCCGTCCAGGGTGACCTCGTGCTTGGTGTCATTCTGGATGACGTCCGCCTCGAAGGTACCGTTGTCGCGGTCGTAGTCGAGCTCCACCACGTCGCCACCCTCGTACTTGGCGAGAAGAGTGTCCACAGCGGCCAGGGACGCGGCCTGGCCACCGTTCTGATCGCCGGCGGCAGCAGACGCCGACGGACTCTCGCTGGCGGCCGAAGCCTCACCGTCGCTGGGATCATCGGTGATCTCGGCAGTGGACTCGTTCTCCGGAACCGCCGCGGTGGTCTCGGCGGGCGCTTCCGCGGCGGGTTCATCGTTACTTCCTCCGCAGCCGGTGAGCAGCAGCGCACCGATCACGGCGGAGGAACTCAGGGTCAGAATTTTCTCAGTGTGCTTCATAGTTCTATCATCCCGTCCGCGCGCTGATTTGTACGGTATTACGCCAAAATCTTCGCTCGCGACGAAAGCATCCGCGCCCTTTGCTCTTTTCACCGGTCACTCAGACACCGTGTCTACTATTCTGGGGACTACTCACCGTCGCACGCCTGCCTCACCCCGGTTGGCGCGCACACGACAATGCCACGGGTTGGCGCGGAAGGAGGCGGCTGTGGGTTTTTGGACCGGTTTGGAAAACGGAATCGAGAAAGCCGTACGCACCGCTTTCACCGCGGGTTCCCGCAAGCGGATCGAGGCCGTGGAAATTGCCAGCGCCCTGCGCCGCGAGCTGGATCAGGAATCATTCACGATGTCCGCGGGCCGCACCATGGCACCCAATGTCTTCACCGTGCAGTTCTCCGACGACGATTTCCCCCGCGCCCAGGAATGGGGCACCCAGTTGGCAGAGGAATTGTGCGATGTGATCATCCGCCACGCCAGGTCTCAGGCGTACACGCTGCAGGGCGCGGTGCGCGTCAGTTTCATCCGCAATCCGGATCTCGAGGCCGGGGAGTTCACGATCATTTCTTCCGCCGAACGCACGGATTCCGGGCCGGGCGCGGGCAGCTCGGCCGGGGCGGCGTCGGCCTCGGTGCGAGCGCCGGAGCCCCAGCCCGCGCCGCAGCGGCCACCGCGCCCCACCTCGTTCGACGCCGCCACCCCACCCCGCGTGGCGCGCGAGCCGCAGCCGGAGGTCGATTACGTCCCCGTGATCGAGGTCGGCCGCGAGCGTTTCTCGTTGAACGCGGCGAGCGTGAGCGTGGGCCGTTCCACGGAAGCGGACATCACCGTGGAGGACACCGGCGTGTCCCGCAAGCACCTGGAAATCCGGCACCAGGGTCAGCACTACCTGGCCGTGGACCTGGGATCCACCAACGGGTCCTACGTTGACGGTGAACGCATTCAGGGTCGTGCCGAGCTGGTCGACGGATCAGTGATTACCATGGGGCGCACCCGTTTGGTGTTCCGGTTGCTAGTCCCCAAGGAAGGGCGCTGAGGTGTCTGAGCTGACCATTACGCTATTGCGCTTCGGGTTCCTGGCGTTGCTGTGGATCTTTATTTTCGCCATCATCGCCTCCCAGGCACGGGACCTCGCGGTCGGCAACAGGGCCCGCGCGGCCATCGACAGCGCACGAAAAAAACGGGCCAACGCAGGCAAGGAACGCCCCGCGACACCGCCGGCCGGTCATGATTCCGGCGCTACCACCACCGGCGGCACCCGCTACCGCCCCCGAACCCTGGTGATCATAGACGGGCCGCTGTCCGGCAGTAGTTTTCAACTCGGCTCCGCCCCCATACTGCTGGGCCGTTCCGCCGAGGCCACAGTCCCCCTCGAGGACGATTACGCCTCCGGCCGCCACGCGCGCCTGTTCCCGCAGGGTTCACGGTGGTTCCTCGAAGACCTGGGATCCACCAACGGCACATACATCCAGGGCCAACAACTCTCCCGCGCGGCAGCGGTTGACCCGGGTGTGCAGTTCCGTGTGGGGCGCACCGTGATGGAACTGAGGCCCTGACCCATGCCCATTGCTTTCCGTTTTGCCGCGCGCTCGGACGTCGGCCGCATCCGCTCCAAGAATGACGACTCCGCGTACGCGGGTCGGTACCTGGCCGTCGTCGCGGACGGCATGGGTGGCCACGTGGGCGGCGATGTCGCATCCGCATCCGCCGTCATCGACCTCACTCACCTGGACCACGCGGGCCACAACGGTGACGCGGAAACGATTCTGGCGGACGAGATCCAGAACGCTAACCAGAACCTTGCCAAGCTCGTGCAGGCCAACCCGCGGTTGGGAGGCATGGGCACCACCGTGACATCACTGCTGATTGACGGCGACACCATTTCGGTGGCCCACATCGGCGATTCCCGCGCCTACCGCTGGTCCGAAACCGAGGGGTTCAGCCAGGTCACCACGGACCACACCTTTGTTCAGCGGCTCATCGACGAGGGCAGGCTGCGCCCGGAAGAGGCCGAGAGCCACCCGCACAAGAACGTGCTCATGCGCGTTCTAGGTGATGTGGATGCCTCACCCGAACTCGAGGTGCAAACGATCACCCCCCGGGTCGGTGAACGGTGGTTATTGTGCTCCGACGGACTCAATGCAGTGGTCAATGCGCAAACCATCGAATCGATCATGCGCTCCACCGGGGATCTCAACCAGATCGTGAACTCCCTGGTGGAACTCACCCTGGATCGCGGCGCCCCGGACAACGTGACCGTGATTGTTGTCGAGGTCCAGGAAATCCCGCGGGGTAGCGAACCTGCGCCCGCCACCGGGGAAACCGTGGGTGCCATTCCCGACAACAGCCGCACCTCGGACGAACAACTGGCCGACGAGGATCTGTGGAACGCAAGCTTGGACTCGCCCGTGGCCGGTGCCGGCTACTCGGACGGTCATCACACCCCCGAGGAGGGCCCAGAGGCGAGCAAGGAGTCGTCCGCCGCGGAGCTGCGCAGAGACCTCGCCGAACGGCCCCACCTGCTCGTGGGCGCGGCGGCCAATGCCACCCAGACCGGAAGGATCCCCACGGTCACGGATTCCGTGGCGCGCCGCCGCGCGACCATGCTGCGCACCTCCACGTTGGACGTCCCGTCGGATCCGGACGAGGTCCGCAATGCATTGTTCGGCGAGCGGAAGCAACGCAAGGGGGGCAAGCGGCGTCGTGCGCTGGTCATCGGGCTCCTGGGACTGGCCGCCCTCGCCCTGTTGCTGGGCGGCTGGGCCGCGAAGTCCTGGACGTCCTCGCAGTACTACGTGGGCGAGAACAACGGGAAGGTGGCCATCTACAACGGCGTCTCCCAGAGCCTGGGGCCCATCAGTCTGAGCGAATTGGACAGCACCACCACGGTGGATGTGGACAGCCTGCCCAATTACGTGCAGGAGCGGGTGCGGGGAACCATTCCCGCGGGCAGCCACCAAGAAGCCGAGCGCATCGTCGACGAGCTGGTTTCCTCCAACGGCGACGAACCCAACCCGCAACCCACCGGCCGGGTCACGGTCATCACGCCCACGCCGGAGGACACGAGTGCGCCCTCCGCCGGCCCCGACAACGGTGGTGATGCCTCGTGAGCAGCGCGACAACGAACGCCCCCGCCCAAGCACCCGGGGAGAACATGGTTCCCAAGCCCCGGCGCATCACCGAACTTCTGCTGCTGATAGTGGCTCTTGCCATCGGGATCGGCGCAAACATTCTGGTCGATCCGGATCGCCTGGTCGAGGATCCGGCCCGCATCATCACCAGTGGTGCGGTCCTGGCAGGCGGCGGCCTACTCATTCACGTGGTGCTATGGATTCGCGCCCGCCACGCGGATCCCTACCTGCTGCCCATTGCCGTGACACTCAACGGCCTGGGGCTGGCCATGATCCACCGCATCGACCTGTCCACGGGGCAGACCGCCTCGGACACCCAGGTGATCTGGACCGGGCTGGCCATGGTGGTCGCCTGCGTCGTGTTGTGGTTACTCAAGGACCACCGCCTGCTCCGCAAGATCACCTACATCAGCCTCTTGTTGTCCGCACTGCTGCTGCTGTTGCCCATGGTCCCGGGCCTGGGTGTGGAGATCAACGGCGCTCGCCTGTGGATCTCGATTGCCGGGCGCACCTTCCAGCCCGGTGAGATCGCCAAGATCACGCTGGCCATCTTCTTCGCCGGTTACCTGTCCACCAACCGTGACCTGATCCTGTTGGCCGGGCACAAGATCGGCCCGGTCCGGTTGCCGCGTTTCAAGGACACCGCCCCCATGCTCGCAGCGTGGGTGATCGCCATCGGCGTGCTGGTGCTGCAACGGGACCTGGGTACCGCCATTCTCTTCTTCGGACTGTTCCTGGTCATGATCTACCTGGCCACCGGCCGCGCGACCTGGATCGTGCTGGGCGTGGCCCTGATGCTCGTGGGCGGTTTCGTCGCAAGCCGGATTTTCTCCCACGTGAGCCAGCGCCTGGACTCGTGGTTGAACGCTTTCGAACCCGAGGTCTACAACCGCCCCCTGGGCGGATCCGGGCAAATCGTGCAGGGCCTGTTCGGCCTGGCCTCCGGCGGATTGTTCGGCCAGGGGCTGGGCCAAGGGCGGCCGGACCTGGTGTCGTATGCCAATTCGGACATGATCATCACGGCGTTCGGCGAAGAGCTCGGGCTGATCGGGCTGGGCGCGATCCTGTCATTGTTCCTGTTGTTCGCAACCCGCGGTATGCGCGCTGCCCTGGGCACCTTCGACGCGTTCGGCAAGTTGTTGGCCGCGGGATTGTCCGCGCTCATGATCATTCAGTTGCTCGTAGTCATCGGGGGTGTGACGCGGTTGTTGCCGCTGACGGGTTTGACCACGCCGTTCATGTCCGCCGGTGGCTCGTCACTGGTGTCCAACTGGATCATCGCGGCGATTCTGTTGGCCATCTCGCACACGGCCCGCCGCCCAACCCTGACCGGTCCCGCCACGGACGAGGATTACGCGGAGCTCCAAGCCCATACGAAAGCAACTCGCGAGGGCCGGGGCACTGACAAGGAAACCGTGGATCCCGAGCCCACCACCGAGCTCTCGTCCTCCGTGGCCGGCACACGCGACGCCTCCGAAGACGCCGGTACCGCCACCGAAGCCATTTCTCGGATCAGGGGCCGCTCCGGCTCCCCGTCCCCCGACCCAACCGATTCGACACCGGAAGGAGGAAGACCGTGAACACAGCCATCCGCAGAATCTGGTTCGCATCCGTGGCCATTGTGGTTGTCCTTCTCCTGGCCTTGACCTACGTTCAGTTCTTCGCTGCCAAAACCCTCGAGGCCAACCCGTGGAACAACCGAGCGCTGTACGATCAGTTCGGATCCGACCGGGGATCCATCCTGGTGGACGGCGAAGAAATCGTGAAGTCGGTACCCTCCCAGGACGATTTCGAACACCAGCGCGTCTATGAGAGTTCTCCCCTGTACGCACACCTGACGGGGTACTTCTCGCTGGTGTACGGCGCCACCGGTCTTGAAGCGGCCATGGGTGAACAGCTCTCCGGTGCTTCCGACGAGCAGTTCTACAACCGGGTGGTGTCCTTGTTCTCCGGTGATCAACCGAGCGGTGCCTCCGTCGAACTGACCCTGGACCCCGAACTCCAGCAACTGGCACACGACCTGCTCGAAGGCCACAAGGGTTCGATCGTTGCCGTGAACCCACAGACCGGGGAGATTCTCGCGATGGCCTCCAGTCCCAATTACGATGCCAATCGGTTGGCCTCGCACAACACGGATGAGGTAGTGGCCGCTGCCGAGGAGCTCAACAGCGACGATGACAAGCCGCTGGAGAACCGGGCGATCGCCGGTGATCTGTACTCACCGGGCTCCACGTTCAAGATCATCGACACCGTGGCGGCCCTGGAATCCGGCCAGTACGACACCGACTCCACGCTGCCCAACCCGGCAGAGCTTCCGCTGCCCGGCACCACCGTGACCCTGCCCAACTACCGCAGCGGTGGCTGCGCTGCCCGCACCGAGGTTGATCTGGAGTTCGCCCTCGAGCAATCCTGCAACACGCCGTTCGCCTCGATCGCGATGGACCTCGGAGAGGATGCCATCCGCGACACCGCGGAGAATTTCGGGTACGGGCAGGACCTGTCCATTCCGCTCCAGGTGACTCCCTCAATCTTCCCGGAGGACATGAATGACTCCCAGCTCGCCTTGTCCTCCATCGGCCAGTACGACGTACGCACCACTCCCCTGCAGGTGGCCATGATGTCCGCAGCGATCGCCAACGACGGCGTGATGATGAAACCGCAGCTGGTGAAAACGGTGCGTTCATCCGACCTGTCCGTGATCCAGGAGTTCGAGGCCGAGCAGTTGCGCCGCTCCACCGACCCGGAGACCGCGCAGACCGTCAAGGACCTGATGGTGAAGGTCGTGGACGAAGGGATCGCCAACGGTGCCTCGGTTCCCGGTGTGGAGGTCGGCGGCAAAACGGGCACGGCGGAGATCGGATCCGAAGCGGGATTGAACGACTCGTGGTTCACTGGTTTTGCGCCCGCAAACGACCCCCAGATTGCGGTGGCGGTGGTCATCGAGGATGTGGACGTGACCACCGGTGCACAGTTGACCAGTCCGAGCGCCAAGCAACTCTTTGAGGCGGTGTTGAACCAGTGAGACCATCGTCGAACACCATTCTGGGCGGGCGCTACGCACTCACAGAACGTATCGCCATTGGCGGTATGGGAGAGGTCTGGAAAGCCAAGGACCAAGTCCTGGGCCGCATCGTGGCCGTCAAGATCCTCAAGGACGAGTACAACGGTGACCCGACCTTCCTGCAACGATTCCGCGCCGAGGCACGTCACACTGCGTTGCTCAACCACCCCGGCGTAGCCAATGTCTTCGACTACGGGGAGGATGAGGGTTCCGCGTTCCTGGTCATGGAATTGGTTCCCGGCGATCCGCTGTCCAACGTGATCGATCGCAAGAAGTCGCTCGAACCGGACACCGTACTCAACTACATCGGTCAAACGGCCCGTGCCCTTGCTGCCGCGCATGCGCAGGGGCTGGTGCACCGTGACGTGAAGCCGGGCAACTTGATCATCACCCCGGACAACCGGGTCAAGGTCACGGACTTCGGCATTGCCCGGCTGGCCGATCAGGTCCCCCTCACGGCCACGGGTCAGGTCATGGGCACGGCCCAGTACCTGGCTCCTGAGCAGGCCACCGGCCAGACCGCCACGGGTTCCTCGGACATCTACTCGTTGGGGATCATCGGCTACGAATTGCTCGCCGGGAAACGTCCGTTCACGGGCGAGTCCCAGATTGCCATTGCCCTGGCGCAGGTCAATGACTCGCCGCCGCCGCTGCCGGACAGTATTCCGGAGCCGGTGCGGGCCCTGATCATGTCCATGCTTGCCAAAGATCCGCAGGACCGTCCGGAGAACGCCGGCAAGTTGGCCAACGCGGTGGATGCGTTGCGCCGCAATGACGTCAAGTCCGCTGTGGCCATGGTTCCGGGAATGGCGGCGTTGCTGCCCGACCAGCAGGACAATGACCAGCCCACCGAGGCGATGTCTCCGGTCAAGGGCGATCACACCCGGGCCATGCCGCGTTCCACGGGTTCGGCCGCCGCACCGGCGGTCGTCGGTTCCGCAGCCGCCGCCAACAGGCCGGATCCCCAGTACAGTGCCCACCCCTCGACCGCCCAGTTCGATGCCGTGGACCCTTCCCACGGTTCGAGCAAGGGCGGCTCCGAGTCGAACGGGCGCCGCAGAACCGCGTGGCCGTGGCTGCTCGCCCTGGTGGTGCTCCTGTTGGGCGGGCTGATTTTCGGCCTGTGGGCACTGGGCAATCGTGGCGATGAGAATCAGGCCCCGCAGGGCACGGTGACCTCCTCCACCGCCAGCCCCGACACGGACATGGTCACGCTCCCGGCCAGCATCGTGGGTGAGGACGGGGATGAAATCGCCAATAAGATCGCCCAGCTCGGTGTGAACGTGGACAAACGGCTGCAACAGGGCAGCGGTCGCGCAGCCGGCACCGTGATCTCCTCGGACCCCGAGGCCGGTACCGAAGTCGCGGTGGGTTCCACCGTGATCCTGTACGTCGCGTGGTCATCCGAGGACAGCAACAACGGCGGCACTCAGCAGAGTTCGGAGGCTCCCACACCGGATTCCCCGGCCACGCAGAGCCCCGAGCCCGCGCAGACACAGGCACCGCAACCGGGCAATGAGCCCACGCAGGCTCCCGGTACGACCGGCGCGCCCGAGGCGGCGGCCACCCCAGATGCCGCGGCAGGTCCCGACGACGCCGCGGCGTCGTCGCCCGCCAATGGCCAGCTGCAGAGCGTGGGCGAGGCATCAGGGGATGACGCTGCCCAGAATCAGCAGGATAGCGGCGGCACCGCCCAAGGATCCGGTACCGAGGGGTGATCGGACATGGGAATGCCCACGATGCCTGACCTGATCAACGAACGGTACAAGGTCGGTGAGGTCATTGGACGCGGTGGCATGGCCACCGTGCACCTGGGTGAGGACGTCCGTCTGGGGCGTCTGGTAGCCATCAAGGTATTGCGGCCCGAGCTCGCCGCGGATGATACGTTCCACGAGCGTTTTCAGCGCGAGGCCCAGGCCGTGGCCTCGCTCAATCACCACACGATCGTCTCCATTTACGACACGGGCGAGATCACGCCCCAGAGCCCCGATGGTGTGACCAGGCCGTACATCGTGATGGAGTACGTTCCCGGCCAGACCCTGCGCGAGCTGATTCACGGTAAGGGCATTGAACCCGATCAGGCCATTGAGTACATGCTGGGCATTCTCGACGCGCTGTCATTCAGCCACCGCGCCGGTATCGTGCACCGTGACATCAAACCGGCCAATGTGAAGGTCACCCCGGACGGCGCCGTCAAGGTCATGGACTTCGGTATCGCGCGCGCCGTGGAAGACACGCAGGCCGCCCTCACGCAGTCTCAGGCCGTCCTCGGAACCGCCCAGTACCTCTCTCCGGAGCAAGCCCGCGGCGTCGCGGTGGATGCTCGCTCCGACCTCTACTCCGCCGCCTGTGTCCTGTTCGAGATGCTCACCGGTCGCGCCCCGTTCGTGGGCGAATCCTCGGTGGCCATCGCGGCGCAGCATGTGCGGGACGCGCCTCCCGCGCCGTCGGCCCTGAACCCCCAGCTGCCCCAGTCCGTGGACCGGTTCATGGAGAAGGCGCTGGCCAAGGACCGGGATTACCGCTTCTCCGATGCCGCGCAGATGCGCCGCGCCCTGCGCACCGTTCTCGCGCAGTTACCGGACGATCTCGAAGCCACGCAGGCCCTGGATACGACCAAGACCATGGATTCCAATACCAAGGCGCTGCCCGCGGTGGGCGCGGGGGTCGGCACCGGTGCCGTGGTCGCCGCCGGCCGGAGCGAAACCGCCGAACACGCTGCCTACACGGATGACGCGTCCGCGCACTACGGCCTGGACCCGGACGAGGACACCGGGGGCCGTGTCGGCTCGGCAGCCGCGGATCCGGCCGCGCGCCATGACAAGCGCCGCGGCCGCTGGATTCTGCCCGCAGTTCTCGCGGTTCTGCTGCTCACCGGGCTCGGGATCGCCGGGGTCATGGGTGTGCAGTGGTGGCAGGAGCAACAAGCGCAACAACCGGCCATGGTCTCCGTACCGCAGGTCGAGGGAATGGACCGCACCACCGCGGAGAACACGCTGCGCGATGCGCAACTCGAGCCCACGTTCAGCACCGAGAACAGTGATTCCGTGCCGGAACGGCACGTGATCACCATGGATCCGTCCGCGGGCAGTCAGGTGGAGGCGGGTTCCGGCGTGGCCGTGACGGTATCGGACGGTCCCGCCACCGTGGATGTCCCCAATACCCTGGTGGGTCAGAGCCTGGACAATGCCCGCAATGCGTTACGCGAAGCCGGTCTGAGCGTGGGAGCGGTCAGCACCGTCAACAGCGCAACCGTGCCGGAGAACGTGGTCTTGTCCACCGATCCCGCCGGCGGCACCACGGTCGAGAAGGACAGCGCCGTGCAGTTGCAGGTCTCGACCGGCCGGGTGACCGTGCCGGACGTGGTCGGGATGTCCCGCACCGAGGCCCAGGATGCGCTACGCGCGGACGACGTACGGCTGAATTACAACATCGCGGTGCGGGATTCCGAGGAGGAGTCCACGGGCACCGTGCTCGAACAATCGGCTCCGGCCGGTTCCGCAGTGGCCCAGGGTTCCACGATCACGCTGACAATAGCGCGTGAGGTCACACCGTCACCCACTGCAACGCCGGAGCCCAGTGACGAGCCGACCCAAGATCCCACGCCGTCCACCGGGCCCGAATCGGACGGTGACGGGCAGAATGCTTCGCCCTCCCCGTCCCGGTCCCAGGGTTAGATCGGCGCTGACCTCAGGCGGTGATGAGCGGAGACAGTCCCGCGGCCGCCGCCGCGGCGCCCTCCTGGCCGACCTCTTCGAGCCACGTGCCCAACATGAGGTAGCCACCCCCGGTCAGCACGGACTCGGGGTGGAACTGGACACCGTGCAACGGCGCGGAGCGGTGTTTGAGCCCCATGACCACCTGGCCGTCCTCGGTAGTCGCCGTGACCTCGAGGCAGTCGGGGACCGTGGCCGTGTCCACGGCGAGCGAGTGATAACGCGTGGCCGTGAAGGGTGACGGAACGGAGGCGAACACGCTCGTGCCGTGATGGACCACCTGGGAGGTCTTACCGTGCATCAGCTGCTGAGCGTGGCCCACGCGGGCGCCGTACACCTCACCCAAGACCTGGTGACCCAGGCACACACCCAACAGCGGAGTTTTGGTCTGCTCAGCCCACCGGATCAGGTCGGGGCACACACCGGAATCCCCCGGCGCACCGGGACCCGGGGACAGCAAGACGCCCTGGTGCTCGCCGGCCAAGGCGGTCACCGCGGCAACATCGAGATCGTCGTTGCGGATCACCGTGGTTTCTGCACCGAGCTGCTGGAGGTACCCCACCAAGGTGTAGACAAAGCTGTCGTAGTTATCCACCACGAGAATCTTCACGGACACGAAAACTACTCCTAGGCGCACAAGAGATGGGACGGAACTATCGCGCAAGTCTACGCCCGCTCGAGCGGATAGACTGAACGCCGGTTTCACGCTCAGGCGTCCCAAGCTCGCAATGCGTACCGTGGCGGGCCCGCCCCGTGAGTCCCACGCAGCAGGAGGAATGATCAGTAGTGTCCCAGCCCAAGAAGCGATTCGGTAAGTCCCGCGAGTCCCTGGAATCCCATGAGAAGTACGCGATCACGGACAAGGATCGCCAGCTGACCGAACTGGCCGCCCAAAATCTTCCCCGTAATCGACATGCGGAGGCCTTCCAGAAGTCCCTTGCCAACGGCAACGGTGGTTCCACCTCTGCCACCGCGGACGGCGCTGAAGAGCAAGCCGGCTCCAAGAACAAGAAGGCCCTGCGCAAGGCCGCCAAATGGGACCGCACGGGCGAACCGCAGCCGACCCCCATGTGGTACAAGGTGGTGATGATCGGCTTCATGATCGTGGGCCTGCTGTGGATCATCACCTACTACCTGTTCCAGGGCACCCTGCCCATCCCGGGGATCAATGTGTGGAACCTGGTCATCGGCTTGGTCTTCATGATGACGGGGCTGATCATGACCACCAGATGGCGCTGACCCGCACTCATCCACTCAGAGCTCTCTCAGCCCAGGAGGCACACCGTGGCCACGCCATCGCGGCAACCGGATCCGGAACCTGACCCCATGCATCCCGGGGATTCCCCGCACCACGGGAACAGCGCACCGGATGCGGGCCGGGCCGCGGATACGCAAAAGTCCCGGCCGCAGGATTCTGCGACCGGGACAGCCCCGCTCATTGAAGACAGTAAGGACACCGGGGGGAACAAGCACCGGCTCAATGCCGCCCGCATGGAAGTGCGGTTAAGGCGTATTGCCCTGCTCGGACTTGTTCTGGTGCCCCTGCTGTACTTCATCGTGCAGTCACTGCGCTGACCCTCTCCCTGGTCCGCGCCGTGAGCGCACGCGTGGGATCAGTTGGCTTCGGGAGCGGTGAACTCGACATCCAGGTCAATGTTGACCTTGTCGGAGACCATCACACCGCCGGCCTCGAGAGCAGCGTTCCAGGTCACGTTGAACTCCTTGCGGGAGATCGAGGTGGACGCGGTGAAGCCGGCACGGGTCACGCCGAAGGCATCCACGGCCACGCCGTTGAATTCCGTGTCCAGCTCGACCGGCTTGGTCACGCCGCGCAGGGTCAGTTCGCCGGACACGGTGCCCTCACCGTCGGTGAGGTTCAGGCCGGTGACCTTGTAGGTCATCTCCGGGTGGTTGGCCACGTCGAAGAACTCCTCGGAACGGACGTGGTTGTCACGAGTCTCGTTCTTGGTGTCCACGGAAGCCATGCCCACCACGATCTCGCCGGTGGACTGCGCGGCGTCCTCGGCCACGTTGAGCTGGCCGGTGACGTCCGTGAACTGGCCGCGCACCTTGGAGATGCCAGCGTGGCGAACGCTGAAGCCGATCTCGCTGTGTGCGGGGTCCAGGGTCCAGGTGCCGGTGGTCATGCCGTTGAGGTTGCTCATGAGTTTCTCCTTCAAGAATGTGGCGCTCCCCGTTTGGATGGCGGGGAACAACTGCTTGCTTCGGAAACTACTTTACTCGCTTGTATTGAGATGTCAATTAATTCTTCGGAAACTATTTATGTGACCCGTGTCATGGGAGAACCCGATCCGACGTCGGATCGGGTTCTCAGAAGCTTCACACCGCCCTACGGCCTGGGCCTGAGCCGCACGTTGGGCAACGTGGGTGCCGGGAGGGCGCCGTCGTTGTGGGAATCGGCGACCACGCTCGGGAACCGGCCGTGCGGATCGGCGGCGGGCGGGGCGTCGTCGGCGCCGATCGCGGCCTGCCAGGCGTCGCGGTAGGCGACGATTTCGTCGTGGGAGCGGCCCACGAAGTTCCACCACATGGTGATTTGTTCACCGAACGGGGTGCCGCCCAGGATCAAGAGGATCACTTGCTCACCCTGGGGAACGCGGAGTTTCAGGGTGCGCGCACCGGCGGCAATGTGTGCCAACTGAGCGGTCTTGAGGACGCCCCTGGGTCCTCCGCCATCGGGATCCACCCGGATCAAGGTCTTCCCCTCGTCCAACAGCACCCCGTGCTCGAAGTCCTCGGACAGGTCGAATTCGACCTCCACGGTGTGCTCGGTGGCGTCCACCACGAGCTCCGCCCCCAGCACGGGGTGGAAAGAATGCACCGGCGAGCGCTGCCCGGCGAATTCGCCCAGGAACACGCGCAGATCCCAATCCTCGCCACCCAGCGGCTCGGGGGTGTACGCCTCGAACCCGGGATCCGTGTCGCGGGAGTCGTTCGGCAGCGCCAACCACAGCTGTGTCCCGTGCAACACGGTGGTGTCCGCCGTGGAGTACTCGGTATGACTGATCCCGCGTCCGGCGGTCATCAGGTTGAGGCTGCCGGGAGTCACGGTGGCCCTGTGACCGGCCGAATCCTCATGGTCGATGCGGCCCGTGAACAGCCAGGACACGGTCTGCAACCCGGTGTGTGGGTGCGGTGGCACGTTCATGCCACCGGTCTCGGACACATCATCGGGGCCGTAATGGTCCACGAAACACCACGGGCCGATCATGGTGCGGCCGCGCGCGGGCAGGGTGCGGCGCACCTGCATGGCGCGCGGTCCACCCAGCGGAACCTCCCGGGGGTCGATGATCTCGAGACCCCGGGCGGGCTCGTCCTCACCGCACAGCTGTTCGGAGGGGTCCGGTTCTACATTGCTCATGGGGCGTCTCTTCCCTCGTTCGCGGGCCCCGCACTCAGATGTGGTAGTCGATCACGGACCGCGGGCTGAGCCCGTGGAACTGCCGCTGGTGATACACCAGGGGTTTGCCCGAGCCTTCATCGCCCACATTCTCCACCACGGCGGCGTTGAAAACCAGTGCGGGGCCGGCCTTGACCCGGGCCAGCGGCACGGCGCGCAGCACGCGGCGCACCCCCAGCAGACGGGGCTCTCCCGTGGGTAACTGCTCCCACGGCATGTCCTCACCGAAGCGCGGCGCGCCGGAAATCGAGAACGCGCGGGCCAGGTCCACGTTGTCCGAGTCGAGGAAGTGCACCAGGAAGGATTTGGCGTCGGCCACGATGGCGGCCGAACCGCGCTGGGCCTGCAGAGAGAATCCCAAGATGGGTGGCTGCGCGGAAATCGAGGACACCGACGACGCCGTGAGGCCCACCGGGCCTCCCGGTCCCGCCACGGTGATGATGGCGATCCCCGCGGGATGCTGCCCGAAGGCCGCCTTGAACCCGTTGATGAGGTTCTCGTCCTCGGCCAGATTGTCCGTGGGTGCCACGAAATCCGCGATCTCGGCCGAGGCGTGCTCCGCTTCTCGGCCGCTGGCGGGCACGGTGTCCAGGGCGCGCTCGTGCCGGTCCGGCGACATGTGATCAGCGGTGTCCGCGCCGGGCTGCGAAGCGCCGGTTGCTGCGTTGCGAGGCTGATCTGTCATGGCTAGTCCTTCCGAGGGTGGACGTGGTGGACGGCCTCAGTCACTGTGAGGCGCGTGGTAGCTGTAACGGGGGGCCGCTGTCCACAATTCCAGGCCGCGCCGGATTTGTTCACCCGGCCGCGCAACAGTCCGTCACATTCACCCGAGTTCACCGTGTCAGCGAGACCGCCCGGCAGCCGGTTACCGCAACGAACGGTATTCCTTGGCGAAATGCACGAGCGGTGCGTCCGCGTTGCCGGAACCCTCGGCCCGCCCCATGGCAGTCACCTTGCCCACGAACACCTGATGCGTGGCCGCCGTGTGCACGGACACCGTTTCGAGTTCGAACCAGGCCAGGGATCCATCCAGCACGGGAGTCCCGGAACCCTCCGTGCGATGAAACGGCACCGAATCGAGCAGGCCGTCCACGGGGTTGCCGGGGCTGGCCAGCCAGTTGGCCACCGACCGCTGGGACGAGTTCAGCAGGCTCAGGGTCCACACCCCCGATGTTTCTACCGCCTCGCAGATCCGACCCATGTCGTAGAGACACACGAGCATGGTGGGCGGCTCGTAGGAGACGTCCGCGAACGCGGTGACCGTGGCGGCGTGATCCTTGCCCCTGTGGCGCGAACACACTACTCCCACGCCGGCCGCGTGATCGCCCGCGAGCATGCGGTAGCGGTCCACTTGTTCATCGGTGGGTTCCGGGTCCACTGCCTCAAAGTCCATGCGCTCAGTCTGGCATTTCGGCAGCCGACGCCGCGCAGGACCAGCCTCGCAGCCGGTCACACCGGCCACGCCGGTGGCCCACTACGTCTGTCCGCCGGTCATGCGCAGCGTGATGTTGAGCCTGCCGCCGTGCTTCATGCCCAACTGGGGCCCACCGGTCCCCGGATACACCTTGGGCACCCCGTGAAACGCGTAGCGCGAGGGTCCGCCGAACACGAACAGATCCCCGGAACGCAGTTCGATGTCCTGATAGGGCGCGGTGCGGGTCTCCGTATTGCCGAAGCGGAACACGCATGTGTCCCCCAGGGACAAGGACACGATGGGTGCCGCCGAGTACTCGTCCTTGTCCTGGTGCATGCCCATATGGGCCTGCGAGTCGTAGTAGTTGATCAGGGCGGAATCCGGTTCGAAGTTCAGCGCCATCTCGCTCAGCTCGCCGTACGCGTCCGCGGCCGCCCGCTGCCCCATGTGCACGAGCCACTCCGGAAGGTCTTGAACCCTCGGACCGCCACTCGCGCCGTAACGATAGGGCCGCCAATTGCGGCCCAGCATCACGGACTGCACGGACATCCGCCCACCTCCGGGCATGACCTGGTGACGCATGGGGGATTCCCTGACCCACACGCGGCACTGGGTCACCAGCTGGGCCTGTCGTTCGGGGTCCAGCCAGTCAGGGATGTGCACCGCGCCGGGTGCCGGTTCCTGGCGCTCGCGCGGTACGGAGAACAGTTCGTTGACCTCGAACTCGGTCATGCCCCCACCGTACGCAGCACCACCGACAGCCATAAGCGCCTCTAAGACCTCGGGAATTATGCCGCCCCGCGCACCGTTATTTACCGTAGAAACCATTTTCGACCAGAAGAGGAATTTCGTGCGTCAACCGCTGTCCGTCATTGACTTCGCTACCGTCCGCAAGAATCAGTCCGTGGGAGAAAGCTTCGCGGATTCCGTGATGCTCGCCCGGGAGGCCGAGCGGCTCGGTTACACGCGCGTGTGGTACGCGGAGCACCACAACATGCCCACCATTGCGTCCTCCGCGCCGGCCGTTTTGATCTCACACATTGCGTCCCAGACGGAGTCGATTCGGCTGGGTGCCGGCGGCGTCATGCTCCCCAACCACTCGCCCCTGACGATCGCCGAGCAGTTCGGGACCCTGGCCGAGCTCTACCCCGGGCGGATCGACTTGGGCCTGGGGCGCGCTCCCGGCACGGACCCGCGCACGCTGCAGGCGCTGCGGCGCACCCCGCAGTCCGCGGAGAGCTTCCCGCAGGACGTCAAGGAGCTGCAGGGTTACTTGACCGGCAACTCCCGCATCCCCGGTGTTGCCGCCATGCCGGGTGCGAACACCAACGTTCCGCTGACCATTTTGGGTTCGTCCCTGTTCGGTGCGCAGTTGGCCGCCTCCTATGGGCTGACGTACGGCTTTGCATCACACTTCGCTCCGGATGCCCTGGTGGACGCGGTCAACACCTACCGCACGCAGTTCCAGCCTTCCGAACAGCTGGCCGAACCGTACGTGATCGCCGCGGTCAACGTGATCGTCTCCGAGGATCCCCAGGACGCCGCCCGGCAGCTCGAAGCCACCCAGCGCGCCCGGGTGCGCAGCATGGTGGGCCGCGGCCGGGAGTTCACCGAGGGGGAGATGGACATGGTCATGGCCTCCCCCGCCGCGCAGCAGGTCCTCCACATGCTGAAGTACACCGCCGCGGGCACCCCGGAGACCGTGGTCGACTACCTCGAGGGTTTCGCCCGGAACGCGGATGCCGATGAACTGATGATCTCCCCCGTGGCCACCCGCCAGGAAGACGTCCTCAAGGGCATGCAGCTGCTGGCCGACGCCTGGCACAAATAGGGCTCAGACGAGCTTGCCCAGGAAGGCGCCCAGAGCGGCGTCGAACTCGGCAGGGTTCTCCATGTTGGGCGTGTGACCGCTGTTGCTGATCACGGCCAACTCGCCGTGGGGCAGCATCTCGGTCATCCGCTGGGCTGCGCCCCCGTCGAAGGCGTCATGGTCGCCGGCGATGACCAGAGCGGGCTTGTCGAAAGCCTTGAGTGTCTCCACAAAGTCGTTGCGTTCGGCGCGGCCACGCATCGCCGCGGTGGCACCCTCGAGCGGAGCTGCTTGGATCATCTCGAGCACGGTCCTGGCCACCTCGGGCAGCCGCTCCACGTTCTCCTCCCAGATCATCTTGGGCAGCACGGCCTCGCCGTAGGCGTCCATGCCGCCGCTCACGATTGCGTCGGCGGCCACGTGACGACGCCGCCGCCCCGCCGCGTCCTCCGCCTGCGGCACCGTGTCATTGATGATCAGGGCGCTTAAGCGCTCCGGGTGGGATTCGGCCACTTGCATGGCCACTTGCCCGGCCATCGAGAAGCCCAACAGCACCGCCCGTTGGATCTGCAGCTCGTCGAGCAGCCCGATCACATCCGCCACGAATTCCTCGGTGTACACGATCCCGGGGGTGACCTCCGATTCCCCGAATCCGCGCATGTCCGGGGCGACCACGCGCCAATCCTGCTCGCTGAAGGCCGAGACCTGACGGTCCCACATGGAACGGTCGTAGGCGTGACCGTGCAACAGCACGAGCGGGGCGCCCTGGCCCTCGTCCGTGTAGGCGAGGTCGATGTCGTTGACGTGTGCGGTGTGCGTGGTGAATGCGGAACGGCTCATGGCTCCCATGATGCCAGCTCGTCGCCCCCTGAGCGGCGTGAACCGAACCCGAACGCCATGTGATCCGGCCTTACTGCGGGGTAGGTGATCCTACTGTGCAGTAAGGCCGGACGAAATGGCTCGCGGGCGCCGTGCCATGAGCAGCCGGTCAGATCTCCGCGAACCTCACCACGGTGCGGCTGGCAACGGCCGCCACCGCTGTGACGATCAGTAGGCCCAGCGGAATGGTCCAGCGACCGAGTTCGGCCGCGAGCTCAAACCAGAAGTCAGGCCACGCCACGACGGCGGCGAGCAGGCCGAGAAGCAGTAGCACCACGGTCACCACGGAAATCACCGTCCAGATGACTCCGGCCGCGCGGTAGATACCGCCGAAACCCATGCCCGCGAACAAGCTCATGAGGCACATGAGGAACAGGGAGATCGCAACGATCAGCGGGTTGCCGTTGTCCATGGCCGTCACGGTCAAGTAGCTGATACCCACGCCGTAACCGGTCGCGGCTTCAATGGCCAGCAGGACGAGCCCCACGGCCACGACGATCAACGACGTGACCATGAACCCCAGTGCGGTTCCGGCCCAGAAGTTGTGACGGGTGCTGCCGAAGGCCAGCGACCCGGCAAAACCGCGATTGGCGGTCAGGGCGCCGTGGGAGATCAGGAAGCCGGGGATCGCCCAGAAGACGGCCTGGTTGTATTTGAACCCCTCGCTGACCTCTGGCGGCAGCGGCAGACCGGTGCGAATGCCGATGATCAACCCGATGAGGATCATGATCACGGCCACCATCAGCAGGATCGCCGGAGCGATCACGAACGAGTTGACCCTGTTGGTCAGGTAGAGCGCGAGGTTTCTCCGTACGTACTGCATCACAAGCCCCTATCTGCATTGTCCGCCCCGCGCATACCGCGTGCGGCTACAAGTTCTTGCAAGGTGACCGGCTCCACGGACACGTTGGCCTCGTGGGCGCGGCGGTGATCGCCGTCGGTCGCGGTGCCGTCCACGGTGACCGAGAGGATGTTGCCCAGCCGGTGCTCGCGAAGGATCCGGCGACCACCGGCCAGTTCACGAACCACGGGCTCAAGGCCTCGCAGCACAAACGCACTGTCCCTGGCCTGGTCGATGTCCGCGTCCACGGTCACCCGTCCGTCCTCCAGCATCACCACGTTCTCGAGCAGGTCCGACACCTCGTCGATTAGGTGGGTGGAAAGAATGACCGTGCGCGGATGCTCCGCCATGGCCCGCGCGAACTCCTCGTAGAACAAGGCCCGATGGCCGGGGTCCAAACCCAGGTATGGCTCATCCATGAAGGTGTACGGAGCCCGCGAGGACAGGGCAATCACAATCACCAACGCGCTGCGCTGACCACGGGAGAGCTTCACCGCGCGCGTGCCCATGGGCAGTTGGAACCGCGAGGCCAACCGTTCAGCCAGCTGCGCATCCCAGTTGGGGTAGAACGTGGGGAGGATGCGCAGCAGCGAGGCGGGGGTGTCGTCGTCGTGGAACTTCTGGTCCTCGTGAATGAAACATGTTCGTTCCAGGACCTTGGCGTTCTCCCGCGGATCCTCACCGTCGATCAAAATTTCGCCGGAGCTGCGGAACATGTGATTCAGGATCACCGACATCAACGTGGTCTTACCCACGCCGTTCGCACCGAGCAGCCCGTGCACCCGATGGGGAGCGAAATCCACGGTGACGTCCTTCAGCACGTGCTTCTTGCCGAACGACTTGTTGAGGTTTCTGATCCGGATGCCCTGCTGGCCCGTGTCCCACGGTGTACCCGTTCGATGATCTGCCTGGAGAGTTTGGGAACTCATGGCGTGTCCTTTCTGATGAGCGCAACCATGTCGTCGAGGGACAAACCCAGTCGCTGCGCCTCGGCCACGGCCGGGCGAATGAAGTCTTCGTCAAACGCCTTGCGGCGTTCCTCGCGCAAAATCTCGGGGCCGTCGGCAGCCACGAACGTTCCTATTCCACGACGCCGCGCCAGGACTCCCTGGTCGACCAACCGTCCCAGCGCCTTTCCCGCGGTTGCGGGGTTGATGCGGTAGAACGCCGCCAGCTCGTTGGTGGAGGGCACTGCCGAGTCCACCGGGTAATTGCCCTGCAGGATGTCGTCCGCAATCTGGTCAGCCAGGACCATGAAGATCGGGCGACCATCGTGTCTCGGTGTCATGACACCTCCCCTAGTTACTCGGTTACTTACTTCACTAATTAACCACTAAACCGATGAACCGTCAAGGGCAGCCGCACGCGAATTTGACAGACCAACCAAATGATCCGGCCTTACTGCACGGTAGGTGGGTCTACTGTGCAGTAAGGCCGGATGAAATGGCGGGGCTCGGTGCTACTGGACCCCCACCCACCAGATGAGCAGCATGGTCACCAAGAAACCGGTGAGGTAGTTCAGCCATAAGAAGGTCTTCCACCCGGCATTGGCTCGGCCGGAATCGGCGTCCGTGACGGAACGGAAGCGCAGCACGTTCCCCAGGTACGGCACTGCCAGCAACGCCGCGAATTGCCCAGGCCAGTCGGTCAGTAGCATCAACACCCCGGCGCCGGCATACAGCAGAGCGGAAACCCACACCGTGGGGCGGGCACCGAGCACCGTGGCCACGGAAGCCAACCCGCCCTCACGGTCGGGAACCACGTCCTGGACGGCCCCGAACATTTGCGAGGCCATGCCCCACAGGAAGAACCCGGCCAGCAGCGACCACAGTCCCAGGGTGAAGTCCGCGCCGGCCAGTACGAGTCCGTACACCGCCGGGGACACGAAGTGGGTGGCGGACGTCAGCGCATCCAGGAACGGCTTTTCCTTGAACCGCAGCCCCGCCCACGAGTAGGCCACCACCGCGAACAGGGACACGGCGAGCACCGCGATCGACCACGGATTTCCGGTGGCCAGCGCCCAGCCCACCAGGACCACCACGAACGGGACCGGCACCACACAGGACGCGAGTAGCACCGAGCGCCGCGCGGACCTGTCCACCACCGCGCCCTCCACACCGCCCTTGCGGGGATTGCGGAGGTCGGATTCGTAGTCGAACACATCGTTGATGCCGTACATCGCCAGGTTGTAGGGCACCAGGAAGAACACTGTTCCGAGCACCACGAGCCACCACGGCAGCCCCCCGGTCAGCAGCACCGCCGCCGCGAACGGGTAGGCGGTGTTGACCCAGCTCAGCGGCCGGGAGGCCCAGAACAGTTTGCTAATCACGCGTCTCCCGCGGGTTGTCGTGTGCAGTACGGCCGCCCGTGCGGGCGCCCGGCTCGCGGTCGTCCGAGATGCCTCCGGGCACCCGCCCCGACGCTACCCGGCCACCCAAGAGTAGCCACAGCGCCGGTAGTAGGAGCACCCCGGCCAGGGGATACGCGAAGTCTTCGAGTGGCGCCAGCCCCACCTGTACCCCGGAAATGTTCTGATCCGTGTAAGTCATGATCCCCACGGCGATCATCAGGTTGTCGAACACCGCCGTGAGCACGAACAGCAGCACGGTCGAGGCGCCCAACGCGCCCCAGAACACCGGGCCCGGTCTGCGCAGCAGCACCGCCACCACTAGCACCAGGGCGGCAAAGCCCAGAAAGATGAAGTTCACGTCCCAGTACGTCACGGGCGGTCCCCCTCGGGCGAGCGCGAGCGCAACCACCGCCACAGCACGGGCGCGCCCAGGATGTAGATCATGGTTTGGTAGCACAGGAACGCCAGGAATAAGACCTCTTCGATCGGAAGCTCGGGTGCCACGAAGATCCCCAGCGTGAGCGAGTTGTCACCGTGCCAGAAGAGCCCGTGGAAGATGGCCACCACGTCCCACGCGAGGAAGAACGCCACGCCGGCGACCAGCACGATCCAGGCTCGCACCGGCGCACCCGACCAGAAATAGAGGTCCCAGCGGCGGTCGATCAGGGCGTAGCAACCAATGAACACGAGCAGCATCAACAGGTACATCAGGTGGTGCGCCCCCCGGGCGCCGTCTCCCGAACCGCGTCAAGCACCACTTCGGACGAGATGAGACACATGGGCACCCCGATTCCCGGCCGCACGGACGAACCCGCGTAGAACAGCCCCTTGACTCCCCCGTCGCTCACACCCGGCCGGAACAACGCCGATTGCGCGAGTGTGTGCCCGGGGCCGAGCAGAGAGCCGCGCCACGCGTTGACGGTGGACACGAAATCACCGGGGCCGTAGGTTCTGCGGACCACGATGCGTTCCGCCAGGTCTTCGATGCCTGCCCATCGGGCGAGCTGGGCCACCGCGGCATCGGCCACCTTTTCGACCTGCGGTGCGCCCGGCTGGTTCACCTCGCTCGTGTGGATCCCTCCCCGCCCCCAGTCGGGCACGGCCGGTGCCGGGACCAGGATGAACAGGTTCTCGTCCCCGTCCGGAGCGGCCCCCGGGTCGGTTGCGGAGGTCATACACACGTAAATGGACGTCTCGTCCGCGAGTTCCCTGCCCTCCGCTATCCGCGCAAAGTTGTCCGGCCAATCCGCCGTGAACAGCAGGTTGTGGTGGACCAGTTCGGGCAGCTTTCCGCGCACGCCCAGGCACACGAGCACACCGGAGGGTCCCGGGTCGCGGTGCTTCCAACGCGACTCGGGTGCGCGGAACGGCTGCGGGAGCAATTGAGTTTGTAGGTGGTGCAGGTCGGTCGCACCGACGACGACGCTCGCCGCCTCGCGCTCCCGGGTTCCGTCCGCCAGGCGGTACCGTACGCCGGTGACGGCGCCGCGGCGTCGTCGGCCGAGTGGCACCGCAAAACCGGACGAGCTCACGTCGATGCCGGTGACCGTGGCGCCGGTGACGATGTCCACGCCGACCTCGCGGACGAGCCGTTCCATGGCGTCAACGAGCGCGGCGAACCCACCCTGCGGATACTGCACTCCGTCCGTGAGATCCAGGTGGCTCATCAGGTGGTACATGGCCGGGGCGGAATCCGGGGCCGCGCCCAGGAAGACCGCGGGGTAGCCCAGGATCTGCCGCTCGCGCGGGTCGGGGAACCGCTTGGCAATGTAGCCCTCCATCGAGTTGCTCAGCAGCGCGCCCAGCCGGGGCAGGTTCTTGAGCACCTCCGGAGTCATGAGCTCCCAGGGCTTGGTGAAGTTGGTGTACAGGAAGTACCTCTTGGCCAGCTCGTAGACCTCGGCACCGGACTGCAGATATTCCTTGAGCGCCGTTCCGGAACCCGGGTCGAGGTGCTCGAAAAGTTCTTCCGCTTCCCCGGACACCACGTCCACGGGGTGCGAATCACGGTGCTGTTCGAAGAACGTGCGGTAGCCGGGGGTCAGCTTCTGCAGGTCCAGTTCCTGCTCGGCGCCGGATCCCATGAGGCGGAACCACCGGTCGATGACCTCGGGCATGAGGTACCAGCTGGGTCCGGTGTCGAAGCGGAAGCCCTGGGCGGACCAGCGACCCGAGCGCCCACCGAGGATCTCTTGTTGCTCGAGCAGCAGGACGTCGTGGCCGTCCTTGGCCAGCAGGCCGGCCGTGGCCAGACCCGCGAATCCGCCGCCGATCACCACCGTGCGACTCATGAAACACCTCGCGATCCGGCACCGGAACCAATGCCCGCATCGGAGCGTGGCACCCGTCTGGATCCCGCGAGGACGCGCGCGGCAATGCGCGTCTTGACCGCGGTGGGCACGCTGATGCGCCGTTGGGTCAACGTGGCCGCGGGTACCGCGGCGATCCTGCGAGCCAGTTCGTGGAACAGGCCGTGGGCCAGCAGTACCGCGCGGCGGGCACGCCGGTCGAGCGCGAGAATCCCGGGTACGGCGGCGTCGAGATCCGCGTGGAGATCGGCAAGCAACTCGTTTTTCTCGGCCTCACCCAATTCGGCGGGGTCCGTGTCCGGGAAGTACGTGCGGCCCAGTTGATCATGATCAGCACCGAGATCCCGCAGGAAGTTGACCTTCTGGAACGCGGCACCCAGCCGACGTGCGCTCGCGCGCAGCAGCTCGCGCTGATCGGGGGTGTCAGCACGCGTGCCGGGCAGGCCCATGAACACTTCCAGGCACATGAGACCAATGACTTCCGCGGAACCGTAAATGTAGGTTTCCAGCGACTCGGGGTCGTGTTCGGACACGTCCAGATCCGCGCGCATGGACGCGAAGAACGGCGCGGTGAGTTCACGGCCGAATTCGTGGCGGCGGGCGACATCGGCGAACGCGTGGACCACCAGGTTGGTCGAGAACCCGCTGGTCAGGCCCCGTTCCACCTCGGTTTCGAGTTCGTCCAGGGCCGCACGCACGGGACCCGTGGCCAGCCCGGCGGCAGAGGCGGTGCCGTCCACCACTTCATCGGCCACCCGCACCAGGGCGTAAATGCTGGAAATGTCCCGGCGGCACTCGCGGGGCAGTGTGCGGCACGCCCAGGAGAAGGATGTGGAGTACCGCCCGATGACCTGGCCCGCTGCCGCGGCGGCTGTGCGGGTGTACAGCGGCAGAGGTGCGCGCGAGGATACCTCGGGTCGAGTCACTTACTTCCTCCGATGCAGCACGTAATGACAAATGGCACTGAGCTCGGCGCGTTCTGCGTCCGGCAGCGGCAGCCGCTCCAGTGCGTCCTGCGCGTCGGCCACAAGTTCTGCGGCCAGTTTCACGGCCCTGGTCTCGGCCCCGGCTTGTGCCAGTGCCGCCTTGACCTGCGCCACCGTGATGTTTCCGGCGGCGAATTCAACGAGTGCTTCGCGTGCGTGGGCATCCTGCATCCCGTGAGCCGTGAGCACGGTGGCCTTGCCCTCGCGCAGGTCCGCTTCGGTGGATTTTCCGGTCACTCGTGGGTCCCCGAAGGTTCCCAGAACGTCGTCCACCACCTGGTAGGCCACGCCGATCCGCGAACCCGCCCGCGCGAGGCGAGCGGCGTCCTCCTGGTTTGCGCCGGCCAGCAACGCGCCGGCCCTGAGCGGGGCCTCGAACGAGTAGGTGGCGGTCTTGAGCCGCTCCATGTTGAGGATGTCCTGCACGGCGGGGTGCTGCTGTCCGTAGCGATGCATGGACAGCAGCACGTCGTCCAGCTCACCGGCGGCCGAGGCGGTCACAGCATCGAACACCACTGCGGACACGGCTCGTGAGCGCACCGGATCGGTGGTGCACGTGGTGGCCAGTTGGAGGGCTCCGGCCAGCAGCAGGTCACCGCCGATGATCGCGACCGCCTCACCCAAGTGCTGGGCTTCCTCCGACGGCGCCCCCACACTGTGCGCGTCCCTGCGGTAGAGCTCCCCCACCGTGGGCCGCCCGCGACGCACGGGATCGCGGTCGACCACATCGTCGTGCACCAGAAGCGCGGCATGCAGTAGCTCGAAGGACGCCGCCAGGCGGACACACTCGGGATCGGGGGCGATGCGGGCGTCGCCAGACATCTCGGGATCGGGGCGCCCATCGAAAGCCCGCCAGGCCAGGCGTGTCAGACGCGGTCGCAGCAATTTTCCGCCCGTGACCTGCTCACGAATCCGCGAGCGCAATACCGGAAACCCGGGGCTGCATCGAATCGTGCCCCTGAGGCCGTCGAAATAGGCGTCCAGTTCTTCCGTCACCGCCACGCAGAAGTCGTCCCACCCGGGATCGGAGGTGGCAACCGCCCCGCCGCGCAGTGGCACGGGAAAAGGCTGATGGGTTTCGGTCAACCGTGAAGAGCTCATGCGCGCTCCTCCCCGGTTGCCAGGGGTTCCCCGGGATCCGCCGGTTGCGCGGCCCGGGTGGGTCGATCCCGGAGTTCGTCGCGGTAGCTCTCCATACTGGCCGCGGTTCCCGTGAGAAAAGACAGGACCGCGGCACGCCCGCGCTCATCGAGCTTCTCCAGTTCTTCCTCGACCATGCTCATCATGGGGTACACGTGCTCCATGGTCGTGGCGCGGGACGCGTCCACCGCCCGAATGATCATGCGGCGGCGGTCATCGGGATGGGGCTCACGCACCGCGTGCCCCGCCCGAACCAATCGATCCACCACTGCCGTGGCCGCCGCACTGGTGATGTGAAGCGCGCGAGCCAGCTCGGTGGGGCCCATGGGGTGGCGCATCAAGATGGCCATCGCGTGATAGTCGGTCTCCTTGAGACCCATGATCCTGCGAACCTGATAGCCGATGTCGTCATTGACGCGCACCACGCGGCGCAGCTCGCGGCTTTGAGGGCTGACGACATCGGGTCTGAACCGCGACTCAGCCATCAAGAACCTCGAAATTCTAGGAATTAGAAAAGTTGATCACCATGATGCTTGAAAAGCCTGTGAACTGTCCAACGCGACAAGGCGTGTCTGACTGGTGGTTCCACCTCAGCGCACCCGTTGCAGAGCATCCAGCACGGCGTTCCCGTAGCCGCCACCAAAACGGATCGCGTGCACCAGTAACGGCGGCACCTGGTACCACGGGACACGTTCGCGCCAACCGTCGGCCAGGGGGTAGACCTCGTCGTAGGCGGTGAAGCACGCTTCACCGAACCCGCCGAACAGCAGCATCATGGCCACGTCGTATTCACGATGCCCGTAGAACGAGGACGGGTCGATCAGCCAGTTGCGGCCGTTGGCATCGATCACCCTGTTACCGGCCCACAGGTCACCGTGCAGCAGACTGGGCGGCTCGACCGGCCCGGCCAGTTCGGCCGCACGGGGCGCCAGTTCAGCCAACAGGTCCGACGCCGCAGGGTCCAGTTTTCCCGTGTCGACCGCCGTGCGTAGCAACGGTTCGATCCTGCGATGCAAGAGAAAATCGGCCCAGTCGTCGGTGGGTGAGAGATCCACCGGGAACGAGCCGATACGCTGCGGCAGCTGGGGGTCCAGGGCGCCGAAGTGGGGCGCATCCGCGCGGTGGATCCAGGCCAGGCCGCTGCCGCATTCGGCTTCGGTCGTGGACCCGCCCGCGCCGTTGGATTCGTCGATCCATTCCAGGACCAGACCCTGATCGCTCACGCGGAACACGCGGGGGACGGACACCTCCGCCGGTGCCGCCGCGCGGAGCGCTTCCAGGCCGGCCGCCTCCAACTCGAGCACACCGGCCGGCGCGTCGAGCATGGTTTTGGCGAACAACGGCCCGTCAGGGGTGTCCAGGCGATACGCGGCGGCCGTGTCCCCACCGCTCAGCGATCGCACTCCCGTGACGTCAAGGTCGGCAACGAGGTCTTCGGGCAACTGGTCCATGGTTCTTCTTTACACCATCCCCGCGACATGCGCAGGGCCCCCTGCCACACCGACGACCCGCGCTCACGGGACCACACGATGGAGTCCACGCGTTCCGGGGTGTGATGTGCACCGCCCAAACCTTGTGCTAGTGTCTTCCGCAACAAGGATCAAGAGTCCCGGTGTGAAGCTCTGGCTAACCGGGCGGCAACCCTCCAGCACGTAGCGGGGTGCCCCAGATGAGGATCCGGCCGCCGCGCAACCGCACGGCGAGCAAGTACGGCGCACGGAGCAACCTCCGGCGTCAAGAACCGCCGGAGGTATTTTTATGCCCGCCCTGTCCACACCCCGGGTCTCCACGCAGACCGTCGCCACCGGCCCGCCCACGGGAACCTCGTGGTTGGTGCGCAGACCGCGCCGCGAATCCCTGATCTCGTTCGAGGTGTTCCCGCCGCACCCCGCCCGCGATCCCGCGGCCGTGTGGCGCAACATTGACGCCATGGCCGCTGCCGGTCCGGATTTCTTCTCCGTGACCCACGGTCACTCCGGCGCCAACGGGGTGTCCCGCGAAACCCTGCGGCACCTTCTGAAGCAGACCAAGACCCCCGCGGTGGCCCACTTGACGTGCGGTGGCACCGACCGCGCCGGCCTGGAACGCGCCGTGACGGATTTGCTCGACGACGGCGTGCGCGACCTTCTCGCCCTGCGTGGCGATCCACCCGTGGGTGGTGGCGAGTGGACCACCCACCCGGGTGGCTTCGATCGGGCATCGCAGCTGGTCGAGCTGATCCGCGAGGTCGAGGAACGCATGTTCGGGGCGTGCGAGCGCCCCGGTAAGCGCCCCGTCTCGGTGTCCGTGGCCTGCTACCCCGTGCCCGCCAAGGGCCGAGATTTCGAAGCGGACCTGGCGGCACTGTGGGACAAGCAGCGGGCCGGAGCCGACTACGCCATCACCCAGGTCCTTTACGACGCCCAGGACTATGTGCGGTTCCTGGAACGGGCGCGCTCGGAAGGTATCCACATCCCGATCGTCGCCGGGCTGGTGCCCCTGACGGACATCAAGCGTTTGGGTCGGATGGCCGAGCTGACCGGTGTGCCGATCCCGGAGCGGATCACCGCCTTCCTGAACACCGACGATCCGGCCGAGCTGCGTCGCCGGGGCATCGCGGCAACGCTAACCCTGATCGACGAGCTACTGGACTTCGGTTGCCCGGGCCTTCACTTATTCACGTTCAACCGGCCGGACGCCCCGCTGGCCATTCTCGACCACCTCCGGGTGCGCGACGCCGCCCGCAAGTTCCGCGGGAGCACCTCCGCGGCCTGACCACAGCCCAGCTGCGGTGTCCCCGCAGCCACAGCAACACCGCGCCACCCTACCGACAGAACCCTCTCGCTACGGTCCCAGCGACCGTGGCTTCCCACAACACACCCTTTTACTTCAGGAGCACCCCCAATGACTGCCATTTCCAAGACCTCGTTCCCCGCCGCGACCATCCTGGGATACCCCCGGATCGGCCCCGACCGCGAGCTCAAGAAGGCCCTGGAGGCCTACTGGTCCGAGCCCACGGAGAACCCCGCGCAGACCGTCCTGGACACCCTCACCCAGCTGCGCGAGCGCACCGTGGGCCGCCTCCGGGACCTGGGCCTCAGCGAGCCCTCCGCCGTCCCGTCCGACACCTTCGCCGTGGACCAGACGCTGGACACCGCCCTGGCGCTGGGTGCGGTTCCGGCCCGGTTCCGCGCGGACGGTTTCCGCCCCGCCGCTCCGGACACCCCGCAGGGCATTGAGTTGATCACCGCTTTGTCCCGGGGAACCGATCACCTGGAGCCGTTGGAAATGACCAAGTGGTTCGACACCAATTACCACTACTACGTTCCCGAGATCGGCCCGGACACGCCGCTCTCCGCCCACCCGGAAAGCTTGATCGAACGTTTCGTGACCAGCCGTGACACCACCGGTGCGATCACCCGCCCCGTGCTGGTGGGCCCCGTGACACTGTTGCTGCTGGCCCGCCCGGAAGCCACGGACGCGCCGGGTACCCAGCCCATCGATCGGCTCGATGACGTGGTGGATCTATACATCCAGCTGCTCACCGCGCTCAAGGACGCGGGTGTCCCGTGGGTCGAATTGGACGAGCACGCCCTGGCCGCCGAGGGCTGGGACGTTCCCCACGACACCATCATCGACGCCCTGACCAGGGCCTACACCCGCCTGAGCTTCCCCTCCACCCGCCCCCACATCTTGGTCGCCGTGGGGTACGGGGACGCGGGAGAGGCCGCCCAGCTCGCCCTTGCCGCCACCGATATCGAGGCCCTCGCCCTCGACCTCGACCGCGGCAATGAACCCGGTGAGGCCGCGCTCGAGGCGTGGGGTGAGCGCCCGCTCGTGGCGGGCGTCGTCGGCGGCCGTACGGTGTGGCGCACCGATCTGGAGAAGGCCTCGGAAACCCTGTGCCGGCTCAAGGACACCGCGCGCGGCCCCGTGGGAGTGGGCACCGCGACCCCGCTGCTGCACGTCCCGCACGATGTGGAGCGGGAGACCGCCCTGGATCCGGACATCAAGGAATGGGTTGCGTTCGCGGATCAGAAGGTCGCCGAAGTCGTTACGCTGTCCCGCGGGCTGAGCGACGGCTGGTCCACGGTGGCCGCCGAACTCGGCGAGGACGCGCAGATCCGCTCCCGCCGAGCCGCGCACCCGGCCACGCACCGCCAGGAGGTTCGCGCCCGCACCGCGGCCGTGCAGCAGCGGGACCGCGAGCGCGCGTCGGCCGATGAGCGCCGCACCGCTCAGGCCCAGCGCCTGAACCTACCGCCGCTGCCCACCACGACCATTGGTTCGTTCCCCCAGACCCCCGGCATCCGCACCACGCGCGCCGATTTCCGCGCCGGCCGCATCGACCAGGCCGAGTACACGGAGAAGATCCGGGCCGAGATCGCACAGACCGTGCGCACGCAGGAAGAGCTCGGCCTGGACGTGCTGGTGCACGGTGAACCCGAGCGCAATGACATGGTGCAGTACTTCGCCGAGGGTCTCGACGGATTCGTCACCACCCAGCACGGGTGGGTGCAGTCCTACGGTTCGCGCTGCACGCGCCCGTCCATCCTGTTCGGTGATGTCTCCCGCCCGGCGCCCATCACGGTGGACTGGACCGGTTACGCGGCATCGCGGACGGACCGCCCGGTCAAGGGCATGCTGACCGGCCCGGTCACCATTCTGGCCTGGTCGTTCGTGCGCGACGACGCTCCGGCCCGCGAGGTCGCCGACCAGGTGGCCCTGGCACTGCGCGACGAGATCTCGGACCTCGAGGCCGCCGGAACGGCCATCATCCAGGTGGACGAACCCGCGCTGCGCGAGCTGCTGCCGCTCCAGCTGGCCGACCGCCCCGATTACCTGGACTGGTCCGTGGGATCGTTCCGCCTGGCCACCGGCGGCGCGGGGACCGCAACCCAGATCCACACCCACCTGTGCTATTCCGAGTTCGAGACCGTGCTGGACGCCATCGACGGCCTGGACGCGGATGTCACCACGCTGGAGGCCTCGCGCTCCGGTTCGGGCATTGTGGACGGACTGGCCGCGGGCAACTTCCCGCGTGACGTGGGCCCCGGCGTGTGGGACATTCACTCCCCGCGCGTGCCCACCTTCGACGAGGTCGCGCAGCGCGTGCGCCACGCCGCCGAGGTCATCGGCGCGGAGCGCGTGTGGGTTAACCCCGACTGCGGTTTGAAGACCCGCGGTTGGCCCGAGACCCGGGCAACCCTCGATCGCCTCGTGGCCGCCGCCGTCACCGTCCGTGCGGAATTGGCCAACGACGACGCCGACCCTGCGGACATCACCGCTCGCGCGGCGGAAGGGAGCCTCCTGTGACCGAGCACGTCAACGCCCCCTTGGGCGCCCCCATTGTGACGCCCATCCACCACAGCGCCGCGTACGCGTTCGCCACCCTGGCCGACGCTCGGGCGGTCTTCGCGCAGCGCGCCTCCGGCTACACGTACGCCCGCACCGGCAACCCGAACGTCACCGCGTTGGAATCCGCGGTGACCAAGCTGGAACGCGCCGAGTGCGCCGTGGCCACGTCATCCGGGCAGGCCGCGGTGACCCTGGCGTTGCTCGCGCTGACGGGACCGGTCAACGGGCACGTGGTGGCATCCTCCCATCTGTACGGCGGCACCGTGGATCTGCTCACGGACACCCTGGCCGAGACCGGGTTGACCGTGACGTTCGCCGATCCGCGTCGCCCCGAGCAATGGGAGGCCGCGGTGACCCCGGAGACCCGCGTGTTCTTCCTGGAGTCGATCGCCAACCCGCTCGCGGATCTCCCGGAGCTGGCGGCGATCGCGGACATCGCCCACCGCAACGGTGCCGTGGTGATCGTGGACAACACCGTGGCCACCCCGCACCTGTTCACCCCCGGCGAGCACGGGGCGGACCTGGTGGTCCACTCGGCCACCAAGTACCTCTCCGGTCACGGCGGTCCCCTGGGCGGTGTGCTGGTGGACACCGGCACCTTCGACCCCACCGAGAACCCGGAGCGTTGGCCGTGGCTGACCACATCACAACCGCGTTGGGGGGGCCGCTCCCCCGTGGAAGTCTACGGCGCCAAGCGTGCGCTGTTGGGCGTGGCCCGCTGCAAATACCTCAATGACCTGGGCCCGTGCATGAGCGCCATGACGGCCCACGAGATCCTGCAGGGAATCTCCACGCTGGGAGTGCGCGTGGAGCGCCAATCGGCCACGGCGGCGTCGTTGGCGGCAACCCTGAACCGGCACCCGGCCGTGGCCCGTGTGCACCACCCGCATTTCGGCGGCACACGGCAGGAAGAACTGTACGAGCAGGGCGGCTACCGGGGCGCCGGCGGGGTGTTCTCGATCGACCTCAACGGCACCCCCGAGCAGGTCGAACACGTGGTCGATTCCCTGCGCCTGATCAAGCTCGCCGCCAACATCGGCGACGTGCGCACCCTGGTGGCTCACCCCGCGAGCATGACGCACTGCCGCCTGACCCCCGAGCAGTTCCGGGCCAGCGGCATCACCGAGCAGACCCTGCGCTTCACCGTGGGTCTCGAGGACGTCGCGGACATCACCGCGGACCTGTTCCAGGCGCTGTCCGTGATCGCGGACGCCACCGAGGCGCCGGCACCGCGGGAACGCCACCCCCACACCGCCCGCGCCACCGCCCACCAGCAGAAGGACTCTTTCCATGACCATCACTGATTTCTCGCTGCCCGGCCTGGCCACGCGCGCCATTCACGCCGGCCAGGAACCGGATCCGACCACCGGTGCCGTGGTACCGCCGATCTACCAGACCTCCACGTTCGTGCAGGACGGCGTCAACGAGTTCCGCACCGGCGGCTACGAGTACAGCCGAGGTTCCAACCCCACGCGCAGCGGTTTCGAGGAACAGCTCGCCGCGGTGGAGCGCGGCACCCTAGCGTTCGCGTTCGCCTCCGGCATGGCCGCCGAGGATGCCCTCTTGCGCGCCGTCCTCACGCCCGGCGACCACATCGTGTTGGCCGCGGACGTGTACGGCGGCACCTTCCGCTTGGTCGATCAGGTGCTCTCCAAGTGGGGTGTCACGCACAGCTTTGTGCCGTCCGCGTCCGCGGACGACGCCGCCGCGACCGTCCGCCCCGGCGAGACCAAGGTGCTGTGGTTGGAAACGCCGTCCAATCCCCTGCTTCGCATCGCGGACATCGCCGCGTGGGCGCAGGTCGCCGACGCCGCCGGGGCCCTTTTGGTGGTCGACAACACGTTCGCGTCCCCCGCCCTGCAGAACCCCCTGACCCTGGGAGCCCACGCGGTGGTGCATTCAACCACCAAGTACATCGGCGGCCACTCGGACGTGTTGGGTGGCGCCGTGGTGGTGGGCAACACCGAGTGGGACGGGCAGCCCCTGAGTGAGCTGATCGGTTTCCAGCAATTTGCCGGCGGCGCGGTGGCCGGTCCCTTCGACTCCTTCCTGGCCGCGCGCGGGTTGAAGACCCTGCCGTTGCGCATGGAACGCCACTGCTCCAACGCTCTGGCCGTGGCCCGCTGGCTGCGCGAACGGGACGATGTTCTGGAGGTTTTCTACCCCGGGCTCGAGGAGCACCCCGGTCACGACCTTGCAACACTGACCCTGAACGGGGGCTATGGCGGCATCATTTCGTTCCGGCCCCGCGGTGGTGAGGCGGCAGCCCACACGTTCGTGAAGACCACGCGCCTGTACAACCTGTCCGTGAGCTTGGGCGGCGTGGAGTCATTGACCTGTGTGCCCCACAACATGACTCATGCTTCCCGAGTGGGTACCCCCCACGAAGTTCCCCGGGACCTGGTCCGGCTGTCCGTGGGGATCGAGGACTTGCAGGATCACGTGGCGGATCTGGATCGGGCCCTGGCCGCAATACATTAGTCAACCGTCTGCGGTTGATGCGACGCGCTGGCCGGGCTTACGCATGAGCCCGGCCAGCGCGTCGCTAGTCGCCTCGCAGTTGGGCGATGTCGATTTTTTTCATGGTCATCATGCGTTCAAATGCCTCGGGCCGTTTCATCAGATCGTCGGTGTCCACCGGCACGATCTGCCAGCTCACACCGAACTGATCCGTGCACCAGCCGCATTGCTCGGCCTCGGGCACTGCTGAGAGGGCTTCCCATAACCGGTCGATCTCATCCTGGTCATTGCAATTGACCATCAGTGACACCCCGGGAGTGAAGCTGAAGTCCTGCGCCACCCCGGAGTCCATGGCCGAAAACCATTGGCCTTCCAACGTGAAGTCCGAATACATGACAGTGCCGGGCACTGCAGGACCCGTCTGGTCCGCGTAGGGCACGAACGTTCCGAGATTGGCGTCCCCGAATACTCCCGTGTAGTACTCGACGGCTTGCTTGGCACGGTTCTGCGCCTGGCCACCGAACATCAGTGAGGGAGTCACGAAGGGGCGCGGTTCGCCCCCGGGATTGGTGAGCATGAGCTGCCAGCTCACGCCGTAGCGGTCCTGCACCCACCCGTAGTACTCACTGAACGGGTAGGTGTCCAGAGGCATGAGCGCGGTGCTGCCCTGAGAGAGTCGGTCCCACACCCGTTCAAGCGTGGCCCTGGCATTCTCGTCTCTGGACGGATCGAAGTTCAACATGAAGGAGATCGCCGGGTTCGGCGTGAATTCCTCGCCCGCATTGATCAAAAGAACCTGAAATCCGTCGATGTCCAGGACTGCCGTGAGCAGTTCGCCCGCTAAGTCCTTCTGGAAGTCCAGGAGACCTTCCGTGGGGTAGTTGGACGAATCAACCAGGCGCGTGTTGGGCAAGGCCTGTTCGTAGAATTCGGCGCCTTCCGCTGCGTTGCCCTGGAACCAGAGGTTGGGCACAATTTTTTGCATGGGATCCTCCTCGGCCGGTTCTGAAGCGAGCTGACCCACGGGGATCAACGGCGCTGGGTCCAGTATTGACCCACCCGGCAGAGCTGGCAATGATCCAGCGTACCCGGGCGGTCAGGGAGTGGGCATGCCGCCGTTGACGTTGAGGGTCTCCCCCAGAACGTAGCTGGACTCGGGTGAGGCCAAAAATACGTAGGCCGGTGCGAGCTCGGTGGGCTGACCTGCACGACCCAGCGGCGTGGACTGGCCGAACTCGGGCAGCGCCTCGGTCGGCTGGCCGTCGCTGACCTGCAGGGGTGTCCAGATGGGGCCGGGAGCCACTGCGTTGACGCGAATCCCCTTGGGTGCGAGCTGCTGCGCCAGGCCCTTGGTGAAGTTGTTGATCGCGGCCTTGGTCGACGCGTAGTCCAGCAGGATGGGCGGTGGCTCGTAGGCCACGACCGAGCTGGTGTTGATGATGGACGAGCCCGCGGGAAGGTGCTTGAGCGCGGCCTTGGTCACGCGGAACATCCCGATGATGTTCAGGGTGAACGTATCGACCAGTTGCTCGTCGCTCAGCTGCTCGAGGCTTTCCGCAATGACCTGCCGGCCGGCATTGTTGACCAGGATGTCCAGACCGCCTAGCTCGTTGACGGCGTTCTCCACGACCGTCGTGCAGAACGCCCGGTCCAACAGGTCACCCGGGATCAGCACCGCCTTGCGGCCGGCCTTCTCAATGACAGCCTTGACGACTTGCGCGTCCGGCTCCTCGTCCGGAAGGTAGTTGAGGGCGACGTCGGCCCCTTCCTTGGCGAACGCGATGGCAACGGCGGCACCGATTCCGGAGTCCGCACCCGTGATCAGCGCCTTACGACCCTCCAGACGACCCGTACCACGGTAGGATTCCTCTCCGCGGTCGGTCTTGGGTTCGAGCTCTACGTCCAGGCCCGGCTCGGACTGGTGTTGCTCCGGCGGCTCAATAGCGGGGTAGCGCGTCACCGGGTTCTGGAAGGTCAACTGATCCGTTGTCTCCCGGTTCGCGTCCTGCTGTGCATCATTGCTGGTGTCGCTCATGTCCGATTCCTCCCTCGTCGCAAACTGGTTTTATCAGCCTACTGATTTCTTGTGGAACCAGACAGGGGTTCAGAAGCGCGGCGAGGGTTTCTATGAACAAGCGTTAAATGCAGTGAAGGGGCACCAACCGTGGTTGGTGCCCCTTG
>NZ_JBYIPM010000006.1:0-270634 GCF_057707085.1 Kocuria sp. cx-455 | reverse complement strand
GACCGGCCGGCCAGTGTTGATCACCAGCTTCACGGCCTCGTCCTTGTACTCAGGAGAGAACTCCCGACGCTGTCTTCCCATGATGAACATCTTCTCTTACAAGGTGTCCACCGCCCGGGGTCAAGGTCAATCCCGGTGGTGTGGTCGTGGGCGGGAACGTGTTCGTGACCGGGGATGCGGATGAGAAGGCGTGGGTGAAGGAGATGCGCGCGGCGATGCGCACCCGCCCGGAGATCACGAAACCGATCTGGCAGGTCTCTTTGCGCAACACTGTCGAGGATCGGCGGTTGACGGATGCGGAGTGGGCGCAGGCAGGCCAGACGTTTGCGGAGTCGATGGGTTTCGCGGAGCACCCGTGGGTGATGGTCCGCCACGCCGATGACCACGTGCATGTGGTGGTGTGCCGGGTCAGTGACGAGAGGACGGTGTGGCACGGGCGCAACGACCGCCGCGCGGCCCAGAGCGCGTGCACCCGCCTGGAGGTGGAGCACGGGTTGCAGACCGCGCCCCGGCGCCGTGAGGCAGGCCGTAGTAAACGCTCGGTGGTCGCGGTGCGTCAGCAGCAGGAGCAGCAGGCTGAGGTGGTGGCGGCCCGCCGCGCGGAGTGGGAGCAGATCCGCAAGTTTGTGGAGCTGGACAACCCGGCACCCCGGAAACGAACCTCGAGGCCCCAGCAGCAACAGCGGGTGAGCCCGCCTCATCCGTGGGAGCAGGCACATCATCTTCGCCGCCCCGGCCCCGGCCGGGAGGATCGTGGACGGGGCCTGTAGCTGGTCTCAGGCCGAGAGGATGCGGGAGAAGAACCCGCGACGCGGCTCTTGAGAGGGTGCGGGTGTGGCGGATTCGGGGGATGCTTCCGGCTCCGCCACCGGGGCGCGGTGAGCAGGTTCTAGGGCTGCAGGGGTCTGTGGTGTGTGGGAGCTCTGCCCGGTGAGCATGCGCAGCGCCATCCGCTCGGTTTCGTTGGCGATTTGCAGGGCGTCGAGAGCTCGGCGGCGTTCTTCGGCTCGTGCTTCAGCAACTTCGGCGCGCCGTCGCCACTCCTGGACCTCAGCCTCCAGCTCGCGGACGCGCTCGAGCAGCCGCCCGGTGTTCTCTGGTTCCTCCGAAGGCTGAGCGGCTCGGGTCGATGGTCCGGCCTGTGAGGCGGTATGGAAACCCTCGCCGTGGATAAGGCCCACGGGGATGAGTGCGGTCATGGGCACCTGCCACCCCGTGGAGGTGATGGTGGCCCCCGCTTCTTCCAGCTCGGCGCGTCGTCGGCGGAGGGTGCTCACACTGACACCTGCCACATCGGCGGCTTCCTTCATGGTGAACACCGCACTGGAACCCCCTGATACCCCTTTCTGGCTAAGAATTTCATTGCTGGGGGTATCACTGTGGGTAGCCATGGGGCCCATCATGGCACCCCTTCATGGGAGAGCCTGGTACCCCGGCGTGGAACCCCTGGCACCGGGTTCACGGCCAGCTGTTTTCCTGACCGGCCATAGAAGAGAACGAAAAGGCGCCCTCAGCTTGGGGCGCGTCCTGGCGGTAGTGAGGCCCTGGCAAATTGCCAGGGCCTCACTACCGGGTGAACAAGATCAGGAGGCGATCATGCCGTGGGGGTCGATGATGTACTTCTCCTGCGAGCTGTTGTCGAAGTCCGCGTAGGCCTGAGGAGCATCGTCAAGGCCGATGACCTTGGTCTGCAGCATGTCCGACAGGTACGGCATGCGGTCCCACAGGATCGCCTGCATCAACTCGTAGTTGTAATGCATGATCGGCGCCTGGCCAGCGGTGATCTTCGGGGACTTGATCCAGGCGTTGCCGAATTCAATCGGGTAGATGCCGTTCTGCTCGTCCTTGGAATCCGCCAGGGGGTCAGGCCCGTAGATGCCGATGATGCCGGTGGCGCCTCCCGCGCGGGTAACGTCGATCACCTGGTTGATCGCATAGGCCGGATCCTCTTTGTCCGCGTCCTTGCCGATGCCGTGAGCTTCGGTGCCGACGTAGTCCACGGCGCAGTCGACCATCGGCTCGCCAAGGATCTTTTCAATCTGGTCCTGCAGCGGGACATCCTCGTTGAGGTCGATGGTTTCGCAACCGTTGCGCTTCATCAGGGCCAAGCGATCCTTGTCATGGTCGCCGACGATGATGCAGGACGCCCCCAGCAGGCGCGCAGCTGCGGCGCCGCAACGGCCCACGGGGCCGGCCCCCGCGATGTAGACAGTGGACCCGGGCTTGGCGCCAGCCTCCATGAGGCCGTGGAAAGCAGTCGGGAGGATGTCAGAGAGAAGCGCCAGATCGCGGATCTTCTCCATGGCCTGGTCACGGTCCGGGAACTTCAGCAGCTGGAAGTCCGCATAGGGAACAAAGAGATACTCGGCCTGTCCGCCGTCCCAGCCGCCCAGGTTGAAGCCGTAGGCAGCGGAATCGGCGTCCGGGTTGCAGGTCTGGCAGACCTCGGTACGACCGTTGCGGCAGTTGCGGCAGCGGCCGCAAGCCACGTTGAAGGGAACCGAGACCAGGTCGCCTTCCTTCAGGAACTCGACGTCAGAGCCGATTTCCACGACTTCCCCGGTCATCTCATGCCCCATGACCATGCCTTCCGGGGCGGGGAAGGATCCGCGGTAGATGTGGAGGTCACTACCGCAGATGTTGGAAGCTACGATCTTCAGGACAACACCGTGGGGTGCCTTCTTGCCGTTGGGCATCTGGAGCTTCGGAAAGTCCAGATCCTCAACCTGCATGTTCTTCACGCCGCGGAAGACGACGGAACGGTTGCCTGCCATGTTCATCACTCCTTCTTGAGTTCTCACACCGGGGCCCGGGGAGACTCAGTCCAGCCCCAGTCTGAGGCTTCTCTCAGTAAACCACAGGCCTCTCACAAGCTAAAACACCCCCCAGGGGCCTCGTGGGGAAAGAGACGTCCTGGGCGAATCCGCGTCTAGAGGGGGCACCCAGGCTCATAACGGATGGGATGCGAGACGTCTCGTCCGGGAAATTTGCGCCCGCATGATTCCGCGGTCCGGAGTGTCTCGTAGCTATGTGCTTTATCTATGTCCCTAGAATCGGATACTCAACGAGTGTTGCGAGACAGATGAGGTGGACATGGGGAAGTTGATCGGCTACGCCAGGGTGTCGACACGGCAGCAGGACGCGGACCGTCAAGTGTCTGACCTATCAGGTGCCGGTGTGCGGCGCGACGACATCTATGTAGACAGTGGAGTGTCTGGAGGGCGTGCATCACGTCCGGACTTCGACAAGGCGGTGGCCGCACTCGAGGACGGCGACACGCTGGTGATTACCACGCTGGATCGGTTGGGGCGGTCGACGCAGAACATGCTGGCCTTCGCCGAAGCGCTGCGGGGAAGGGGTGCCGGATTGCGGGTACTCAACCTCGGTGGGGGAGATGTGGACACCGCGACGCCGATGGGCTCAATGGTCTTCACCGTCATGGCCGCCCTGGCCCAGATGGAACTGGAGATCAAGCGGGAACGGGTAACCGACTCGGTGGCCAAACGCAGGGCGGCCGGCAAGGACCTCGGCGGGCGGCGCCAGACGTTCACCGACTCCCAGATCCGCAATGCTCTCCGGCTGATCGAGGGAGGCGAGCCGGCCACCCAGGTCGCCCGGGACCTTGGCATGTCCAGGGCCACCCTCTACCGGCGGATTCGAGAGCTCCCGCAAGCGACGACCATCTGAGTCCGTCGTTGCCTGTGGACACCGTGCTGCGTATGACGCACCTGAGCGGGCTTTTTACCGGGCGGGGTAACCGGGCATGACAACCGCGCTTGGTTGCCTGCGTTCCTCGGGGGCGCATCCGGGCCCGCTTGAGGTTCCTAGCGTGGGCAGCGCGCGGTGGTGCTGTCTCCGGGCCTGCCCTGGGGCAGCCTGTATGGGCTGAGGTTCTGGGTGGTTGAGCCAGGCGAAGGTGGTCACAGGTCTTTGACCATGGCCATACGAGGCCAGCGGTCCAGTCCGTGTGCTGCTTCTTCGGCGCGCACCGCTTTGAGCTGGTCACCGAGTGCCTCCGGTGCCAGCTCGCGCCATCCCTGGCGGGAGTAGAAGGGTCCGTTCCAGGGGACGTGACGGTAGGTGGTCAACGTCATCCGGTGTGCACCCGAGGCGGTGGCCCAGCGCTGCGCCTGCTCGAGCAGGGCGCGACCGTGACCGCGGCGGCCGTGGGCAGGGTCCACGCTGAGCTGCTCCACGTGCGGGGCGCCATCGACAAGGTGGAGGCGTAGGTAGCCCACCGGCTGGTCTTCCTCGTCGGTGGACACCCAGATCCGGTCGTTGCGCCGCTCCTGCTCCAGTTCCAGAAGACCCGGTGGGGGATCCGCTGCCACGGCATCCATGCCGAGCTCCAGGAACAGCCGACCGGCCCGTACTTCGATTCCTTGGAGGAGGGCCAGTTCGTGGCTTCCCGGACGTCGAATCATGCGTCCATGATGACTTGAAGTGATCCCTATCAGCCGGACGCCTGTCCCACGCATCAAGCATGCAGCCATTGCGGTAGGGGTTCCTGACCGAATCAGCCGAGCCCGTTGAGCCACCTGCATGTTTACGGTGGGGGTATGGATGTTGCCGTGGTGGTGGCTTTGATTGCTGCTGGAGTAGGTGTGCTGACCGCAGCGGCCGGATTGCTGACGGCGCTGATCACGTCTGGGCGGCAGAGCAGAACGGCCCAAAATCTGGCTCGGTTACAGGAGGAGCTGAAAGCTCAGACTCGAGAGGAAGAGCGGCTTCATGCCGCGCGGGAGGAGTTGAACCGGTATCGCGAGCCTCTGCTCGCAGCGGCCAGAGACGTCGCACATCGTCTTGGGAACATTCGGCAGGGATCTTTCCTGACCTACTTTCACCATGCCGACGATCGTCGCCGCCTCATGGCGTTGCGCAGCACGTTGTACCGGTTTGGAAGGTATTGGGCGGTGGTGGAAAGCCTGTACGAATCGGTGAGCGAGCTGCGCTTCGCCTCGGAGGAAGACACGAGGAAAGTGGCCGCACTGCTGGCTGAGATTGGTAGCACCTTTGCCAGCGACACCTATGGGTCACCGCAGTTCATGGTTTGGCGTGAGGAACAACGCGGCATTGCAGACCTCATGCGGGAAAAGACCCACGCGGGGGAGGGCGGCGTCATTGGATTCGCAGGCTTCATGGGCACATATGAGACGAAGATGGCTGTCTGGTTTTCGGCGTTAGAGCATGACTTGCAGACGGAAAATGCCAGCACGAGCCGCAAGCTAGAGGATCTGCAAGGACTTTTCGATGAATTGATTACTCAACTGGAAGCCGACCGGCCGCGCACCCTGTAAATATCTGAGTTACCTGACAGCACTGTGACTAAGGACCGAATTCCAAAATGGTGCTTGGCGAACCCGATTGGGCTGGTCACCGTGTGTGATCAACCCGAGTTGCCGGCCACAAAATCCGGCCGGGACCGTGCCTATTGGCTGACGGAATGGTTGAGGCATGTGAGTCTCAGTTTTGGCCAAGTCATGATTAGATGTGCTCATGGACTTCGCAGAGGCACTTCCCGAAATTATTGGCAGCTCGGCTGGTGGAGTTTTCGCTATAGCCGCCGTGTTGGTGGCCCATAGATTGGGTTCCAAGCAGGTTGAGATGAATTGGATGCGAGATAAGACTTTAGAAACCTATCTTGAATTTCATAGAGAAATGAGTGATTTTCTTCGGCATGCACAAGATTTGAGGCGGTCTATTGAATCAGAGTTGAGTGTAGGGCCAGAGGCGCGCGTGGAGGTGCTTGTTAAGTGTAATGATCTTCATATCATTAGCGACAGGTCGAGGGATGCGTTGGAGCGAGTACTATTTACTACAGACGACGAGTTCTTTTTGCATATTGAAAATGACTTAACTAGTTATAGGGAAGGTATAATTAAAATTTGTGAAGATTGGGCAAGGGATGAATCTTGTTCCATCCTGTGGGATGAAACTCCTATGCAAGACGGGATGGCGCTCGATGAACTTTTTGAACGCCACGACGATGCTCTTGCGGAGGAGGCAATCCGCGCCTCTTTATACTTTCGAAAATACTATTATCCGAAACTAGATTTGGTGAAGCCGTTGCGTAGATATTCAAAAAGAGTATTCCATCCTGGCGAGTAATCCGTTAATCTATGATTTGGGATTGTTTGGTCGTGCAATGGATATTCTGAGTCACGTCAAATTCTCACCAATCGAATGTTGGGGCCATCGTCGCCGTATTGATGTTTAATACTCTCGAGCGTGGCATCCGGTGAAAAACCTCAATATCCCGAAAACCCGCACAATGTTATGTCCGATTACGACCTTCGTGACAGCCTTGAACTCCTAGGGATCGCGAAGGTACTCCCAAGTTCGCTCCCTGAAGTGATCTAGGCGCCGGTGCCACCCTTGGGTTGACCCACGATGCTCGTGTCCGAAATTGCATGCGGCGCGACAGATTTACTCGTTGGACGGAAGTACGACCCCGAAGAACGCCGCAGACGGGTCATAGTCCATGCCTAGCGGGTGTCGCCTGAGGCATACCCAGCGCCACAGGTCGCCCCGGTCTGCTCGGCCAGAGACAAGAGAGCACCGGACAACTCCTGGATGCTCCACGGACGACGTGTATTCCGGACGGTTCCGCCCTCTTTGCTTTACATATGGCCGTTAGTGGCGGAGGGACTGTTGCAGGGCGGGTTGGTGCTGTGCCGCGTGTCATCGGGGGCCTCTCACAAGCTGGTTCAATGTCCAGAATCAGCTCTTGGGTGTTGACGGCGAGGTGGGAGCGGCCGAATCTGGCGCGGTCCGTGTCAGCCGCTCCATCTGGTCACCGTTGATGTAGCGTCGCGCCATGACCCCCCAATCGACGGACATGAGCGGCTTCGTCACGGCGCTTGTGCCCATGCTCTCGCGGAGCCTGGCCGAGGATTTCAATGTCTTCCGGGTGATGCACCACGGCACCCACGAGAAGCAACTCTCCAACGTCTTCGCCTGGCTGCTGGCCGCCGATGCGACTCACGCACTCGGCGATGCCTTCCAGCGCATCTTCCTCGAGCGGATCAACGCTGAGCCGTCGATCGACGAGCAGTTGCCTTCCACCGGCTACCGCGTGGCCCAGGAAGTCGACACCAGAGGGGACGAGGAAGCCGCTGGCGGTGTGGTCGGTATGGATATCGCCGACATCCTCCTCTCACGAGAGGATGCCGCCGTCATCATCGAGAACTACTGGACCAGCGATGGACACAGTCACTGCTACTACCGGTACCTTACCCACGCTGTTGGGCCCGGGAGAGCGGCCGCAGTCGTTCTGCTCTGCCACCGCCGCGAGACCCACCTTCAGCAAGATGGATGGGAAGAGGCGGTTGTCGTCACCTACGCCGAAGTTCTGGGGGATCTTCAAGCACACATCGCACGCGATCCCTCATGGCACCGGCGGCATCCTGATCAGCTCTTCTTCATCCAGCAGATGATTGACCACTTCGTGGAAGGCCCGGCGGCAGTGAACCTCGACGACCAGATCTCCTTCATCCAGGCCATGTGCGAGACCGGGGAGTCCGCTCGTTACGGGTACCAGTCGCAGGATCGTGCGGCCCAGGAGTTCGCCGACCTCGTCGCCGAGCACGCGCGGCGGCAGCTGGAGGACAGCCGCAAGACCCTTGCCGCGGTGAAGGCCGGGCTGCAGGGTTTTGCCCGGACCACGCTGACGGAGCAGGTGAACAAGAAGGTCGAGACAGGGCAGGTGCAGAAAGTCGAGGCGAAGCTCAAGGGAATATGGCAGTGGTGCATCGCTCTGCACCGCGCTGATGCGCAGCCGACGATCCTCCTCGTGTTCGGGCCCACTGCCGTCGTGGAGAACGAGCGGGCGCCAGAGTTGGTGTCCGACCCTGACTACTCGCGAGTGTTCGTGACGCTTAAAACCGCGGGTCAGCAGGGCCTCAAGCGGATCGTGCAGACAGACGTCAGCCTCGGTGAGGTCATCAACGGGCTGTCTCAGGAGGATGACCGTTTGCGAGAGGCCGTGCTGCGGGTGGTATCCGGAGGCTGACGGGACCTGGGGTGTTTTCGGCTGAGGTGCAGTCCGCTGCTGATCTGCTCGTGTGAGCAGTCATGGTCCGATCGGCGTGCGTGTGTCCAACCACTCGCCCAACCCGACGGGGTTGGCGTGTGCCGGAACGGGGACTGCCCGATAAACGTGTGTGAGCGTTTGGTTTACGTAAGGCCCGGTTCTCGGACATCCACCCACAGGAGCTCTCGCCTCTGTTTGAACTCCCGACCGACCGACGCACCGCTATCGCACCACCAAAGGATCGCCGCTCATCCTCCTCCACGCAGGCGGAACATTTGACCCCGATCGCATGCTGTGGAGATAGCCATTTGATGCTCCAGCGGCTCGGACATGTTGATGCTCGGATGTCCGTACCGCACCCATACATCTGATGGATCATCGGAGAATGAGTTCACTACCCGGAGAGGCTGAAGCTGGCGAGCGCCTGAAAAGGACAGCGTTGCGTGACGTCGGCCCGATTCCCGACAGTGATGCTCCTCCAGGAAAATTTTACAAGCTGAACCTAAGCCGAGACGACGCACCGTTTCCGATCGTAAGCAATCGGTACCCCGCTATCGAGGATGGTCGCGACGAAATCCAGGGCCGGCGGTTGCGGAGTGATGCTAATTGTTCTTCATCCCGGATGTCCCGTGTCCCTGGAAGTCAGCACAGGGCTACGGACGGCGGACCCACGTTACGCAGGGACTCATGGTCCGAGTTCCGGTCCCGGCGCGATCCGTAGCGGCCCGTGCGCGGAGGTGGGGTCCACTCGTGTGCCGCGTTGCTGCACCTCCACCACGCCGTCGCGCTGCAGGCCCGCGGCGACATTGCGTGTCCGGTCCATGAGCTCGTGCCAGTCTGCGCCGCCCACGACCTTCGCCGCGTCGCTCGGGCAGATCGTGGCGCCGTCACGATGGCGCAGTAGCGCCTTGATAGTCGCCACGATGCGCTGTGAACGACCCTGGTCTGTGTGCTCCCACCAGGCCTCGCCCCGTTCCCCGAGCGCGACCTTTGCGTCCTGCACGCGTGGCCGCGCGTGCTCAGGGTCTGTGCGTACGAGCCGACGCGCGGCCATCAGCTCGGCGACGAGTTCGGCGCGCAAGTCCTCCGGAATGGACGGGTCCGAAGCCCGCCACTTCCGCCCGTTGACAATGATGTGGTGGCCATCGGGGGTGCGCTCGGGTCCCGGTTTCGATGGGCTCTGGCCGGGTGCGGGATCAATGTTCGGTGGGGGTGTTGACTCGTGGGTCATGGTTCACTTCATCACACGAGGGCGAGGAAGGGCAGTTCCTGTGCGTCTGCGTTCGCACCACTCGCTCACCCCCCTCACCTCCACCGAACATGTGTAAATTGAGCGAAAGTCGAGAGATGGGTAGCGAACCGAGATGACAACCGTAGTGTGGTTCCGCGATGACCTGCGGGTCACCGATCATCCAGCCCTGCACCACGCCGTGGAAGGCGGCGAACCCGTCGTGTGTCTCTACGTCCTGGACGAGGAGTCCCAGGGCATCCGCCCGCTGGGCGGTGCCGCCAAGTGGTGGCTGCACCACTCCCTGACCTCGCTGGCCACGGACCTCGCGGATCTGGGGGCGCCCCTGACGCTGCGGCGAGGCCCGGCGCAGGAGGTGGCGAGCGACGTCGTTCGCGCGACCGGTGCGGACACCCTGCTGTGGAACCGCCGCTACGGCGGTCCCGAGCGCGCCGTGGACGCCGCGCTGAAGGAATGGGCGGGGGAGAACGGCGTGGAGGCGCACTCCTACGCGGGCTCCCTGCTGTTCGAGCCGTGGACCATCACCACCCAGAGCGGGAACCCGTTCAAGGTGTTCACCCCGTTCTGGCGCGCGTGCACGAGCGGCCCGCCGCCGCGGGAGCCGTATCCGGCGCCGTCGGCCCTCACCCCAGCCGAACCGGCCCCGGACTCGGAAAACCTGGCCGACTGGCACCTGCTGCCCATGCACCCGGATTGGTCCGGCGGACTCGCTCAGACCTGGGCGGTGGGGGAGCAAGCCGCGCACGAGCGACTGGACGACTTCCTCGACGAGCGGCTGCCCACCTACGCCAAGGACCGCGATTACCCCGCCAAACCGGCCACGTCCGGGCTGTCCCCGCACCTGCGCTGGGGCGAGATCAGTCCCCACACCGTGTGGCACACGGCGCTGCACCGCGGCGGGAACCCCGGCACGTTCCTCACCGAAATCGGCTGGCGCGAGTTCTCCTGGTACAACCTCTACATCCACCCGGACATGGCCCAGCGCCCCATCAACCCCAAGTACGAGCACTTCCCGTGGCCGGAGTTGGACGAGGACGCGCTCGCAGCGTGGCAGCGGGGACGCACCGGCATCCCGCTCGTGGACGCCGGGATGCACGAACTGTGGGAGACCGGGACCATGCAGAACCGGGTGCGGATGGTCGTGGCGTCGCTGCTGGCCAAGAACCTGCTAATCGACTGGCGCCTGGGCGAGCAGTGGTTCTGGGACACCCTCGTGGACGCGGACGCCGCGAACAATCCCCACAACTGGCAGTGGGTGGCCGGCTGCGGCACGGACGCCGCTCCCTACTTTCGGATCTTCAACCCCGAGACGCAACAGAAGCGCTTCGACCCGGACTTCGTCTACGTGGATCGCTGGAACGGTCGCCAGGAGGGCGTGGGGCCCATTGTGGACCTCAAAGAATCCCGCGCCCACGCATTGGATTTGAACAGTCAGCTGTGATGCCCGGATGCGCCCCGGTATTCCCGCGGGGTCCGCCCCAGGAACCGCTGGAATTCCCGGGCGAAATGGGCCTGATCCGAGAACCCGTGGGCTGCGGCGACAACCGAGAGACTGACCTCCGGTTCAGACCGGATGTGCTCTGCGGCCTCCTGCAGCCGCCGACGGCGAATCAACGCATGCGGTGTCAACCCGATGTACTGCGCGGCCAGCCGGTGCACCGTCCGCTGCGATACGTTCAACGCCATTGCCAGGTCACCCACGGAGACAACGGAAGAGTCGGTCCCCGCTACCTCGGCTAACGAGTTCGCCAGCCGGTCTTCACCCGTCACCGGGCCCACCCGTGCGGTGACCCACGCGGACAGTCTCGCCACGGCGTCGTCGAAATCCCCGGCGGCAACCGCTTCTGCAACCCCCGTGTGCAGCTTCGGCGCCGCCACCGGAACGTAGCTGTCCCGCACGCTTGCCGGATCACTCGTGAAGGCCGGCACAGCGGCCGGACGCATCAGTGCGGCCACGGCCCACCCGGAGCCGATGAGTTCACGATGCGACGCGCGCGTGGTCGGGCCGGCGAAACCCACCATGTCCTTTTCGATCACCAAATTGCAGCCGGGGAAGGGCAGGAGGTCTTGGCGCGAGGTCGTACCCGGAGGCTCCTTCCACTCGACGACCCACCACCAGACGACGAGCTCGCCGACCGGCCCGGTGGCGGGAATCCGCTGGAATCTAGGGGGTAGGCGGCGCGGGTAGAGCACCCCGCGCTCGGAGATCTCCGGTAGCTCGCCCATGGCAGGAATATACAAGCCGCCGGCCCGCGTGTGGGTCTACCGTTTCAGACATGACGACACAGCAGAACACCCCGGCCACCGGTTCGCACACCACCAACGGCACCCCGCACGGTTACTCGTCCATCACGCCGTTTCTGGCCGTCGCGGATCCCACCGCGGCCCTCGCTTTCTACCAGGAGGTGTTCGACGCCCAGCTCATCAGTGCTTTCCGCTTCGGTGATGTGGTGGTCCACGCCGAGCTGCAGTTTGCGGACGGCCGACTCCAGTTGGGCGCGGCCCAGCCGGACTACCACCTCGTCGCCCCGGACGCCGACGGCGACGACGTCACCTATTCGCTGGCGCTGTACTGCCCGAACGTCGACGACGTCGTGGCGTCAGCGGTTGCCCACGGCGCCACGGTCCGAGAGGAGATCACCAACTTCGTGTCGGGGGACCGGTACGCGAGTATCCGTGACCCGTTCGGGGTGCGGTGGTCCGTCATGACTCGGGTGGAGGATCTCAGTGATGAGGAGTCGCAGAAGCGGGTGGAGGAGTGGTCGGCGGGGATGGGGTAGACAAACGGATGCCCCCGAGAAGATCTCGAGGGTATCCACTATTGGTCTTTTGAATATTACTTGACTGCGACAAAAGCCTTGTCACCGAGTATTCCCGGAGTAATTGCGAGAACACCTTGGTCAGCGGTATCTGTCGGGACTTCAAAGGCAGCATTGCCTGTGGCCGTGCCATCCGTGTACAGGGTGCTGAGGGTATCGATGGCATCGGGTACCACGACAACATTGTCGAAGCTGTTGACCGTTGTCCCATCTGCTGTCACGTACTCCACCGTGACAAACGCAGGTATTTCGCCGTCTGCATTGTCGCCTAAATACGTCGTCGAGTAATTCACGAGCATGTATTGTGAGCCATCAGCCGCCGGGTCGTTGAGCTCGTTCTCGGAGAGGACGGCGTCGGTGGCATCAGGGGTCACCGAGTTCACGACAACGCGCCATTCATCGTTTTCGATGGTCGAGCCGATCGGGTACGGGTTCCCGCGAGTGCCATCTTCAGAAGATCCTTCGTCCGGTGCTACTTCTTTGTCAGCATTCTGCTCACTCCCAGCGTCCGAACCCTCAGAAGGTCCCGCCACGGTGGTGTCCCCACCACCGAAGGATTCGTCAAATGCGGTAGATACAACAACCAGGAATACCACTGCCCCTACGACCGTGCCCACGATCGAGAGAATCAATGCGGTGATGCCCATCCACTTGGACTTACCCTGCAGGAACAGCGAGACGAGCCCGAGAATGAAAGCGACTGGCAGAAGAATCCAGCCGATAATGAGGGCACCTGGGATGCAGGCAAAGATAAAGCCGATCACAGCTGTGATGAGCGCGATGAGGCCGAGAATATTCGACTGATTTTTCTTGGGCTGCTGCGGGGGCAGTGTTTGTGTTGGCCAATTTTGGCCATTCTGCTCGGGATAAGGCTGCGGCTGTTGGAAGGGGACCTGATTCGGTCCCTCACTGGGGGGTGATGAGGGAGTCATAATCCAATAATCGCAGACGCAAAGAACCCGCGTTCTTAAAACGTGAATGTTGCTTGATCCGAGCAGATTTTGCCAACTCCCTCACCCCACGTGCCTACAACCGCTTCCCCGCATCCAGCGACGCGGCCATGAACTCCGCCACCACCTTCTGGGAGATGGCCACGTCCAGCACGAACACGCCCTCGTCATGGGAGGCCAACCAGTCGGTGAGCGCGGACAGTTCCGCCAGGGTGCGGACCTTGGCGCCGTCGGCGCCCATAGCCTTGCCCATCGCGGAGAAGTCCACCTCGTCGATGAGCATGGCCGTGGGGTCCAGGCCTTTGGAGGCGTACTGGTGCAGTTCGGCGCCGTAGGCGGAGTCGTTGAGCACCACCACCACGCCGCGGCGGGTGGCGCGCACGAAGGTCTCGAGGTCGGCCAGGCCCATCAGCCCGCCGCCGTCGCCGGTGACGAACACCGTGGTGCGTTCCGGTTGCGCCACCGAGACACCGGCGGCTGAACCGAAGCCCAGGCCGATGGACTGGAATGCCGTTCCCACCAGCACCATAGCCTGCGGGTCCGGGACGGAGAGATACATGGGTGCCCAGCCGATGAAATGCCCACCGTCCATGACCACCGACCGCTCGGCGGGCAGGATCTCTTCGAGGGCGGAGACCACCGCACGGGGATTGAGGCGACCGTCCGGGCCGAACTCGGTGGGGTCCTCCACGGGTTCGGCGGAGCGGAACGCGTCACCGGCCACCTCGGGCACGGCCGCGCGCCAGGTGGCCGCGACGTCGGCGGCGGACATGCGGGCGAGTAGCCCGGCAGTGGCGGGACCCAGGTCCGCGCGCACGTAATCGGTGACCTGCGGGTGAGCCATGGTGGCCTCGGGTTCGTTATCGATGCGAATCACGCGCGCTTCCGGGGAGAAGAGCGTTCCGTAGCGGGACTGGAAGGTGTTGAGGCTCGCTCCGGCGACCAGAACGACGTCCGCCCGTCGCGCCAGATCCAGGCGATGCTCGCGCGTGAATCCCCCGGCGATCCCCAGGTTCCACGGGGAATCCACGGCATTGGTGGCCATGACCGAGGTCATGAACAGGGCACCCAGGCGGTCACCGAGTTCCTGGAGGGCCCCGGCGGCGTCGCCCAACAGGACACCTCGCCCGGCGAGAATCAACGGCCGTTCCGCGCCGCGCAGCACGGCGGCGATGCGGTCGAGATCCTCACCCGGCGCTGTCCAGGAGGGCTTTTCCGCCAGCGGTTCCAGCGGGGTCTGCTCGGTGAGCGGGGCGGTCGCGTGGTTGTAGGGGATCGCCACGATCACCGGTTGCACGCTTTGCTCGGCCAGATCGAAGGCGCGGTGGGTGATGGCCGCGGCGTTGTTCGGGCCGGCCACCAGGGTGGTCACTCCCACCGCCGACGCCGCCGCGGCCTGGTCGATATCGAACGGTCGCCTACCCGTGGTGGGCGCGTCACCCACCACGAGCACCAGCGGAACCCGCGCCAGGCGAGCCTCCGCCAGGCCGGTGAAGGTGTTGGTGAACCCGGCGCCGTAGGTGACCGTGGCAGCGCCGATCCGGCCGGTGGCCCGGTGGTAGGCATCGGCCATGGTCACCGTGGCCACCTCGTGCCGTGCGGAGGTGAACGGGAATCCCTGGTAGGTGAGGTGACTGATCACATGTGCGTTGCCGTTGCCCATCAGCCCGAACAAGTGGTCGGATCGTTCGGCGATCACCTCCGCAATGGCCGTGGAGACGGTCAGGGGTTCTGCGGGATCATGGCGAGAGGGAGCGGTGGCTTCAGCGCTGGTCATGGGAGCTCTCCGTTGTCGTCGGTGTGGCGGATCACGTTCAGCCCCCAGGGTACGAGGTCTGTCGAGCAGCCCGGGCAGGTCGTTCTTGGGCCGTAGGAGGGAGAAGGGTCAGTACGTGTGCTACCCCCGGGCCCGGCCACTACTGAGCGCCGCCAAGACCCCTCCGACACCGAACACCAGCGTTGCGGCCAGAACCAACAGCAGCGGGGCCGTCCACCCGCCGGTCAGGGTGTTCAGCCCGCCCGCCACGGGCGGTCCGATGGTGGCCGCCGAATATCCAATGCCCTGGACGCGCGCGGACACGGTGGCGGCTTCCGAGGAGCTGCGCGCCACACGGGCAACGATCGAGAAGATGGCCGTGAACCCACCGCCCTGGGCGGCCCCGCCGATGATCGACCACAGGATGTAGCCCTCGGGGGCCACCAGCAGGCCGATCGGCAGCGTGATCCACAGGGCTCCGATCACCACGACCGGCACCCAGGTCGGCGCCCGCGCGGTCAGGAGGGGTACACCGAAAGCTCCGATCGCCGCGGCGACCTGGAACAATGAGGCGGATGCCCCGGAGCTCGCCAGGCCCAATCCTCGGGTGTCCGCCAACAAGGCGGGCAACCACGCCGTGACCGAGTAGTAGGCCATCGCTTGCCCGCAGAACGCGAGTGCAAGCAACCAGCTGATCCGGCGCACACGAGAGGTGCCGGGGGCCGATTTCAGTGATTCGCGAGCGTCGGTCTCGCGGGCTGGCTCGTCGCTCTCAAGCGCGCCGCGTCGCCCGTCGCGTCCGCAGCTGCGGCGCCCGAACGACGTCGTGCCAAGCCGAGCCAGTACATCAAGCCCACCAGCGCGAGCAGCCCCCAGATGGCCAGCGCCCAGCGCCAGCCCACGGCGTCGGCCAACGGCGCGGTGCCCAGCGCGGTGATCATGGAGCCCACGTTGAGTGCGGCGGTATAGGCCGCGGTCACCACCGACACCCGGGGACCCGGGACGTCGCGGCGGATGATCACCGGCACCACAATGTTGCCGACGGCGATCGCGGCACCGATGATCACGGTCCCCGTCAGGACCAACGCGGCGGAACCCACCGATCGGATCACCGTGCCGACCAGGATGCCGGCCAGACAGAGCAGGATCGCGGCTTCGGGGCCCGCACGCCGGATCACCGCGGTGGCCGCAGGGGTGATGACGGCGAAAAGCAGGACGGGCAGCCCGGTGAGCAGGCCTGCCGCGACGGACGACAGCCCGATGTCGTCCTGAATGTTGGTGATCACGGGCGTGGGCGCAATGATCGGTCCCCGCAGGCTCAGCGCCACGAGAACGATCCCGGCCACTATCCAGGGCAGGTGCGCCCGAACAGTTGATGGTGAGTTCGTGGGGACTCCCTCCTGGGGCGTGCGATGTCCAGCAGCACCACTACCGGTTGGCGTGCCAGGGTGACACATTGGAGGTCACGATATCGCGAGCGTCGTCCTCCCCACGCACCGGCCGGTCGATGTTCGATTTGAGACCCCGCTGCAGAGCACAGGATCATGGACCAACACATCACCAACCCGCGACTGGAGCTCGTCCGTTGACATCATGCATCCCCGGAGACCGGGCGGGCGCACCGCCCATCGAGCACCGGAGCCACCGCCTGGCCGACGGGCGCGAGGCCGTGTTCTTCAGCGACCGCGGTGCCGCCCCCGTGGAGCGCGTGGTCGACGCCCGTCCGCTGGGCGAGCGCTCCGGTCACGGGCAGGTGCGCTTCGACCGGTTGACGGGGGAGTGGGTTGCGGTGGCCGCTCATCGGCAGAGCCGCACGTATCTGCCGCCGGCGGATCAGTGCCCGCTGTGTCCGTCCGTGGAGGGCCGGGAGTCCGAGATCCCGGTCGAGAACTTCCACGTGGTCGCCTTCGAAAACCGCTTCCCGTCCCTGGGCCCGGAGCTGGGGGCGCTGCCGCAACCCCGGGGTGGGACGGGTCGGGAACTGTGGGGAGCGGCGTCGCCCGCGTATGGCCGCTGCGAAGTGGTGGTCTACACGCCCGAGCACGAAGGCTCCTTCGCGTCCCTGCCGTTCGAGCGCGCCCGCACGGTCGTCGAGGCGTGGGCTCAGCGCACGGAGGCGCTGTCCGCCATGAAGGGCATCCGCCACGTGTTCCCATTCGAGAACCGCGGTGAACAAATCGGCGTGACACTGCATCATCCGCACGGGCAGATCTACGCGTACCCCTATGCCGCCCCGACCGCCGCACGCCTGGCCGAGCGCTCGCGGGCGCACCTGGACGCGACCGGCCGGCCCCTGATGGGCGAACTGCTCCGCGATGAAACCGACGCCGGGGACCGCATGGTGCTGACCGGAGATCATTTCTCCGCCTACGTTCCCTACGCCGCCCGCTGGCCGTTGGAAGTGCACCTGGTCCCGCACCGACAGGTGCCCGATCTCGCGGCCCTGACCGGTGACGAACGCGATGAACTCGCCGTGCTCTACCGTGACCTCGTGCAGCGCGTGGACCGGCTTTACTCGACCCCCACGCCGTACATTGCCGCGTGGCATCAGCCGCCCCTCGCCCGCGCAGACAGAGAGGCCGGCTGGCTCCACCTGCAACTGACCAGCCCCCGCCGATCCGAGGACAAACTGAAATTCCTCGCCGGCTCCGAGGCCGCCATGGGCGCCTTCATCAACGACGTCACCGCGGAACACACCGCCGAACGCCTGAGGCGGGCCGCGTCATGACCCTTCACCAACCCGAGAACAACGAGCACGCGGAGCGCACCCGCGCCGAACGCCTCGCCCGCCGATTCACCGAACTCTACGGCCACGCCCCGGACGGCGTTTGGTGCGCCCCGGGTCGGGTGAACCTCATTGGGGAACACACGGACTACAACGACGGCCTCGTGCTTCCCTTCGCGATCGACCGCGCCGCCATGGTCGCCATGCGGCTGAAGTCGGCGAGCGACCCAGCGGTTGGCATCGCGGACCTGGCCTCCACCTACGCCCCGGACGGTGGCGACTTCTCCCATGCCGCCTTCACCGTTGCGGAACTCGCTCCCGGATCGGTCGACGGCTGGGGCGCCTACCCCGCAGGCGTCGCCTACGTTCTGTCCGGTCTGGGCGGGGTCGTCGTGCCCGGATTCGAGCTGCTCCTGGACTCCAGCGTGCCCACGGGTGCGGGCCTGTCCTCATCCCACGCGGTCGAAGTCGCCACGATCGTCGCCCTCAACGACCTCCTGGGCTTGGGCCTGAACCACCCGGACCTCGCCCGGCTCACCCAGCGCGCGGAAAACGAATTCGTCGGCGCACCCACCGGGATCATGGACCAGTCCGCCTCACTCATGGGCCGGGCCGGCGGCGCGCTGTTCCTGGACTGCCGCACCCTGGAATCGGAGGTCGTGCCCCTACCCCTGGCCGAGCACGGGCTCAGCGTGCTCGTGATCGACACCAAGGTCGCCCACTCCCACGCCCACGGCGGATACGCCGCCCGCCGCGCCTCGTGCGAACGAGCCGCGACCACCTTGGGCGTCACCTCCCTGCGCGATCTCCCCACCGCCGACGCCGCCGCTCCCGCCCCCTTTCTCGACGCCCTCGACCAGGAGACGGCTCGCCGCGTCCGGCACGTGCTGACCGAGAACCGCCAAGTGCTGGAGACGGTGGAGCGGCTGCGGGACGGTGACCTGAGCGGCGTCGGCAAACTCATGACCGCCTCGCATGTCTCGCTGCGCGATGACTACGAAGTCTCCTGCCCCGAACTCGATCTCGCTGTCGACGCGGCCCTGAACGCCGGGGCCCTCGGCGCGCGGATGACCGGCGGCGGTTTCGGCGGTTCCGCGATCGCCCTCATTGACGCGACCCAGTTGGACCAGGTCCGGGAAGCCGTCCTCAGGACCTTTGCCGACCACGGACTGCAGACCCCGGATATCTTCACGGTCCTCCCGGCGGACGGCGCGCGAAGAATTTCGCTGGGGTCGTAACCATTCGGGCCCGGAAGCCGGCGACGAATGAAGTGAGTGACATTCTGGGCAGAGATACGCCGCGAAACCCGGGTTCCACATGCGCATCTCTACCTCAAATGTCGAGGTGGCTATAACCTGCCGCAGCCTGATCTACACCTCCTCATGCTTTGACCAGTGCCCCCACAAAGGCCTCAATGATCGCGTCGGTCGTTTCCTCGGTGCTCGCGGTACCGCCGATGTCGCGGGTGAGGTGACCGGACGCCGTCGTCGCCGCGATGGCTGCCTCGAGACGGCGAGCCTCGGCGTGCAGGCCGAAGTGGTCGAGCATCAGCGCGGCGCTGGCGATCGCCCCAATGGGGTTGGAGATCCCCTGGCCGGCGATATCCGGGGCGGAACCATGGACCGGTTCGAACATGGACGGGAAGCGGCGCTCCGGGTTGAGGTTGGCGCTCGCGGCCAGGCCCAGGCTGCCGGCCAGGGCGGACCCGAGGTCGGAGAGGATGTCCGCGTTGAGGTTGGAGGCCACCACCACGGACAGCTCCTCCGGGTGCAGCACGAACTTGGCGCTCATGGCGTCCACGAGCACGGACTCGGTGGCCACGTCCGGGTAGTCGGCGGCCACGCGGGCGAAGACCTCGTCCCACAGGACCATCCCGTACTGCTGGGCGTTGGACTTGGTGACGCTGGAAACCTTCTTCACCGTGCGGGTGCGCGCCAGGTCGAAGGCGAAACGGATGATGCGCTCGCAGCCCTTCTCGGTGAACAGGGAGGTCTGCACCGCCATCTCGTTGCCGGGCCCGCGCCCGGAAAGGTTGCGTCCGCCCAGGCCGGCGTACTCGCCCTCGCTGTTCTCACGCACCACCACCCAGTCCAGTTCGGTGTCATCGGCCTTGCGCAGCGGCGACTGCACCCCGGGCAGGAACGTCACGGGGCGGATGTTGGCCCACTGGTCGAAGTTCTGCGTGATGTTCAGGCGCAAGCCCCATAGGCTCACATGATCGGGCACGTTGTCCCAGCCCACGGCGCCAAAGTAAATGGCATCGAAGTCCTTCAGCGTCTCCAGGCCGTCCGAAGCCATCATCACGCCGTGCTCCGCGTAGTAGGCAGAGCCCCACGGGAACTCGGTCCAGTCGAAGGAGAACGCCCCGCCGGAGTGCTCGGCAATGGCGTCCAGGACCTTGCGGCCGGCGGTGATGACTTCCTTGCCCACCCCGTCCGCGGGGATTGAGGCAATGGTGAATACCTTTTGCTCAGTCATGGTGCGCTCCTTCTCGAGAATGCGAGGGCTGGTGATGGGAGGCCGCGATCCACGGCGCATGTCCTGTCATCCAGTAGAGCGCCCGGATAGTGCATAGGTCCAAGACTGCTTTTTCATTCTCTAAATAGGATGTACCTATTGCTCGGTGGGCTCACTATCGGGCGTCCTGCCCCCGCGGACCCGAGCCGCATGCTCCTCCGCCACCTCGAGGAACGCCCTGGCGGCCGGTGTCACGTGCTCGGGGCGACTGATCACGGCAACGTGCAGCGGCGTCGTCGGCGAAATCTGCAGCACTCGCAGACCGGCCTGGTGCGCGAGCGGCGTCCACGAGGACGGCATGACCGCGTGCCCCACCCCCGCCAGGACCAGGGGCAACACCGAGGTGCGGTGGGCGACCTCCGCGACAATCTGCAGGGGCACGCCATGGGCCAGGGTGTCATCGACCATCAAGCGCATGAGCGAGCCCCGTTGCGAGGCCACGATCCGGTGCCCGGCCAAATCCTGTCGGTGGATGGTGTCCGCGCCGTCAAAGGCGCCCGTCCCCGGGGCCGCGATGAGCACCAGGGGTTGTTGTTCGAGGTGCAAAACCTCCACATCGCCGGAGCGGAAGGGGGCCTTGGTGCCCAGGATGCCGATCTCTGCGCCGCCGGTGCGCACGGAGTTGAGGACCTCCTCGGCGGTGAAAGCGGCGTCCACGTTGAGTGTCACGGCCGGGTGGGTGCGCGCGTACGCGGCGATCATCGAGGTCAGCGGTTCGATCCCGGGGGACGGCATTGCGATCATGTCCAGGCGACCGCTGCGCACCCCGCGCACATTGTCCACAGCGCTGCGGGCCGCCTCGAGGTCCCGCACCACGAGTCGGGCGGGACCGAGCAGTTCGTGACCGGCCTCGCTGAGCACCACTCGCCGCCCGATGCGATGAAACAGGGAGACGCCGAGCTCCCGCTCCAGGCCTTTGATCGTCTGCGATAGCGAGGGCTGGGCAATGATCAAGTGCTCCGCGGCGCGAGTGAATCCACCGTGCTCGACCACCGCCAGGAAGTACGTCAATTGCCTCACATCCACGCGTCCTACCCCTGATCCATTGCTTTTGCCTATGCATCCAGTAGATAACACGCCTTGGACGTGATACAAGTCACAGGGGCATGGTGTTTTTATCCCGCGATGACCGCGACGAAAGGCTTTCGCCATGACCACGCAGGAATCCGAGTCCGCCGGAACCGCCCCCTCATCACAACGCACGGATGTGCGCGCCGCCCTGCTGGGTGGCACGACCTTCCGCAGCCTCAGCGAGCAGACGTTGTCCCCGCGGGAGGAGAAGTTCGAACGCGCTCGCCAGACCTCCGGGCTGTTTCTCGCCCCGGTCGTCGCCGTCATCTTTGCGCTGCTCCCGCTGAACCTGGAGCGGAATCAGCACACCCTGGCGGCCGTCCTGCTGGGCGTGATCATCCTCTGGATCTGCGAGCCTGTGCCCATTCCGGTGGGTGGCCTTATGGGGGTGGCGGCGGTGGTGATACTCGGCGTGGCCCCGGCCGGGGACGTCCTCGCGCCGTTCGGCTCGACCACGATCTTCACCTTCATCGGAGCGTTCATCCTGGCCGCTGCCATGCTCAAACACGGTATCGCCCAGCGGCTCGCGCTCGCGGTGCTGTCATTACCGGGAGTCGGCCGATCCACGTACCGGATCATCATTGCCTTCGGTGTGATCACGTGCATTCTCTCCGCGTTCGTCTCCAACACCGCCACGGTGGCCATGCTCATGCCCACCGCGCTGGGCATCCTGGCGGTCATTGCAGAGATGATGCAGGACCGCGGCGTGGTCAAGGCCAACTTCGACCCGTTGCGACTGCGTGTGGGTGCGGCACTGTTGCTCATGCTCGCCTACGGCGCGAGTGTGGGTGGTCTGCTGACCCCGGTCGGTTCCCCGCCCAACCTGATCGGCCGCGGTCTCATTGAGGAGGCCACCGGCACCCGCATTTCTTTCGCCCAGTGGATGGCCATTGCGTTCCCGGTCTGCCTGGCCATGTTCGTTGTTCTGACCATCGTCATGGTCCTGCTCAACAGGCCAGAAATTCGTCGGATCGAGGGCGTGGAGGAATACGTCCGCCAGCATCGGGAAGAACAAGGGCCCATGTCCCGGGCGGAGAAGAACACGCTGATCGCGTTCGGCTTCACGGTGACTCTCTGGCTGCTCCCGGCGGTTGTCAGCCTGGTCGGTGGCACCGAGTCCGACGCCTACATCTTTGTGGATGACCGTCTCGACGAGGGCATCGTGGCGGTCCTGGGCGCGTCCCTGTTGTTCCTGCTTCCCACCAATTGGAAGAAGCGCGAAGCAACCCTCACCTGGTCCGACGCCGCCAAGATCGACTGGGGAACCATTCTCCTGTTCGGCACCGGCATCATCTTCGGCTCGCTCCTCGCGGACACCGGCCTGGCGGAAACCATTGGCACCGGGGCATCCGAAAATCTGAACATCACCAACGTCGTGACGATCACCGTGTTCTCCGCAGTACTGGCCGTGCTGATCTCGGAGACCACGTCCAACACGGCGTCCGCGGCGGTCATCGTGCCGATCGTGATCCCGCTGTGTCAGGCCATGGGCGTGGACCCGTTCGTGCCGGCCATGGCCGCGACCTTTGCCGCATCCTTCGGGTTCATGCTTCCGGTCTCCACCCCGCAGAACGCGATCGTCTACGGCACCGGCGCCGTGCCCATCACCCGCATGATCCGCACCGGCATCTTCTTCGACATCCTGGGCGTGATCCTCATCGTGACCATCGTGCCCGTGATGATCGCCGTGGTCGGGATCGGCGGGTAAGGTCCCGCTCCTCTACCCCGCGACAGGGCCCGACGACGCCGTAAGGAGCGGCGTCGTCGTCCTGAGCTCATCTACTCCATCTCCACCGGACCGGTGATGCGCAGTTCCTCCAGATCGATGCGCCGCAGGAGCCGGGTGAGCGCTTCATCGTTGATGTCCCCGCGGTCGCGCATGTCGATCAGCTGCCTGCGAGAGACCTGGGCAACCGCCACGCGCAAGGTGTGCTCGTCCGCTCGGAACGAAACGACGGCGTGGGATTTGGTGTCCAGGTCCTCGGCCAGCTCGCTGGACCATGCCGTGGCGTTCATGCGGTACTCGGATCGCACGCGTTCCATGGCTTTCTGCGACGCCCCCTGCTCTTGGGCCAAGGTGGGCAGCGCCTCGACTGCGGCCTGGGCGGTCTTGACCAGGGCCTCCAGCTCTTCGCGTTCGTCCGTGCCCTCCGGCTCCACATTGGGTCCGGGCTTGGCGTTGAACCAGCGCACCACCACGGGCATCAACAACCCCTGCACCACCAGGGACAACAGCACTACGCCGGAGGTGATGAAGACGGCCATGTCGCGGCCCGGGAATGCCGCGCCGTCGAGCGTCGTCGGAATCGAAAAGGCCACGGCCAGGGACACCGCGCCGCGGAACCCGGCCACGGAATTGACCACGCGTTGGCGCAGCGTGGTGCGCCGCAACCGTTGGGTCGGCCGCCGGTCAACCAACCGGATCAGCCGTATGGCCACTTCTCCGAACACAAAACGAACGAGGATCATCGTGACGTAGATCCCGAACGTTGCACCCACGGCTCGCCACACGTCCGCACCGGGAAGGCCTGCGATGATCGCGGGCAGCTCGACGCCCACGAACACGAACAGGGTGCCGTTGATCAGGTACGTGGTCATGCCCCAGAACGGGAAGAACAGGCTGCGGGACGCGGCGTTGTAGCGGCGCGGACCGGCCTGGGCCAGGAAAAGCCCGGCCACCACGGCGGCCAGAACACCCGAAGCCTCAACGGTCTCGGCCAGGAAATAACCCGCCAGCGGAGCGATGAGTGTGAACACGTTGTTGCGTATGGCATCTTCCGTGACGGAGATGATCCTTGAGGTCACCCACCCCACGGCCAACCCCGCCAGGATCCCGCCGATGAACGAGATGGCGAAGAAACCCGATGCGTGTCCGACGGTGATCTCGTTGTCACCGGAGGCGAACTCCAGAGCGAGGGCGAAGACCACTAATGCCGTACCGTCATTGATCAACGATTCCGCACGCAGCTGCGTCATGGTTTGCCGGTCCACACCGCGACCCATGGCCGCCACGGCCGTGGCATCGGTAGGTGCAACGGCCGCACCGATCAGCAACGCCGTGCCAAGCCCCAATCCCAACCATTGCCCCACGAACCCCACGGACACGGCCGTGACGAGCACCAAGAGGGTCGCGTTGATGATCACACCGCGCAACACCTTGCGAATCTCCCGCTGCGAAATATTCGCGGCTTCCCAGAACAGCAGCAGCGGGAGAAGGATGGACAGCACCAGCTCGGAGGGCAACTGGAGGTTTCGCATGGTGGGCAACAGGAGTGCCGCCACAACACCCGCGGCCACCAGCACCACCGGTTCGATAAGGCCGAATCTCTTGGCGAGTAAGGAGCCCAGCAGCAGAACAAGACCGCTCACCAGGGCAATTTCAACGAACATCATGGCTCTCTTTCCTTGCGGACCTGACGCACGGGATGATCAGAGCCTGGGATTGCATGTTAATCCCACCGCGATTCGCGGAGCTCACGAGAGTCATGAAAGGGGCCCACATGTTCACCGGACTCAGCGCGTTCCCGCTCACGCCGCTCCACAACAACCTTCTTGATGAAAAGGCATATAAAAATCTGATCGAACATCTTGCGGCCGCCGGCGTGGACTCCATCACCGCCCTCGGCTCCACCGGCTCCTACGCGTACCTAACCCGCGACGAACGCCGGCGAGTCGCGCAACTGGCGGTCCAACACGCGGGTGACGTCCCGGTGTTCGTGGGCATCGGCGCGCTGCGCACCTCCCAGGTGCTTGCCCACGCCGACGACGCCGCCCAAGCCGGCGCCTCAGCCCTCCTGCTCGCCCCCGTGAGCTACCAGGCCCTGACCGAGAACGACGTGTTCGAACTCTTCCGCGCCGTCACCGAGCACACGGAGTTGCCGGTCATTGTCTACGACAACCCAGGAACCACACACTTCTCGTTCACCACGGACCTGTACGCCCGTATCGCAGGGTTATCGGGCATCGCGTCCATCAAGATCCCGGCATTGCCCGCCAACAGCGCGGAAGCACGGAAGCGGGTCCAGGACATCCGAAGCGCCATCCCTGAGAACGTGACCATTGGCATCTCGGGTGACCAGGGCGCCGTCGGCGGCCTGGAGGCCGGGTGCGATGCTTGGTACTCGGTGATCGGTGGGACCCTGCCGGAGCTGGCGGTGAGGCTCGCGCGCCTCGTTCAGGCCGGCGACGCAAACGAAGCCACCAAAGAATCTGTCCGCCTCGCCCCGCTGTGGGAGCTCAACGCGGAGTTCGGAAGTCTGCGCGTGGTAGCGGCCATTGCCGAGTTCGTGGGTCTGGTGCCTGAGAAGTGTCTGCCCTTGCCCATCCAAGGTCTCAACGAGCAGCAGTGCGCACGCGTACAAAGAGTCATTGACGATTTGAACCTTGCCTGACGCCGCCCCGCGCCTTGCACCCCCACTGTGAACTGGCTTACATTTGAAGCAGCCTACGGCGGGTCCGGCATCGGACTATCTACCGGGCGAGCAACCAAGAAATGCACTGGTTCGGCACCAGAGGGCTCCCGGTACAGCTGAGGATCGATCCACTCCACGTCGCAGCCAGTGGCTTGTCACGAGGAGTTCAACGCCATGAGCGAGATCCGGTTAACCATCAACGGCCACGAACGCGGCTTCGACGGCGTCAGTCCCCACACGCGTTTGCTGGACTTTCTCCGCGACCAGGGGCTGACCGGCGCCAAAGAGGGCTGTGCGGAAGGCGAATGCGGTGCCTGCGCAGTACTGGTCGCACGGCCGGACGGCGAGGATCGCACCCGCTGGACCTCCGTCAATGCATGCCTGCCACCCGCTGTGGCTTTCGACGGCCAGGAAGTGGTCACCTCCGAGGGGCTCGGCACCGCACCCGGCCCCCGCGGTCCCGGACAACTGCACCCGGTGCAGCGGGAAATGGCCACCCGCGGCGGATCCCAGTGCGGCTACTGCACTCCCGGCTTCGTGTGCGCAATGGCCGCGGAGTACTACCGCCCCGAACGCAGTTCCGCTGATGCCCCGGCCCACGACCAAACTGGCACGGACGTCCAGGGTGAGGAGCACGCCGCGGATCACGAATGCGGCCCCAACGGTTTTGATCTGCACGCCCTGAGCGGCAACCTCTGTCGTTGCACCGGCTACCGCCCCATCCGCGACGCCGCCTACGCCCTGGGCGAGCCCGGGGATACGGACCTGCTGCGGCGTCGGCAAGAGGAACCGGCCCCGAAACCGAGCCACACCCGCATCGACACCGCCGGTGCATGTTTCGTGCGCCCCGCTGACCTGGGTGAGCTCTTCGACCACCTCGAGCAGGCGCGGGACGAAGAGCAGGAGGTGCGCCTGGTTGCCGGGGCCACCGACCTCGGCGTGGAGGTCAACATCCGCCACGTCCGCCCGCCCGTGGTGCTCGCCGTGGATCGCCTCGACGAGCTGCGTACGCTGCGCTTCGGGGATGACCAGATCGAGATCGGCGCCGCGCTGAGCCTGTCCGAGGTCGAACGCGGCCTGGGCGGTCGTGTGCCGCTGCTCGACCAGCTCTTCCCGCAGTTCGCGTCCCGCCTGATCCGCAACGCGGCCACGTTCGGCGGCAACCTGGGCACCGGCTCACCCATCGGCGACTCCGCCCCGGTGCTCCTCGCGCTCGGTGCCTCCGTGGTGCTCGCCTCCAAGGGCGGGGACCGCGAGGTCCCGCTCGCCGCGTACTACACCGGCTACCGCGAAAGCGTCCGCCGTCCGGACGAAATCCTCCGCGCCGTGCGCATCCCGCTGCCGCTGGCCGACCATGCCGCGTTCCACAAGATCGCCAAGCGCCGTTTCGACGACATCTCCAGTGTGGCCGTGGCGATCGCGATTCAGGTCGACGACGCCGCCGCAATCACCTCCGCGCGCATCGGCCTGGGCGGTGTGGCCGCCACCCCGATCCGTGCACGCGAGGTCGAGGCAGCCCTCATCGGTCAGCCGTGGACCCGCGAAACCGCGGTGAACGCCGCCGCACTGCTGGCCCGGCAGGGCACCCCGATCGACGATATGCGAGCCAGCGCCCGCTACCGCTCGGCCATGCTCGAACAATCCCTGCTCAAGTTCTGGGCGCAGCAGCAGCCCGCCCAGGCTCAGGAGGTCACCCGATGAAATCCCTCGCAGAACGCCCCGAGAACCCGGTGGTCGGCGTGACCGTGGCCCACGAGCACGGTGCCGAGCACGCCACGGGGTGCGCGCTCTACACCGACGACCTCATTGTTCGCCATCAGAACGTGCTCCATGCCTGGCCGCTGCAGGCCCCGCACGCCCACGCACGGGTGACGTCCCTGGACGTCGTCCCCGCCCTCGAAGTGCCCGGCGTGGCCAGGGTTCTCACCGCGGAGGACGTGCCGGGCATCAATGACGCCGGCATCAAGGAGGACGAACCCCTGTTCCCCAGCGAAGTCATGTTCCACGGCCACGCCGTGTGCTGGGTCTTGGGGGAAAGCCTGGAAGCCGCACGGCTCGGAGCGGAAACGATCAAGGTCGAGTACGAACCCCTGCCGTCCCTGATCGCTCTCACGGAAGCCATTGCGGCCCAGAGTTTCCAGGGCCGCCAACCCACGGTGAGCCGCGGCGACGTCGAAACCGGCCTGGCCAACGGGACCCACCGCTTCAGCGGGGAGATCGAGTTCGGCGGGCAGGAGCACTTCTACCTGGAGACTCACGCGTCGTTCGCGTATGTGGATGAGGGCGGGCAGGTGTTCGTCCAGTGCAGCACCCAGCACCCGAGTGAGACGCAGGAAATCGTGGCGCGCGTGCTGGGCCTGGACAACCATGACGTCACGGTGCAATGCCTGCGCATGGGCGGTGGCTTTGGCGGCAAGGAAATGCAGCCGCACGGTTTCGCCGCGATCGCCGCGCTGGGTGCCACGCTCACCGGGCGGCCGGTCCGGCTGCGACTGACGCGCAATCAGGACATCACGATCACCGGCAAGCGACACCCCTACCACGCGTCCTGGGAGGTAGCGTTCGACGACGACGGTCGCCTCCAAGCGCTGCGGGCCACCGTGACCAGTGACGGCGGGTGGAGCCTGGATCTCTCGGAGCCGGTGATGCAGCGGACGCTGTGCCACATCGACAACGCCTACTGGATCCCCCACGTGGAGGTCCACGGGCGGATCGCGCGGACGAACAAGACCTCGCAGACCGCCTTCCGCGGGTTCGGCGGGCCGCAGGGCATGCTGGTGATCGAGGACATCCTGGGTCGGTGCGCACCGCTGCTCGGCCTGGATCCCACGGAACTGCGCGCCCGCAACCTCTACGTGCCGGGTCAAAGCACGCCCTATGGTCAGCCGGTGCGCCATGCGGAGCGCCTGTCCGAGGTCTGGCGGCAGGTGCACCAGCGCGCGGACGTGCGGGAACGGCGCGCCGAGATCGAGGACTTCAACGCAACCCACCCCGATACCCGCCGCGCGCTCGCGGTCACCCCGGTGAAGTTCGGCATCTCGTTCAACCTCACCGCCTTCAACCAGGCCGGTGCGCTCGTGCACGTGTACCGGGACGGTTCCGTGCTCATCAATCACGGGGGCACAGAAATGGGGCAGGGGCTGCACACCAAGATGCGGCAGGTCGCGGCCACCGCGCTGGGCGTGCCGCTGGAGACCGTGCGCTTGGCGCCCACCCGCACGGACAAAGTACCCAACACCTCCGCCACGGCGGCCAGCTCCGGCGCGGACCTCAACGGCGGTGCGGTCAAGAACGCGTGTGAGCAGATTCGTGACCGGCTGGCCGAGGTCGCCGCCCGCACGTTCAACATTCATCCCGACGACGTGCGCTTTGTCGACGGCACGGTCACCGGCATCGGTTTCCACGACCGGCAGATGTCCTTTGCCGAGTTGGCCCACGACGCGTATTTCCAGCGGATCTCCCTGTGGGCCGCCGGGTACTACCGCACCGAGGGGCTGCACTGGGACGCGGACCGGATGCAGGGTGAACCGTTCAAGTATTTCTCCTACGGGGCGTCGGTCTCCGAGGTGGAGGTGGACGGGTTCACGGGCGCGTACCGGTTGCTGCGCACGGACATCGTGCATGACGTGGGCGACAGCCTGTCCCCGCTGATCGATATCGGTCAGATCGAGGGCGGCTTCGTGCAGGGCGCCGGTTGGCTCACGCTGGAAGACCTGCGCTGGGACGAGTCCGACGGCCCTTCCCGCGGCCGTCTGACCACCCAGGCCGCGAGCACGTACAAGCTGCCGAGCTTCTCGGAAATGCCCGAAGAGTTCAACGTGCATTTGTTCGAGAAAGCGACCGAGAGCGGCGTGGTGTACGGGTCCAAGGCCGTGGGCGAGCCGCCGCTGATGCTGGCGTTCAGCGTGCGAGAGGCACTGCGGGAGGCCGCGGCGGCGTTCGGGCCGGAAGGGCACAGTGTCCTGTTGGCCAGCCCGGCCACTCCCGAGGCTGTGTTCTGGGCGGTTCAGGATGCGCGCAGGGCGCTCGCGGAGTGCGGCGCTTCCGGTTCCCGGGACGCGCGCCGGGACCGGGCGGCGTCGTCGTCGGCGGAGGCGGAGGCAACCGCGATCGCGACCGGTTCGGCTGGCGAGGCGACGTCGGCGACCGCGTCCGAGGATGTGCGGGACGCCGCCGCGACCGCACGCTGACGCCTGCCCATCTGACGTGGACTACTGACATGGACTGGTTGGACGCCCTGCAGCACTTGCGCGGGGAGGGCCTCGCGGGCGTGCTGGTCACGGTGATCGAGGTGCGCGGGCATGCGCCCCGGGAACCGGGGGCCAAGATGGTCGTGAGTGAGTCACAGGTCTGGGACACCGTGGGCGGCGGGAACCTGGAGGCAACCGTGATCGACCGCGCCAGGGCGATGCTCGCCGCGGGCGGCTCCGAACCCGAGACCATGACCTTCTCGCTCAACGAGCACGCCACCGTGAAGCACGGCCGACAGTGCTGCGGGGGCGTGGTCACCGTGCTGCTCGAGCCGCAGCAGGCCCGGCCCACGGTTGCCATCTTCGGTGTGGGGCACGTGGGGTACGAACTGGCGCGGGTGCTGTCCCGCTTTCCCGTGACCGTGCATTTGGTGGACAGCCGGGCCGATCAGCTGGATCCGGACCGGTTCGCGGACGTTTTGAAGGGAACCGCCCAGGTCCACCTCCACCACAGCCCCGCGCCGGAAACCACTCTCACCGAGCTGTCGGCCGGCGCGCACGTGCTCATCATGAGCCACGACCATTCGGAGGATTTCATCCTTTGCGACACCGCCCTGCGCCGCGGTGACCTGGGCACGGTGGGGCTGATCGGGTCCTCCGCCAAATGGTCGCGTTTCCGCAAACGCTTAAGCGACGAAGGCCACGACGTCGCCGCCATCAGCCGGATTTCCTGCCCCATCGGCATTCCGGGTATCACCGGCAAGGAGCCCGCGGTCATTGCCGTGAGTGTGGCGGCGGATTTGCTGCGGGTGTTTGAGGGTGTGCAGCGGCCTGGTTCGTGAGGTAATTCGGGAAGAGCGGCCGGAGGGCACTATCTCCGCGTCTCTTTTTGAACTTGTTGGTCCGGTACCTCGGCCGGGGCTGGGCGGGGCCCTCGCTCAGACCTCGAGCCGGCCCCTGTAACCGCGAATACGCTCGGGAATCTGGTCCTCCGGCAGGTCGAGAACCGCTCTCTCGGAGCCACGACGGGTGGCCGTTTCGTAGTACCAGCACTTGTACTCAACGATCTCCAGAGTGCGTTGGAGCTGTTTCATTTGTTCGATCAACAAAGCTCGGCAGTTCTGGAACAGCGCCCGGCGCTGCTCAAGCGTCTCATCGCCCTGCTGGTACCACTGCATGAATTGGCGGATCTCACTGATGTGGAGGCCGGACTGCTTCAAGCAGTCGATGACTTTGAGGGCCTCGAGATCCTTGTCCGCGAACACTCGTCGTCCCCCGGCACCTCGGGAAAGCTCTGGCAATAGCCCCTCTTTGTCGTAGTAGCGCATGGTCGAGGCCGGAACCCCCAGTAGCTCCGCAGTTTCTCCGATGGTGTAGGTCATGGCGTCTCCTAGAAACTCTTGACGGGTCCTTGACTTGAAGTGAACTTCAACTGTGACCATCAAACCACTGACCAAAATTTTGAGGAGAACACCATGCGCGGAGTAGTACTGCACGGGCCCGGCGACGTCCGGGTCGAAGAACGCGAAAATCCCATCATTCAGGAACCCACGGACGCAGTCATCAAGATCGTGGCCGCGTGCGTGTGCGGTTCAGATCTGTGGCCATACCGCGGCGCGGACCCGGCTGAGAACCAGCACATGGGCCACGAATACGTGGGCGTCGTCGAGCAGATCGGCGACGACGTCAAGACAGTGAAGCCTGGCGATTTCGTGGTGGGCTCGTTCGTCATCTCGGACAACACGTGCCCCATCTGCGCCAATGGTTACCAGTCCCGCTGCGTCAACGGTATTTTCGTCGATGGTCAGATTGGTACCCAGGCCGAGTACGCGCGCATTCCCTATGCCGACGGCACTCTGGTCGCCACCCCGGGCCAGCCCGACGGCGATCTGATTCCCTCCCTGCTCGCCGCCTCCGACGTGCTCGGAACCGGTTGGTTCGGAGCCGTCGCAGCCGAGGCGGGGCCCGGTAAGTCTGTTGCGGTAGTCGGGGACGGCGCCGTCGGCCTCATGGCAGTGCTGGCCGCCAAACAGCTGGGAGCAGAAAAAATCATCGCGATGAGCCGCCACGAATCCCGCCAGAAGCTCGCCAAGGAATTCGGGGCCACGGACATCGTGGAAGAACGCGGGGAGGCCGGCGTCGAGAAGATCAAAGAACTCACCGACGGGCTGGGCGCGGACAGCGTGATTGAAGCGGTGGGCACCCAGGAATCCATGATGCAGGCGGTCCAGTCGACCCGGCCCGGTGGGCATGTGGGCTACGTGGGCGTCTCGCACGATGTCTCACTCAACGGCCTGGAACTGTTCTTCGGGCTGGTGCACCTGCACGGTGGGCCCGCGCCGGTGCGGCGGTTCCTGCCCGAATTGATTCAGCTGATCTGGGACCGAAGGATCGAGCCGGGCAAGGTCTTCGACCTCGAACTCCCTCTCGACCGCGCCGCAGAGGGATACCAGGCCATGGACGAGCGCAAGGCCATCAAAGTCTTGCTCAGGCCCTGACGTTAGGAGACGAACATGGAACTCGACGATCTGCTCGCCGCGCTCGGCGCTGGCGAAACCATTACCGGCGGTTCGCCACTGCATGCCGTGATGCATCGGATCAGCCAGGATGCCCTGCGCGTGACCGCTGAGCTCAACGGCGGCTACCACGAGCCCACGCGCGTACTGGAGCTGTTGGCTCAACTGATCGGTAAGCCGGTGCACGAATCCGTGGCACTGTTCCCGCCGTTCTACAGCGACTTCGGTAAGAACATCACCCTGGGGAAGCGGATTTTCATCAATTCCGGCTGCAAGTTCCAGGATCAGGGAGGGGTGAGCGTTGGCGACGATTCGTTGATTGGTCACAACGCCCTGCTCGCGACCCTCAATCACGACCTGGATCCCGCCCGCCGTGCGGACATGCACCCCGCGCCGATCGTCATTGGCAAGCGCGTGTGGCTGGGGTCGAATGTCACGGTTCTGCCGGGCGTCACGATTGGCGACGGCGCTGTGGTCGCCGCTGCCTCCGTGGTCACCAAGGATGTCCCCGTCAATGCCGTGGTGGTCGGTTCTCCGGCGAGGGTGGTGCGGTCGGTTCCGGTCGAGGGGTGACTGAGCTATTCACCCTGGGTTTCTAGGGTGGGAGTATGGCTGAGACGAGGACGACCAGTACCAAGAACCTGGAGGAGATCGATCGACGGTAGGACCGTGACAGCTCAGCGCTCTGCACTCTAATCGACCTAAAGACCCTGAAAACCGGGTTTAGTGGCTCGACTGTCGATCAGGATGCACTGGTCCGGCCGCGAGGGCCGCAACGTCGATCAGATTGCGGGTCCGTTGCGCGAGTGAAGGGGATACTGGGTCAATGACTGATTGGGGCGCTGTTCTGGATGCCGTCCAGCTGACATTGAGCGGTCACCATGAACTCGGAGAAAAGGCGCTGCGCGAGTGCTGGTCCGACACGACGTCGGCCGAGCACGCGCCGCGGTGCGTGATAGCGCACTACCTCGCAGACTTGCAGTCCACTGTGGCTGCAGAGGTCGAATGGGATGAACGCGCACTCGCTGAATTCGTTCATGTCTCCGACGCCGATCTCGCCCCAATCGGGGTTCCCAGCGCCAAGGGATTCGCGCCGAGTCTGCACTTGAATGCGGGGGACGGCTACCTGCGGATGGGTCGTATCGAGGACGCGTGGAAGCAACTCGAATCGGGCGAGTTGGCCTTGCAAGAACTGGAACGGGACGGATACCTACAGTTCATCGCCCAGGGTCTTCAACGTTTGCGTCAACGTTTGGAGGAGCGCGCATACCGTGGTGTGATGACGTCTTTACCCTTGACCGCACTCGACCTCCCCGACCAATCTGGCCGCACATGGCTCATCACCGGAGCGACCAGTGGGATCGGTAGGGAGCTGGCGCTCGGGGTGGCTGCTGCTGGCGGAGTGGTTGTGGCGCCGGCGCGGAATCGGGAGAGAGCGGCGTCGTTAGTGACGGCCACTAGTGGAAGTGCAGGTCGCATCGAAACGCCGAGCATGGATCTTGCGGATCTCGGGTCCGTGCGCCGGTTCGCCAACTCGTTGACCACTGATATCGACGTGCTCGTCAACAACGCCGGGGCTGTTTCGCCGAAGCGGCGCGAGACCGCGGACGGTTTTGAGATGCTGCTCGGCACCAATTTCCTGGGGCCGTTCGCACTGACCAACCTGATCGGCGATCGGGTGCGAGAGCGCATTGTGATTACGGGGTCGGACTCGTACAAGGTGGGGCGGGTTGACATGAATGATCCGCATTTCCGCAGGCGTCGGTGGAACCCGTTGACCGCCTACTCGCAGTCCAAGCTGTGCGACATGCTGTGGGCCCGGGCGTTGCAGGAGCGGCTCGGCTCTCGGGTGGTGGTGACATGTGCGCATCCGGGTTGGGCGGCTACGGGACTTCAGAACGTTACGGGGAGTGAGTTCCTGGACCAAATGGTCGTCAGACTCACGTCCCCGTTCTCTCAGTCCACCGCGGATGGTGCTCTACCCCTAGCCGAGGCCGCGGTCGGAAACTATCCGCCGCTGAGCTACATCGGCCCGGACGGGTTCATGAAGTGGAGGGGTAAGCCGGAGGCCCAGGAAGTTTCGCGGCGCGGGCGCTCTACCCTGGGCGCCGACGCGGTGTGGGCGCTGGGTGTGAGAGAAACGGGTACGGACCTGGCATGAACTTGCGCCCCTGAACATTTCAGTCCCGGAAAGTGCCTCAGCATGCCGCTGGAATGCATTTTTACGGACTGGAATGTCGGCGGCCATGAGATCTCAGGCGGTTTCAAGCCACCGGCAAGATCTCAGTCGCTCTCAAGCCATCAGAGGCCGCACAAACTGGCCCCAGAGTGACTGCATTCTTAGCGCTTCTTGCCCATTTAGCCAGAGAGTTTCGCGGTACTGCGAAAGTTACATCCAGGTGCAACTATTGCAGTACCTTCCCCGCGACTGTTAGAGGTCCATAGCAGCGAAGACTTCATCAGCGAAAGAGTCGTTGTGGTGCCGCGCTAGAACCGATGATCCTTTCCGGAGCTGGCCCATGGCCAGTTGACGCGCTGCCCGTAGGACTTCCGGTATTTCGAGCAGGGGCGGAATTGCGTGTAGGCCGGCTGTGGATACTCGGTGCACAGTTCCTGTGGACCGGTAGCCTGCGGTCAGTTCGGTGAGATCTTGGATTTCCTGCGGAACTTCAGACATGATCGCGGTGTTCATGAAGGTATAAGTTTCCCAAGCGCTAGTGTCCTCCCAGAACATCTCGCCGAACACCAGAACCTCAACGTTATGAATACTCAGCGCAGCCAGGCGCCGGTTCACTTTGTGCCGCGCGGTGCTGGGAAGCGCCGTTAATGTCCATTGGCGGCCTTCTGTTTCTTGTGGCCACACAATGACTTGTGAAACGTAGGCGCTTACGGATTCCATCAACGCTGGGAATTCCGCGTGGTCTCGGAGTTGGTCGAATTTGATCCTGGATTTGACGCGCCGCTGGGCAAGGGTGACGCGTTCAGGATCCACACCGGGCGGTTCTGAATCTGCATCGTGCTGCAACCATTCAGTTTGTGCCTGGGGATCAACGATGAGGTCCAGCGGTGAGGGTCCTACTGGCTGCGACAACAAGGTCTTGTTGCGAAGTTGTTTCTTCTGTTTGACCCGCGATTGGATTGTAGCTCGTTCCTTGTCGTCCAGCTCCTCGGGAATCGCCTCCGCAAATCTAACCGCTTCAATGTCATCCCACCGTCGTCGGTGGGTCGAGAATCTGGCTGGGAAATTGATCGTCCGTCCAACGTAGAGCTCCCCGTTGGTGAACGAGAGTTCGTATATCCCGCAGCTCAGCTTCTCCGGAATCACGGCCGATGTTGCGAATCCGGCGGGAGTTTTCCATTCGCGGAAATGTAGGTCAGTCATGCATAGCCTCCGAGGGGTCATATTAAACCCTGCGCCGCCGGGCGCATGCGGCCCCATGGCATTCGCCCGCGCGACGGTTGAGCAAACTCGACCCAGGGCGTACCGTTTCTCGCATGCAAGGCATAGCTTCGATCAAGTTGTGGACTCGCCGCTGACGGCGGCGGAGTCTTTCCAGATCCCTTTTTCACTCTGCTCGCCGTCCTGGCACCTGTCGGGCGGCTTCTTTGTGCTGCCCGGCTCCATGACGAGTCGAAGAGAGCACAGTGCAAAATCCTTATCGCATCAAAACCCCTCACCCCGCACCGCTGCCTGCGGGTTCTGCGGCGCACATTCGCGCCGACAATCTGCATCTCACGCTGGGTGACCGGCGGGTCCTGAAGGACGTGAGCGTCGTCGTCAGCGCCGAATCGCGGTTGGCAATTATCGGTGAGAACGGCCGCGGGAAATCCACACTCCTCCGTATCTTGGCGGGAATGGCCGAACCAGACGCGGGTGCGGTCACGCGCGAGGGAACCGTGGCGTTCGTGGAGCAGGACCTCGAATCACGATCCGATGAAACCGTCGGCTTGCTGATTCGGAACGCCATTGCGGATTCCCTCGCCGCCCTGGAACGGCTTGACCAGGCCACCCACGCCCTGGTCGCCGGTCACCACGGCGCCTCCGACGCGTACGCCCACGCCCTCGAACTCGCCACCACCGTGGACGCGTGGGACGCGGACCGCAGGGTCGACGTCGCTCTGGCCGGCCTCGACGCGTGCGCAGACCGCACGCGGTTGTTGTCCACGTTGTCCGTGGGGCAGCGCTACCGGGTGCGGTTGGCGTGCGTGCTGGGAGCCAATCCGGACCTCATGCTCCTGGATGAGCCCACCAACCATCTCGACGCCGCCGGTCTCACGTTCCTGACGGAGCGGCTGAAGGAGCACCGAGGCGGCGTCGCCCTGGTGAGTCATGACCGGGCCCTCCTGCGCGATGTGACCACCAGTTTCCTGGATCTCGACCCGAGCGAGGACGGCCGCCCGCGGCTGTACGCGGGCGGTTACGAGGCCTGGGTGGAAGGTCGCACCAAGGAACGTGTCCGCTGGGAACAGGACTATGAGGATCAGCAGGCGGAACGAACTCGACTGGCGCAGGCGGCAGAGGACGCGCGTGGGCGCCTGAGGTCCGGATGGCGCCCGGAGAAGGGGCACGGCAAACATCAGCGCGCCACCCGAGCGGCCGGCACGGTGCAGGCGTTCAACAGGCGTCAGGAGGAACTGGAGCGGCACACCATCTCGGTTCCGCACCCTCCTGAGCACCTGCATTGGCCGGATTCCAGCACTCGCAAGGGTCAACCATTGCTGACCATTGCCGATGTCACCGTGACGCACCGGTTGCCCACGCCGGTGGATCTGAGCCTCGAAGGTGGCGAACGGCTCCTCATCACGGGTCCCAATGGTGCCGGCAAGTCCACGCTGCTGGAAGTCCTGGCCGGTCAGCTCGACCCGACCACGGGGTGGGTGTACCAGCCTCCGGGGGCACGGGTGGTGCGGTTGTCTCAGGAGACGCCTGAGTGGCCTGAGGACCACCCGGCCCATGAGGTGTACGAGCGCCACGTCACTGCGCTTGAGCATGAGCGGCCTGACGGGCCGGCACCGGTGCCCCTCACAAGTATCGGGTTGCTCGAGTCAAGAACGTTGGGCACTCCGGTGGGTCGTCTGTCGCAGGGCCAGCAGCGGCGGCTGCACCTGGCCCTGTGCCTGGCGGAACACCCCGATCTCCTGCTGCTGGACGAACCCACCAACCATTTGTCCGCCGCGTTGGTCGACGACATGACAGAAGCGCTTCGGGCCACCCCGTCCGCCGTGGTTGTGGCCACTCATGATCGGCAAATGCTGCACGATCTCGCGGCCTGGCCGGTGCTGCAGTTGGGATAAGTTGCTGCCCGTGAATGAGGGGGCCTTCCCTACGACGCCGCCGCTGAACATTCCAGTCCCGAAAAGTGCCTCAGCGTACCGCTGAAATGCACTTTCACGGACTGGAATGTCAGCGCAAGTCAGCCGATCTGCTCCGCCAGCGCCACAATGATGCCTTCCGGGCCACGGAGGTAGCAGAGGCGGTAGACGTTTTCATAGTTGCCGACCTCGCCGAGGAGCTCCGCTCCGTGTGTGCGTAGGCGGGCGACGGTGTCGTCGATGTCGTCCACCGCGAACATGATGCGATGCACGCCCACGGTGTTTGGCGCCGGCGCGAGCGGGTCCGGCGTGATCACGTCGGGGGAGTGGTAGGTGGTCAGCTCCACCCGACCGTGCCCGTCCGGAGTGCGCATCATGGCGATCTCGCTGCGGAGCCCGGCGATGCCCACGGTCTGATCCGCAAAGAGCCCCTCAATGGGCGTGCGCCCCTCCAGCTCCATGCCCAGCTCGGTGAAGAAGTCGACGGCGGCGTCCAGGTCCTTGACCACGATGGACACGTTGTCCATCCGTTGGATACCCATGACTTGAGCGTAGTCCCGAAACACACGCGGCGCCCCGCAGGAATTCCTGCCGATCTGAGTCGTTAACGTAAGCATGCGAGTCATTGGATTTACAGAATTCGGAGGGCCCGAGGCTCTCGATGTCCACGATGTTCCGGAGCCTCATGCCGGGCCCGGAGAAGTTCGGATCGCGGTGAAGGCCGCGGCGGTCAATCCCACGGACACGGAGACGCGTCAGGGTAACGGCGCTCCCGCCCAGCTGCCCGCCCCGCACGTACCGGGAATGGATGCGGCGGGCATAATTGACGAGGTCGGCGAGCCCACCGCAGATCTGGACACCTCCCGGTGGTCCGTCGGTGATCGGGTCATGGCGATTGCAATCCCATTGCGGGGTCACGGTGGTGCGTACGCGCAGTACCTTGTCGCGGACGCGGACTCCCTGGCCCGGATCCCCGAAGGACGCTCCTTGGAGGAAGCCAGCACGCTACCCATGAACGGGCTCACCGCCACGCAGGCGCTGGAGAAATTGGCTCTCGAACCCGGTCAGGTGCTGGCCGTCACCGGCGCGGCGGGGACCCTGGGCGGTTACGTGGTGCAACTGGCCAAGCTCCAGGGCCTCACGGTGATCGCCGACGCCGCCGCAAAGGACCGTGAGCGCGTGGTCGCCTTCGGCGCCGATCACGTGGTGGAACGAGGCGATGACTTCGCGGACAAGGTACGCGACATCTACCCGGACGGTGTAGATGGACTGGTTGATGCCGCCGTGATGAATGAGATTGCCATACCGGCAGTTCGCTCAGGGGGAGGATTCGCCACGGTGCGCTTCTGGCAAGGACCGGAGGACAGTGACCTGACCCTCCACCGCGTTTGGGTGGGCGACGAATACCACCACGGCGAGAAACTGGACGCGCTGCGCGAATTGGTGGAGAGCGGCGTCGTGACCCTGGAGGTGGCCGACACGTTGCCCGCCTCCCAGGCGACGGAAGCCCACCGGCGCTTGCAGGAGGGCGGCGTGCGTGGGCGGCTGGTCCTGACGTTCTGAGTGCGAGGTCGAGCTGACTAGGGTTGAGACCGCCCGGTGCGAACGGGCCGACCTCAATGCAACAGGAGAAGAATGTCCCCCGATTACCAGCTTGTCGTCTTCGACATGGACGGCACCCTGCTGAACAGCGCCAAGGACCTTCAACCGGGAACTCGGCGCGCCTTCGGGGCCATGCGCGCGGCCGGAACGCGCATCATGCTGGCGTCAGGGCGCCCCATTCCCGGGTTGAAGAAGCTGGCGAGTGAACTGACCCTGGGTCAGGACCTGGTGCTCGCGGGAATGAACGGATCGATCGTGGTGGATCAGGCCACGGACCGCGAAATCGCACGTCACCCCATGCCGTTGGACGTCACCCGAGCGCTGATCGCCACGGCCAAGAAGCACCACGTCATGGTCATGATTCCGCATGACGATCAGCTGCTGGTCGAGGACTCGTCCGACACCCACGCGCAGCACGAGGCCGCGGGCAATGACCTGACCATCCGCGATGTGGCTGACCTGTCGGAGGTGGATGTGCAACCCACCAAAGTGCTCTTCGTGGGCGAGCGGGACGTGACCGATCCGCTGCTGGACGAGCTCACCTGCGACTACGGCGACCAGGTCGAGCTCGCCTACTCCTCGCCGCTGTACTTGGAAGCCACCGCCGCCGGGATCGACAAGGGTTCCGCCATCACCGACTACTGCCGGGCCCAGGGCATCCCGTTGTCCCGCGTCATGGCGTTCGGCGACAACGGCAACGACATCGGGATGCTGCGCACCGCAGGCCTGGGCGTTGCCATGGGCAACGGCATCCCCGAGGCCAAGGCGGCGGCCGACCAGGTGACCACCTCCAACAACGACGAGGGCATCGCACGGGTCCTGTCCCGGTACTTCAAGTTCGACACGGGCGACATTCCCGCGTGACCCCCATTACCCCCGGGCCGTGGGGAAAAACTGAATGTGACAGTTTGTTACAAACCTCTCGACCCTGCCGCAAGGCCCCTGTTTACTGGAGTGCGGTTTATTGAACGCAACTGCGCGTTCCCACCTTCCTCAACTACTGAAAATCAGGTTCACCACATGATTCTTACCGGTCTGGTCGTCGGCGCCGTGCTGGGCATCGTGATGCAGCGCGGTCGCTTCTGTGTCACCGGCATGCTGCGGGACATCTTTCTGCAGAAGTCGTGGCGCACGTTCGCGGCACTGCTCATCGTGATTTCCGTCCACGCCATTGGGCTTGCGGCTCTCACGAGTCTGGGCGTGATTGCCCCCGAGTACAGCACGTTCGCCCCGGCGGCCGTGATCATCGGTGGTTTCACGTTCGGCATCGGCATCATCCTGGCCGGCGGTTGCGCCTCCGGTACCTGGTACCGCTCGGGCGAAGGCCTGGTCGGTTCGTGGGTGGCGCTGGCCATGTATGCACTGTCCGCGTCCGCCATGAAGGGCGGCATGCTCGACGGTTTCAATTCCTGGATGACCAGCTGGGACACCGGTTTGACCACCGTGCCCGCGGCACTCGGGATCTCGCCGTGGATCTTCGCGATCGCACTGGCCGTGTTCACCGGGATCATGGTCCGCCGCTTCATGATCCGCGAAGCCAGCAGCCCCAAGACCGCGCGCCTCAACAATCGCCCGGCCTGGAAGCGCCCGCTGCACGTCTACAACGCCGCATGGATGATCGGCCTGCTGGGCGTCATTGCCTGGCCGCTGTCCGCAGCCACCGGTCGCAACAGCGGTCTGGGTATCACCACCCCGTCCGCCCACACCCTGGACTTCATCACCACCGGCGATTCCAAGTTCATGAACTGGGGCACCCTGCTGGTGCTGGGTCTGCTGGTCGGTTCCTTCATCGCGGCCAAGGCCACCGGCGAATTCCGCATTCGTGTGGCCGACGCCAAGACCACCGTGCGCGCCGTCGGCGGCGGTGTCCTGATGGGTGTTGGCGCGGCGCTGGCCGGTGGGTGCACCGTGGGTAACGGCATGGTCGAGACCAGCCTGTTCAGCTTCCAGGGTTGGATCGCGCTGCTGTTCATCGCCCTGGGCGTTGGTGCGGGCACCAAGCTGTGGCTCAAGCCCTCCGCTGCGCAGCCCGCCGCCCGGGCTCAGGACGCCGAGACCTACTCCACGTCCGAGAGCCTGGACCACAATCTCTCCAACGAGAACCCGTCCGGCAACTCCATTGACGCGACCCCGTCCAAGAGCCCGCAGAACACCAACGCGTTCTCCGGTTTCGCCGCGGCACCGTCCGCGGTGATGGTCAAGGACCCGACCCTGGCGCCGTCCAAGAAGCTCAAGGACCTGGGTGAGGGCTACTACGCCCTCGACTCGCTGGGCGCGGTGTGCCCGTTCCCGCTGATCGAGGCGAAGGACGTCATGAAGACCCTGCAGTCCGGCGACCACCTGGTCATTGACTTCGATTGCACCCAGGCCACCGAGGCCATCCCGCACTGGGCCGCCACCGACGGCCACGAGGTCACCGACTTCGTCGAAAAGGGCGAGGCCAGCTGGCAGATCACCCTCAAGAAGGGCTGACCTCACCTCCGCTGCAATTGACGACGACGCCGCCCGCGACTTTCGCGGGCGGCGTCGGCTTTTTCGGGTGGTCCGGTGACCTTGGTGACCGAGGGTTCGGGATCAGGCGGGGGGTGCTCCCATTCCCCCGCCCGCCTCCGGCTCCGTGCTCGTGTCGATGGGGACATCGATGTGCGCGGTGTAACCGCTGTTCACGTTCCCGGTGACATCGGCCATCTGCAGGTCCCACCCATCGGAGAACACGTTGTCGGTGTCGAGAGTCACCGCGGCCAGTGCCTGTGCGGAACCGCTGTACTCGGAGCGCGCGTACACCGTGTTGCACGCGTCCTCCGGCAGAGCGATCTGCGAGGTGAGGATTGCGTTGGAGGCATCCGTGATCGAGTCGATGTCCGGGAACACCTCGAAGTGGATGTGCGCCCAGCGGCCCATGTAGCAGCCGGGGAAGATCGTCTTGAACGTGACCGTGCCGTCGTCGCCGACCACCTGCACACCACGCAGGTACGTGACGTCCTCCAGGCCCTCGGAGTACATCGAGTAGTTTCCCTGCGCGTCGCAGTGCCACACGTACACGGCCGCACCGGTGAGCGGGCCGTTACTGTTGACCATGTCCACGATGTTCATGGTCAACGTTATGGGCACACCGTCCGCGGTGGCGCCGCCGTCGATACTTGTGGTGATGTCGCTGCGCTCGATCCCCGAGATCTCCAGGGCGTCCTGCCCATTGGATCCGTCCCCGGGGTAGGGGCCGGCGGTTTCTCCCGGCATTTCCTCGTCGTAGGTCGCCGTGGCGGTGGGAGTCGCGCTCGCCGACGACGCCGCAGACGATGCCGACGCGGACGGGCTGCTCGTGCTCGTTGCGTTCGCCGAGCACGCGGCCAGCGCGAACACACTAGCACCTGCGCCGAAGACCCCTAGCGCGCGGCGTCGTGAGACCAGGGTGCCGAGGTCGAAGGCAAGCCCTTGATCCTCCACGTCCTCGTTCTGTCGATCCAGCGGGCGACCCTCGAAGGTTTTCTGGTCTTGGGCCGTCTCATGGGTTCCCTCGGAGGCGGCCGGGTACGATCGGTTGCTGCGTTTACCAAAGATTGGGCTCATGGTCAGTCCTGCTTTCTGCGGCTTGAGGTATCGACCATGAATGTACGGAGTGGTTGCTTAGAGCCCGTTGAAAAGGCTTGAAGTCACCCTGAGAAAAAGGTGCACCCCGCCCTGGAACGCCTAGGACCACTAATTCCTGGCTACCGGCGCCCCGATACCCGGATCTACCCGCGTGGGACCGTCCGAGGAGGGCCGAATGTTCACGTCGAAGATTTCGGTGGGCAAGTACACCGTGGCGCACGAATTGGGGATGTCCACCACCCCTGAGAACCGTCCCTCGATCGGGGCCGCCCCGAGCAGCAAGTACGCCTGTTCTCGGGACCAACCGAATTTCGCCAGGTAATCGATCGCGTGCAGGACCGCGCGCTGATACGAGAGCTGGGAATCAAGGTAGCGCTGCTCGCCGTCGAGCGTCACGGAGGTACCCGAAAAGGCGAGCCACTCCGAGTAGACCGGCCCGTTGCGGCCCGGCATGAAGATGGCGTTCTCGCTGACTCCGTAGGTGTCCATACCGCCCTTGATCACGTCCACGTGGATGTCGATGAAGCCACCCATTTCAATGCCGCCGCAGAACGTGATTTCGCCGTCGCCCTGGGAGAAATGTAGGTCACCCACGGAGAGGTGGCCACCGGAAACGAAGACCGGGTAGAAAACGCGGGAACCTTTGGTGAAGTTCTTGATGTCCTGATTACCACCATTCTCGCGGGGCGGGGCCGTGCGGGCAGCCTCCGAGGCAACCCGGTCGAAGTCCGAGCCGCTCAGTGTGCCCAGAATCGCCGAGTCGGGCTCAGGGGGCAGGGCAAGGGGAGGTACTCGGTTCGGCTCCGTGGCAATCAAATCGCCCTCGCGTTTGTTCCATTTCTTCAGCAGATCCGCCGATGGTGCCGTGCCCATCAAGCCCGGGTGGGTGATGCCCGTGAACCGAACCCCGGGAATGTGGCGAGATGTGCACTCACCGCCCTGGAAGTCCCAGACGGCCTTGTAGGCATCGGGGAACTGGTCCACCAAGAAGCTGCCGCCGTTCTTCTGGGCGAAAATGCCGGTGTACCCCCAGCCCTGACCGGCCAGCGCACCCTGCTCCTGCGGAATGGAGCCAACGTCCAAGATATCCACGATCAGCAGGTCACCCGGCTCAGCGCCTTCGATGGCGAACGGCCCGGAGAGTGCATGCACCTTGTTCAGCGGAGCGTCGCGGATGTCGTCCGCAGAATCGTCGTTCTTGATGGCACCGTCGAACCACTCGCGGCAGTCGATGCGGTAACTCTCACCGCGTTTGAGTGTCGCGATGGGTGGAATGTCCGGGTGCCAACGGTTGTGGCCGATCTTCTCCTGTGAGGTGAAGGGCTGGGATGAATCGAGTGAAAAAATGACCTCGGGCATGACCTGCGTCCTTCCGGTTGCCGGCCGTGACCAATAGGGACGCGGCCGTGAAATCAATGCACTTCAGGGCCGCGGCAGTTTGAGGTGTCGCGGGTCTTTCGTTGTGGGTGCCGGGCGCCCTCGTCCTGGGGGTCCGCTCACGACGTCGGGTGTTTCAGCAGTCCGGGCCGCGCGGTCAATGGCGCGCGCCCGAGGGGAATTGAGGGTGGATAGGTTTGCGGCTGAGAACAGTTTCCTGGCGTCTCCGCCGCAGACCGGGCACGGCTGATTCATGGGCGCGGCTGCCATCGAGTGAGAAGCCTCGAAGTCACCGCACTGCGTGCACCGGAACTCGTAGATGGGCATGTGATGCTCCCTCTGAACGTGATTTACACCATACAGCGAGTTCAATGGGGTGTCTTCATGCGGGTTCGTGTCCGGAGACGGAAGCAAGCGGCCATGACCGCGTGACGGGGCGGTCATGGCCGTGGCCCAACAGTTACAACCGCACAACCATCTTTCCGGTGTTCGCGCCGCCGAGCAGGTCGATGAACGCCTGCGGAGCGTTTTCCAGGCCGTCGCGGAACGTCTCGTCGGCCTGCAGGGTGCCATCCCACAGCCATTCGACGGCGTGCTTGTGAAACTCAGGTGCCAGGTCGTAGTGATTGCCCACAATAGACTCGCACAGAATTTACCCCTAACCAATATGAGTCTAATGTAGCGCTCATTATCGAATTCAAGGCATAAAGTCAAGGGTAAAGGTAAGAAGTCCAAGAGAAGTGTAAAAATTTCCGCAGTTGTTCCACGGAGCGAAGGATCAATAACGCCGCCGCACTAGATAAGTTCACAGCAAAAACTTCAGACCGTTTCATTGACGACCAATCTATGTCTACAATTAAAACGAAAGGCGGACTATAGTCGTCAAAACCAAGCGTTTGGCGGTAAATAGATGGGTGTTAGACCTATGCGATAATTGTCACACCACCACTAGTCCGCTAGGTTGCGATCGTGGACGCTGGCTGTATAGGGAGTAAAATGTGAAGACACCTGCTAATCAGAGCCATACGCAAGATGAAAAACTTGACTATAGAATTGTCCAGTCGAATCTGAATGAATTCTTGGCTGAACCAGTGGCAAGTATCCCCACTTGGGTGGACAAGAAATATTTGACTAGAAGTCCTTTTGCTTTCATGACAAGGGATTTTGAACAATTTCGTGAACTTACATCAGACATGCTGGATATTGAGTACCAAAATATATGGTGCACCGGGTCCGGAGCGTTAGGATTTTCGTTAAGTCCAAGTAAAATCGCGAACGGCAAACCGAAATTTTTTGACACTGGCTCCGATTTAGACATTGCAATTATTTCGACTCATTATTTCGACATGGCCTGGAAAGAGTTGAGAGAAAAATCAAAGTCCTTCGAAGTCGAAAATCAACTGAGAAACCGGTTCAGCAAGAAAATGGAATTACAGCGAAAGAGGTTATTCGACGGAGCAATTCAGACAGATAGAATGTTACCATATTTGTCATTTGGTGAAGATTGGATGAAGGGTCTCGGAAAGATGAAGAATCAAGTCGCAGTGACCTTTAATCGGTCAGTCGACGTTAAATTTTGGATATACCGTGATATATGGTCCGTAAGATACTATGTCGCTGAAGGCGCTAAGAAGGTAAAAGGAAGTTTGACATGATTATTGATATTCATTTTCAATCACAATTAGCTACAGACGCAACCAACATGACAGTTAACCATTTCCATCGAACTTGGTCAGAGAGAGAAGGAGAGCTCGATCTACAGCCCACGTTTCAAAGAAATTTTGTATGGAACGACCGGCAAAAAGCTCTTCTGATTGACTCTATACTTAGGGGCGTCCCAATTCCGGAGATTTATATACAACGAAAAAATGATGCCGAAGGTAATGAGAAGATCGTCGTTGTCGATGGCCAGCAGCGGCTAACCTCTTGTCTTAGTTATATTGACAACCAGTTCAAAATCCCCAAAGGAGAAATTTTTGGACAGGAGTGGCAAGGTCGCTACTTTTCGGACCTAGAAGAAGAAGACCGAAAAAGGTTTAGGGGATTCAAGTTTATTGTTCGTGAGTTACCGAATAACGTCTCACCCGAAGACTTGCGCCAGATTTTTCAACGTTTGAATACCACGGTGGTCAGCTTGAATTCTCCTGAACTTCGGAATGCGGCGTATTCGAATGATTTCACAGAATTAGTTTCGATCATTGCAAAGTCACCTGTTTTTTCAGAGATGGGTTTATTTAGTGCAAATGATTATAAGCGACGAAAGAATGAGGAGTTCGTCGCTGAAGTTTTTGATGCGTATCACACGGAGTCATTCCCAAATAAGAAAGATGGCCTGGATGAGCTCTATCAGTTCTTTGATTCGCAGGAACCGTCTAAGATAGAAGGGATACTCGATAAAGCGAGTGTCTCATTTGGAAGAGTGCTGAAGGTTCTCGAGCCATTAACAAGTGAACTTAAGCGAACGCGCTTCAAGAACAAGTCTGATGCATATTCACTTATGGTGTACTTACTATTTCACGCGCAGGAACTTGATACTTCAGCAGAATTTTTAGAGAACCTCAAGGAAACGCTTATTGGATTTAGTGATGCAGTCAATAGTTTAAAAAAAGCATCGGCCCAGAATGAGCTGGAATTGGACTATGGGAAGGCTTTCTACTCCTACAGCGAGGCCGCATCTACTTATCTCGGTGCGGTTGAGAGGGCTGCCAGTGACAGGCTGAACCGCGTGCGAAGGAATCTGTCCCTCAAGCAACTCTTGGATGACCTCATGTCTCCTGAATCGGAACAACTTTCTCCGGATGACGACGTTCGTAGAATGTATTTGATTGATGATGAGACAGATGATGAAGATGCTGATGAAGTGAACTAGGTGATGCTGTAGGATATTTTCGTGCAGCATGTTTATACATGATATCCAGCCCTAGCGCTCGGACATGTTTAGCGCGTGACTTATGATTTTGAATCTCAAATCTTACGCCATGCGGCAGGAATCTCCTTAGAATTTTCGTGCGTGAATCAGTTGGACTGCTTCCATCTTCCGGTGTCTATCTGGACTTAGCGGAAGCACCGAGTGCTGGTTTGCACGCGGTGCTTCCTCGTTTGCTAAGGCTCTACAACCGCACAATCATTTTTCCGGTGTTCGCGCCGCCGAGCAGGTCGATGAACGCCTGCGGAGCGTTTTCCAGGCCATCGCGGAACGTCTCGTCGGCCTGCAGGGTGCCATCCCGCAGCCATTCGACGGCGTGCTTGTGAAACTCGGGTGCCAGATTGTAGTGATTGCCCACAATGAAACCGCGCAGATTCAGCTCCTTGCCGACCGCCATGAACAGGTTGCTCGGACCGGGCTCCGGTTCGGTTGCGTTGTACTGGGAAATGGCACCGCACATTGCCACGCGCCCATACTTACGCAACGCCCCGATCGCCGCTTGCAGGTGGTCGCCACCCACATTGTCGTAGTACACGTCGATTCCGTCGGGGGCTGCCTTCCTCAGGGACTCGCTGACGTCGGCCTCTTTGTAGTTGAAGGCTTCGTCGAAACCCAACTCCTTCAGGCGGGCGATCTTCTCAGCCGAACCGGCCGAACCAATCACCGTGGACGCACCCAGCGCCTTAGCGATCTGGCCCACGGCCGAGCCGACGGCGCCGGCGGCGCCCGAGACGAACACGACGTCGCCCTTCTTGAACTTCGCGATCTCCGTGAGCCCCACGTAGGCGGTGAGGCCGGGCATGCCGAGGATGCCCAGGTACTTGGATGCTGAGGCGGCCTCGACATCGACGACGGTCGCGGCGTCGTCGTCAACCACCGCGAATTCGCGCCACCCGAGCTGATGCGAGACGTGATCGCCCACCTTGATCTTTTCGGACTTGGATGCGATCACGCTGCCGGCCGCGGCGCCCTCGAGCGGCTCATCGATCTGGAACGGTGGGATGTATGACTTGGTGTCGTTCATGCGGCCGCGCATATAAGGGTCCACGGACATGACCTCGTTCTGCACGAGAATCTGCCCGGACTCCAAGGTGGGCAGCGCGGCCGTTTCGAGACGGAAGTTCTCATCAGTGGGCGCTCCGTGCGGACGCGCGGCCAGGACGATCTGACGAGTTTCGGTGGGTGCCATGAAAATTCCCCTTGCGTATCTTGACGATGCTGCATTCTGGTTAAACGATGCTTCCACCCTGCGCTGGAAACTTCATCAACTCGAGGACCTCTAAGAGGGCGGGCGATCGCCCGGGCGGCTAGGAGCACGCGGCAGCTCGGGGTGCCCAAGAAACGCCGTATTGTTGAACAATTTTTCGTACGCACGTACCGTTGTGACTCAGTTCACGAGAACGAGCACATCCACGCTCCCCCACTCATCCACAGCACGGAGATCAACGTGTCGAACAAAGCCCATGAGGCGACAAGCACCACCGGTTTCGCAGCCACAACAGCCACGGACCGGCCCGAGAACATACAACGACCCGGCCGCGTGGCCAATAAACGCTTTGAGACGAACTGGACCATCTCCCTCTTCGGGACGGCCGTGGGCGCAGGAGTCCTGTTCCTGCCCATCAACGCCGGTCTGGGGGGTCTGTGGCCGCTGTTGATCGTGACCATCCTCATCGGTCCCATGACCTATTTGTCCCACCGGGCACTCTCGCGTTTCGTGTGCGCATCCCCGGTCCCGGGTGAAGACATCACCGTGGTGGCCCGCAAGGCATTCGGCGAGGGGGTGGGCCGGGTGATCACCGTGCTGTACTTCCTGGCCATCTTCCCCATTGTCCTGATCTACGGGGTGGGTATCACCAACACCGTGGACAGCCTCATGGTCAACCAGCTCGGACTGCCATCCGTGCCGCGGTGGCTGCTCTCCGGGTTGTTGATCGCACTGATGATGCTGGTGATGTTGGCCAGCCAGCGCATCATGTTGATCGTCACGCAATGGCTGGTCTACCCGCTGATTCTGATCCTGTTCGGCGTGAGTCTCTATCTCATCCCCGGCTGGAACCTCGAGGGTTTCGGCGGTGCGCCCTCGTTCGGTGAGTTGGCGATGTCCATCTGGATCATCATCCCGGTGCTGGTGTTCGCCTTCAACCACTCTCCCGCGATCTCGCAGTTCTCTGTGGCACTGAAGCGCGAGTACGGCGCCGGGGCGTCGGAGCGGGCGTCGGCGGTGCTGAAGCGCAGCACCTTGTTGCTCGTGATCTTCACCATGGGCTTCGTGTGGTCCTGCGTGCTGGCCCTCGGCCCCACCGGCCTACAGGCCGCCAAGGACCAGAACCTGCCGGTGCTGTCCTACCTGGCCAATGAGCACGGCAGCCCGTTCATCGCCTACCTGGGCCCGGCGGTGGCGCTGGCCGCCATTGCGTCATCCTTCTTCGGTCACTACCTGGGTGCGGCCGAGGGCGCCGCGGGCATCGTGCGCTCCATGGTGGACCGTGACGGCTCTCGCGTCAGCGACAAGAACCTGAACATCACCATCGCCGTGTTCATCTTCTTGACCACCTGGCTGGCCGCCATCCTGAACCCCAGTATTCTTTCGCTCATCGAGTCCATTGCGGGCCCGATCATCGCCATTATTCTCTACCTGATGCCCATGTATGCCATACGCAAGCTCCCGGCGTTGGAGCCCTACCGCGGCAAGCTTTCCAATGTATTCGTCACGGTTGCCGGTTTCGTGGCCGTGAGCGGCATCGTCTACGGGCTGGTGGCCTGATCCCGTCCTGTCGGTCAATGGCCGACCTCACGCAGTTGTGGGCCGGCATGGTCAGAGCTTCAAGCGGGTACGGGAATTGGGCGCATTAGTACAAGAACTCGACATTGACTCTTGCGCAATGGGCCGGTGGCTGATGGCATGAGGTATGGAACCCAATCAGCGGGCGGTAAGTCCAGATGCCGAGCGCGGCATTCCCGTAGTTCTCAGACCCTTTGTCCCGGCTCTCTTGTTGGTCATTTTGGGAATCGGAACCCTCATGTTGAGGGTCTCTGGAGCGATCAATGACTTATTTTTAGCGATCGTTTTTGCAATCTTGATTATTGCCGGTTTGCTCTTCTATGTTCTCATCAACCGAGGTGCCGGTGAGGAATAGCGTAGACGGTCTACAGTCTTCAAGGCGTCTCAGGCTACCCGTAGTGGTACCTGCATGTAGCAATCAATACTTCGTCGCTCGTTACTTTGTATACGAGACGATGTTCTTCCGTGATTCTGCGCGACCAATATCCCGCGAAGTCGTAGCGCAGAGGCTCGGGTTTCCCAATTCCTTCATTACCATTTCGAGTGATATCTCGGATGAGGAGGTTGATCCGTTTGAGGATCCTTCGGTCCTGACGCTGCCACCATAGGTACTCTTCCCAGGCCGACTCGGACCAGACAAGTCTCACGATCAGTTCTCATCCACAAGATCGTGTGATGTGCCGCGGCCAGCTTCAAGCTCCTCCATCGAATCAAGAAGTCGTCGAGCATTTTCTGGGGAACGCATCAAGTAGGCCGTCTCCTTGAGAGAGTTGTACTCATCCAACGAGACAATCACGACCGGCTCGTGGCCGGAGCGAGTCACAATGACCTCTTCCCGGTCATCGACAACCGAATCCAAGACCTCCGCATAGCGAGCCCGTGATTCCGAATAATTCATGGTCTTCATAGAACACCTCCGTACAAAAAATTGTACGCTCATTGTCAACTGTGCTGGCTCGTGGGGGAGCGCAGATCTCGGCGGACGCGTCTCGGGGAGGGGATGGAATCCACCTTTCGTACTCCTCTATCATCCTTTGCCGAGCACTCGCAGCGCACCCGGATAGCATCAGGTGGCATGACTATCGAAACCAATGAGAACGGCCGCCCCGAACCGCCCATTGCCGGTGACGAGTGGGAGACCCTCCGCGGATTCCTGGATTTCCACCGGGCCACGTTCGCGTGGAAGACCTCCGGGCTGAATCAGGCTCAGCTGGCCCAAACATTTGGCCCCAGCCCCATGACCCTGGCCGGCCTCATCAAGCACCTCACGCTGGTGGAGGATCAATGGTTCAGGGAGGTCCTCTGGGACGAAGAAGACATCGAGCCTTGGGCGTCTGTGGACTGGAAGACCTCACCGGACTGGGACTTTGACACCGCCACCCAGGATGACCCGACCGAGCTCGTGGAGAACTGGAAGAAGAGCGTCTCCCGGGCCCGAGACAATGCCGAATGCGCCTTCGCAGAACTTGGCCTGAATGCCCGCAGCAAAGCCACACGCCACGGCGAAACCCCCAACCTCCGCTGGATCATGACCCACATGATCGAGGAGTACGCCCGCCACAACGGGCACGTGGATCTGATCAGAGAATCCATCGACGGGCTGACGGGGGACTGAGAACTGCCCGCGGCCAGGACCGACGTCAGGAAGTCGAGCGCGGGGTGCTCAACTCCGGGTAGCGCCACCTCTGTGGAAGCGGTGAGCATTCAGTACGAGGACATCAGATGTGCTACGGATGATGCTACGCTCGAACCATGGCCACCATCACTCACCGCGAACTCCGCAACAACTCGGCGGATGTGCTGCGTCGGGTCGCCGCTGGAGAAGCGATGGAGGTGACGAACCACGGCGTCGTCGTCGCGTATCTGTCCCCTACCACCACGCCAGTCCTACCCTTCCCGGTTTCGCGCCCCGCTCGAAGAACTGGCGGTTGGTCAGCGCTGCCGAAAGTCGCGCTCAAAAGGTCCGTGAGTGAAATCATTGATGACGAGCGCGGGGATCGCTGATGACGACTGTCGCTACCGCATCGACGATGACCAAGGTGCTTTATCTCGACACCTCAGCGGCGGTGAAACTCATCAGCGACGAGCAGGAGTCGGACGGGCTGCGCAGCTATCTGGACGAAGGGCCAACCCTCGTCTCCAGCGATCTCCTGGAAACCGAGCTGCGCCGGATCGGAATACGACACGACATCGATCAGGTATTGATCACATCAGTTCTCGATGGTGTGACACTGACCCCATTGACCAGGGATCAGTTCCGCGAAGCGGGACTGTACCCGCAGATCGGTCTACGTAGTCCTGATGCGCTCCACCTCGCCGGTGCGCTACATATCGAGGCTTCAGCGATCTTGACCTACGACATCAGGCTTGCCGAGGCCGCCCGTGCACACGGGCTGGAGGTTGTCGCACCTGAGTGAGCCACGCTTCGCGTCATGCGCCCAGAATTCGAGGGAATTGCTCCAGCAACCATGGAAAAACCAGAACCGCAAAATCAGGTCGATGTAAACGCAACTAGGTTAGCTCCCCTACGGGGCCTGTCTGGCCCCTCTCCGCGTGACTAGTGTGGGTGCATGAGCAAAATTGCGGTGCTGGGCGCCAGTGGAAATTTCGGCTCAGCCGTCTCCTACAAACTGGAGCAGCAGGGAAGCGATGTGGTGCGGATCAGCCGTAGCCACGGTGTGGATGTGATGTCCCCGGAGGGATTGGAACGGGGCCTGGACGGCGTGGACATCGTTATTGATGCCTTGCACATTGATGCCCTGGGTGCTCAGAAGTCCATTGAGTTCTTCACCCGCGCGGCACGAAACGTTGTCCACGCAGCGCAGGCGTGTGGCGCTGGTCGGATTGTGTGTCTTTCCATTGCGGGGGCTGCCAATCCTGAGGTGAATCACCGATACGGCTACTACCAGGGCAAGGCCGCGCAGGAGAACTTCTACCAAGAGGCCGACATTGCCTCCACCACGGTGCGCTCATCGCAGTGGTTCGAGCTGATCCCCGTGCTCGTTCACAGAGTGACCAAGGGGCCGCTGTCGATCATGCCGAGCATCTTGATGGCTCCGGCCGCGATGAGCGACGTGGTGACATTCATGGCGGATGTCGTGACTGAACCTCGTCCCGCTCGCAACGGGATCGTGGCCGTCAGGGGACCCCAGGTCGATTCCGCCGCGAACTTCGCCCGACGGATCCTCGCCGCCAAGGGTTCGATCGACGGCCTGCAGCCCAAGGCCATTCGAGAGGCCCCGTACCTGGGTCGCGGCATTGCGAACGGCGGGTTGATTCCGGCGGATGCCCACGTCACCACCACGACGATCGATGAGTGGCTCGGCGCGTAAGCGCCGCCCAACAACGAAAGGATTCACCATGAAACGCCCCTTCACTCTGGCGGGCCTGACGCTTGCCGCGGCCTTGGCATTGACCGCGTGCGGCAACGCGGACACGGGAGGGGAAGACAGCCCCGCGACCGCATCTGCTAGTGCAGAGACGACCGCATCGCCGTCTGCATCCAACGCTCACCAGGGGATGGGCGACTCCGGGCACCAGCACAATCCGGATGGCGGTCCTGCGCCGGGGGGAATCGTGGACGCAAGCGATCCGACCTACCCGGTCGGTTCCACGGTGACTCTGACTGCCGATCACATGCCGGGTATGCAGGGGAGCGAGGCCACCATCACGGGCGCCTTCGACACAACCGCTTACTCGGTGACGTACACACCGACCTCCGGTGGTGACCCCGTGGTCGATCACAAGTGGGTCGTCCACGAGGAACTCCAGAACCCGGGCGAGCCGCCCCTGCCGGATGGCACCAAGGTCGTCCTGGCCGCGGATCACATGGCCGGCATGGAGGGGGCGGAGGCCACGATCGAGAGCTCCACCGAGGAGACCGTCTACATGGTGGACGTGGAGGCGAACGGAATGAAAATGACCAACCACAAGTGGGTTGTCGAGAGCGAGGTGCAACCCGCCGAGTAGCCCCAGCGCCGTCGTCCCCGCGGTCCTCACGCGGCGCCTGGCAACTATTGCCAACCGCGGGCACCGCGCGGGCGTCGCGAATACAGTGATCATGAGATCGCCATGGTCGGAACCGGCCGTTCACACGGATGGTCAGCGCCGCGGCCATGGCACGGCGTTGAACGCGACGAAGGGGCCGCACACATGACTACTCAACCCGAACTCGGCAGCAGGACCGGCCGCTACATCCAGCAGGACGGGCTCACGTTCCGCGATCTCGACGGCGACGGCGCGCTCTCACCCTTCGAGGACTGGCGCCTTCCCGCGGCCGAACGGGCGCGCGATCTCGTCTCCCGGATGAGCACCGAGGAGAAGGCCGGGCTGATGGTCATCGGCTCGCACTATCCGGGATACTCCGCGTTTCTTCCCAACCCCGTCGAGGGACAGATCCTCAACCAGGAGGACGTCTGGCGAGACGCCAACCCCATCACCGGAGTTCCCTTCGCGGAGCCCGTGCTGGTGACCTCGGCGACCGAGACAGCTATTCATGAGCGCGGCCAGCGCTACTTGGTGGTCCGTGACAACCTCACCCCCCGGGAGCTGGCGGAGTGGACCAACGCCGTTCAGGAACTGGCGGAAAACTCGCGCCTGGGCATCCCGGCCGTTTTCGCGTCCAACCCCCGCAACCACGTGGCGCTCGTGTCCCAGTTCGGCGTGAACGAGTCCACGGGCATCTTCTCCGAATGGCCCGGTGAGCTCGGCCTGGCAGCTCTGAACGATCCCCAACTCATGGAAAAGTTCGGTCGCGAAATCGCCAAGGAATGGCGCGCCGGCGGTATCCACAAACTCTACGGCTACATGGCGGACCTCGCGTCCGAGCCGCGCTGGTCCCGCTTCAACGGTACGTTCGGTGAGGACCCGGAGCTGGTCTCGGACTACATCGGCGCCGTGGTGCGCGGCATGCAGGGTGAGATTCTCAGTGACGAATCCGTGGCCACCACCATCAAGCACTTCCCGGGCGGCGGTGTGCGCCTGGATGGACATGACCCGCACTTCGCATGGGGCCAGACCAACGAGTACCCCACCGAGAACGCGCTCGAGCGCTACCACCTGCCCCCGTTCCAGTCCGCCCTGGACGCCGGCGCCGCCTCGATCATGCCCTACTACGCACGACCCATGAACAACTCCGCGCCTCAGCTGGCTCAGGAATTGTGGCAGGGCCCAGCCACCCAGTTCGAAGAGGTCGCGTTCGCCTACAACCGCACCTTCATCCAGCAGCTGCTACGCGAGAAAATGGGCCACGCAGGCTACGTGAATTCCGATTCCGGCGTGATCGACGCCATGATGTGGGGCGTGGAGGAGCTCAGCGAGGCCGAGCGGTTCGCCGCCGCCGTGCACGCCGGCACCGACATTTTCTCCGACATGGCCAACCCCGCCCAGCTGATCGCCGCCGTTGAGCAGGGCCACTTGGACGCCTCCGAGCTCGACCAACCCGCCGCTCGCCTGCTCACCGAGATGTTCTCGCTGGGCCTGTTCGAGAACCCGTACGTCAGCGCCGACCACGCGACTGAGACCATCGGAGCCCCCGAGGTCTCGGCCCTGGGCGAGCGCGCGCAGCGTCAGTCGGTCACGCTCCTGCGCAACGACGCCGACGCCGCCCTGTTGCCCCTCCAGCTCGCCACGCCAGTCAAGGTTTACCCCTTGGTCACGGGCCGCACCAAAATCGAACAGGTGCAGGGTCAACTGAAAGAGGCCATCGCGTCGGTCTGGCCGACAGCCGAGATCACCGATGCACCCGAGAATGCGGACTTCGCCCTCATCTGGGCTCGCCCCGAGATCGCCCTCTTCGAGGACGACCGCGAAGGCGTCTCACTGTCCCTGGATCCCCGCGACAACGGGGTGGACGTGGACCGCGTGCAGGAGATCGAGAAATCCGTCCCCACAGTGCTGGTGGTCAATGCGACCAACCCGTGGCTGCTGGCCGAGCTCGAGCCCGATGCCCGCGCCGTGGTGATCACCTTCGAGATCAAACCCGAGCATCTGCTGCGCTCGCTGTCCGGCGAGGACGGCGGTCCGGCCGGTCGGCTCCCCATGACCATGCCGGTGTCCGCTCAAGCGATCGCCGATTCTCCGCGCGACGTGCCCGGGAAGTTCCTGGGCGACGAGTACGCCTACCGTGACCGCGACGAGAACCTGTACACCTACGGATTCGGCCTCACGCTGTAACGGGGGAAGCCGCGTAATTACTACTTGACCAATACCTTCTCCGGTTCGTCGAGCGAGCGCTCGGCCTTCCGGTCGGCCAATTCACGGCGAACCACCCACACCATGCCGGCGAGCCACAGCGCGGCCAGCGCACCCAGGATCGTGTAATAGGTGCCCGGGCCGGGAACGAGGGCTTCCACGGCGTCGAGCCGCAAAATGGTGCGAACGTTGGTGAAGATAATCAGGCCGCCGGCGGCAATGGCAAGCACGCGCGGGGCGATCAGACGGACCAGCCATGCGGCGATCGGCGCGGCGAACACGCCGCCGATCAGCAACGCGATCACGAAACCGAAGTTGATGCCCTGGCTGCCCAGCGCCAACAGAAAGCCCGCGGAGGCGCCCAGGCTCACCACAAACTCGGACGTGTCGATGGAGCCGATGACCTTGCGCGGTGCGATCTTGCCCGAGGCCAGCAGGGTGGGTGTGCCCACCGGGCCCCAACCGCCGCCGCCGATCGCGTCCATGAACCCCGCGACCGCGGCCAACGGGATCAGCAGGAAGCCGGGAATCTTGCCCTTGAAGTCCGGGCGTCGATCCGGAATGGTCAGGAAGCGCCACACCACAAAGATCCCCAGTGCCAGCAGCACCACGGACATCACCGGGGCCGCGGCCTCGCCCGAGAGGGTCAGCACGTGCGCCCCGAAGAACGCCGCAATCCCACCGGGTAGGGCCATAAATGCGACCACGCGCCAGTCGATGTTTCCGAATTTCCAGTGGGACACCCCCGAGGCGAGCGTGGTGCCCACCTCCGCCAGGTGCACCGTGGCCGAGACCGAGGCGGGGGCCAGACCCACGGCCAGAAGCAGCGTGGACGAGGTCACGCCGTAGGCCATGCCCAGGGACCCGTCCACGAGCTGCGCCCCGAACCCAACAAGGGCGAGCAAGATGAGTGTCCGCACGGGAGCTCCTGACGATAAGAAGATGAGTTGGCTCCATCTAAAAACTCCACGTCAGCTCACTCAATATTTATTGAGAAGTGCGTCCTTGCATGTAGAACCGTGACAATCACTTGACTTGGGCGGCCCCGAGGTGCGTGGCTCCGGCCACGTGTAGCCGCGCCGGCCGCGACGACGCTGTTCACGGATTTCCGCGCTCATCCCACCCCGGGCGCGCAAACGCCTGCCGCCCCACTGAAAGTCAGCGGGGCGGCAGGCGTTGTGCGGTGCCGTGGCCTAGGCCAGACGACCCGTGGTTGGGAAACGGTCCCAGGCACGGTGCTGGCTGAGCAGCTCCATGATGGTCTTGAAGACCTCCACGGGGCCGCTGCCCGTTTCAACGCCGGCACTGTTATCGAGCTTGAGCGTGGTCAGCACATCGGCGCCGGAGCCCCATGCGCCCAGTGCCTTGGCCTGACGCCACACTTCCTGCAGCAGCAGGGCAACGCGGGGGTCGAGACCCTCGGGCCCGGCTGCGGCGGCCTTGGCGTCCAAACCGTGGTGGGCGTCGTCGCCGGGGGCAGCATCGGAGGCGACCAGAACGGCGTCGAACTCGATGGAACGCGCAGTCAGGTAGGTGCGATGGGCAACCACGCCACCCCCGACCTCACCGCCGGTGGGCGCGATGACCAGCGGCACCATGTCCGCTTCGTCCACGGCGATGAGAAGGCTCTTGAGCGCGGCCACGTCAACGTCCGGGCCCACGACAATGCCGACCTGACGGCCCTCGGTGGGCCATGTCTTGCCCACCTGTGTGAACGCGGCGGAGGGCTCCACGTCCTTCGCCGGAGCTTCGGTGGGCTCCTGCTCGGGCAGACCCAGGCCCTGCGCCACCGCACGACCCAGATCCGGGTCGATGGCTGCCAGGTTCCGGACTTGCCGAATGCGAATGTTCTCGTCCCAGCACTTACCGAGCTCGAACGTGTACGCCTGCGCCGTGTGCTCACGCTCGACTTCGGACAGCGACAGCCAGAACAGGCGAGGGTGGCTGAAGTGGTCCTCGAAGGACTGCGGGCGCTTACGTTCCTTGACGGACGCGGCCACCGGCTGCGGGAAGTCAATGAACGGGCGGGCGTCCGCGGGAGTTTCGAACGGGTTACCGCCGTCCAGCGAGTTGGGACGGTAAGGGGCCACGCCGCCGTGCACCGCGGTCTGGTGCATACCGTCGCGCAACATGTCGTTGACCGGGGCGTGCGAACGGTTGATGGGCAGCTGGTTCCAGTTGGGTCCGCCCAGGCGGGTGATCTGGGTGTCCAGGTAGGAGAACAAGCGGCCCTGCAGCAGCGGGTCGTTGGTGACGTCGATGCCGGGGACCAGGTTGTTCGGGTTGAACGCGATCTGCTCGGTCTCCGCGAAGTAGTTCGTGGGGTTCTTGTCCAAGGTCATGAGGCCGATCGGCTCCACCGGGGCGAGTTCCTCGGGCACGATCTTGGTGGGATCTAGCAGGTCGATGCCCTGGAAGGTCTGGTCCTCATTGTCCTCGAACACCTGCACGCCCAACTCCCACTGCGGGAACGCGCCGGCCTCAATGGCGTCAGCCAGATCGCGGCGGTGGAAATCAGGGTCCGCGCCGTTGACGAGCTGGGCTTCCTCCCAGGTCACGGAGTGCACGCCCAAGCGCGGCTTCCAGTGGAACTTCACCAGCACGGTTTCCCCGCCCTCGGCAATGAGGCGGAAGGTGTGCACGCCGAAGCCCTCCATCATGCGGAAGGAACGCGGGATACCGCGGTCGGACATGTTCCACAGCGTGTGGTGCTGGGCCTCGGTGTGCAGGGACACGAAATCCCAGAACGTGTCGTGGGCGGACTGGGCCTGCGGGATCTCGCGATCCGGTTGCGGCTTGCCGGCGTGGATGACATCCGGGAACTTGATGGCGTCCTGGATGAAGAACACGGGCATGTTGTTACCCACCAGGTCCCAGTTGCCCTCGTCCGTGTAGAACTTGGTCGCGAAACCGCGGGTGTCACGGGCCAGATCGCCCGAGCCCCGGGAGCCGAGAACCGTGGAGAAGCGCACGAAAACCGGAGTTTCCTTGTCCTTGGCGAACAGACCGGCCCGGCTGATCTTGGATGCTGTGCCGTAGCCGCGGAACACGCCGTGGGCGCCGGCGCCGCGAGCGTGCACTACGCGCTCGGGGATGCGCTCGTGGTCGAAGTGGGAGATCTTCTCACGGAAGTGGTGATCCTGCAGCAGGATCGGGCCGCGGGCTCCGGCCTTCAAGGACTGGTCCGAGTTGGTCAAGCGAGCGCCGTGAGCGGTGGTGAGGTACTCGCCCTGCTGGGCATTCGCGGTCTTCGGCGCACCGGTCTTGGCACCGGTGGGCGTGACGGTCTCCGGACCGGACTGATCAGCCTTGGGGGGAAGCGGCGGGCGGGGAGACGTGGGTTCTTCAACGGATGCCGGTTCAACGCCGGGGACACCGGGAACCTGCGGAATGTTGTTCTCGTTGGTGGACAAAACAGACCTCCTAGGACTGAAAAGAATCAGTACCTCGTGTCTACCAGGTTCCGGCTCCGATTTGGCAGGCTACTTATGAAATTCTTGGATTATTCCCAGGGCTGAAGCCGACGCGCACGGTGCTCGTCAACGCCGTGAGGCTCGGTGTCCGGGGCGTTGAGCTGAACCCGAAGTCCGGTGGCGGCGTCATGTCCGCCAACGTGCCCAGGGGTGCGCCGTCCCAGGTCGCGGTGGACTCGCTCAACCCGTGAAGGTCACTCGCCGAGTACCACTCGAGCCGGTCATTGCCCGCGGTTCCCAACGTGCGCACGCCGGGCATGATACGACGCGCGACGACGTCGCTGGCTCGAGTGAACGTCAACGTCCGGCCGATCGGGGCGGGCACGGCCCGCAGGGCGTATCCCAAGGGACCCCGTGCGCCCACGGTGAAGTTCCAGGTGAGGGGGCCAGCAGCCACGCGCCACGATGAGTTCTTCGCAGTGCCGGTGCGCTGGACGTGCACGGGGGCGATCCGAACATCGTCGAACTCGTAGGTGCTGGCCACGAAGTCCGCGACCCATTCGTCCGGGGCGAGCAGCTCGCGCCGACCGTCCGGGTGGGCGACCATGACGTCCGAGAACGGGCCGTGGGGTGTGCGTGTCCAGCAGCCGAGTACCAGGCGGGTGCCGCCGGAGGTGCCGGCCCCGGCAATGTGGCCGTGAAAACGGTGACGGGTGGGGCGGATGTGGGTCATGGGGCCAGCGTAGGGGCAGCGGCTGGTCAGTCGAGTGACTCGACGAGTTCGGTGATCAGCTCGATGACGTCCCGGGGGCGTTCGAGCATGGGCCAGTGGCCGGAATCCATGATGCGGATGTCCCACGTGGCCGCATCCGGAGTTCGCAGGACGGCCGGGATGTTGGTCGCGGCAGAGGCCACGAAAAGCGCTTTTTGCCGGGTGACGGGACGGTCCAGGTGAGCGGGGTCGAGCACGGTGTGTCCGGGGTGCGGGGTGAACCTTTCCAGGAGGAACTCTCTGTCCAGGGGAGTGAGCCCCGGTTCGAGCTCCAACGCTTGGCGGGGTGGCGGTGCCCAGTGAAACGGGCAGCCGTTGCCGTTCTCGATGTCGGATCGTTCACGGGCGCGCTCGGCCGGGTCCGAGCCCCAGTCGTCGATCAGGCTGCGCCCGTTGATCGGGAGGAAACTGTCGAAATGAAGGGATGAGATCACGCGCTCTGGCAGGCGATCCGCGACGTGGCCGGCAACTATTCCGGAATAGGAATGGCCCACCAGAACCACGGGCCGGTCCGGCCACTCGAGAATCACATTGGAGACCTGGGTGACATGCCTTTCGAGCCGAACGGAGCTGACGTGATGAGCCGCGGCCCCGGGTTCCAGGCCCTCCAGGGTGAGGGCCGCTGCCTCCAACCCTCGGCTGCGGAGCTGGCCCACCGTGGGCTCCCAGATCCACTCACCCATCCAGGCGCCGGGGATCAGAAGAATACGCGGTGCGGTGTTGTTGTGAGTGCTCATGTTTGGAGGTTAGATCCGCGCATCGGGTGACCGGGCGGTAGCCCGCTGGCTGGTCCCATATCCTGGGTCATTCGTCTCAACCCTCTGTCAACGTTGCGCCAATGGCCGGCCGACCCGATCGCGATACGCGCTGGGTGAGGTGTCGTACTGACTCACGAAACTCTGGCGGAGCGCTTCCACGGATCCGAAGCCGCAGCGGCGCGCGATTTCGGACAGGGGTAGGGCGCTGGCGTCGAGAAGTCTCGCGGCGGCGTCGTTGCGGATCCGACGCACGAAACGTGCCGGGGAATCGCCCAGGTGCGCATCGAAAAGCCGGGCGAGGTGCCGTGGGCTCACTCCCACGTGGTCGGCCACGGCCGTGATGGTGAGATCGTCGTCCAGATGGGCGGTCATAAAGGCGACCGCTGCGTGGACCACCTCGCTGCCCTCGCCGGACGTGGCTGTGAACATGCTCATTTGGGCCTGATTACCCGGCCGCTGCAAGTAGGTGACCAGGTCACGGGAGACCTGACTCGCGAGCCCCACGCCGTGGTCCTCCTCGATGAAGGCCAGCGTCAGATCCAGCGCGCTGGTGACCCCGGCCGCGGTGGCCACCGAACCGTCGCGGATGAAGATGGGATCGGGATCCACCGTGACCCGCGGGAACTTGCGGACCAGGTCGGCGGCGAATCGCCAGTGGGTGGTCGCGCGCTTGCCGTCCAAGAGGCCGGCCGCCGCCAGGATGGTGGCGCCCGTGCACACCGAGGCGACCCGGCGGCTAGCATCCGCCAGCCTCCGTACGTGCCGCAATAGCGGTTCACTGTCAGCGGCGCGCAAATGCCCCACGCCACCGGCCACGATCAGGGTGTCGAGCGGGCCCAGCACATGCTCGACGGCGCCGTGTGCCTGCACGGTCAGGCCGGCATCGCACCTGATGGGTGCACCGCGAAGGCTGACGACCTGTACCTGATAGGGATCGCTCAACCGGCCGATGAGGTTGGCCAGGTACAAGGGTGTGGTGATGCAAGCAAGGTCCAGAAGTTCGGTGTGATCGTAGGCGATTACTGCGGTCTTTCGATCGGCCATCAGATTCCCCTGTCCGAAGCGGTAGGACGAGTATCCCATGATTCCGGACGGGATATAAGAGCCACCCGCCGGGTGCCGCGCGCACGCCCCTAACCTCCAAGCATGAACATGCATACCGTTACCGCACCGCGTTCCGAGACGCCGATGGCGCCCTGGCCCGTTCAGCTGGCACGCACCGTTGTCAGGCGATGGCCCTTACTGCTCGGTGTGGCTTTCGCGGTCTTCAACCTGGTGACCGACGACAACTCCAACGCTCTCGGCGGGCTGATGGTGCTGCTGGTTGCCACCACGGCCTATGTGGTCATCGCGTCCCTCGACCAGCCCGGCTGGTCCTGGCCCGTCCTGGGGGTTCTCGTGGTCGTCATCGTTGCCATTCGATGGCTGTCCGAGAATGTGGTGCTCGAACTGGCGGTGTTCGCCGCCGTGATCATCGGCTCCATCACGGTCGGACTGATCCGAGGCCTGTGGAAACAGCACGGGATTTATCGCTGGCAGCCGTTTGCCGCCGTCGGATTCGTTGGCGTGTGCCTCCCCGCCCTGTGGCTCGATCCCGTTGGGGGTCGCGTCCTGATCGCCGTGGGACTGATCGGTCACACCGTGTGGGATGTCGTGCACTGGCGGCGCCACGCGGTCGTCTCGCGGTCCCTCGCCGAATGGTGCGCCGCCCTGGACCTGACCCTCGGGGTCGGAATGCTCCTGATGCTCGTGTGAGCGGGCATCCATAGTTGCGAGGAGAACGTCATGATGTCACCCGTCACCACCGACCTCACGCTCATGGATCACCGGGAGCGGCTGGTCACTGCGGAACATATCCGCCGCGTCCGGATCGCCCGGGCCGGGCACTTCAACCATAAGGAATCGTCATGGGACAGATCGTTGTCAGCAGCCTCGTCAGTTTGGATGGGTACACCGAAGGGCCCGGCGGAGACGTAATGGTCCTGCCGATGGATACGGCGTTCGGAAAGCAGAATGCCGAACGGATGGCGGCGGCGAGTTCGCTGCTGTTCGGAGCCACCACCTTCCGCGGCATGGTCAGTTATTGGCCCCATCAGTTCCATAATCCCGACGCCAGCGGAGACGACCAGTTCATTGCTCAACGCTACGCGGAGGGCATTCCGATCACGGTCGTGTCCGACACGCTGACTCCTGAAGAGACCGAACCGTACCGTGACCAGACGAGCATCGTTCCCCGTTCGGGTCTAGCTCAACGAGTGGCTGATCTGCGGCAGCAAGAGGGTGAGGCGCTTGTCTTTGGCAGTCGCACGCTATGGACGGAACTGATGGCTCAGGGGCTCGTGGATGTCCTGCATTTGATGGTCGGTCCCAAGATCGTGGCGGGAGACCACCGCATTTTGGAGGGCGTCCCCGAAACCAGTGCACACTTGCTGGACGCTCGACGCTTGCCAGACTCGGAAATTGTCTTGCTCACTTATGAATTTGGGTCCAGAGACTGAGTGTTGCCGCGATGAATCCGCACACTCATGGACCGACAAGCCCAACAATTGCAATGGAAAACACTTATTGGACCAGCTGGACAACGGTGCGGTTCGTGACAGATCGAAGGAGACCCGTTATGACTCGTGTTCGTATGAGCTTGTTCACTTCGCTGGATGGCTACGCCTCAACCACCGGTAGTTCGCCCGAGAATCCGATGGGTGTGGACTGGGAGCGTCTCACGGAGGCTTATTCCAAAACTCGCACGTTCCGCAGGCTAGTTTTCGACGATACCAGCGGCGCGGGTGCCGGTGGCCTTGATGACTATTACGCAGCCGAAAACGTCAAGGGCATCGGTTCCGAGATCATGGGTGCCGCCATGTTCGGTCTGCACTCATTTCCTGACGACCCGGACTGGAAGGGTTGGTGGGGAGACGAGCCACCCTTCGGCACACCGGTGTATGTACTCACCCATTCCGTGCCTCGAGCTCCTATCACCATGGCGGGAGGCACAACTTTCCACTTCCGGAATGCCTCCGCCCGGGACGTCCTCGCCGAAGCGACCGAGGCCGCACACGGGCTGGATGTACGCATTGGCGGTGGAATCCGCACCGCCCGGGAATTTCTGCGTGCCGGCCTGGTGGACCAGTTGCATCTCATGGTCGCGCCGATCGTTCTCGGTAGAGGGACTCGGCTGTATGACGGGCTGCAAGGACTGGAACTCACCCACAACGCGACGTCACAAGTGGCCGAGAGTGGGACGATCCATGTCACCTTCACTCGTAAGGACGCTCAACAGCAACGGTGAAAGGACAGCGCGATGAGCAAGCTGGTGTTGATTGAATTTCTGACCGTCGACGGGGTCATGCAGGGTCTTGGCTCCCCCCAGGAGGACACGGAAGGTGGTTTCACCCGCGGGGGATGGGGTGCCCCGTTTGCCGAGAGCATCCATCAGGTGGTGGCGCCTACGGGTTTGGCGAACACGTCCGGCTATCTCTTCGGTCGCAAAACCTACGAGAAAATGGCGGCTTTCTGGCCGTTCCAGCCCGACAGCAATCCCATGGCCGCGCACCTGAACGCGGCGCCCAAGTACGTGGCCTCTCGGACCCTGCATGAAGTTGCCTGGGCCGGCACAGCCATTCTGTCCTCCGATCTTGGCGCTGCCGCGCGGGAACTCAAGCGAACGGGAAACGGAGACATTGCCGTCTTGGGAAGCGGGGATCTCTGTCGTCAGTTGCTGGCCGACAGCTTGGTGGACGAACTTCGTCTCTTCATCCATCCCCTCCTGCTGGGAGCCGGCAAGCGCCTGTTCGGCGAGCTGCCCATGCCTAAAAATCTTGAACTGAAGTCCGTGGCCCAGACCAGTCTGGGAACCGTTGCAGTGATTTACGGGGTTCAGTGAGTTGACTGGACACTGAGCGACGAGGGCGTTCACGGTGCTGCCCCGGTCGCTCGGGAAGACCACCCATTGTCGAATTAGACCGACAGGTCTAAAATTTGACCAAGCGGTCAACTCCGCTCAGAAGGGCCGACCTCGCGCATCCGTTAGGGATGATTTGTGATGAATTCTCTGTCCGCTTCACCGCAATACCTCATTGGCCCCCACCTGTATCCAGCCTTCATCAGACTCACGCGGTGGATGCTTCCCATGGTGCTGGTGGTCGCAGCTGCGGTGAACGCCGCGGTGTATCTGGGAACCGAACCTAGGCCCGTCATCGGGGCAATGATCGTCACGGTACTGACCAGGGCAGTCGTGGCAGCGATACTCACCGTGGCGATCCTCGTAGCACTGTTCGCGGTTCTCGAGCGAGTGCTGCCGCCGGAGCAAGTGGCCCAATTGGTACCTGCGGGGCCGTTTAGCGGGCGGGTCGTTCCCAGCCAGGACATGAGAGCACGCTCCTCTCCCGGCCACCTCACCGAGACTGTCGGGTCGCTGGTGTTCCTTGGATTTCTCGGGCTGATCCCGATCATTCCCACCTCATTCGTCTATGCGGGTCACCTCAACGGCGGCGGCAGCTTCCTCAATCAGGAACTCTGGAACCTCTGGCTGCCGGTCTATTACGGCTTCCTTGTGGTCTTCGCCGGTGTTGAGGTGTGGAGAGCACATGCCCCACGGTTGACCGCGATCAAGCGCCTCGCGGGTCTCGGAATCACCCTTGCCTTCGCCGCATTTCTCAGCGCCGCGATTCTCACTCAGGACATCATGGATCCTGCCATCCTTGACGACGCCGCCTGGTCCCGAGCTTCCTGGCTCGACCCCGCCCTGGTGGCCTTGCTGTGGATGCTTGCGCTGTTGAGTGTGAGAAGACGGAGAATAGCCCCCGCTCCGGTATGAACCGTGGCGGGGGCCATCTCATGGAGCTCGGTGCGTCTGGGGAGACTAGTGCTGTCGGTTACTTCCTGGACTGGCTCTGCTCGTACTGAGCCAGGGCGAGCCCGACCGTCATGAAGGTGGGCGTCCAATGGCCGATGAAAATACCCCATCGATCCGACTGGGCCTTGGAGTCATCTGGCTTCACACGGGAAATCCCCCATGAGATGAAGGACAGGCCGATGGTTCCCAAACCCGCGGCGTATGCGTGTTCCGAGCGAATCCCGATGTCGTGCAGCGTTTTCATGATCATGAGGGTGCCTCGATCTGCTTGGCGTTGCGGTAGTCCCCGGACGGGGATCCACCCGGTTGTCGGAGTGGGTGACTCCGACATTGGTATGCATGCTGATATTAAAGAAATCTCAGCACTTTGAATCGTAGATTGGCACCGCGTTCTTGCCAAGGGGCCAGATAAGAGTGCACCTGCATTGGGAGTTTTTGTACCTCCCGGTGTCGCCCCGTGTTCCGACCTTCAGATGATTGACAGCACCCTTACGGGGGAGGATCCTCAGTGGGGATACACGGTTTACAGATGTCAAAGCGCTAGCTGGAGGAGCACCCATGAGCGAGGTAGGACGCAACGAGGACCCGGATTCGGTCAACCAGGTGGATGCCCAAGAACAGAGGGACAAGGCCGCAGCCCAGGCTGACTCGGACGAGCAACGGGAATTCTACCAAGGCCAGACGGGGGAAGAGGATCTCTCCCAGGGATACGGACACTGAGAGGTAGCCATCATGCAGTCACAGAACAACGGCAAGCCGGGCGAAGAGTCGATCAAGATGAGCCCCGATGAAGAACGCGAAGAACTGAGCAGCCGGACCGAGGCGGACGCCGAACCCGCAGACGAGGGTGTTGGGGCCATGACCGACAACAAGGACGTGGATCCCGCCACGGAGAACTGAATCTGGTCGGCGCCACCGGACACGTGGCGCTCGCGGAACTTATGCGCTGGGACGCGACCCCGTCACGTCGTACGTAATTTCCACGAACTGGCCGACCGTACGCGCGCCCTTGAGGGTCAGACGGTCGGGATACACGGTGCGCGGAAGTAGCGGCTTTCCGCTGTCGAGGAACGCGGGCGCAAGCGTCATGATGATGCGATCGAGAGCGCCGGCGTCCAAGAACTGGCCCACCAAGTCTCCACCGCCCATGACCCATACGGTGCCGTGACCTGCGGCTTCCGTGATTGTGGGAAGTGCCTGGGGGACCGTGCTGTTCAGGAACCGGACATCCACGCCGGGCGGCACGGGAAGGTCGCGGCTCGTGAACACGTAGGTGGGCCGCTCTCCGAAGAATTCCGTCCATTTCTCGGGGAAATCGAGCATGTTCTCGGTGTGGAGCAACCATTCATAGGTTGAGGAACCCATGACGAACACGGAGACGGTCCGGGTGAAAGGCTCCATGTCCGGAGCCTCGCTCTTGACCTGGAACAACCATTCGAGTGAGTCATGGGGATCGGCCAGGAATCCGTTGGCCGTGGTGGCTGTGTTGAAAATGAACATGGGATCAAACCTCCGAAAGGAGCAGCGTCGTGAGTCTCTAGTGTGCGCCCAGGCGGTGACGGCACATGGCGGGGCCTCCCACGAGGTGATGATTGATGGTCAGTACTCGGCTCGCGCCGGGTTCGCCGCCCAGGCCTCGAACGGCGCCTTGCGGTTCTCCACCGCGATGTGGCGGACGGGAACCAACGTGTCGCGTTCCTCAGGGGTGGCCGTGAAGAACTCGTAGAACACGGCGTCGTCGAAACCGCCGTCCGCGGCGTCGTGCCGATCGGCCGCGAAGAAGACCGCGTCCAGGCGCGCCCACAAGGAGGACGAGAGACACATGGGGCACGGTTCGCAACTGGTGTAGAGCACCCCGCCGGTCAGGTCGTGCGTGCCCAGCGCCTTGCACGCGGCCCGGATGGCGCAGACCTCGGCGTGGGCGGTGGGGTCGTGGTCCGCGGTCACGCGGTTGACGGCCGTGAACTGCTGGCCGTCCGCGGTGACGACCACCGCTCCGAAAGGCCCGCCGTCAACGGAGGCGTTCCGTGCGGCCGCCGCAATGGCGGTCTGCAGGTGTTTCCGAATGGTCGCCTCATCCGGGGCTGATGCGTTGGGTGTCGGGGCCATGATGCTCTCTTTCAATCGATGTGGCGTTCGGTGGGTAAAAAAATCACTGGCGATCGTTCTTGTAGACCCGGTGGATCTGGCCGGTGTCCGTAAGCTCTCCGGTCTCCACGCGACGTCGGGCCTCGTCGACCAGGTGGTCGTCGACCGCCGCGATTTCCTGGCCATCAGCCCCGATCATGCGCCCATTGACCAGGGTGTCCCCTTCTTGGAGTCCCTGGAGCACGGACTTGGGCAAGACACGCGGCGGGTACGCGGCGAAGGTGGACGAGTTGGGGCGTGAACCGGCGGTGAGTTCATTGAACAGGATGTTGAGCACCACGGCAGTGAGCGCGGCGGCGCTGATACCGGATCCCAGAACCACCTGGACCCAGGATGGGAACTGGTCGTAGAAGGTCGGCGAGACCACCGGGATCAGGCCCATGGCCAGCGAGACGGCCACGACTATCAGGTTGAGACCCGACCGGTAATCCACGCCGGCCAGGGTGCGGATTCCCGACGCCGCCACGGTCCCGAACAGTACGATGCCCGCACCTCCCAGCACGGGAGAGGGCACGGCCGCCACCACGCGCCCGAGCACGGGCAGCAGCCCCAGCACCACCATGATCACCCCGGCCCCGGCCACGACGAAGCGGCTGCGGATGCCCGTAATCGCCACCAGGCCCACGTTCTGGGCGAAGGCCGTTTGCGTGAAGGTGTTGAACAACGGGGCCACCGTGGAGGACAGCATGTCCGCGCGCAGACCGTTGGCAATGCGCTTGGAGTCCACGCCGGTTTCGGCGATTTCCCCCACGGCCACGATGTCCGCGGTGGTTTCGGTCATCGTCACAATGATCACGATGAGCATGCCCAGGATGGCCGATGCAACGAACAGCGGCGTGCCGAATTCGAAGGGGGCCGGCAATCCGATCACGGGTCCGTCACCCACACCGGAGAAGTTTGCGCGGCCCAGCAGCGCCGCCACGATCGTGCCGATCACGATGGCCAGCAGGATCGACAAGCGTGAGATCGCAGCCGAACCCACTTTGGAGAGCACCAGGACCACCAGGAGGGTGAACGCTGCCAGACCGATGTTGGCCACGGAGCCGTGGGACGGATCACCCTCGGGCCCGAGGGACCATCCCGCGGCCACGGGCATCAGCGTCACACCAATGGTCGTGATGACCACTCCGGAGACCACCGGTGGGAAGAACCGAATGATCTTGGCGAAGAACGGCGCCAGGATGAAACCGAGCGCGGAAGCCACCAGCACCGCCCCGAAAATGACGCGGAGGCCTTCTTCGCCGGGTGTGCCCTGCAGGATGGTCAGCATGGTGGCCACGCCCGCGAAGGACACCCCCTGCACCAGTGGCAATTGGGCGCCCAGGAAGGGAACGCCGATGCTCTGCAGGATGGTGGCCAGGCCGCCGATGAAGAGCGCCGCGGCCACCAGGATGCCTGTGCCAGTGGCGTCCAGGCCCGCGGCGGTTCCGATGATCAGTGGCACCGCAATCACGCCGCCGTACATGGTCAAGACGTGTTGCAGGCCGTAGGCCAGGGATCGCCCGACGCCCAGGTACTCGTCCTCGGGGCGCTGCGGGGTGGCGGTAACGGCTGACGAGTGTCGATGTTTCACAGTGCTCTCCGGATCACGGGGTTCGGCTTGTCAGTGCTGAGGTAACCCGCAAAGCGCACGAGACCCGGAATACACGGGTCCATGCACTCGCCTTGCGGCTCGCGTTGTACTGGATTCGTGCCCGGTAGATAGTCCCGAAAGGACCCGCCGTGGCGGTTGTGCTGTTGAGCGTAACCTTGCAAGACTGTGACGGGCAACACTTTTTATTTCCGGAATGTTAATTATGAGTTCCGTAATGTGAAAAACCATCCGGCCGATCTTCTTCGAACTGGCCCGTGCGACGTTGTCTCCGCGGCACCCGCGGCACCTGGATCGGCAGACAGGAATACTGAGCCGGCTCGGTGAGATGCCGAGCTCATCACGGGTGACGGAGGTTGCCCGGAAAGGTTCGCCATGACGATCGAACGTTCCGTCCAAGACGCGAGTCCGCGCTCGGACAACAGTTTGCTCTGGATCAAGGACCCCGACGGAATCCACACGTCCTCCCGCGAGAATGCTGATGCCAGCCGCGGCCTGGTGGTCGATACCAGCATCGGGATCATGACGGAGATCGTGGGGGCGGGGGCGGAACCAGCCCGATATGACAGGATTTTCGACGCCGCCGCCCACGTGGTCCTGCCCGGCCTGATCAACACGCATCACCACTTCTACCAAACGCTCACGCGTGCCTGGGAGCCGGTGGCGGATGCCGAACTGTTCCCCTGGTTACAGGGTCTGTATCCCGTGTGGGCGCGGCTCACCCCGGACGCTCTGGAGTCCGCGGTCACCGTGGCGGTGGCCGAACTATTGTTGTCCGGGTGCACCACGGCGGCCGATCACCACTACGTGTTCCCCGCGGGCCTGGAAGAGTCCGTGGACATTGAGGTGGACGTGGTCCAGCGCCTGGGCGCTCGCGCCATGCTCACCCGAGGATCCATGTCACTGGGCCGGGACGACGGCGGCTTGCCGCCCCAGTCCACGGTGCAGGACCACGACACCATCCTGGCCGATTCCCAACGCGTGGTGGAGGCATATCACCAGCGCGGAGCGGACGCCAGAATCCGGGTCGCCCTGGCGCCGTGTTCGCCGTTCTCCGTCACCCGCGAGCTCATGCGAGACACCGCAGCCCTGGCCGCTGACTTGGACGTGCGGCTGCACACGCACCTGGCCGAGACCATTGATGAAGAGGACTTCTGTCGTGAACGTTTCGGCCTGCGCACCGTGGACTACTTGGAGTCCGTGGGCTGGCTCAGCTCACACACGTGGCTGGGGCACGCAATCCACCTGGATGACTCCGAAATCAAGCGGTTGGGCGCCGCAGGAGTGGGGGTGGCCCACTGCGCGACGTCGAACATGCGGTTGGGATCGGGGACGTGTCGGGCCCTGGAACTCGAGGCGGCCGGCTCTCCCGTGGGGCTCGGTGTGGACGGGTCCGCGTCCAACGACGGATCCAACATGATCGAGGAAGTACGCGCCGCCCTGAACATTCAACGGTTGGCCGCCGGGCCGTCCCAAGTACCGGTCTCACGGGCTCTGAACTGGGCCACGCGGGGTTCCGCGGGAGCTTTGGGTTGGGAGGGCATCGGTGTGCTGGAGCCCGGGGCTCGGGCGGATCTGGCGATGTTCACCCGCGACGAGTTGCGCTTCGCCGGATCCCACGATCCCGTGGCCTCGCTGGTGCTGTGCGGGGCACATCGTGCGGACCGGGTCATGGTGGGCGGCCGCTGGGTCGTGGAGGACGGCGCCCTGCCGGGCGTGGACCTCGAACGCGTCATCGCGCGGCAGGGCGAGCAGGCCAAACTGTTGATGCGGGACTAATCCGCCTTGTCCGTCCGCGCTGCATGGCGCGTCGGCCTTGAGCCGGTCACTCAGGCGCTCGCCTCCCGGTCCAACAGGCTCTGTTTGATGTCGAGCCCCCACGCAAAGCCACCCAGGGAACCGTCCGTGCGGAGCACACGGTGGCAGGGTACGAACAGGGCTACGGGATTGCGCGCGCAAATGGACGCCGCCGCGCGCACGGCAGACGGGCTCCCCAGGGCACGCGCGAACTGTGAGTAGTTCAATGGCTGACCTGGTTTGATCTGGCGCAGCGCCTTCCACCCCGCGAGCTGGCCGTCGGTACCGTGCAATTGGACCTCCACAGTGTCGACGGCGCGCACATGCCCCGCGTAGTAGGCCTCCACCGCGGACGCCGCGTCCCCTGGCCCTTCCTCGATCTTGTCCGGGCGGTGGGCGGGGCGGATCCGCGAGGCGGTGTCTGTAACGGACGAGGTCCACCCGGAGGCAATGACTTTCCCCGCCTCACTGATGATCACGGTGAACGGTCCGTCCGGGGTGTTCACGGTTTGGAATGTGGCGGTCATGAGGGGTCTCCTTCGGGCGGCTGTGCGGGCACGGTGGGCGCCCTCCACAGGTGGGTGGTCAGGTAACTGCGCCACGGCGCGGCTTGGGCCGACCAGGCGAGTAGTTCGGACTTGCCCGCGGGCAAACCGGCCCGGCGAGCTCCGGCGCGCAGAGCGCCGTCGTCGATCAGGAACACGTCCGGATCGCCAGTGACACGCATGCGCACGTACTCCGCGGTCCAGGGGCCCACGCCTGTCAGCGCGAGCAAGGCCTCCCGTTGTTCGTGGGAGTCGTCACCGAACCCGAGGCGCAGCCGGCCTGCCGCGAGGGCTTCGGCCGCGGTAACGACGGCGTTCCGGCGAGTTTTCGGTCCCAACAAGACGGCGCCGCCGCGCTCAGCAATGGACTCCATAGTGGGAAACATGTGGGTGAGTCCGAGCGCGAACGCGGGAGCGGGACCCCCCAGTTCGGTGGTGATCCGGGTGAGGACCGTGCGTGCCGCAGCCACGGAGATCTTTTGGCCGATCATGGTGCGGATCAAGAGTTCATGCGGATCCACGCAGCCGGCCACACGAATCCCAGGCGCCGCCGCGACGAGCGGACTGATGGTCGAGAGGGTGGTGAGGGCTGTGTCCACGGCGACCGGATCGGCGTCGAGATCGAACAGCCGACGAACGCGCGCCATGAGAACGGGGAGGTCCTGCATCTCGGCGACCCGAGCTTGCAGGCGCAGGTCGCTGCGCGAATTGGGCGAGGTGTACACCCTGAACCATGCGGGCCCACCGGACAAGTGGACGGCCCGCGCGTAGGACCAGGCATCCGCGTGTTCGAGGCCGGGAATGGCGCGTGCGGCGAACCAGTCGAATAGCCCAGGCAGGTCGATGGGCTCCCGATAGCTCAAGCCGATGTCCACGATGGGGGTGTCGGTCTGTGCAGTGCGGCGACCGTGCGCTCGGACCTGCTGCGGAGAGAGGTCGTACACTTCACGAATCGTGTCGTTGAACTGGCGGATACTGCTGAACCCTGCCGAGAACGCGATGTCCGAGATGGGCATGGCCGTTTGCGTGAGGAGTACCCGGGCCGTTTGGGCGCGGTGGGCCCGGGCGAGTGCGAGCGGCCCGGCCCCCGTTTCGTCGCGGAGGATGCGGGTGAGGTGGCGGGTCGAATAACCGAGGCGCTGTGCGAGGCCCGAAACGCCGTGCAGATCGATCACACCGTCATTTATTAGTCGCATCGCTCGACCGGCCACGTCTCCCCGAAGATTCCACTCCGGTGAGCCGGGGACGGCTTCGGGTAAGCATCGTTTGCAGGCCCGGAACCCCGCGGCATGGGCGGCGGCGCTCGCGCGGAAGAACTGCACGTTTTCGGGTTTGGGGGTGCGCGCTGGGCAACTGGGGCGGCAGTAGATCCCGGTTGTTGTCACGCCCAGGACGAACTGACCGTCAAAGCGGTGATCGCGCGATTGAACGGCGCGGTACCGCTGGTCAAAGCTCATGTCCTGAAAGTTCATGTCACCACAGTGACACGCTTCCACGCATGGCACTAGCGGTTTTCGGACATGACCGTGAATGGGGGGGGTCAGTCAGTTGTCGAGTGAACGGCGAGATCCTCGGGGAGTGTCCCGCCCGAAGACGCCCACTGCAATCCACGAGATGGCCACCAGGGCACCGCCCAGGGCCGCATAGGCCTGGGAGGTGTCGAAGGCTGCGAAGCCCGCTCCGTAGAGGATGGTGATGACCAGAGCGAAGAAAGCCAGAGTTTGCCGTTTCATGACTTGAGTGTGTCAACCACGGGCGGAGGGCGCCACTGACTTTTGTCATGATCGGGATGGGTTTTCAGGTGAGGGCCACCCATTCAACTGTCACCGCCGGGGAGGGCGCAGCTCTTCTACTTCGCCGGCGGCAGCACGATATCGAAGCGAGCGCGGGCCCAATCCCGATCCAGTTCACGGCCGTCCGGGGTAGGTGTGTTTGCAGTTTGCTGTTCGAAGTCCTTGATCAGAGAAGGCTTCACCCCGAACACGCTGTCTCGTTTCAGGTACTCGCAGCCGTTGACAAAGATGTGAGTGACCAGAGTGTGCTTCTCCGGGGCGGACACCATGAAGTGCAGGTGTGAGGCGCGCATTGGGGAACGTCCCACCGCGTCGAGCATTTTACCGACCGGCCCGTCGTAGGGAATGGGGTAGGGGACAGGTGTCAGTCCCCAAAATCGGTATTCGCCGTTCTCGTCCGCGAACAAGTGGGCGCGGGTCGCAGTGCGGCCATCGTCGTACTGAACGTCGTAGAAACCGTCCTCATCACATTCCCACACCTCGATGCGAGCACCGGGCAGAGGGTTGCCATCGGTGTCTTTCACGGTTCCTTCGACCCAACACGGTTGACCCTTTGCCCCAAAGGCCATGTCACCGCCGTTGTCGATTTCCGGTGCGTCCTCCACGAAGAACGGTCCGAAGACGGTGGCCTCGGTAGCGTTCTCGTAGGCCTCATTGTTGATGGCAATGGTCTGCATGGACACACCCAGCACATCCGAGAGCAGCACGAATTCCTGTCGAGTACCCGTGGTGATGTGTCCGACATCCGTCAGGAATTTAATTCCGGCATTCCACTCGTCCTCGGTCAGGCGCACCTCGCGCGCGAAATCATGCAGGTGCTTGGTTAGCGACTGCATGATTTCTTTTAATCGCTCATTGGGAGAATCCTCAAAAGACTCCAGAGCAATATTTGTGACGAACTGTTCCCTTTCACTTTGTTTTTCGGTCACGCTGTTGTTCACCGTTTCACTCATGATTTCCTCCAGGGATTTCGCCGGACCACGCGTTGCGCAGCAGATTTGTCAGATTTTCTTCGGTCACGGGCGTGGGATTGTCTTTCGGAGCCACCCCCATAATGCGTTCCACGGCCTCGGCAATCCCGTCCTCGGGCATTCCAACATCCCGGAGGGCTCGCGGTGCATTGGTGGCCTCGCGCAGTGTCTCCAACGCCGATACCGCCGCTGGTGCCGACCCATCAGACGGGGCGTCGTCGAGTGCCTGGGAAATTCGACGAGCGATTTCAGAAACTGAAGGGGCATTGAAAGCAAGGACGTACGGCAGGACCGTGGCGTGGGTCTGGGCGTGGGGCAGGTCGAACGTACCGCCCAGAACGTGGCAGATCTTATGGTGGAGACCTGATCCCGCGGAAGCGAAAGAGACCGCTGAAAGATACGCACCGTACAGGCACAGGTCTCTTCCCCCAAGATCCTTCGGGTCGCTCACCACCTGCGGCAGGCCACGGGCGAGCGCGCGGATCCCTTCCAGCGCCATGGCCTGAGCAATAGGGTCCGTATTGGGGGCCCACATGGAATCAATACAGTGCGCCAACCCATTGAATCCGGAGGCGACGGACAACTCAACGGGCAGCGTCAACGTCAACGTGGAATCGTAGATCACAGTTTTAGGTAGAACGCGATCGTCCAAACCCGTTGACTTGGTTCGGTCTTCGGTCATGCCCCACATGCGTGTGGCTTCGGAACCGGCATACGTGGTGGGTACGGCAATGATCGGCAAACCAGAAGTGAGAGCAATAGCCTTTGCCAGACCCGTGGTGGAACCGCCACCCACACTGACGAGAACGTCTATCTTTGCATCCGCTGCCGCCCGGCGGGCTCGTTGAGCGTTCTCCACCGGAACGTGCTGGCGTACCTCGTTCCAGTTCAGAACCGTGTCAGTCTCACCCGCCACTTGCGCGGCGAGGTCAGATTCGAACTCCGAGGCGATCACCATGACGTTGGAGCACTCCAGGCGTTCCAGCTCGGCACGTAAATGTTCCGGCGCTTTGCCCGTGTCCAGGATGACTCGTTGGCCCAAGGTATCGTGAATGAACGATGTCATTTGGTTTCTCCTTTGGCGGTCAAATGCAACCTGGAAATCAGTGTGTTGACGGACTGCTGCAGGTGTTGGCTGTCCGTGGCCGAGGCGGCCACGTAGAAGTCGGGGCGTAATACCACGTACTTCACGCCCATGTCTCCCAGCCACGTGGTAAACACGCCGTCAACGTCGTGAATCTCTGCATCGCTGCCCACCGGGCCAATGTGAACGGCCTTGGCGTCCAGCCGCTCCAACGCCGCGCATTGCTGCTCGGTGAGTGCCTCCCACGGAGAGTGTTCCAGGCCGATCAAGATCCACCCGCGACCGACCACATCGTCGAATCGACCCCGTTTCCCCAACCCCTCGACAACGCCCTGGTGCGCCAGCTCCCCCACGTGAGCATCACCTTCCACGCCCAGTCCCGGGCCCAGAATGCCGATATCAGTGTTCACCGGAGTGCCATCGTAGTTCTCCATGTCCGCCAGCATGTGCTTGTCCCGCTCGGCGGCAGCCGCGGGGTCGGTAATGCAGATGACTTTGCCGAGTTCCATGGAGAACTCGACGTAGGACTTCACGTGTTCGCGACGCTCGGGACCGTAAGAATCCAAGAGCGCGTCTTCCGCGAGGCCACGAAGTACCAGATCCAAACGCCACCCCAACGCAATGGCGTCACGAACACCGGCGCACATGCCCTCACCGGCAAACGGCGGCATGAGGTGCGCGGCATCCCCGGCGATCAACGCACGTCCCCTACGCCATTCATCCGACCATCGAGCCTGGAAGCGATACACCGCGGATCGTTCGAGTTCGGCATTGTCCGGCGTGACGTCCCACGGTTCCAGGAGCTTCCAGGCGGATTCCAGACTGGCCAGTTCGGAAGGTTGCTCGCCCGGGAGCACCATGAATTCCCAGCGGCGTCGCCCGGGTCCGCCGGGAACGATGGTTGTGGGACGCGCTGGATCGCACAGCTGCCAGTGGGCAGGGGACCACTCGCGCTCGACCGTGGGCTTCATGTCCAGGATGAGCCAATCGAAGAAGTAGCCGTGGTCCTCGTAGGCCATTTCTTGGCTGTCGCGAACAATGCTGTTGGCGCCGTCGCAGCCAATAACGTACTTGGCCTTGATCCGAGTGCGTTGGGCACCGCCCTCGTCGTGGAGTTGGATGCCGTCAACGGTGGCCGAGTCGACATCTTGCGTCAGCTGGGTGACGCGCATTCCACGTAGGAGAGTCACTTGCTCGTACTGGGCTGCCATCGACCGCAGTCGCTCCTCAAGTTCCGGTTGGTAGAACCAGTAGCGCGTAGCCCACCCGGACGGGTTGTCACTGCCCCAGTCCACTTCCTGAAGGGTCTTACCGTCGGCGTTCTTCCAGTAGTAAATCTCGGGGTGGCGCTCCACGGCGTCGTCCTTGTCGGAATCAATGCCGAGAGTGGCCAAAATGCGGGCAATTTCGTGGTCGTAAGTGACAGCACGGGGTAGCTTGTAGGGCTCGCGCCACCGGTCCACCGCTACCACGCTGTGGCCGTTCTGCGCCAATTGCAGCGCAAGTAGTGCGCCCACGGGCCCGTATCCGACGATGGCGATGTCAGCTTCGTAGTCCGCAACCGTATCGGTGGTGGGCACCACCGGCATGGCCTTGGTCGGAGGAATGGTCATGAGGGCTCCTGTCAGAGACGTCAGATCAGCTGTGAACTGCATCTCATTATGAGGGTATGCTCAAGATTGATGCAAGCCTCAATATTGAATGTTGCTGAACCTGCTCACGTAGTCTGTAGGCATGAGTTCTGCCTCCTCTGACGCCCGGTTGGAAACGTCCGCGCCACTGCCGACGGAGGGGATGAATGGTGGTCGACAGTGGCGGCGACGGGCGCGAACCCGAGCAAAGCTGTTGGCAGCCGCGCGCAAGCTGGTGGCTGACCGGGGTTTGGCGGCCGTCACCATGGCTGATGTATCGGCCGCAGCGGAGCTGGCCGCCGGGACCATCTACAACTACTTTCCGTCTCTCGAAGATCTGTTGAGCACGCTGATAAAAGGGGAAATCGATTCCGTGGGCGACCGGTTGGACCGAGTGGCGGAGTTCACCAATGATCCGGCCGAGATCTACGCGGCATCCCTGCGATTACTCGTCCGTCACGCGCTCACCGATCCGCTGTGGGGCAGGATTTACGTGAAATTGGGTGTGGCCCATCCGATAGTTGTGGAAGTGCTCGGTCCGCGCTGTCGCCGCGACTTGGAGCGTGGCGTCAAGGCGGGGCGGTTGAACGTGGTGGACCTTGATCTGGCTGTCGTGTGCACGTTTGGGGCACAAGCGTCCGCGATCAATATGGTGAACTCAGGTGAGGGTCGAGAGGAGCTCGCCGAACACTTCGCCGAGAACATGCTCCGGATGGTGGGTGTCTCTGTGGAAGATGCCCGTGAGGTCGTGTCCCGACCCTTGCCAGGACTGGATTGACACGTGGACAACAGTCTTTGTGCCCCTCTACCGAGATTTCCTGTGGAGTCCTGCCAGGGAAGCACCCAGGACCCCGGCGGCGACGTCACTGAGGGTGTCGAGCGGTGGAATGTGGATGTCGGGGGTCACGAATAAGAACCCAATGAGCTCCATGAGTTCCCACACCGCGGCCAGCGCCAGGCCGGCAACTGTGCACATGAGAATGCGTCGGCGAGTGGGGAGGGTGCCCCGCCCCGGGGCGCGGCGGAGCACGTGATTCCAGACGATCAAGACCAGCACGTACGTGCAGATGAAGTGGATCAAAAGATCCCACCACGAGATTCTGCTGTAGAGCTGTTCCGCGGCACTCACCCCGGCAATCAGCACCACCACACTGGACACGCCCCGCGCGTACCCGTTTCGGAAGCAGAGAAAGGCCACCACTTGACCGAGCCCGGCCAGAAGTAGGACGGCAACGTCAACCCACCGCTCCTGAATTCCGTATAAGAGAGCGAAGGCCAGGGCGGAGAAGCACATGCTGGAGGCGACATATTCGCCTGCGGGGCGCCGCTCAGCCACGTGAGGCACTCCACCTGTCTCGCATTCGAACCCATGGTTTCTGGATCACCCAATTGGTGTGCATGGTGCTGTACGCCATGCGCAGCTGTCGCACGATCCGGGAGGGTGAGGCCGCTGCCCGCCAGGACACCAACATCACGTTGCGAGGATCCAACCGGATGGTCTGGTCCGGGCCCAGCTGGAAACTGAGGTCGTAGTCGTCATGGATGTCCGCCGACAAATGGACGCGGTCCCGAACCGAATGCCACCACGCAGCGGTCATAGCCATGTTGGACCCCCAGAGCGCCACATGCCCCAGGGCTAGTCCGGCCACGAGCCGGTACGTGTACGAGTACAAGGCCCCCGCCAATCTCCCTAGCGTGGGGTGTCGGGGTCCGAACCGAGCGATTCCCGACACTGCGACCACGTGGGTTGCGCCGGTGGAGGCGGCACAGCGCTCCATGGTTTCCATCATGCGTTCAACCCACTGCGTTGAGGGAATGCTGTCCGCGTCGCAGCGCAGGATCACGGGATGCCGAGCGGCGTCGTACCCGGAGCGAACGGCATATGCCACACCGGGGATGTCTTCGCGAAAACACGTGACCTCCGGGAATTCCCCGAGGACTGCAGCGATGTCATCCGTGGAGCCGTTATCCACCACGATGATTTGATCGGGAAGGCGGCTCTGCCGACTCAAGGCCCGCAGGCACCGATGCAGGTACCCGGAATCGTTGCGTGTGGGGATGACCACGCTGCACTTCATGAGTCTCCAAGCCAGGAAAAAGGGTCATATTGACTCTACGTGGGCTCCCTACGGGTTGTCCCGGCGAGGCCCGCGGCGTTCGCTCACTGCAGCACTATTCGGCCGCTGGCTTGACGCGCTCCCACGTCTCAATGGGTCCATCGACCACGGCGAAGAGCGGATGCGGCTCGGCAGTCATGGTGTCGTCCAGGTGCGTGTGACCCCACTCCGGGTCACGGCCCGCAACCTTGCTTTGCAGAAAGGCGAGTTCGTAATTGAGTTGCCCAGACGTCACATACATGATGTCCGGGTCGGCGGAACGAGCGCGTGAGATGCGTCCCCGGTCAAAGGAGTACCCGCGTCGATCTGCCTCGTCCGCAATGGCATGCAAATAATCCGCGATGGCCTGGAGCGGATCCGGGCGGTCACGGAAGCGCTCAAGCTGGGGATGGCGGGTATATCCCTTGGTCTCACCTCGCAGGACCTTTTGAGCCAGAAGGGTTTCCCGCCAGCCGGCGACCAACGCGCGCCGGTCCAGCAGTGCGGGATCCAATGACCAAAGTCTCATGACCCCATTGTGCCTCGTCGATCGTCCGCGCTTGTCCGCCGGTGCTTTGGGGGAAGCTCCAAGCGCCCTCGCGTATCATGGGCGCGTTCCTGAACCCCACACAAAGCGAATGCGTGATGTCCCTAGCTTCTGTCCTCCTGCCCGCCCAAGCAGCCGGTGGCGCTGAACTCGATGGACTTGCGGGGTGGGTGGTTCAAGTTATGGAGGCGATCGGAGCTCCGGGCGCCGGTTTGTTGGTAGCACTCGAAAACCTGTTCCCTCCGCTGCCCTCGGAGGTCATCCTTCCGCTGGCGGGGTTCACCGCGAGTCAGGGCAACTTCTCCCTGGCGGGGGCCATTTTCTGGACCACCCTGGGGTCGGTCGTCGGTGCCATTGCCCTGTACTGGATCGGTGCCGCGTTGGGCCGCCGTCGGCTGCGTGTGATTGTGGACAAGATGCCACTGGTTGACCTCGACGATCTGGATCGCACCGAAGCTTGGTTCGAGCGGCACGGTAAAGCCACCGTGTTCTTCGGCAGGATGGTCCCGATCTTCAGGTCATTGATTTCCATCCCCGCCGGCATCGAACGCATGTCTTTCCCGCTCTTCGTTGTCCTGAGTGCCGCGGGATCCCTGATCTGGAACACGATTTTCGTGGTTGCGGGGTACTTCCTCGGTGAGAATTGGCATATCGCGGAGCAGTACGCCGGCGTGTTCTCCCGCATCGTGGTTTTCGCCGTTCTGGCCTTCCTGATCTGGTGGGTTGTGCGTCGTGTGCGCCGCAACCGGAGAAGTCGAGCGGCGTAGCACTGAACTTATAGAGACCCAGGCCGAGCAGAGAGCGGGTGAATTCGTGAACCTCATGGGGATTCTTGGGGGCCTGGGTCTTTTCATGGTCGGCGCCTTCTATCTCATGGTCGCCAAACAGGGCGCGCTCGGACTGATTGGACGCAACGGTTCGATCGGGATTCGCACCAGAAAGACGCAGGTCTCCGACGTCGCCTGGGACGCCGCGCATCGTGCCGCAGCCCCGCTCGTGCGCACGGTGGGAATTGCGGCCGTCAATTTTGGAGCGGCGCTCGTGCTCTCGGGGTTCCTGTGGCAGCAAGAAAATCCGCCAGCCGTCACGATGATCATCTTTGCGTTGGGCTACGGCGCGGTTCTCGTGGGTTCTGTTCCCGTGGCGATCAGGGCAAATGCAGCTGCGGTCAGAGCGCATGCAACCCAGGACCAGTCAAACTTGTTCCGACACCGCTGATGCGACGTGCTGCGGAGTGCCCCCAAGACACTCCGCAGCAGCTAGGCATCCGAGGATGCCTAGACACGTCTGACTATATATAACACCGTTATTATGCTTCTGGCTAGTAGCATTACGGGGTGGCTAGACCCAAGAAGTTTGATGATGAAACCCGCGCCGCGCTGATCCGCGATGCTGCTGATCAAATCGTGACCGGCGGAGTCGAATCCGTATCATTGCGCCCACTGGCGGCCAAGCACGGTGTTTCTACTACGGCGATTTACACCATGTTCGGGAGCCGTGGTGCCCTTATTGGGGCTGTCATCCGTGAATCAGTGCGCAACTTCATCGAGTCCCAGGAAAGTGTCCCGGTCACCGGCGACCCACTGACTGACATCTTGGAGCTCGGCCGGGCTTACCGTGGCTGGGCCCTCACTTATCCAGCTCTTTACAACGTCATGATGGGCCGTGGCGGGAAACGCCCGAACATCAAATTCGAGAACTTCACCGAGGAACCTCCGCACGGGGTGTCCTCCAGGGCCGCTATCGATACTCTTCTTCGGCGCGTGGACGACTGCATGAAAGCGGGAGTGCTGGGGGATTTCCCGCTCAACGAAGTGGTTTATTCCATCTGGGCGGGTGTGCACGGCTGGGTCTCCATGGAGGTCACTCGGCCGGCTTTGGTGGGTCAGAGTGCGGATGAGGCGTTCGAATGTTACATGCTGTCCCTCGTTCGGGCGTGGCCCCCGGTGAAGTAATAGCTCCTCTGCACAATTACTTCATGGGCGGTGGCGGTGTTGGTGCGCCCTGCGGCGGCGGGATTTTCTTGTAGCTCCTGGTGGCGTTCATTGAACTCGGTGGTGTCACCGACATGGCCGGCTGGGTGGCGCGAGCCGGGGCAGGATCCCAACGCCCGTCAACCGCCTTCTTTTGGAACATAATGGCGAGTCCCAGAAGGACGAGGCCGATGAGTAGGACCACGATGACTCCGCCGACCGCACCCAAGTTGGCTGCTGAGCCGACAAGTATTCCGAACCAGCCGAAATCCGCGTCCCCGAACGTGGTGTTCTCGGAGCCGAACGTTCCAAGAACGGACAAAAGCAGGGCCGGCAGGAAAGTAATGATCAGCCCATTGACCAGACCACCTGCCATGGCACCGCGACGCCCGCCCGTGGCATTGCCGTAGACACCGGCCGCGCCGCCGGTGAAGAAGTGGGGCACCAATCCAGGCAGGATGAGGGCGATGCCGAACGCAGGGTTAAGCCAAACAGAGAGGACGGCAAGTCCGAGAAGTCCGCCGATGAAACTGAAAATGAAGCCCAACAGAACGGCGTTCTGCGCGTACGGAAAAACGATGGGCGCGTCCAAGGCGGGGATGGCGCCCGGCACGACCTTGGACGCGATGCCCTGGAAGGCGGGTACCAGTTCGCCCAAGATGGTTCGCACGCCGAAAAGAATGACGGCTACCGCCACACCGAACTGAAGTCCCTGCGTCGCCGACTGCATGATGTAGTTCCCCACACCGGTGGCACCGCCCGCAAAGGCGGTGAATGCTTCCTCCGTGCCGGCGCGCACCATGAACAGGATGGCCATGACGATGTACATGAGAGCCATGGACAAGGCAGTGGCGACCATGGAATCCCGCAAGAATCGCAGTCCCTCGGGGAGTTTCAAGTCCTCGGACGACGGGCTGTTCTTCCCCACCACGCGTCCCGCGGCGCCGGCTGCGATGTAACCGGCGGTTCCGAAGTGGCCGATGGCCACGCTGTCGTCGCCGGTAATCTTTCGCGTCCAGGGGTGCGCTAAGGCCGGCAGGGAAACCATCAGGATTCCCAGCAAGAGCGCGCCGAGGAGGACGGTCACGGTGCCGTTGTATCCCGCTGTCGCAAGGATGATCGTCAGCATGGTTGCCATGAAGAGCACGTGGTGACCGGTCAGGAAGACGTATCGAAGCGGCGTGAATCGGGCCAGAATGAGGCTGACCACGAAGCCCAGGATCATCAGCCAGGCGACCTGGGCACCGTATTGTTCTTGAGCAATTCCGGCTATGGCTTCGTTGGTGGGTATCACCCCTTGAGCCCCGGTGGCTCCTAGAATCATCTTCCCCAGCGGGTCCAAGGAGGCCACTACGAGCGTTGCGCCAGCACCAATGAGTAAGAAGCCAAGCGTCGCTTTGATGGCACCACCCACTACTTGGCCGGATGACTTGCGCAGGGCAATGAGTCCAACGGCTGTAATAATGCCGATAAGAAATGCGGGCACGGCCAGAATCTCATTGACCAGAAATTCCGCGGTGCTGACGAGCCAGTCCATGAGGGCTCTACCTTTGCGCTAGACGTCGTATGAATCGCGCAGGACAGCATCCAGTTCTGTCATGCTCGTGAAGTTCTCAATGACTTTAACCGGGATGCCGAGGTCTCCGAGGGTTCGTGCGATTTCCCCCGACGTGAGAATCAGATCCGCCTCTTTGGCTTTACCCTTGGCGGAGATCGTGTCGGTGGCTTCCACCGTGATGTAAGAACCCCACCCCCAGTGCTCCAGGACCTGCTCCAACGTGTTCTTGAGAAACAGACTGGTTCCCAGGCCATTGCCACACACGGTGAGAATCTTGTTGGTCGTGCTTTGGGCCTGTTGGTCGTGTGCGGCACCCGAATGCGTGATCGTCACATCATCTTTGATGTGGTGGGTGGCTTGTTGTGCCGTGGCACTTCCGCCGAGGATGTCGAGAATCTCTTCCGGCGTCGCGGCCTGATCCAGGGCCGTGCGCTTTTTCGGTGATCCCAGGACCTTGGCCAATTGCTGCATTGCGCGGGTGTGGGCGGAATCGTCATTCGCGGCCAATGCCACAACAAGAGTCACCGGGTCATTCTTGGCGTGGCCGAACTCGACCGGGGTATTCAGCCGCACCCAGGACATCGCGGTGCGGTGGACAGCCTCTGAGGGTCGAGCATGGGCAAAGGCGAATCCGGGAGCCACGACAATGTACGGCCCGTTCTGCTCAACGTTCTCAATCATCGACCGGGTGTACTGCTCGGAGCACGCTGCTGACTTCTCCAGGAGAGAACCGGCAAACCGGACGGCTTCGCGCCAATCCGCGGATTCGTGGTCCAGCGCTATGGCAGAGCTGTCCAGGAATTCAACGATTTCCGACATGTTGTCAGGCTAGCGCTCCGGGTTTCACCACAAAAGGATTCCGAGGCCGACCGCGCACCCAGGGTGACCGAGCGCCGTCGTGAAATACTCACGTTCATGAGTGCACAGGGCATGTTCAGATTCCGCGTGGCCGACCGTTTGGACGGAGTGGATTCCTCACCGGTGCGGGACCTGCTGGACGCGGTGTCCAAGGAGGGCGTCATCTCCTTTGCCGGCGGCGTGCCGGACCCCGAATACTTCGAGGTCCAGGACATCCGCGCGGCCTACGACTGGGTCTTCGCGAACCACGCCCAGCGCGCTCTGCAGTACGCATCCAGCGAGGGAGAATTCGAGCTTCGGGAGCAGGCCGCTGCCCGGATCAGCCGTTACCTCGAAACCACCCCCGAACAAATTCAGGTGACTACGGGATCCCAAGAGGGATTGTTCGTGGTCGCGCAGGCGCTCGTCAATCCGGGTGATGTGGTGCTGGTCGAACGCCCCACCTACCTGGCCGCGGTCCAGGCCTTCGAACTCAACGGTGCGCGACTAATCGGTGTGCCCACCGATGCGAACGGAGTGATTCCACACGAGCTGGAGAAGCTCATTGCGGAGCACTCACCCAAGTTCGTCTACCTGATTCCCTCGTTCCAGAACCCGTCCGGCGTGTGCATGTCGGTGGAGCGTCGCGCGGCGGTTGCCGATGTCCTGCTGCGTACCGGCGCCGCACTTGTGGAGGACGACCCGTACGGCGAATTGTGTTTCGACGGCGAGCCGCTGCCGCCCATCGCCTCCCACCCGGGCATGTCCGCGCAGACCATCCTGTTGAACTCGGTCTCCAAGGTCATTGCCCCGGGCGTGCGCATCGGGTGGATGCGCTCGGAAGGCCCCATCCAGTTCACGCTCACCGTGGCCAAACAGGCAATCGGGCTGCAGTCCCCGGTCCCGGACCAGCTGGCGGTCGCGCGCTACCTTGCCACCGCCGACGTCGAAGCCCACCTGGACAAGGTCCGTCCGGTCTACGCACTGCGCGCCAAGGCCATGTACCGGAGCCTGCAGCGCATTCTTCCCGACGGCGCCGAGGTCACCCAGCCCGACGGCGGCATGTTCCTGTGGGTCCGGCTGGGCCACGGAATCGACACCGCCCGCTTGCTGGAAATCGGGCTCGACGAGGGCGTGGCGTTCGTGCCCGGGGCATCGTTCTTCGCACACGATCCGGACCGCTCGACCATGCGCTTGTCGTTCGTGACCCACTCACCAGAGGTCATCGACCAGGGGCTCGATCGACTGGGCCGGGCGCTGGCCAAGTACTAGGGCTTGACCCTCACGCGACGTCAGGGCGCACAGTAGGGGTTGTGAGAGATGCTGAAGCCATGACGCACGGTCCCCAGGTCACCGAAAACCCGCCGGGAGACGAGCTGCTGACGGTGGGAGCGGCGTCGTCGTTGCTCGGCGTGAGCGTCAGGACGCTGCATCACTGGGACCATATCGGCCTGGTGAGCCCCAGCGGCCGCTCAAGCGCGGGATACCGCCTTTATTCGGCGGACGACGTCGCGCGGATCCACCGCGTGCTCGTCTACCGCGAGCTGGGGTTCTCGCTGACCGAGGTGGGCGAGATTCTGGACGATCCGTCCGTGAATGAGAGCGCACACCTCGAGAAGCAGCGTGCGCTGTTGGCCGAGCGCATCGATCACCTGCAGCAGATGGTCTGCGCAGTGGATCACATGATGGAGGCGCACGCCATGAACAGAAAACTGACTCCGCAGGAACAAAGCGAGATCTTCGGTCAGGACTGGAACCCCGAGTACCAACGGGAGGCCGAGGAACGCTGGGGCGACACCGACCAGTGGGAACAGTCGCAACAGCGGGCCGCCGGGATGTCCACGGAGGACTGGCAGCGGATCAAGGCGGACGGTGATCAGCTGAACCGGGACTTGGCCCAAGCGGCGCGGGACGGGATCGAGCCGGGGTCGGACCAGGCCAATCAGCTGGCCGAACGCCACCGCGAGTCCATTGCCCAGTTCTACGACTGCAGCCATGCGATGCAGGTGTGCTTGGCAACCATGTACACCCAGGATCCGCGGTTCACGGAGCACTACGAGACGCTCGAACCGGGACTGGCGGACTGGCTGTACCGCGCGGTGGCCGAGAATGCGCGGGCCCACGGCGTGGACCCGGACACCGCCACATGGGAGTGACCGCATCGCCCCGGGGACAGCGCGTGTGAGGGATGACGCGCTGTTCACGGGGCGGATCGGTAGCCAGCTGAGCAGTGTTCTCCGGCAAGATGGAGGGTGAAACCGCACCGGCGGCGGAAGTGCCCGCGCGTTTCGGTGTGCCGTGTCGAGAGGATCCCGCATGTCCGCCAAGCCGCTGCCCGTTCCCGAGTTGAACGCAACACTCGACCGTTTCCTGACCACGGTCCGTCCCCTGGTTGACGATGCCGCCTACGGGGAGACCGTCGAGGCCACCGAGTCCTTTCGTAAGCAGCACGGCCCCGATGTGCAGGCGGGCCTCGAGGAATTCGCCCGCGATCAGAACGCTGCGGGCAACAGCTGGTTGGCCGAGGACTGGCTCAGGGGTTACTTGATGACCCGCACCTCCCTGCCGCTGACCTCCAACGTGGGTTTCCAGATCACCGGCGACTTCGGCGCTCCGGGCCTGGGGCGGGCGGCAGAATTGGTGTACCGGGCGGCGTGGGTGCATTTGCAGCAGGTGCGCGGTGAGACACCTCAGGAGGTGGATCCGCGCGGCAACGACATCAGCATGGAACAGTGGCGCTGCCTGGAGGGCGGGCTGCGGCACCCGGCCAAAGAAATCGATGGGATCATCCGCCCGGAACTGTCCGCGGCCGAGCGCGAGATCGGCGTGATTCACCGTGGCCGCCTGCACGCGGTGCCTATCAGCGATGCGGATGGGCAGCCGCTGTCGCTGCGCACCGTGGCCGAATCCTTGCGTTCGGTCATCGACGGCGCCGAGGCCACCGCCGAGCCCGAGCCCCCGTTCGGCACACTGTCCTACCTGGGCAGCGAGAAGGCCGCGCCGTTGCTGGAAGAGCTGACCGAGAATCCCCACAACGCGGACATCTACGACCGGATCACCCGCATGATCTTCATGGTCAACGTGCTGGACGCTCAGGCGGAGGTCGTTGAGCACCTCGAGCGTTCGGCCTTCGAAGTGGGTCACGCGTGGGCCTACAAACCGCTGACCTACGAGGTGTGCCTGGCCGACGACTGGCTGGCCATTCACGTGGAGCACAGCACGGTGGACGGTGCCACCATCCTGGCCGCGGTGGCGCGGATGCAGGAGCTGGCCATTCCTGAGGAGCCGGTCGCCCCTGAGATCGCGGACCCGGAACCACTGACCTGGGAGCTGAGCAGTTCCCTACGCTCCACCCTGCTTGAGGAACTGACCGCCTACCGCCGCGAGGCCGCCCTGCACGGCGTCCACCGGGTGTTCGTGCCGCGGCCTCACAAGGCCGAACTTCCGTTCAGCATCAGCGACGACGCCGCTCAGCAACTGATCATGCTCTTCGCCCAGTGGGCCACGTACAACCGGGTGCGCAGCGTGTACGAGGCCGTGGACATGCGCGAATATCAGGCCGGCCGCACGGAGTGTCTGCGCCCGGTGACGTCTGAGGCGATGGAATTCGTTGCGGCGTTGCAGGCGGGGGAGGCGACCCTGGAACAGTTCCAGGCCGCTCTCGACGCCCACCGCGGGTGGATCAAGGCCTGCAAATCGGCGCACGGTATTGACCGTCATTTGCTGGGTTTGCAGTACGTGGCCGAGCGCAACGGTATGGACATGTGGTTTTTCCAGAACCCCGGCCTGCAAGTTATGCGGCGGGACTTCCTGTCCACCACGTCCATCGGTGGGCCGGAGCAGATCGTGCGCTACGCCTTTGCCCCCACCACACCCGAGGGCTTCGGCATGACCTACACGCGCCTGTCCGACGGATACGAGTTCTGCATCAACTACCGCCGGGACACCTCCGACGATCTGGAAGGGTTTGCGCGGAACCTCACGGTGGGTGCAGAGAAGTTGTGGGAGTTCGTGCAGCGGGCGGGTTAGGGCGCCCGACGTACTTGTTACGCGCGGTAGGCGGCCGCGGAAACACCCAGACGACGACATGAGTGAGGGACGGCAAACAACGATCAAGTTGTCGACCGCCCCTCACAAGAGATGCAGTGCGTGGTGAGTCAGGCCTGACGCAGTCCGGCCGCGGTATAGCGCGCGTAATCCTTCTGAGCATCGTTGGCGAGAATCTTCTGAACGTCGGCTGCAGCATCCTGAACAGCGGAAACCCATTCAAGGGCAGTCTGACCGTCAACGCCCTGAGGCAACTGGGCGATGCGGAGCACCAGCCCGGAGTTTGTCGGCTCATCACGGGTCGGATCGAAGACCGGGACTACGATCGAGGCCAGATCGATGCCTGTGTCCTCGGGGGACAAGGAGCCGCCGAAGAATTGACCGGACTGGGCAATGGTTGTGCGGACCGCCCGGTCCCGAGCGGGGGTCAGCTCACCGTCGGCCCATTCACCCAATGCCTCACCGAGCAAGGCGTATCCCGCAGGATCAGAATCCGTTCGAGAAATGGCGTATCCCTGGTGGCGTACTCGTTCGGCGGCGGCTCGGTACGAGGCAATGACGTCTTCGTCTTGCGGGAAGATCCGGGTGACCCACTGATCCACCTGGTCCGGGCTACACGCGACAGCGCCTTCTCCCAACGGCGGGATCAACGGGATGCGCACGCCAATGCGTTCGTTGGCATCCGTTTCGGTGCCGTACGAGGTGGCACCAATGGTCTGGTCGAGCGAACTGACCTGGACCAACGCGGCTGCTGTGCAATTGAACCGACGAGCTAGCGTATCCAGCTGGTGGCGAGATGCTTCCGCCACTCGAACGGCCGAGATGAGCGACTCGTCCACGTGAGCGCTCAATCCGGTTGTGGAGAAGCCACCATATCCACCCTGGAAGAAGAGCAGCGGGGTGACCGGGCGAACTACGGAAAGGTTGTCCACAGCAGTCAAGACGATGTAGTGATCCCCCGCTTCCACTTCTTGCTGGATTCTGCCGTGGATGTGGGCTACGGCGTCTTCGATCTGAGGCGCACCATTGGGGCCAATGGTCCAGCCGACTTTCGAGAATTTCTTGGGATCCTTGGACGCCAAAGTCCTGCAAGTCTGCAACTGATCGTGTGCGAACACGCTAATGCACACGCTCTCGGCTTGACGGAGCTTGGAATATGTTGCGGACGTGGTCATAGGCATGAATGAGACCAGGGGCGGATCGAGGGAGACCGAGCTGAAGGTACCTACGACCATGCCCACGGGGGCCTCGTCCACCATGCCAGTTACGACCACCACGCCGGTGGGGTAGTGGCCCATGACATCACGGAAATCTCGGGGTTCGAAAGTGGTGGATGTTGCTTCAGGGGCGGTAGTGGTGTTGTGGCTCACTGGTTCCTCCTCGTGCGGATGATGCGTCTGCCGAAGGTACGACAGATTATACTTCTACATCAAGAATATATTCGTGATGCAGATCATGCCACCCCTTCGGGCAATTAATGTGTGCTCAGTTCACCCGGTGGCGGTGGATGGAGCTTGGAGGGGGAGTCGGGTGCGTGGCTGACAAGGATTTTTGTTCTCTGTTGGACCCTCGACTCTGAGATTCAAAAAATCTTCTTGACTAAATTGTGCAAAATCCATTGACAGTGACAGGGATCACTCGCAGGATTGGTTACCAGCCCCACCGACCGTCTCAACACCGGAACTCGACCGGCCCAGAGACGGCGGAGAAGTCCTGGAGTGTTGAGACCTTGAGTCGATTGAGATCCGCCAGCCCACTGCTGTTGCTCTTCCTGCTGTTCATAGCGGCCTTCTTCGGATACCCGCTTCTGATGCTGGTCTACGGCGCTTTCCGTAGCGGCCAGCCCGGTTCCGCCGGTGAGTTCGGCCTGTCCGGATTCGTCACCGCCTACGGTGATCCGGCCTCGTGGTCCACTCTGCTGGCCTCGGTGCTGTTCGCGCTGGCCGTGCAGGTCATCGGCATCGTGGGCGGGTTCATCTTCGCGTGGTTCTCCACCCGCACCAACATGCCGGGCCACCAACTGATCACGCCCATCATGATCACGATCTTCGCGATCCCCGCCTTGTTCTTCGCCATCAGCTGGGGCATGCTGACCAGCCCCAACGGCCTGGTCACCCAGGCGATGGGAGTGGAACCCGGCGGTGAACGTTTCTTCGACGCCTACTCCTGGGGCGGTCTGATTCTGGTCAGCGGGCTCAAGACCATTTCGGTCATGTACCTCCTGCTCCTGGGCCCCGTGCGGGCGCTGAACCGTTCCATGGAGGAGGCCGCGCTGCTCTCGGGGGCCAGCCGAGTCCGGTTGTTCCTGGACATCAACATCCCCATCCTGCTGCCCACGCTCTCGGGGCTGGCGATCCTGGGCTTCGTGAACGCTCTGGGCCAGCTCGACGTCGCTCTGATCCTGGGTGTGCCCGCCGGCATATACGTGTTCCCCACCCAGATCTACAACTTCCTCTCCACCACGCCCATTAGGTACGACTCCGCCAGCGCGCTCGCCCTGTTGCTAATCGTGCTCATCTACTTGCTCGTGTGGATCCGCTCCAAGGCCATCGGCGATCGCAGCTACGTGACGGTGACCGGAAAGGCCTACCGCCGCGAGCGTGAGGACGCCGGTGCCTGGCGCTGGGTCGGACTGGCGCTCTTCGCGATCTACACCGCCATGGCCCTGATCATTCCCCTGATCCAGTTGATCATCGGTTCCTTCCAGCCCGTGCTGGGTGTCTCCGGCTTCACCACGCGCCATTACGCGAGTCTCTTCGACTCCACGGCAGTGATCCGCGCACTCGAGAACACGTTCCTGGTGGGCGTGCTCGGTGGGTTCATTGCGACCTCACTGGCCGTGTTGATCAGTTACGTGGCCCTTCGCAGCAAGAACAAGCTGGCCAAGATGCCCGAACTGATCGTGTGGGCCGTGGTGGCGGTGCCCGGAATCGTCTTGGCGTTGGCCATCACGTGGGCGTACCTGAGCGTTCTCGGACTGCGCAATCTCTACGGGTCCATCTGGATCGTGCTGATCGCCCTGGTGATCGTGGTGACGCCCATTGCGCAGCGAGCCACCAGCGGCCCCGTGGGTCAGCTGGGCGTGGAGCTCGAAGAAGCCGCGCGTGTCAGCGGTGCCTCGGGTGCCCGCATGATGGGCACCATCGTGGTTCCGCTGATCGGCCCCACCTTCATCGCCTCGTGGTTCATCACCGGCATCATGGCCGCCGGCTCCCTGGACATCCCCATCCTGTTGTCCACCTCACGCACCGAGACAGTGTCGCTGCTCGTCTACAACTACTACACCCAGCTCGGCAACGGTTCCCTTGCTGCCGCCCTCCTGCTGGTCCTACTCGGACTGCTTGCTCTCGGCGGCGTGGCCCTGATGATTCTCGGCGCGCTCTTCAAGAAGCGCCATGAGCGTCGCACACGGTTGCGCAACCAAATGGTGGAGCAAGCCCACGCCGAGTCCGCCCAGGAGGTCGCCGCCGACGCCGCCTCCGCCGATCCCGACCATGTCCCGGCCGCTGCCAACGCGGTCCGCACCCGATAGGAAAACCCGTGGCAAGAGTCAGTATTCAAGCACTTGAGAAGCGCTACTCGCCCAAGGCTGCGCCGGCGGTGCCGTCGTTGGACCTGGAGATCGAGGAGGGCGAGTTCCTGACCCTTCTGGGGCCGTCCGGTTGCGGCAAGACCACCACGCTGCGCTGCGTGGCGGGTCTGGAGCGACCCACCGGTGGACGTGTGTCCATCGGGGACCAGGTGGTGGACGAGCCTACTCAGGGCCGCCACGTTCCCCCGGAGAAGCGGGACATTGGCATGGTGTTCCAGAGCTACGCCCTGTGGCCCCACATGTCCGTGTCTACCAACGTGGGTTACCCGCTGCGCATGCGCAAGGTGGGCACCTCGGAGCGCGCCCGTCGCGTCAACGAGATGTTGGAGCTGGTCGGCCTGTCCGAGTACGCGAGCCGCAACGCCACCGACCTCTCCGGCGGCCAGCAGCAGCGGGTGGCTCTGGCGCGGGCCCTGGTTGCGAACCCCCGCCTGTTGTTGTTCGACGAGCCGCTGTCCAACCTGGACGCCCGCTTGCGCCAGGATATGCGCACCGAGCTGCGCGACATGCACCGCCGAGTGGGAACCACATCGATCTACGTGACTCACGACCAGGAGGAGGCGGTCTCGCTCTCCACGCGCATCGTGCTGTTGAACAAGGGCCGGGTCGAACAGGTGGGAACGCCGCGTGAGATCTACTGGCACCCGGTCTCGCATTTCGTGGCGGACTTCGTGGGCTATGACAACTTCTTGCGCGCCACGGTCATCTCGGCATCACCGTCGGGTATTTCGGTCCGTCTGGATGACACCGATGTCCGCCTGAACTGCCCCGCCAAGGAGGGGCTGTCGGAGGGTGACCGTGTGGAGATCGCCATGCGATCCGGCTCGGTGCTCATGGGGGAGCAGGCCAAGAACATGCCTAACAGCTTCATCGGCACCGTGGTGGACGTGGTCTACCTGGGTGACGAGTTCGAGTACATCCTCGAAGAAGGGCCCCACCGTTTCGCCGTCTCCATCCGCACCGCCGAGGTGGCCAATCTCTGGCCCAATGGTTCTCCTTCCAGGGGTGACCAGGTGGAAGCGGCCCTCCCCGTCGAGTCGCTGGCGGCTCTTTCTCTCGACAGCGCCTGATCTACCGCGTGGTTCGCAGCCACCGGCGGCGTTCCACACACTGCACACCCCTTCATCACCTGCCTGACACCAGGCAGTACCACGAAAGGTACTCACCATGAGATCCCGTAAGTTCATTGCCGGCCTCGGAATGGCCTCCCTGCTCGCCCTCACCGCCTGCGGCGGCGGTGGCGGGGCCACCGAAGGCGGGTTGGGCGAACGCGACGGCGTCGAGACCGAAGCCGGTCTGGGCGGCGGCGAGGCTGTGACCCAGTTCGAGGAGATGTACCAGACCGCGGTGGACGGTGGTCAGACCACCGTCAATGTGTACACCCCTCTCACCGCCACGTGGCCGGACGTTTTCGCAGCCTTCGAGGAGCGCTTCCCGGAGATCAACGTGGAGCCGCTGCAGATCGTGGGCGCCGAGCTGGACACCAAGGTCTCCCAGGAGCAGTCCTCTGGCCAGCGCATCGCGGACATGGTTATCACCGGCGACTCGGGTGCGGTGGCGCTGGCGGACCGTGACACCTTCCAGGAGTACCGCCCGTTCAATGCCCAGGACATCACCGAGGATCCACAGTTTTCCCTTGAGGAGGGCACGTTGACCTCAGTCTCCGCCTCGCCGCGCGGGTTCGTCTACGACACCCGCCAGGACGTCGGCGGTGCCCCCGAGAGCTGGGACGACCTACTCAGGCCTGAGCTCAAGGGGAAGATCACCATGACCGATCCCGCGACCGACGGCGGTGGCATGCAGTGGGGTGACCTGGTGCTCAACGACAGTGATCTGGGTGAGGGCTACCTCAAAGACCTGGCCGCCCAGGAGCCCGTTATCTCGTCCAACACCGCCGAGTGCCACAACGCCGTGGTGCAGGGCCGCGCCTACGTTTGCATCATGGGCGCCATGGGCAACTACCAGACCCTGACCCGTGACGGGGCCCCGGTGGAGATCACCTATCCCGTGGAGGGTGGCAACTGGGCCACGTATTGGTACGCCGGCGTGGTCAACGAAAGTGAGAACGCGGACGCCGCCAAGCTGTTGGCCGCGTGGCTGAACACCCCGGAGGCCAATGAGGTCAAGGCCGAGGCCGGTCACGGCCCCGTGACCAATGCCGAGGACGTCGAGTTGCCGTTCGAGAACCCGGCGGACGTGCCCCAGTTCGAGCGCCCCGATCTCGCGGATGTGACCGCTCGCCAGCGCGAGAGCCAGAAGACGCTGTCCAGTCTCTTCAGCTGATCATTCACCAGACGTGTGAACGTCAACAACTGACGATGGCCGCCGGGGAATCTCCGGCGGCCATCGCGCTGACCAAGGAGTCGCCATGCACGTAGTTACCCTGGGTACCTCCGGCGGACCGTTGTTGCGGCCCCGCCCCGCGAAGGGCTCGGCGGGGGCGGGGCACACCGGTGGTATTGCAACCGCCGTGGTCGTGGAAGACCGCTATTACCTGGTGGACGCGGGTCACGGTGTAGCCCACGCGCTGGTGAACGCGGGGCTGAAGATCACGGACCTGCGAGGTGTGTTCATCACGCATCACCACTCGGACCACACGATTGACCTGAATTCCCTCATGGTGCTCGGTGGACTCGCGTTCCGCGGCCGCGCGGACATCACCGTGCCCGTGATCGGTCCCGGAGATCGCGGCGAGATCCCCCCGGTCGGGTATCGGACCGAGCAGGCCGTGGCCCCGATCTTCGGGGACGAGCCCACGCCCGGGACGAGGCGGGCCGTGGAGCTGCTGCTGCGAGCCCACGCTACGGACCTCAACGATCGACGTCGTGATTCCCGCGCGCCGGACATCTCCGCGATTTTCGTCGGACGAGACATTGCCCTACCCGAGCGTGTGGGATTTCATCCGGACCGAAACAACCACCCTGAAATGGAGCCGTTCGAGGTTTTTCGTGACGAGCATGTGGTGGTTACGGCAACGCTGGTGCAGCACCAGCCCATGGCGCCGGCCTTTGCGTTCCGCTTCGACTCGGCCGAGGGATCCGTGACGGTGTCCGGGGACACGGCGCCCAGTCAGAACCTGGTGCGGTTGGCCACCGACTGCGATCTCCTGTTGCACGAGGCTATCGATCTGGACGCTGTGGCACGCAGTTACGGCGCTGTGCGAGCGGAGGACCTGGAAGCGAGCATGGGGCATCACCGCCGGGCGCACACAACCCCGCAAGACACGGGCAGGATCGCCAGGGAGGCCGGTGTGAAACGACTGGCGCTGCATCACCTAGTGCCGGCGGGTAGTCCGGAAAGCGGGTGGCGGCAAGCGGAGACCACCTATCCCGGCCCCGTGTTGATTCCCCGGGACCTTGAGGTCATTGCCCTCAGTCAACGGTGAAAGTCAACGAACTGCATCATAGAATGCATTATGCGTTGACCTATACAGAATGATGGCATTATTCTAGTGTCAATGTGATCTGAGTAACTCAGGGATCGTGGGGTCGCGGTTCGGGCGGTGAACCAAGGCCCGACAACGCATACCAAATGCACACGGACCAGACCACGGGAAATCGTGGCCTAATTCAACGAGGAGGCTCGGTGGAGAGCGAATCGCGCAGTCGGAACGGTGCTCAAGAGCATCAACAGGTGATCGTGGTGGGCGCAGGCCCGATCGGCCTCACCGCAGCACTGTGGCTGGCAGATGCGGGGATCCACACCACCGTGGTGGAGAAGGCCACGGAGCCGGGGGATCAGCCGCGCGCCATCAGCCTCCAGGACGAGTCCTTCCGCACGTTCGATCGCCTTGGGATCGCGGACGCCCTCAAAGCGGAATCCTTGCTGGACACCGGAAGCCGCTACCTGGGCCTGGGCGGCACTTTGTTGGCAGAGGCCAAGCCGGTCCCGTCCAGGATCGGCCACCCCGCCAAGACGCAGTTCGACCAGCCCATCCTCGAGCAGCTGCTTTTCGACCGCGCCGTGCAGCACACTCACTTGAACTTCATGCTGGGTACCGAGGCGATCGGTCTGAGCCAGGACACGGATGGCGTGACTCTCGAGGTCTCCTCTTCCGATGGCACTCGAACGTTGTCCGCACCCTGGTTGATCGGAGCGGACGGTGGCCGCAGCTTTACCCGTTCGGCCCTGGGCATCAAGCTGGAAGGCACCACCCAGCCCCAGCGCTGGATCGTGATCGACCTGCTCAACGAACAGGTTGAGCGCGATCCCTTTGCGGAGTTCCACTGCGACGGCAAGCGCCCCTACGTGCTGGTCCCGGGAATCAACGGTCGATTGCGACTGGAATACATGCTCTTCGACAATGAAGATGCTGACGCGATGACCACCCCGGACAAGATCCGTGAGCTGGTTCGGGCGTTCCGTACCGAGCTTGCTGACGAGGACGTCCGCCGCGCGGCCGTTTACGTCGCTCACCAGCGCATTGCCGAGAACTATCGATCGGGGCGAGCCTTCTTGGTGGGTGATGCCGCCCATCTCATGCCTCCGTTCGCCGGACAGGGACTCAACGCCGGTATCCGTGATGCGGGAAATATCGCCTGGAAGCTCATAGATGCCATCAAGGGTGGGGCTACGGATCGTCTGCTGAATTCGTACAACACTGAGCGTCGAACTCACGGTGCCCAGATGGTCAAGGTGTCTCAGCGCATCGGTGCGGTGGTCATGGCCACCCACCCGGTGGGCACCCGCGTGCGCGACAAACTGGTCCGGCTGCTGCGCAAGGCGCCGGCCGTCCACAACTACCTGGCGAATATGCGGTTCATCAGTCCACCCGACTATTCCGACGGTGTGGCGGCGCCACTCGAGGGGGGCTCGCCCCTTCCCGAGGTCCCGGTGGGTCGCGCCCTGAGTCAGCCGCAGGTGCGGCCTCTCAAGAAAGACCTGATTCATTCCGCTGCGACCGGGTTGGACGACTACCTGGGGCCCGGGTGGGCCGTGATCGGTATCGGTGCGGAGGCGGAGCCGGAGAACCTGTCGCCGTACTTCACCGCTCTCGGGGCCGCCCGTGTACACCTGCACGGTTCCACGGAATCGGCTGCGCCGCGGGGCGGGCAGAACGTGACCCACGTGGTGGAGACGGAACCATCACTTACCCGCGGCCACCACGGTGAGCCTGTGTACGTCCTGGTCCGCCCGGACCGCTACGTGGCTGCCGTCTTCACCGCTGCTCAGCAGGCCGAGGTGGTGGATCACTTGCGTACCTTCATCGACGACCGATCCCGCAGCGCGCGCGGCAAGACCGCCTGACCCGGCGCCGTCGCCACGCTCAAGTTTTCATTCCAGGAGGAATAATGACCGTCCAGAATATTGCTTTCAACAAACCCCAAGACGCCGCGCAGAACACCTTCGGTGACCTCTACTGGACCGAGAACTACCCGGAGATCACCGAGGACGACGAGACTCTTGAGCAGATGGTGCACGGGGCCGAGGCTCCCGTGCTGCTTGCTGCGGTGGCTACGGCGCTCCGTGACATGTCCCTGCTGGAACCGGATCTCTCACCACCATTGCCGCCCATGGGTGCGGCACTCAAGCCCCACGGCGGTCTGGACGAGCGGCAAGTGGCACGGGCTCAGAAGCTTTCCCTGAGCGGATTGAAGCGTCTGCGTGACGAGAAGGTCACCACACTGGAACCCCTCACCGAGCAGGACACGGAGACCGTCCTGAACTGGTTCACCGGTGGCCGCACCTCCGCAGACCCCAACTGGCTCGGTCAGATGAAACACGAATTCAACCTCGCTCCGGACCGGAACGGATCCGCTGATTGGCGATTCGAGGATTACGTGGACAAGCGTGAGGGCCAGACGTTCGAGACACTGATCGTGGGAGCCGGAATCTCCGGCATCGCCGCTGCCTACCGCTTGGAAGAGGCGGGGCTGCCATACACCTGGATCGAGGCCTCGCACCGCGTGGGAGGCACCTGGTGGAAGAACCACTACCCCGGAGTGCGTCTGGACACCCCCACCTACGGGTACAGCTTCTCCTTCGCCCAGCGTGTGGATTGGCCCCACCAGTTCGCCCAGGGCGGGGAGGTCCTGGACTACCTGGAGACCGTGGCCAACAAGGCTGGTTTCACCGAGAAGATCCACCTGAACACCGCGTTGATCCGCGCCGAGTGGGATGAGGAGTCCAACAGCTGGAAGACCCTGACCCGCACCAAGAACGGTCAGGAGGAGACCCGCTATTTCAATGCGATCGTGACCGGCGTGGGCCAGCTGGACCACCCCTTCATCCCGGAATGGCCCGGACAGGAAAAATTCAAGGGTGCGCAGATGCACTCCCAGGAATGGGACCACTCCGTGAACCTGGACGGCAAGAAAGTGGCCGTGATCGGCACCGGAGCCAGCGCCTACCAGATCGTCCCCGCCATCGTGGACCAGGTGGACAAGCTCTACGTGTTCCAGCGCAGTGCCCCGTGGATGCTTCCCGCGCCCACCTACCACGACCGCATGTCCAAAGCCGCTGACTGGCTGCACCACAAGGTGCCGTACTTCGGGCAGTGGTTCCGCTTGTGGGTCACAGCCGGTGGTATCGACGGCCGAATTCACATCGCGACCGCTGAAGACGGCTGGGAAGGGGCACCGTTGAGCGTGTCCCGCGCCAACGAGGAGTTCCGCCAACAGATCATCGAGCGGATGGAAGAGCAGTACGAGGGGCGGCCGGATCTGCTGGAGAAAGCCATTCCCTCCTACCCGCCCTCGGCCAAGCGCATGCTGCGTGACAACGGTGTGTGGGCAGCGGCCCTGAAATCGTCCCACACCACGGTGATCTCGGAGGGCCTGGAGTCCTTCACTCCCACCGGCCTGGTCACCGGTGACGGTCACGAGCTGGACGTGGACGTGGTCATCTACGCGACCGGTTTCCGCCCCTCCGATTACCTGGATCCCATTGAGATCGTGGGGCGCGGGGGAGTGGAGATCCACGATTACTGGGGCGGGGACGCCAAGGCATTCGCGGGGATCACGGTCCCCAACTTTCCCAACCTGTTCATGCTCATGGGCCCCAATACCGGCGGCGTTGTGGCCGGTGGCCTGCACTTCATGATTGAGCGGGCCGCGGAGTACACCGTGACAGCCATCCGTGAGCTGCTGGAACGTGACGCGGATGCCCTGGACCTCAAGCAAGAGGCCTTGGACGAATTCATCGAGTGGGTGGACAGCGAGAACCAGCGCATGACGTGGGGCCAGCCCTACGTGAAGACCTGGTACAAGAACTCGTTCAACCGAGTTTCCCAGGTGTGGCCGTACCGGACCACCGAGTACTGGGGCATCACGCAAAAGGTAAACACCGACGACTACGAATTCCTGTCGTGAATCAGGCTTCGCCCCGGGTGGATGCCGTCTTCCGGTATGCGAGTGCCGCTGATCCGAAGGACCGATTCTCCGAGGCCGTACCCGTGGGTACCGATCAACCGGTCCCCGCGGACCCGGTCGCGTTCCCGCAGCTGCCCGGTTCGCTGAATGCCCTGATCGGTCCGGCCATTGGGGAGCTCGAACAATCGCCGGACGCGTTCGTGTTGCGGGTCCAGGCCCCGGGGCGGCAGGCCGACGACGCTGCGACCGGTGAGCGCGTTCCCCTGCCGGTCCTCGTGTTCATTCCGGGCGGGGGCTTCCTCTCCGGCGCGGCGGCTACGCGGTGGTTCACCACGCCGTCGTTAACGGAGGGTGGGCCCGCCGTGGTCGTGACCCTGAACTATCGGGTGGGTGCCCTGGGGCACCTGGGCGCCGCAACGGTGGAGGACCTGGAACCGGGTGAAGCCGCGCAGGATTCGCAACGCCCAATCCGTGATCTGCTGCTCGCCCTGCAGTGGGTCAAGCGGCACGCCGCTGAGTTCGGCGGGGACCCCGAGAACATCACCCTTGCCGGTGACTCGGCCGGCGCGTGGTACACCTACGCGTTGGCCTCGCACCCTCAAGCCGCGGGATTGTTCCGCCGCGCTGCCATGGTGTCGCTGCCCTATGAACCACCGATCGACCACCATGGTCTGCTGGAGCGACGTCGCCTGATGCAACAGGCCCTGGTCGAGCACGGCGGTCTTGCCGAGGCGCCCGTCAGAGAGATCCTGACCGCGCAGCGGGGGCTGTCCCGCGACTACGCGGGCAAGGGCATGGCCCTGATGCCCGGGGCGGGCGGCCTGCTTCTGGCGGACCTGCATGACTTCGACGCCGCTGCCGCGCGCCTGCACGTGCAAGAGATCGCCCTGTTCTCGACCTCCGAGGAAGCCGCCGCGTTCCTGTTTTCCGCTCCGGACGAGGCCTTCCCGCCGTCCGCAGTGGACGGGTTCCTGGGCGCCAAGTTCGAGGATCCGAACGCTGCGGCCGAGTGGATCGACGCCAAACGGCCGGAGGCCACGTCCAAGCAGCGCATGATCGAGGCTCTGACCCTGTTCCAGTTCTCGCTCGCCGGGTTGGAACTGGCGCACGCCGCGTCGGAGGCCGGAAAGACCGTGCACCTGGCCGGTTTTCACGTTCGAAGTGGACTGCCCGGGGCGCTGAGCCCGCACTGCATGCCCCTACCGTTCCTCTTCGGTGATCGGAACCAGTGGGCGGACGCTCCCATGCTGACCGGGGTATCGGACGCCGAGTTCGAGGCCACGTCCGCCGGAGTTCAGGCGTGGTTGCTGGGCTTCGTCCGGGATGGGCAACCGCTCGGACCCGACGGTCGGATCCTGGCGGCCTTCGACCCGCAGCAACCTCAGCGCTGGGAGTTCCGCGGGGCGTCGCAAGCCACGGCGGAGGCTCCGTCGGAGTCGCAGCTGCGCGCCACGCGCTGACTGATCGCCACCAGCCCGCTCCGGTGCCCGCGCGCGCGTGGGGTCGGAGCGGCGTCGTCGTGGCCGTGCCGCGCGTTGTGCCCCCGGCAGCGGGATGCCGTACCGCAACGCAATGTGCCCGGGGTGGGTGGCAGTGGGAACAACTCGCCGCTGCCCGCCCCGGGCGCACTCGTGTCGAGAGGATCAGGCCTCGGGGGCCTCGTCCTCGACGGTGTTCTTGAGGATGCCGAGGTTGGTGATTTCGACCTCGACCACGTCCCCGTGGTTGAGCAGTCCGTTCTCTCCCCAGAACAGGCCCACGCCACCGGGGGTGCCGGTGACGATCACGTCACCGGGGTGCAGGCGGGTGAAACCGGTGACGTAGTTGATCAGGGTGGGGATGTCGAAGTACAGGTCGGCCACGGAGGCGTGCTGGCGTACTTCGCCGCTGACCCGGGTCTCCAGGGTCAGCTCGGTGACGTCACCGACCACCTCGGCCGGGACCAGGTACGGGCCGAAGCCGCCGGTGTCGGGGAAGTTCTTGCCGGGGATCCATTGGGAGGCGGCCTTCTGCCAGTCGCGCACGGAGAAGTCGTTGTAATTGGCGTACCCGGTGACGTGGTCGAAGGCGTCTTCCTTGGCCACGTGCCAGGCTTCCTTGCCGATGACCAGGGCCATCTCGCCTTCGTAGTCGAACTTGTCCGTGGAGGCGGGCTTGATCGCCGGTGCCAGGTGGCCCATTTGGGAATCGGGAAAGCGGGTGAAGACCGTGGGGGCCTTCTGGCCGGTCTTGCCCGATTCTTCCTGGTGGGTGCGGTAGTTCACGCCGATGCAGATGATCTTGCCCGGGTTGGTGAGCGGGGGCAGCAGCTCCAGCTCGGACTCTTGGTGGGTGGGCGCACCCTCCAGGTCGGATTCGCTCAGGGCGCCGAATTGGCCGGAGACCACTGCCGCGTGCAGCGAGTCGGCCAGGTTCTTCCCGCTGGGGCCTAGATCGTGCACGGTGCCGTCCACGGACACGCCCCAGCTAGGGGTGCCGCCCGGGGCGGTGAAGCTGATGTAGTTCATGAATGTCTCCTCTGATGACGGGGAGCGTGTTCCACATTCGGATGTGACGCGGGACGCTGCAACCTCTGGAAATTACGGTAGTGAGGTGAATCGCATTCTGCAAGAAGAAAATATTCTTACTGGAAGATTGTCTATAGGGTAGAAAAATATCGTTCTGTGCGGCATGCTGGAGTTCATGTGATGCGAGTCACCGGATGATCCGCCGTCCTCGGACTCGTGACCCGCAAGCCAGCCGTGCCGGAGTTGACCGGCCAAGAAAGGAGCTCGCACAGATGAGCACTCCCAAGTCTCCGAAGCACATGGTCCTGACTACCTTTATGCTGCCCGCCGGTTACCACAAGGACAGCTGGCGCATGGATGGCAGCCGGGCCGAAGAACTCGGCAACCTGGACTTCGTCCTGGAGCTGACCAAGATGGCCGAGGCCGCCAAGCTGGACGCCGTGTTCTTCGGAGACGTGGTCCACGCCAATACCCTGTTGCGCGGCGACATCAAGATGAACGGCTTCTACGAGCCCATGACCGTGCTGGCCGCCCTGGCCGCTCAGACCAAGAACATCGGTCTGGTGGGAACTCTCTCCACGTCCTTCACCTCGCCCTACAACGTGGCCCGCCAGCTCACCGGCCTGGACAACATGTCCGCCGGCCGCGCGGGCTGGAACATCGTGACCTCCTCGGACGGCTTCGCCAACTACGGTGTCGAGGAAGCTCCGAACCCCGCCACCCGGTACCGCCGCGCCACCGAGTTTGTGGACGTGGTCAAGCAGTTGTGGGACTCGTGGGATGACGGCGCTGTGATCTCCGACCGCGAGTCCGGCGAGTACCTGGACCGCTCCAAGCTGCACCCCATCAATCACGAGGGTGAGTTCTACAAGGTGCAGGGCCCGCTCAATATGCCCACCTCGCCGCAGCGCTACCCGGTGCTGGCGCAGGCCGGTTCCTCGGGCCCCGGCATGGAACTCGGTTCGTCCGTGGGTGACATGATCTACACGGCTCAGCCGAACAAGGAACCGTCCATCGAGTTCTACGCCAAGTTCAAGGAAATGGCCAAGGCCAAGGGCCGTAACCCGGATCACCTCAAGATTGTGCCGGGCATCCTGCCCATCCTGGGCGATACCGAGGCGGAAGCGCAGGAACTTGCGGACGAGCTGGGCCGTCACGTGCACCTCGAGAACGGCCGCACCCAGGTGGGCGCGGATCTGCACATGGACCTGTCCGAACTCGACTACGACGAACGCATTCCGGAGGAATGGTTCCAGGACAACGACGCTTACGGCAGCCGCTACAAGATCTACCGTATGAAGTCCGTGGAGATGGGCATGACCCTGCGCGAACTCATCGTGGACCTGGCGCGTTCCACCGGTCACCAGTGGATGGCCGGGACCCCCAGCCAGATCGCTGATCGCATGGTCGACTGGTTCGAGTCCAAGGCCTGCGACGGCTTCAACCTGAACTCCCCGTTCAACCCGGGTGGCTTCAAGCTCATGTGCGACAAGCTGGTCCCCGAACTTCAGAACCGCGGCTACTTCCGCGAGGAGTACGAGGGCAGCACGTTGCGCGAGAACCTGGGTCTGCCACCCATTACCGATCCGGCCGGTCGCCGCTGACGCCGCGGCGTTCAGCACCACCCGTGATGGTTCACCGCGAGACGGTACAGAGAGGATTGACATGACCCAGACCGAAGAACAGGCCGGAATGGATCCGCGCCAGGAATTCTTGGATCGCGCCGTGCAGATCGTGGGGGAGGAGAACGTGGTTCGCCCCGGCGTCGAGGACGGCTACAAGGACCCCTACCCCTTGAACCCGGGCCGTGTGCCCTGGCCGGGCGTTCGTCCGGGCAGCACGGAAGAAGTTCAGGGGCTGGTCAAGCTCGCCAACGAGACCCGGACCGGGCTGTGGACCTTCTCCCGGGGCAAGAACCTCGGCTACGGAGGCCCGGAACCGCGAGATCAGAAAATGGTGGCACTGGACCTGAGTCGCATGAACCGCATCATCGAGGTGGACGACCGCCTGGGTTACGCGGTGATCGAACCCGGCGTGACCTTCTTCGACCTGTTCGACTACGTGCAGGAGCGGGAGCTCAAGGTGTGGCTTTCGGTTCCGGCGCTCGGCTGGGGGTCCGTGCTCGGTAATGCACTGGACCGCGGCTACGGCATGTCTCCCATGGGTGATCACGCCAAGCAGATCTGCGGTATGGAAGTTGTGCTCCCGGACGGTGATCTGCTGCGGACCGGAATGGGGGCCATGGACGGAACGGATCTGGGCCCCATCTTCCAGGGCGGTTTCGGCCCCACCTTGGACGGGTTGTTCACGCAGTCCAACTTGGGCGTGGTCACGCAGATCGGCCTGTGGCTCATGCCCTGGCCGGAGGTCTACCTCAACGGTGACGTCACGGTGGAGCGTGAAGAAGACCTGCCCCAGCTGATCGACATCCTCACGCAGTTGCGCGGCGAGGACGTCATTCAGAACAACGCGCTGTGCGGCAACGTGGTGCGTGCGGTGACCATGAACGGCCCCCGTTCCCGGTGGTATCAGGGTGAGGGCTCCATTCCGCCCGAGCGACTGGAGGAAATCCGCCAGGAGCTCGGGATCGGGCAGTGGAACGGCAAGTTCGGGCTCTACGGCGACAAGGGTATGGTCGAGCGCCGACTGGAGATCATCAAGGAGCGTTTCGCGGGCCTCGACGGATTCGAGGTCAAGGCGCGCATGTACGAAGGTGCCGAGGGCGCTCGCGTGGCCTACGAGGACATCGCGGAGATGGATCGCACCCAGATGGCCGGTGTTCCCACGCTCAAACCCCTGGGCACCATCAATTACGTCGCGGAGAACGGCGGCCACATTGACGCCGCCCCCATCATTCCGGCGCGGGGTGAAGAGGTCTGGGAGTTCTATCAAGAGGCCAAGCGGCTCTACAGTGAGGCCGGTTTCGACCTCTACATCGGTTACCACCTGTATCCGCGCCACATGGTGCACGTGACCATGATTTATTTCGAGAACGACAACGAGGAGATGCTGGCCCAGGCACGCGAGCTGTACGGCAAGCTTCTCGACGCCGCTCGCGAGCGCGGTTACGCGCCCTACAGGAGTCACGTGGACTACATGGATCGGATCGCCGATGGGTTCGATTTCAACAACCACGCGATCAGGCGGTTCCAGGAGAAGCTCAAGGATGCCGTGGACCCGCAGGGCATCCTGGCCCCGGGTAAGCAGGGTGTTTGGCCGGCCCGGCTGCGCGACTGACCCGCGAATGAACGAGGAGGCCCCGTTCCGATCGCCCTGAGGTGTTCGGAACGGGGCCTCCTCGGTTTCGCTACCGATCCGTGCCACGGCCTCTCGTGGCCCCACGCTGAACGCACCCGGACCCCCATCTTCACTGGACCCGGTTTTCACCGGGGCCCGGTGGAGGTCTACTTCCCGGGGCCTGCCTCCACCGGGAGGCCCGCTTCGACGTCGAGCGTGGTGATGGCGTCCAGCGTCGTCTTGTAGTGCTGCGTCAGCAACGTGCCCGTGCGCTCGGCGTCCCGGTCCAGAGCGGCGTCGAGAATCTGGCGGTGTTCCACCGAAAGGTCACGGCCGGACCAGTTGGTGGATGAGACGGCCCAGCGGTTGTAGAGCTGGGTGAGGTCCGAGAGCGTGGAGCACAGATCCAGCAGGACAGGCACGCCGCACGCGGCCAGCAGTTGGTTGTGGAACTTCTGGTGCACCACGGCCCACTCCGAGGTGAGCTGGTTGTCCTCGTCGCGGGTGGGGGTGCGCTCCATAGTGTGGTGTGCGGCAATCAGATCCGACTCCCAGGTGAGGTCCCCGCGCTCGATCGCCAGGGCCACGGCGAACTCCTCGTTGACGCAACGCAGGTGGGTGATGTCCATCAGTTCGTCGCGGGAGAGCGTGGGGATGAAGAATCCGCGGTTGGGTCGCAGGACGACCAGTCGCTCGCCGGCCAGGCGGGTGAGGGCCTCGCGGACCACCGTGGATGACGTCTTGAATCGCTCTGACAGGCCGGCAAGCTGAAGCCGCTCGCCGGGCGCCCATTCCCCCACCACGATGAGCCGGCGCAGTTCGTTCCGAATGTAGCGAGACATGGTTTCTGCATCTGTGCGTTTGGCCATGGAATCGATTCTAGCCTCCCAGCTACGCACAATGCATTCTTTGTTTATTTTCAGAAAACCCCTGTTGACCTCTGGGAACGCCACCTTTCGTGGATTGCCGCAGTGACGCGGGGTCGCGCCAGACCGGAGAGGGGCTCCACGCGATGTGAAAACTTTCCTCTCGGGGCTGTTGCCTGCATCACAGATCGCCCGTAGAATCGCTCATAGAAAATATTATTTGACTGACAATGCACAGTCTATGAATGGATCGCACATAGGAGGACACATGACCGCGAGGACTGGGGCTGACTACAAGGCCGGACTGGCAGATAGCCGTGAGGTGTGGCTGGGTGACGAGAAGATCGACATCACCACCCATCCGGCCATGGCACGGTCCATTGACGGCATGGCCGCCTACTTCGACTACCAGCACGCCCACGCGTCGGACGTGCTCATGGACGGGCCGGACGGGCAGCAGATGAACGTCTCGCACATGCTGCCCAAGAGCTGCGAGGACATTCAGCGCCGTCACGTGGCTTTCGACCGTCTCGCGCGCTATTCCGTGGGCATGCTGGGCCGCACCCCGGACTATGTGAACGTGGTATTGGCGGGTCATGTGGCTCGCAAGGACATCTTCGAGACCTACGGTGACCCGATCTTCCATGAGCGTCTGGCCGCCTATCAGCAGGAAGTCATCAGGGGTGATCTGGCCCTGACCCACACCATCGTCCACGCGGCCATCGACAAGTCCGCCGGCGAGTTCGAGGGCGTCAACGAGGACCTCACCCTGCGCGTGGTGGAGCGTAACGACAAGGGTGTCGTGGTGCGCGGCGCCAAGATGCTCGCGACCCTGGGCCCCATTGCCGACGAGCTCTACGTGTACCCCGCCACCCCCATCAAACCCGGCGACGAGCAGTACGCCATTTCATTCGCCATTCCAGTGTCCACCCCCGGTGTGATCTCGGTGTGCCGTGATCCCTACAACGTGGACATGGATGTGGCGGATCGTCCCTTCTCGGCCCGTTTTGACGAGCAGGACGCCGTGGTCATCTTCGAGGACGTCCTGGTGCCCTGGGATCGTGTGTTCCTCGACGGCAACCTGGACGTGTACAACCGCATCAACTCCGGTACCGCCACCGGTAACACCCAGCAGCAGACGGCCATCCGCGCGTCCGTGAAGATGGAGTTCGCCTACGACCTGTGCGTGCAGATGGCCAAGGCCACCGGTACCGATTCCAAGCCGGACGTGGCCGCGATGCTCGGGGAGCTCTACTCCTACCTGCGCATCGCCCGCGCCGTCGTGCATTCCGCTGAGGTCAACTCGTCCGACTGGGGCGGTGGAGCGTGGTTCTGCCACGACGACATCTCGTCGCTGCGCACCATGATGCCTCTCTGGATGGCCCGCGTCACCGACATCATCAAGTCCCTGGGATCCCACAACCTGTTGGCAACTCCCACCCAGGCGGCTTTCGACCACCCGTGCCTGGGTCCCATCATCCAGCGTTACCTCCCCGCGGCCAACGGCATTTCACCGCGCGAACGCGCGCGCATCTTCCGCACCGCATGGGACTTCGCGGGATCCGCGCTGGGCTCACGCAACGAGCTCTACGAGCGCTTCTACCTCGGTTCCGTGGGCCGCGCTCGCGGCCTGGACCACCGAAAGGCTCAGGCCAAGGGTGAGACCGGCGCCTTCGAGGAACTGTTCCGGGAGGCCGGGTTGCCGTCCTCGGAGCAACTGCGACAGAAGTGATCCGACTCCTCCCGTGGTGCGCTCGTTACAGCGGGCGCATCACTGGGCTCGGCCGGGTGTGAGAGCACCCGGCCCCACTAAGCTTTCCCACCCGGTCACCGGGGATTGGGGACCACGACAACACGAGGAAGTGCACACATGTCCTGGGGACTGATCAGCGAGATGGGCCACGTGGGAATCCAGACCACGGATCTGAAGGCCTCCATCTGGGACGCGACCCAATTATTGGGTTTGCGCGTCACCGAGCAGGAAGACAACGGCACGGCCTACCTGGCCGCCGGGGACGTTCACCACGAACTCATCTACCGAGAGTCGGACGTCAACGGGGTGGACTCCCTGGGCCTCATCGCCAAGAACGAGGGTGCCCTGCACACCATCCGCCAGCGGGTGGAGCAGGAGAACCTCACGATCTTGAAAGATGTTGCGCCCACCGCCGGGGTGGAGGACGGATTCAGCTTCGTGGGTCCCGAGGGTTACATCTTCGAGATCTACCTGAATCGTGCAGTGGACGTCGCCGCGCAGAAGAGCTTTGGCCCGGACCGCTACGGTCACATCAACTTCCACCCGCAGAACACCCGCTCCATGATGGAGTTCCTCAAGCGAGTGCTGGACTTCCGCCTTTCGGACGTCATCGGAGACGATTACGCATACTTCATGCGCTGCAACGCCGATCATCACGGCATCGCGCTGCTTCCCGGCAAAGGCACTTTTCACCACCACGCCTGGCAGACGCAGTCCGTTCAGGACCTCACCAAGCTGGGTGACCGTCTGAACAAGGTGGGTCGCAACTTGATCTGGGGTCCGGTGCGTCACGGGGCCGGTCACAATATTGCCGCGTACTACGTAGAGGCTTCGGGTGCCGTGGTGGAGCTGTATACCGACCTGGAGCAGATCTACGACGACAACCGTCCTCCCATCATCTGGGGCGCCAATGAGAACTGGTACAACATGTGGAACGACTACCGCCCCATGGACTTCCGGGACTTCGGCATTCGGCCGGTGGAACGCAAGCGCGCCATTTTCTAAGTCGTTAGGGAGTTAGCGTATGAATTCTCAAGATTCGATCACACCAGATTCGCAGGACTTCGCGGCCGACCAAGCCGTCGCCCGGTCAACGCCGGCGGGCCAGAAAGAAACGCTCAACACCAAGGATCTGCGTCGCGTCCTCGGCTCGAGCGCCCTTGGCTCCATCATCGAGTACTACGACTTCATCCTGTATGCCACCGCGGCGTCCATCGTGTTCGACAAGGTGTTCTTCTCCAACCTGGACCCCGCGTTGGCGTTGTTCGCATCGTTCGGCACGCTGGCCGCAGGCTATCTGGCCCGGCCGATCGGCGGAGCGATCTTCGGCCATTACGGTGACCGCGCGGGCCGCAAGAAGATGCTGGTCGTGTCCATGATGATGATGGGCATTGCCACCATCGCCATCGGTCTGCTCCCCACCCCCGATACCATCGGGTGGATCTCACCCGTGATTCTGGTGCTGCTGCGCATGGTTCAGGGCATCTCCGTGGGCGGTGAGTGGGGCGGCGCCACGCTCATGGCCCTGGAGCACGCTCCGCCCTCACAGCGCGGTTTCGCGGCGGCCTTCGCCAACGCCGGTGGTCCACTGGGTGGCCTGCTCGCAACGCTTGCGGTGTCCGGGACGTCGGCCCTGACCGGTGCCGCCTTCCTCGACTGGGGCTGGCGCATCCCGTTCCTGTTGAGCGCACTGCTCATCGCGGTGGGCATGGTCATCCGCCTCAAGGTGGCCGAATCCCCGGTGTTCGAGAAGTTGACCGAAGCCGCGGAGAAGGACCTCGAGTCCAAGAAGACCCCGTTGAGCGAAGTGGTCACCAAACATTCCAAGACCGTGACGCTCACCCTGATCGCTTCCTTGGGCTTCTACGCGTGCCAGGGCATCCTGACCTCGTGGGGCGTGGCACAGGCCGTCAACTCCGGCATTGCCCGTGAGTGGGTCCTGAACTGGAAGGGCGCGGCGGCCATCGTGACCGTGACGGTCGCCTTCTCCGCAGCTCGGCTGTCCGACAGGATCGGACGACGCACCGTTCTGACGATCGGTTCCGGGCTGGGTATCGTTCTCGCGGTCCCGCTGTTGCTTATGCTGACTAGCGGCAACAAGTGGCTGTTCGTAGTTGCCATCGTGCTCGGCAATGGCGTGGTCCAAGGGATTCTCGCAGGACCTATCGGCGCGTTCATCTCAGAACTATTCCCGCCCCGCGTTCGGTACACCGGCGCTTCCCTGTCCTACCAGCTGGCATCCACACTCGGCGCCGGCTTCACCCCCATGATCGCCACGGCGCTGGTGATTGCAGGCGGCGGAGGGTTCCACCTGGTGGGTGCGTTCTGGGTGGCTGTCCTCGTCGCGGGATTGATTTCCATCCGTTTGGTGCCAGAGGGCTCCGAGGTTGGTAGGACTCGAACCGTGATCGACGGTGCCAAGGTTCGTGCAACTCGACCCGTGTCCACCCGTCCCACCCCGGAGAAATCCGACATGGCCGGAAGGAAACGCTGATGAACTCCCCGGCCCAGCAGATCAATCTCTCCGACGCCTTTATTGAACATGCCTTGAGTGTCGAATTCGATGACTTCCCGCAAGCGGTCATTGAACGAGCGCATCAACGGCTTGCCGATGCGCTCGGCAATATAGCGGCTGGCACGCAAGCCGAAGGCATGAGTGATCTGGTCGATCTGGTCACACATTGGGGCGGAGTGCCGGAGGCCACGGTGCTGGCCAACGGAACATTAATTCCTGCGCACAACGCGGCCATGATAAACGCTGCGCTTATGAGGTCATTCGACTTTGAGCCGGTGGGTGCTGAGGGCCCCGAGCAACGACAGGTGCCCGCTCACATCACCGGCACCACCGTCCCTGTGGCCCTTGCGGTCGCGGAGGCGCGAGGCTCTTCGGGCCGGGACATGCTGACCGCGTTGCTTGTCGGTGAGGACATCGCCGCACGGCTTGCCTTCGGATCCGGGTTCGATGTGTATTCCGGCCAGGACAACACCGGAACCGTGAACGGAGTGGGCGCAGTCTTCATCGCAGGTCTACTCATGGGGTTGACCCAGGACCAACTGCGGCACGCCCTTGGAATCGTGGTCAATCAGCTGGCGGGGTCCGTTGGCAGTATTTTCGACGGGGCAGCGACCTTCAAGCTACCGATGTCCTTCGCGGCACGGAACGCGATCATTTCGTGTGAAATGGCGCAGGTGGGCATGACAGGCCAACGAGATCCACTCTCCGGAATGTTCGGTTTTTTGGATAGCTTTTGCGCAGACCCCAAGGCTGAGCTGATGATCAAGGATCTGGGTCGGGTGTTCTACGCGGATGCGGTGATCAAGCCATGGTCAGCGTGCCGGGCGTCCCATCCCTCATTGGATGCGGCTGTACGCCTGGTCGAAAACCATGGGGTGCGCGCTCAAGACGTGGAGAAGGTCACCGTTCACGTGACACCTCGCACGAAGGCCGGGTTCGTGGGTAAGCCTTTCGCGCCTGGGCCCAATGCTGAAGTTTCTGCCGCTTTCAGTATTCACTTCGCAGTGGCGACCGCCTTGCTGCACGGCACGGTGAGGCCGGAATTCCTGGGACCGCAGGCGGCGTCGGACCCTCATCTCCAGGATCTACTAGAACGGACCGAAATTGAAGCCAGCCTGGCCCCGGAAGAAGTGTTGACGGCTGAGGTGGAGGTGCTCCTGAAGGACGGCACCACCGTGCATCAGCGGGTAGCGGATCCTCGTGGAGACATCTACACCGCACCACTGAGTCGTGAACAAGTTCTGCAGAAATTCCGGGCCAATTTGCGCTTGGGTGGTCAGGCCTCTCAACAGCGACAGAATCAATTATTGAATGCCATTGAGACGATTGAATCCGCAGCTGACGTGCAGAACCTTATTCGTCTGGCGGTACTGCCCTCATAGGATGCCGCCGGTGGGGGAACGGCTGTGCCGGCGCCCCGACGTTCGGGGTCAGCTCGACGTGTCCGGGTCGCGGCCCTGGGTGTCGGTCATGGCGCCGATCCCGCCGTCCGCGGGCTGATGTTGTGCGTCACCGTCCCGCAGGAATTCCTGTTCCTGCTCCGGGGTCATTCCCACGGTTTGTTCCTCGGCCGACTGTCTCGAGTCCCGGCCCGCCTCGTTCTGGCGGCCCACGTCTCAGTCCTCTCGCTGGGCGAGGATGTCGTCCAGTGTTTCGCGCACGGCCTGGCGGGCCGCCACGCGAGAACTCGCAGCGCGCTGCTGTTCGTTGTTGTCGGCATCCTCAACGCGTTGCATTTCTTCCTCCTCGCGTTCCTTGGCCTTGTCGCGTGCGGTTTCCAGGGCATCCCAGATGCTGTTTTCACTCATGCCCACATTTGACCACTTGGGACGGAACGTGACAACCGTCTGGGAGAAAAGGAGTGCCCCGATGGATGTGATCGTATGAGAGGCTGGTCACAGAAGAGGGACTACTCGTTCGGGGCCATGCGTCACCACAACCGAACCCGGCCACCACGTTCTGACCCGGAGGTTCTCATGTCCAGCACTGCCGGTGGCTCCGTGGGCCACACTGCGGACCGCCCGGCGGCCCGGGAGCATGACCCCCGGAAGGCCCGCCGCGCCCTGATGGGTGCCTACGTGGGGACGTCCCTCGAGTGGTACGACTTCTTCCTGTTCGGCACCACGTCGGCCATCGTGTTCGCTCCGTTGTTCTTCGGCGGTGACGACCCGGCGTTGGCCACCATCAGCTCGTTCCTGCTCTTCGGTGTCGGCTTCATCGCTCGCCCCGTGGGTGCGCTGCTCGCGGGCCACTTCGGTGACCGCATCGGCCGCCGCACCATTCTGATGATCACCATCGTGGCCATGGGCGTTGCATCCACCTTGATCGGCCTGCTGCCCACCTATGAAACCGCGGGTCTGGTAGCCCCCGTCCTGCTCGGTGTGCTCCGCTTCGTGCAGGGCATGGCCGCCGGTGGTGAATGGGGCGGTGCCACACTGCTGGCCGTGGAGAACGCGCCCGAGAACAAGCGTGGTTTCTACGGATCCGTCGTGCAGCTGGGTTCACCCACAGGCACCATTCTCTCCAGTGTGATCGTGGCCGCCGTGGTGGCCGCGTCCGGTGAGCGGTTCCTCGAGGGTGCCTGGCGTATTCCCTACCTGATCTCCATCCTGCTGGTCGCCGTGGGTGTCTGGATCCGCCTCAAGGTCGACGAGACCGACGACTTCCAGGAAGCCGAAGCGGCCAAGGCCGCGTCGGCCGCCGAGAAGGAAAGCGCTCCGGTCGTCGACATCATTCGGACCGTCCCGGGCCGTCTGCTCGTGGGTATCGGCACCTACCTGTTCGGCAACGCAGGCTTCTTCATGCTCACCACGTTCATGATCAGCTACGTGGTCATGGAACTGGATCTGCCCTCCACCGTGATCCTGAACGCCATCACCTGGGGTGCCGTGGCGCAGATCGTGACCATGTTCGTGGCCGGTAAGGTCGCGGACAAGACCAGCCCCTCCGCCGTGGTGGTCGTCGGCTATGTGATTGCCGCCCTCGTGGCCTTCCCGATCTTCTGGCTCATGGACACTCGTTCCACCGCGATGATCACGGTGGCCATGATCCTCGGCCTGGGCTTCGCGTCCATCGCTTATGCGCCGGTGGGTACCGTGCTGACCCAGCTGTTCCCGGTCAAGATCCGTTACTCGGCCATCGCGCTCTCGGCCAACCTCGCGGGCATCGTGGCCGGCTTCATGCCGGCCCTCGCCCAAACGATCCTATCCGCCACGGGCGGCGGGTCGACCGGTCCGGCGATCCTGCTGTTCACCATTGCCGTGATCTCCCTGGTCTCGTCCATCATTGCGAGGGTCCTCATCCGGCGCGACGACGCACGGGGCGTCGACCAGATCGGCGGGGACCTGCTCAACCGAAAGTAACCTCCCGAGGAGACACCCATGGAGTGCCCGATCCGCAGCCTCACCGTCATCAATGCCGTGGTGTACGACCCCGGTAGCGCGTACGAAACCGCACCGCGCGGCGTCGTCGTGCGCGATGGGATGATCACCTTTGTGGGCAGTTCGGAGCAAGCCCGCGAGCGCAGCGCCCCGAACGCGCCCGTGATCGATGCGGGCGGGCGCTTTCTCATGCCGGGACTCATTGAATCGCATGGCCATCCGGGCATGTATGCGAAGAGCCTGCTGCAGGTGGATTGTCGCCCGGCCGTCACGCCCACGGTCGAGGACATCGTGTCCGCCATCTCCCGCCAGGCCGAACACACTGAACCCGGCGAGTGGCTTGCCGGCTGGGGATATGACGAACACCGCATGAAGGGCCCCGGCCCCACGGTGCAGGATCTGGATCGCGCGGCGCCCGAGCATCCCGTGTTTCTGCGCCGCACGTGCGCTCACATGGCGCTGGTGAACACCGCCGCGCTGGAGCGGGTCGGCATCAGCGACGACACCCCGGATCCGTCCGGCGGTTGCATCGTGCGCGACCCGGACACGGGCCGCGCCACGGGCCTGCTGCAGGAAAAAGCGATGTCCCTGGTCGACCTCCCCACAGACACCCCCGAAGGCATGACCGCCGGAATGCGCCTCGCGCTCAATGACCTCGCCGGCAAGGGCATCACCACGGTCCACGACATGAGTTCCGGCCCCATCGAGATGGGCGTCTACCAAAGCCTGCTCGCTCACGGCGCGCTCACGGTGCGCTTCCGGCCGTGGTACTTCGCGCTCGCGCAGGGCGAATTCCCGGGCAGTTACGACGCCGTTCTGGGCACCGGCCTGCGCAGCGGTTTCGGCAACGACATGCTGCGGTACCAGGGGCTCAAGTTCGTGCTCGACGGTTCCGTGGGCGGGCGCACCGCCGCGCTCGCCGAGCCGTTCGAGGGCGGTAGCTCGCGCGGAATTCTCTACTACGACACCTCGGAGATCGAGCCCTTGGTGGCCAAGGCCGTTGCTGCCGGTCAGCGCGTGGCCGTGCACGGGATCGGTGAGCGTGCCGTGACACAGGCGTTGGATCTGATCGAGGCCGGCGGACGAGATGCGGCCGGCGGTGTGCGTGGTTCGGGGTCGGAGGAGACTGCGGCGCAAGAGCACTACGACGCACTGGTCCGTTCTAGGCGTCACCGGGTGGAACACTGCGGACTGCCCCATCAGGACGAACTGGACAGACTGCGGGACGGCAACATCATTGCCGCGGCCTCCACGGCGTTCCTCTACGAGCTGGGCGATAGCTACCTGAACAATCTGGGCCCCGAACGGATTGCGCGCACCTATCCCATGCGCACCTTCATCGACCACGGAATCCAAGCGCCCATCAATTCGGATTTCCCCGTGACCACGCCCACTCCCTGGCTGGGCATTTACGCCGCCGTGGCCAGGCGGACCTCCTCCGGCAGGCTCCTGGACACCGTCCAGAACATCTCCGTGGCGGAAGCCATCGCCGCGTTCACCACCGTTGCCGCCCGCGCCTCCTTCGAAGAAGACCGGTTGGGCCGCATCGCGGAAGGTTTCCTGGGAGACCTGGTGCTCATGGACCGCGACCCGTTCTGTGTCGAGACCGAGGACCTCAAGGACCTCCGACCGGTTCTCACCGTGTGTGACGGACGGGTCGTTTACGGCCATGAGTTGGAAGCCGTCCGCGTGGACCCGGGCAGTAGCGACTAGGACTCCGTACCGCGCGGTGCCGGAGGCGTGGTGCCCTGCCCCGTGAAGTAGGCCACCACTCGCCCGTCGGTCTCCAGAACGACGTCGCAAATTTGGTTCCTGCCGAAGCTCACCCGCCGCGTGGCCGTTGCGGTGACAGTCTCACCCGAGTGAGCGGGAGCCACGAAGGTGATTTCCGCGTTGCGCGTGACCACGCGGGACCCGGCGGTGGCGCAGCAGTAGGCGAGGGTGGTGTCGGCCAGGGTGAACAGGTAGCCGCCGTGGCTCATGCCGTGGCTGTTGGCCATGTGATCGGCGATCGGCATGGTCATCACCACGCGCCCCTGGTCGATGTCCCCCAACTGGATACCCAGGTGCTGCGGAGCGGGGTCGTTGCGCAGGATGTCATGGAGCATGTCACGAACGGCGGGCATATCGTGGGGGTCAGCGTACATGTGGAGCCTCCGGGAAGATCAGAAGTAGCAAGACTTTTCATCACTGTAGAGGCGGCGGCTCGATGTGGGGAACCGCGGACCACAGGAATGTGAGGCAGGGGCGATGAAACCCTTCATCATCACGTTCGCGAACGGCATGGGCCTGGTCCTCCACTTCTTCATTGCCTCGTCGTTGTGGGGCTGGGCCAGAAAATGCGGTCAATGCTCGCAGAACGCTTTATTTTTAGGGCCCAACATGCTTATGGTCAGACCACAGGGATCGAGTCCCCGTTCCCGATCCCATGAGTGCCCCGGAGGCCCATGATGAAAGCAGCACGGTTTTACGACCGAGGCGACATTCGCATTGAGGAGATCCCCGAGCCTGCGGTGGCTCCTGGTGAAGTAGGAATTAAGGTGGCCTGGTGCGGCATCTGCGGCACTGACCTGCACGAGTACAAGGATGGGCCGGTATTCTGTCCTACCCATGGCACTCCGCATCCCATCTCAGGTGAAACTGCTCCAGTTACTCTCGGGCATGAGTTCTCCGGAGTGATCGATGAGCTTGGTGAAGGAGTGGAGGATCTTGAGATCGGCCAGCACGTGGTGGTCGAGCCCTACATCATTGGTGACGATGTCGACACCGGCCCTGATTCCAAGGACTACCATCTGTCCCCGAACATGAACTTCATCGGCCTCGCCGGACGTGGCGGAGGCCTGGGAGAGCGCATCGCTGTCAAGCGCCGCTGGGTCCACCCCATCTCCGATTCGGTGAGTTTGGATGAGGCAGCCTTGATTGAGCCCCTGTCCGTGGGGTATCACGCGGTCGAACGCTCCGGCGCGAAGGCCGGTGACGTAGCTGTAGTGGGTGGCGCCGGCCCCATTGGCTTGTTGACGGCCGCTGTGCTCAAGGCGCTGAATATCACTGTGGTGGTATCGGAGCTCTCCCCGCTGCGCCGCGAGAAAGCACTGGAGACTGGCGTTGCCGACTACGCGTTGGATCCGCGCGAAGTGGACGTGGCTGCGGAAGTACAGGAGATCACCGACGGCAAGGGCGCGGATATTGCATTCGAGTGCACCTCCGTCCAGGTCGTGTTGGACACCCTTATGGACGCGCTTCGGCCCACTGGAGTGCTGGTGGTCGTATCGATCTGGGCGGAGCGGTCCAACTTCGATATCCACAAGCTGGTGATGAAGGAGATTGACCTGCGCGGCACTATCGCATACGTGAATTCCCACCCCGCCACCATCGAGCTCGTGGAGTCCGGCAAGATCGATCTGAAACCGTTCATCACCGGAAAGATCGGGTTGGAAGGTCTGGTGGATGAAGGGTTCGACACTCTCATTCACCGCAATGAGACGGCGGTCAAAATCTTGGTGTCCCCTTCGGGGGAGGGCCTGTGAGCGACTCCTGTTGATTTTACGGAATCTAGAAAACCCGGCGTCGCTCACGCATGAGTGGCGCCGGGTTTTCGACGCCGCCCCATCCCGCTTGCGGTGATTGGCACTTGATGTTTGTCGTGGCCGATTGTCCGTAGGATGCGGTCACCCGGTCAGCAAGCGAGCGAGGACAATGCGCATGTCGAACGACACGGCACATAAAGATTCTGGTCAGCACACTGATCTGACCATGGAGCAGTGGCGGACGGTGATTCGCCGTTCATTCGCGGCACTGGAGATCACGGCCCCGGACGAGGAACGCTTCCGCGCGAACCTGCGCGCCGTGGAACTCGATGACGTTCACCTGTTCGACATGACCACCGACGCTCATCGAGTGATCCGTACGGCGCAGCTGGTGGAACAGGACCAGGGTGAGTACTTCAAACTCAGCCTGCAGCTCGACGGTGAGTGCCTGCTGCGGCAGGACGGGCGTGAGTGCGTACTGCGACCCGGTGACCTGGGGTTGTATGTGGCGTACCGGCCGTACGAGCTGGAGTATCGCGGACCCCAACACTCCATGGTCATGACGTTTCCCCGCTCCGTGGTGCACATGACACCGGCGCAGGTTGAACTGGTGACGGCTCGACGGGTCACGCAGGATCACGGATTGGGTAGGGTGGCCGCTCCCATGTTCCGTGATCTGGCGGAGAACATGGATATTCTGCACGGGCCCCACGCGATGCGCCTGGTTCGCAGCGCGCTCGGCATGCTCGTGAGCGTGCTGTCCTCCGACGTCCTGGAATTAAGCGCCGAGCAGCCCGGTGATCTCCTGGTGCAGCAGGCCTCCGCCTACATCGACGACCACCTGGGGAATCCTGAGCTGACGCCCGGCACCATTGCCAAGGCGCTGTACGTGTCGGTCCGGCAGCTGCACAGCAGGTTCGCGGCCCAGGACCTGACGGTCTCCTCGTCCATCCGTCTGAAGCGGCTGGAGGCCATTCGGGGCGATCTCGCGGATCCCGCGCTCGCGGAGGAGACCGTACAGGCGGTGAGTGGTCGGTATGGTTTGCTGGATCCCGCGCACGTGAGCAAGTCATTCAAGGCCGAGTTCGGTGAGACGCCGTCCGCCTACCGACGGCGCGTCCTGGCCGGGTAACGACATACCCAGCCCTGACCCGGCCGGTCCCCGTTGGCTGCCCTCAGACCTTCAGCTCCTTGATCATGTTGCGTGCCGTGCTCAATCCAGTTTCGATGGCGCCGTCCACGACGACGCCGCGCCAGCCACGCGCCCAGTCCGCCCCCGCGAAATGCAGCCGGCTGTCGGTCGTGCGGAAGTGGTGCCAGCCGTTGGTGAACTGCCCCGAGCGCAGTGTGGCCCAAGCCTGACCGCTCCACTTGTCCGCCACCCAGTCGTGGCCGGTGGAGTCCACGACCTCCAGGTCCGGTCGCCATTGGTTGATGATCTCCTGACCGTGTTTCGGGTCGTTGAGGTTCACCTGGTCGTGGTGGGGGCCGAACCCCACACAAATGGTGGTGTCGTCGTCCATGAAGAACTCGCTGCGCAAGATCGCCATTTTGGCGGGCGTGGGTGCGTAGCCGAGGATGCTGTGGTGGCCCTTGACCTTCACCCAGATTTTGCAGCCGGTGGAGTTCCATTTCTTGTCAATGATGTTGCGCATGCCCTCGGGTAGCGCCGGGGTGAATTCGATCGTGGGCAGTGCGCCCACGGGAACCGTGACGATCACGCCGTCGCAGGAAATGCGTTCGCCATTCTCCAGGGTGACCGTGGCGCCGGCCTCGCGGTGGTCAATGGACGTGACCGGGGTGTTGAGCCTGATGGGGCAGTTGAGGTCTGCGGCAATGTTCTCGTAGATTCCCCGCATGCCGTTCGTGAGTTTGTACCGAAGGGTTTGTTCTTCCATGAGGCTCATCCGATGATCGGACAGGGCAGCCCACTGCTTGGCCATGAGCGGCGATCCCAGTTCCGGGTCCCCGATGTACCCGGCGGCCCAGAATGCGTTGCAGAGATCGATCTCCTCCTGGGAGAAGGAGCCGTCCCGTAGGCAATCCAAAACGCTGCCTTCATCCGCGTCCAGGAACCGCCGGCGAAGTTCCGGTGTGCTGCCACTGGTTTCGTCCAGTACGTGCAGTGGTTCGTAGGGATACGGGAAGAACTCGCGAGAGCCCTCGAAGATCTTTTGCATGGGGCGATCGATTGCTGCTTCGAGGTCGGCCTCGGAACCGTGCTTGACGGAATCACCCGTGACCCAATAGGCGTCATCACAGAATGGGCTGGGGTAGATGCTCTGGTCGTACCGCGTGATCTCGGACCACACGTGCGGTTGCATCCAGTGCACCCAGGTCGCACCGAGTTCTAGGGGGCGGCCCATGCGTTCTTCGGTCCACGCTCGTCCGCCGATACGCTCCCGGGCTTCAACGATTTCCACGTCTACGCCGGCCATCTGTAGTTCGCGAGCGGCGACCAGGCCGGCGAAACCGGCCCCGACAACTACGACATGGGGATTGCTCATGGTGATTCCTCCGGTAAAGGGGTGGGTGATCGAGTCAGGAATGAGGGTGGGTGGTGACCACGGGTAGTTCTTGTGATTCGGGGATCTGGTCCTCGTGCTGCATGGCCCGGTACACGTTTGGGCGGGATCGTCTGAGCACTTCACCCCAGATCAGTCCCACAACACCGGCACCGATGATGATGCCCGGCATGATGGCCACCAGCGGTGATGGTCCCTCCGCTCCGATCATGAGATCGAAATTGACAAGGATGAGGGCCGCCACGGTGAGCAGCCCGAGTGCTGAGAGCACCGGCGCCACCACGCGAGTGCCCACACCGTGTCCGTGGTGATTGCGAGAAAACCAAGCCACGACCGCAATGGATGTGACGGCCAGGAGGAACACCAAACCGAAAGCTGCGGCATTGGTCAGCCAGGTGAACAGAGTCAGAACCGGGAACAGATCTCCCAGCGGTGAACCTGCTCCGGCTATGGCGAAAACCACGATCACCACGATCGCCACGCACGACTGGGCGAGGGACCCGGCAAACGGGGCTCCGGTCCGAGGGGATGTCAGCCCGAGTTTTTTCGGAAGCACCCCGGTGCGGCCCAGTGCGAAGAAGTACCGGGCGGCGCCGTTGTGGAAGGCGACCAGGGCAGCGAGCAGGCTCGTGATGAAAAGGACGTTCGCGACGTCGGCGAGCAGCGTACTGCGTTCGGCGAGCCACACGAACACCAGGTCCGGTCCGAGTTCTTGGGATGAGGACACGATGTTCGAGGCCCCGACGCCCACGGAGAACGCCCAGGACGAAAACATGTAGAACACGGCAATCACGGCCACTGCGATGTAGGTCGCGCGCGCCACGGTCTTGCGGGGATTCTTGGTTTCCTCGGAGTAAATGGCGCCCGATTCGAACCCCATGAAGGCAGCGATTCCGAAGGCCAGTAGCACTCCGATGCCGGGCGTGAAGAAGTTGTGCGGATCGAGGGTTTGGACCCCAATGCCCTCCGGCGCGGCCGCGAGCGCTAGGACGGAGACCACGCCCACCACGAGAAATTCGAAGGCGACCAGAATACCGAGCACCTTGGCGGAAAGGTCCACGCTGTTGACCCCCAAAGCACCAACAATCACCCACCCGGCCAGGGCAGCCAGCCACCACGGCACGGTGATGCCGGTCAGGCCGGTGATCAGGGTGGCCAGTGAGAAGCCGAACAGGCCATACAAACCAACCTGCATCATGTTGTAGGAAACCAATGCCAGGATGGCCGCGGCGATGCCTTGCCTGTTTCCCAGGCCTTCGGCCACGTAGGCGTAAAACGCTCCGGCGTTCTGGACGTGCCCGCTCATAGCACCGTATCCAACGGCGAACACGGCGAGGATGAGCCCCAGGATGATGTAGCCCACGGGCACTCCCAGGAGCCCGGATACCGCGAAACTTGTCGGCACTCCGCCCGCGAGGACGGTCAAGGGCGCTGACGCGGCGATGATCATGAACACCAGGGCTGTGGTGGACAGATGGCGTCTCGCGAGGCGAGTAGGTTGCTGCACGGTGAGCCTCCGATGCGGGATTCAACGGGTTTACCCCATTGTTAGCCAGCTCACACCCGCAGGCGTTGTCCAGGAGTGCTGGGCTCTTGTCATTGGCTGCGGGGCGCTGATCGATGCCCCGCGAGGTGAACGTCCGGGAAGCCTTACCTGCACCCAAGAGCAAAACGGCTGCACGGGCAGACAACATGAGCGGCGTGACACAAGACACAATGGATGCAGAACCAGGCTTTCGCCAGCCGCTGGCGGACCACCGGCACCCAAGGAGCACCCGTGAGCACGTATCAAGAACTGTTGTCAGCCATTGCAGATCCCTCCGGTCGCGAGATTCTCGATCCCGCCACGGGAGAGACGGTGGGTAAGGTCCACGAGTCCACGGTCGCCGAACTGAACCAGGCGATCGAGGCGGCCCGCGCCGCGCAACCCGAGTGGGCGGCGTCGGGCCATGCCAAGCGGTCTGAGTACCTGCATCGCGCGGCGGATGCGGTGGAGGCCAACGCCGAGGCGCTCGCGGAACTGCTCTCCCGTGAGCAGGGCAAGCCCATCAAGAACGGCCCGAACGCGGCCTTCGAGGTGGGTGCGTGCGCCGCGTGGTTGCGCGCCAACGCGGACACGCCCATGGAGCCGGAGGTGCTGGTGGACGATGAATCCGGCAAGGCCGAACTGCACTACGTGCCGCTGGGTGTGGTGGGTGCGATCGGCCCGTGGAACTGGCCCATGATGATCACCGTGTGGCAGGTCGCGGCGTCCCTGCGCATGGGTAACACCGTGGTGGTCAAGCCCTCCGAGTACACGCCGCTGTCCGTGCTGGGGCTCATTCACGTGCTCAATCAGGCGCTTCCGGAGAACGTGCTGCACGTGGTCCCGGGCGGTGGCGAGATCGGGCAGGCACTGACCGAGCACACCGGAATCGACAAGATCATGTTCACCGGCTCCACCAAGACCGGCCAGGCCATCATGCGCTCCGCCGCGGACGGACTCGCTCGCTTGACCCTGGAGCTGGGAGGCAACGACGCCGGCGTGGTGCTGCCCGACGTGGACGCCCAGCAGATCGCCGGCGACCTGTTCTGGGGTGCGTTCATCAACACCGGCCAGACCTGCGCGGCGCTCAAGCGCCTTTACGTCCACGAGGACGTTTACGACGACGTGTGCAACGCCCTGGTCTCGGTGGCCCAGCAGATGCCCATGGGTAACGGGCTCGAGGAGCAGAACGTGCTGGGCCCGCTGCAGAACAAGCAGCAGTACGACATCGTGGCCGGGCTCGTGGAAGACGCCAAGAACGGCGGTGGCCGGGTGCTGATCGGCGGCGATCCGCGGCCCGAGCAGCCCGGCTATTTCTACCCGACCACGTTGATCGCGGACCTGCCCAACGACAATCCGCTGGTGGCGCAGGAACAATTCGGTCCGGCACTGCCGATCGTCAAGTACTCGGACCTGGACGAGGCCATCGCCATGGCAAACGGCCTGGACGTGGGGTTGGGCGCCTCAGTGTGGTCCTCCGATCCGGACGCCGCGGTCGAGGTGGCGCAGCGGATCGAAGCCGGCACGGTGTGGATCAACAAGCACGGTGCCGTGGATCCGCGCGTGCCGTTCGGCGGCATCAAGAGCTCCGGTTACGGCCTGGAATTCGGGGTGGAAGGCCTCAAGTCCGTGGCCGCGCCCAAGGTGATCTCCAGATAGCGGCCGCCGACGCCGCTCGGTCCGGCGCCAGCCTCGCTTGCGGTTGGTAGCGGGCCGGGCGGTGGGTGGAATTCAGCTCTGCAATCGGGTTTGTGCCCGCAAAGCTACGTACGGTTCATGAGAATTCTTTAATGGCTTCTTAACGCTGGTCTCACCCGGTGCCACAAGCCTGGGGGCGTGATTCGAAAAATTCTCATGCTGCTGGGCGTCATGTGCGTCCCCATTGCGTTGGCCCTGGCCAGTCAGTCTCTTGCGGCAACCGCGGAACCGCCGCAGTTGCCGCACGAGGTCGTCACCGTGCCGTTGAGCGGTTCTGACGAGCCGTCCGAACCGGCAGCATCAGCGTCCCCGGAAGTTTCCGTGCCCCACGTGGGTGAGATCCCGCAGCAGGTTCATCAGAACCCGCCCCCGATGCCGGTCCCCGGCAATGACGACATGGATGACGACTGGGACGGCGATGTCGATGACTAAGTCTCAATCCACCGGCCCGGGCCGGAATGCTGACGATCTTGAGGCGGATTGTGGCCGTGGTAGCCAACCGTCGAATCCGATCCATGCGGCGCACCCTGGTGGACCTGGATCTGCTCGCTCAAAGCGATAAACCCAACTTTATGCAACCGCAGTGCGTGAGCCTGAAACGGCTGACCGTGGTGATCTACGCTGACGCCGCCGAGAACCACCCCGGCCGGCTGTGGAACCTGGAATCAACCGCCAGCGGAAAAGCCTGGGCGGACCCGGCGCGCATCGCGGATGCCATGCATCAGATAGTGCGCAACGCGATGGATCACACCGAGCCGCAGGATCCCATTCGCGTGGGATCGACCCTGACCGATCAGGGAAACCCTGAGCCAAGTCAGGAGGCGGCCCTGGCCCGGGCCCGGCGGTTGGTGGGGCTGAAGGGCTATGTCACCAACATCCCCGCCACCGTGATGGGCGCCGGTGAGGTGATTGGTTCCTATCACGACCTGTGGCGAGTGGAGCAGTCCTTCCGGATGAGCAAGACCGATCTGGCCGCCCGTCCGATCTTCCATCACCGGCGCGAGGCGATCGAGGCGCACCTGACGATCGTGTTCACCGCCCTGGCGGTCTCCCGGCAGGTGCAAACTCGCACCCGGTTGGCCATCCGCAACGTCGTCAGGCAGCTGCGGCCACTGCGCTGCGCGACCATCGCGATCAACGGCACCACCGAAATCTTCGCTCCCGAGATTCCCGACCAGCAACAAGCCATCCTCGAGGCCCTCGGTGGACCGGAACTCACGCACTAACCACATGAGCCAACTCAGGCGCATCGCGGGTGCCATGCATCAGATGGCGCGCAACGCGGTGGACAACACCGAGCCGCAGGATCCCATTCGCGTGGGATCGACCCTGACCGATCAGGGAAACCCTGAGCATGTGGGTCACCAATCACGGTATTCCCCTTAACCAGGGGCGGGGCCGAGGCGCTGTTCGAGATGTATCGCACGCAGGCCAAGGGCTAGAACGAATCCGGCATGGGCTCGGCCTGGCCGGAACTCTAGGCAAGGGGTCTTGGGATGTCTACTCCATGAGAATTGATGCAATTGCATCAATTGCACCCAGGCCCATGTTTTGATTGGATGCCGCGGGGGATGGCGAGCGGCTTGTATGCAAGAGCCCCGATCGTGTCACTTCATTAGCATGGACACCGAAGGGAAGTCCGACGCAAATTGCCGTGGAAGCGGCGCAATGAACACATTCTCCGTGCGGGTGCGGGTGATCTTCCATGTGCCGTCGATCAAACGGAAGGCATTGTTGAGGCGGCTTGAACGCAACAGTCCAGTGCCGTCAGAGTAGAGCCAGGGTTGAATATGGATCCACTGTCCTTCCGCCGTGTATCCATCTGTCTGGATCTGTTCAGAGGTAAGATAGTGGGCATTGAGAAGGAGCGTGGGTTGCCGCTCGCTGTCCCAGAACCGTTGGAAGTGCTTGCGGATTTGCTCCTTACCCTCTGCTCGCCCGAACTGGTTATCGTAGTACTCGCCCACGCCCTCCCATACGGCATCATCAGCGTATAAGTCCACGATTGAATCGATCCGTTCAGCATCGCTGGTTACGCCGAACTCCGGGCAGGGTGTGTCACACAAGAACATGTATTTTGCCTGGAGCCGACGCACCTCAGCTTCGGCTTCCAGGATGCGCACTCTGCGCTCTAGATCCTTCATGAGGCGGTCATTGGCAGTCATGGATCATCGCTTCCAATTTTGCTAGGAGTGGGTGGGCGCCGGGCGACCCACAGGAGGGCCTATTGATGCGCCGGGTTTGCTAGTTTTCATTCTTAACTCGGCATCGGCCAGGGGGCAATAAGTATAATCTTTAGATGTTCCATTTCTAACACTGTGCTACTACTTTTGACTAAGTGGCAGGCTGGCTGTGACTCTCGTTCCTTGAGACTTCAAAGTTTCGAAAATAATCTGACCGCCGTGGCGCTCCATGATGTGCTCCGAAATTACTAGTCCGATTCCTGCGCCGTCACTTTTTTCGCTGAATATACCCGAAGCCAGTGACTTATTTGGGTCCCTTGTAATTCCCCGTCCGTGGTCGCGTATGACACACTGCGCGTATGATTCACAAATCTGTGTCATCACAGTAATAGATCGGTCCCTGCTTTCTGGCCTGCTCGCCTCTTCGACAGCGTTGAAACATAAATTGATAATCACTTGACCCACCAAGACACTTTCCGCCATGATTGGGATAGAATTTGGGCTTAGTGAGACATCGATGGTGACGTCCAACTCTCGCGCACGAAGGTTTACAAAGTAAAGACTTTCTGTAACCACTGCATTGAAATCCACTTCTGAGCTGGTGCTCTCGATTCGTTTCACGTAATTTCGCACGGAGGACACGATGGCCGAAGCGCGATCCAGTTGACGGTCGATCTGTTCCAGCGCGTAATGAAGCCTGTCTGGTGCCATCCCGTTGTCGAGGCGACCTCGCAATCCCGAGCTATAATTGCGAGCAGCGGAAATGGGTTGACCCAACTCGTGGGCGAGCATCATAGCCATGTCACCCATAGCATTGTATCTGCTAAGATACTGCAAATTTGCCTGCTGGTGGTCTCGCAAACGCTCCCATTCCACACGCTCTGTGTCATCTCTGAACACAAAAATCCTAGACGTCAATCCATCGTGGTGTATCGTCTCCACCTGGCCCCTGAACCATTTGGTGCTGGTTTCCTCAGCGGAGATCTTGACAGTGATCTGGAACGTTGACCCCGGTCCTACGATGGTTGTTTCCTGCATCAGTTCGGAAATGGCGGGTGTGACTTCCCCCAAATCTGACAGCGCCGTGTTCAATAGTTCCTCGCGTGGCCGACCAAGCAGATTGGCTGCCGCAAGAGAGATCCCCTCGATCGTGAAATTTTCGTCCAGGATCAGTGTCCCCGCGGACATGAGTGAAATCATGCGGTTGAGGGCGGTATTGGCAATATTTAGTTCTTCTTTGGTTTCGACCTCTTCAGTGATGTTCCTGAACTGAACCATCACCACTGGGCCGTCCTGAAAGTTCACATGAGTTGCGATGGCATCCGTGAGGAATTCCTGACCGGACTTGGCCATATATTTCCAGCGACGTCGGCTGCGGCCGTGGGTCACCGCCGATTGGAGCCAGGCAACTCCGACGGCGCGACGATATTCACGTTCCTGACTACTCATATGATGAGCTTTGAGTGGTTTTAATTCTTCTAAAGTGAAACCGAACATGGCGCACGCAGCAGGATTAGCCCAAAGAATATTCTTAGAACTTGCCTCATGAATTAATATTCCCGTCTCCGTGGCTTGAGTCATCTGTCTAAAGTCTCGAAGCGTGGGGAACATATTTTCTCCTAGTCATTCAAAATACGAGAAACCCCTCAGGCTATATTGCGCTGCGTAGGGGAATCCTTTAGAGGTGTGCGAGATTGTCCCAATACCATGAAGCGAGTCACATTCTTTAGCGTAAGTGTAAGCAGATTTGGTGCACGACTGCGAGCGTGCTGAAGTGAAGGATCGCGGGTATGTCAACAACGACCACATTGCCACGAGATGTTGCCGCCCCTGGGGGGGTCGAGCGTGAAGCAGCCTTCGAGGAAGTTCTGCGAGTCCTTGAAGAACGCCGGGATGAGTTCTCCGAGCATCGATATGTGCCCAAGGACTTCGTGACGCTACTCAAACGGGCCGGCATCTATCGTGCCTCCACTCCGGAGCAGTTCGGGGGGGAACCCATGAGTCCGCCTGAGTTTCTGGAGCGGATTGAGCGGATTTCCACGGTGGACCCATCCACCGGATGGGTCGCAAGTTTCGGTTCCTCGCTGGTCTATTTCTCAGCGTTGCCGATCGAGTCCCAACGTGCGATCTACGCCGGTGGGCCGGATATTTGCTATGCAGGCGGTCTCTTTCCGATGCAGGAAGCCGAGCGTGTGGATGGGGGCTACATCTGTACAGGTGTTTGGCAATTCGCGAGCGGTTGCCGCGGCGCTGATATTCTCGGCGTTGGATTGGTGGGCGGAGAGGAAACCCAGGGCAAGCCGCTCACAGCTCTCGTCGATCCAAATGATGTGGAGATCGTCGAGAACTGGAATGTGGCCGGAATGCGAGGGACAGGTTCCCACGCGATCAAAGTTAACGGTCTCTTCGTCCCGGAGTCACGCACGTTCGTGCGCGGTGGGGATTCCAATATTGATGAACCACTGAACCGTTACCCCGCTCTGGCCTACGCTGCGCAGGTGCTCTCTGTAGTGGCCTTGGGGGCAGCTCGCGGTGCGCTGGATTACTGCCATGAAGCGGGGGGTACTAAGACCAGTATCGTGGGCGGCGGAGCCAAAGCCCTACGCGCGTCCTATCAGGAATCCCTTGCACGGGCGGAAGCCAAATTGGGAGCCGCCAGAGCATTTTTCTACGAGGCAACCCGGGCAGTGTGGGCCCAGTCGCTGGTGGATCAGGATATCAGCAAACAGGACACGGCCAGGCTTCGGCTGGCTACCACGCACGCCGCTCATCAAGCTCGAGAGGTCATTCTGACCGCATTTGATCTTGCTGGCACTGGCGCGATCTACGAATCCCACCCCCTGCAGCGGTATCTCCAAGACGGATTGGTGCCAGCGCAGCACGCCATGCTGCAGACCAATACTTACGAGGCTGCTGGAGCCATCATGCTCGGCCTGGACGCCCCAATGCCCAGTTTTCCCTGATTCAGCACCCGCCCCAATTAATTCAACATTCCAGAAAGGTGAGACATGGAAACCAAGTCCCTGCGCGTTCTATTCTGCTTCGGCAATAACCAGAACTTCTTCGATTTACCAAGGGACGACATCGGTCCGGTGTGGGACGCTACTCAGGAGCTGCTGAGCCAGATTAAGAACCACCAAGGCGTTGATCTGATCGGAACTTTCGACGACGACTCTCACATGGTGGGTCCCTCTGGCGGGTGGCCGTGGACCTTCTATGTGCTTGCAGATGTCGATTCTCAGGCCAATGTTCAGAGTGTGTGTAATCTGCTGCGCACCATCATGGTGGGCGATTTCGCATTGTGGAAATACTTCAAGGTCGAAGCCAGAATCGGTCGCAAGTTGACCATTCGCGACGACGTGCAGATGTAGCCGGCAGGCCTGGTATATGAAGGGGCAGATTGACATGACAATGGAGAACACGATGACCGGGTCGAAGAACTATGCAGACCTGGTGCAAGAGGACCGCGTGGCCGGTCAGTTGTACACAGATCCTGAGATTTTCCAGGATGAGATGAAGAACATCTTCTACAACACCTGGGTTTGGGTGGCGCATGAAAGCGAGGTTCCGGAGAAGGGGTCGTTCAAGACCACGCAGGTGGGCGACCAGCCGGTGATCGTGACCCGTGATCGTCAGGGAAAGTTCAACACGTTACTCAACCGCTGCCGTCATCGCGGTGCCACCGTGTGCGATCAGCGCACTGGCAAGGCAAATGGCTTCACTTGTCCTTATCACAACTGGTCCTACACCCTGGACGGGCGGTTGCGAGGCATCCCGTACCCGGACGGCTACGAAGGCGTCGTGGAAAAAAAGGACTACCCGCTCCAGGCGCTGCGAACTGAGAGCTATTTGGGCATGATCTGGGCTACGTTCAATCAGGATGCGGAGCCGTTAGAAGACTTCCTAGGTGATGCCACGATCTGGATGGACAGATTTTTCAAGCAAAGCAATGGCTTCCCCACCAAGGTGCTGGGGATCCACAAATTCAGGTTCAAGGGCAATTGGAAGATCCAGTTGGAGAACACCACGGACGGTTACCACTTCCCAATGGTGCACAAGTCCTGGATGGCCTCTGTGGATGCGGAAACTGCCAGCATGATGTCCTTCATGGATGACCCCAAGGCAGAGACTCACGCACTGGGTAACGGCCACAGCGTCAGTATCATGGCTGCCGCCCATATGGACTTGGATGTGGACGACGGAACCGAGGAAATCCAGCCGCGTTTCCAGCATCTGGTGGATGAGCTCGAGGCTGCGGGCGAATCTCCCGAGCGGATCCGGCGCTACATGCGTTCCATGCATGGATGCGGCTTCAACCTCAACACCTTCCCCAACGTGGCGATGTCCTCCTCATTCTTCCGCGTGCTTATTCCGATCTCCGTTAACGAGACAGAAGTTTGGCACATGGCGATCGGTATGGACGGAGGCCCGGAGAGCATCAACCACGAGCGCTTGCGAATTCACGAGCACTTCCAGGGACCGTTCGGTTTTGGTAGCCCGGATGATGCTGAAGGGTGGGATCGGGTTCAGATCGGTGCTGGCGGTAACCCCAGCATGCCCATTCTGGTCAATCGAGGCGAGGCTCGTGAATACAAAACTCCCGAGGGCTGGGAAACCTCCCATGTCACGGACGAATCCGGTATGCGCGAGTCCTACAAGATGTGGAAGAGGATGATGAGCAATGACTGAGCCGTTCTTGGCCGACTACCGTGTACAACGTGCTATCGAGCTGGTTTGGCGCGAAGCAGCTTTGCTGGATTCCAAAGACTACGAGACCTGGGAGAAGCTGTACGCGGACGACGGGCTTTATGTGGTTCCTATAGACCCTACCGTCACGGACTTCTCGACATCGCTCAACATGATCTACGACGATCAGCGGATGCGGCACCTGCGCGTTGAACGAATGGTGCAAGGGTTCTCGCCCTCTGCGGTGGCCGCTGCGCGCACCGTGCGAGTCGTCTCACGATTCACGGTCGAGTCCGTCAGTGATGATTTGGTGGTGATCCATTCCGCTCAGATCTTGAGTGCCTTCAAGCGCCAAAGCTTCACGACAATGGGAGCGGAGCTGACGCACGAGATTGCGCTGTCACCTGACGGGGAACAGATCAAGGTGAAGGTTGCTCGCCTTAACGACAGCGAGGACGCGGTCAGCGCCTCGGGATTCCTTGTTTAGGGGGTGACATCACATGACTGACAACTTCTCACCGGGAACCGCGAAAGTGGCCATGGTCACCGGTGCAGCCGGTGGAATGGGTAGTTACATGGCTCATCGGCTGCACAAAGACGGATTTTCGGTGGTCCTTACGGACATCAACCAAGACGCTGTGACGGCCTTGGCTCGCGATATCTCCCCGGACGGTGCCACGGCTATTGGACTACAGCACGACGTCGCTCAGCGCGAGGATTTCGTCAGAGTTCTGGCGCAGACTCAGGAGTGTTGGAAGACCCCGGAGGTGTTGGTCAACAATGCGGCAGTGACGCAGGCCGCGGACCTCATGACATTGACCCAGAGTGATTTTGACCGGGTTCTCGACACCAATACGAACAGTATTTTCTTCGGGTGCCAGGTCGTAGGTGGAGCTATGGCTGAGACCGGGTACGGACGGATCATCAACATGGCGTCCTTGGCGGGGCAGAACGGCGGAACGGCGACTGGCGCTCACTATGCGGCGTCCAAGGGGGCCATTCTGACGATTACAAAAATCTTCGCCAAAGAATTTGCTTCCTCAGGCGTGACCGTCAATTCTATTTCCCCAGGCCCACATGATCTGCCGATAGTGCACACAACTGTTCCCGCTGATCGTCTCGAGGCAGTCGTGTCTGGGATCCCGGTTCAACGATTGGGAGAGCCCCAGTTCATCGCAGATACGGTGGCCCTGCTCGCATCGGAGAACGCTTATTTTGTCACCGGTGCCTGCTGGGACATCAATGGTGGACTATACGTCCGATGAACACTGAGGCGTTGGCTGAGCGATCATCACTCTCACGGCCAACGCCTCCGTCTAATTTCATGCATTCTTACTTTGAACGAGGTGTTATCACGTGCCCTTGATCACCGTCACGGTCGCTGAAATCATTCAGGAGTCGCCGCACGTCAAGTCTTTCCGGCTGGTGCGTCCGGATGGATCCCCCCTGGGTCGTTATTCTCCAGGCGCGCACATCGATGTGGTGGGGCCAACGTCAATTACGCGGCAGTATTCGTTATGCAGCACCCCGGATGCCGAGGATTCATTCTCGTTTGCAGTCAAGCGCGAGGAGAATTCTCGAGGGGGATCCTCATCACTGCACGAACTCCAGGTGGGAGACACACTTCAGATCAGCGAACCCCGAAATCTCTTGTCGATTGCCCCGGAAGCACAAGAGAATCTTCTGATAGCGGCTGGCATCGGGATCACTCCGATGCTGAGCATGGCCCGATATATGGATGTCCACGACATCCCGTTCGAGCTCCATTACTTTGCTCGTTGCGAGGAAGAGGCTGCGTTCCTGCCTTTGTTGATGGACCGTTGCCCCGAAAGGCTTCATGCACATCTGGGAGTCACACGAGACGAACAGGGCGACCTTCTTCGTGCGTCTTTTGTCAATAGTGCGGAGGGTGCCCATATCTACACGTGTGGCCCTGAGGGTTTCATGGACAAAGTGGTGGAGATCGCTCGGGAACACTTCCCGGAAGAATCCATTCACCTGGAGGCATTCCACCCCAAGGAGCAACCCGACGCCTCCCAAAACACCGAATTCGAGGTGGAGCTGGAAGGCGAAACCCACATAGTGCCAGCGGACCGGAGCATTGTTGACGTCTTACAAGAAAATGGAGCGGACGTGGACACCTCTTGCGAAGAGGGAATCTGCGGGACCTGCATCATGCAGGTTCTCTGTGGTAAACCCGATCATCGGGACAGCGTGCTGACAGCGTCGGAACGCGAAGGCGGCGAGTTGATAGCCGTCTGCGTATCGCGGAGTGCCACGCCCAAGCTGGTGTTGGACTACTACTGAGGCGCACCGGTGGCTGAGCTACTTGGAACGAACATCCAGCCCGGCCCTCAAGATGTCACGGACAAGAGTTGAGATGCTCTCAGATTCGGTTTTGTTCTTGATTCGGGCACGATGAACGTCAACAGTTTTGACGCTCATGCCCAATTTCCGGGCGATGTTCTGGCTTGGGTAGCCCTCGATGACGAAGGTAAGGATCTCACGCTCTCGCGGTGTCAATGTAGCCAGCCGGGTTGCGATTAGCTCCCTTTGCTGATGCTCCGCGAAGCGATGGCCGGCGGACTCCACCCCGGTCTGGACCGCTTCCAACAGGCGCTGGGGTTCGTATGGTTTCTCGATGAAGTCCTGAGCACCACCCTGCAGGGCGGCCACTGACATGCGGATGTCTCCGTGCGCGGACACGAAAATAATAGAGATGTACGGAGCAGTCTTATTGATGTGTTCCTGAAGTTTGGGCCCACTCATTTTGGGCATTCGGACATCGAGAATAATACATGCCGGCCGATCTCCATTGTACTGATTGATGAATTCGTCCGCACTCAAACACAAAGTTGGCACGATGTCGATACTCTCCAGCAGCCATTTGACTGATTCGCACATGCCGGGGTCATCATCGACAACATAAACCTTAGTTGCTTCAGTAGACTCTGCTGCGCTGGTCATGAAATAAGGTTCCTTTTATAATTCATCGAAAATATTTCTTGAAGATTTTCTTCGTGACTCAGACTTTTCGATAAAACTTCCCTAATCCTCATGCTTCCGGCCAATCCGCATCAGCAGTCCAGTAATTCATGCCGAGCACGCTGACCCGGTGCGTCCAAGACGAAGTTCGTTTGAGCTGGGGCTCCTCACGGCGCACTGATTCATCAGCCGCCTCGGGGCCATCAGCTTCTACCGTCCAGTGCACCCAATTGACTTCGCGTCCGAATTCGTCATGGACGAAAAGGTCAACATGATGCCATCCATAGTTGAACGTGTCTTCGTAGCACGTTAGGAACATCTTTTCATGATTGGTGGGACGTGGGTCTTTACGCATGATTACTCCTTGGAGATGTTAAGGGTTGTGGCAATTGGTTCCGCAGAAAAGTTTCCAGTTCCTGACCGAAGGCCAACAACGTGGACTCGCAGCCAGATAGGCCGATGAGCTGGATTCCCAGAGGCATGCCTAGCGTGTCGTTGGCGCCTGGAACAACGACAACGGGGAGTCCCAGCAATTGCCACGGTCGACTAAGAATGGGTGATCCTGTGGCATTGAGTCCGCTAGGGGCGGCTCCAGGTGCGGCCGGCCCCACGATGATCCCGGACGAGTTCAGAAGCTCGGCTATCTGAGTCTTGGTGCGCTCTGAACGGGTCAAAGCGGCGTCGTAGCTCCGCCTGCTAACGGCTTGTCCATGGCGGAGAATATCCGTGAGGGGTGCGCTTATAGATCCTTTGGGTAGCTCCAATAGCGAACCGCGGGATTGAGCGGCTTCGTAACTCATGACCGTGACATGATCCTCCGCCAACGTCCTCACATGATCATCGCGGTTCAGATCCCGACTCCTCAGTCCCCTGGAATCTGTGAAGCTCTTCACGTAGCTGAGGGTTTCGATCATGGTTTTGTCCAATGGATGCAAATCACTGCCCCACCAAAAATACGCCTCAGAGGGTAACGCCGGCGCGGGCGCCATTGGCTCCATGGCGCGATATACGTACGACATGTCCTCCAAGGTGCGTGTGAGGAGTCCTAAGGAGTCCAATGAATGGCTTAGGCCTGTAATGCCGGTCAAGTTCATGCTGCCGTGCGCCAGAACCATTCCGGCTGCACCGCAGTACGAAGCGGGACGGGTGAGGGACCCTGCAGTCTGGGTTCCCAGCGCCAGCGCAATGCTTCCAGCGCCTACGGCCGCCGCGGATCCGCTGGATGAGCCGCCGGGCGTGTGGGCCGCGTCGTACGGATTCGTGGTAGGTCCTGGACTGAAATAGCCAAATTCGGTGGTAACCGTTTTGCCCTGTACGACCGCACCGAGCGAGCGAAATAACTGGACGCAAGCGGCATCGTCGGGGGCGGGTGCAGAATGGGTGATGGTTGAACCGCACAGGGTAGGAAGCCCGCGGACGTCGATAAGGTCCTTCACGCCAATAGACAGTCCTTGCAGGGGGGCCGGCGCCGAGTTGCGGACATTGAGGTCCTTCGGGTCGACCAGACTCACCCATGCGCGCAAATCGTGCTCAGAGCTGTCGATTAGCTCACGGGTATCCAACGCGAGCTCTCGTGCGGTCACGTCTCCGGAGGTGACCAGTCGGACCTGCTCGCGGATGGGGAGACTCGTCAGGTGCGTGTTCACAGTATTTCAATCCCTCGGCGCTGCCCGGTGGTTGCTTCTCAATGACTGGCGCGGCCCATGTGCCGCGCCTCACTATTGTCGCAAGCATGGGCACTTTCCGACAGTAAAGGTTTCCCTCCTGGCGGCTTAGGGATCTGACGCATAACTTCATGTGCCATGAGGGCAGGGGGCCATTTCTGGTCCCGTGAATTATTGAAAAAGGTGAGTGTCCCGTGTCGAATTCAACCAAAGTTGCCTCCGCGCCTGTCCGTTCAGGGCCGCATAGCAAGCGAGGGCTTTTTAACATAAGCCGGAAAGCATGGCTTGTGACCATTTTACTGATCCTATTTCAAATCATCGCTTTCGCCGATAAGGCGGTTTTGGGGCTCGTTGCTCCTTCGGCTATACCAGAATTAGGTATTTCGGCAGTCCAATTTGGATTTATTGGAAGCGCGTTCTTCTTCTTGTACGCCATTTCTTCCGTTATTGCAGGCATCCTCGCCTCCCGATTTTCGATCAAATGGATCATTTTCACCATGGGCGTTCTGTGGGCCGTGGTGCAATTTCCCATGCTTCTGGGTGGTGGGGCAGCGGTTCTGTTGCTGACGCGAATTGTACTGGGAGCTGGCGAAGGACCCGCCACCGCCATGTCACTGACGTCAGTCCACGGCTGGTTCTCCCCAAAGCAACGAGCGTTGCCTTCGAACCTGGTAGCTGTCGGCTCCACCCTGGGCCCCGTCATCGCGGCGCCGCTGCTCACGCTGGTGATTGTGCAATTTGGCTGGCGCTGGGCCTTTGGTGCGTTGGGGATTATCGGGCTCATCTGGGTGCTGGCATGGTTTGTATTGGCGAGTGACGGTCCATTCGCCGGCCATGGCAAGAAATCCGAGGCCCTGGCGGACTCCGAGTCGGAGCGTGCGGATGCCGTCGTGGAAAACTCGAACGGTGCCGAGTTGCGCACGGACGATGTGGATGATCAGGCTCAGATTTCTGTTTGGCGGGCCTTGTTTAGTCTCATGTTCTTGGCTGCAGTCCTGGGAGGAGCGTCGAACTTCTTTGTTCAAGGATTCTTGACCACCTGGCTGCCGCAGTACCTTGCGGGAGTGGTTGGTCTGACTTTGCCCCAAGTGGGGATTGTCACTACATTCCCCTGGATCTTCGGCGCGCTGGTGCTGCTGCTCCTCGGATTCATCGGGCACCGTTTGATGAAGCGTGGAATCAATGCTCACCGTGCTATTGCCATTCCATTCGGATTGTCCACTGGGATTGCGGGCATTGCGTTCCTCGCTGTTCAAAGTGCGCCAGGTAAGGGCGCCGTAGCGCTGTTGACAGTTGCAGCAGGCTGCAGCCTGGTATACCCCATGGCGGCCTCCGCCGTGGCTTTTGCGGTGGGGGCTCGGCAGCGTCCAATCCTGATGGCCACCTTGGGTGGCGTTGCCTCTATGGGCGCTATTGTTTCCCCCACACTTGTGGGTTGGCTGATGACCCAGGCCGGGTACAAGGCACCCGCTAAAGGTCAGCCGATCCCAGAGGGAATGGTGGAGGCCATGGCCATGGGAATGCACCAGGCATTCACAGTCACCGGAATCTTCCTCTTAGTGGGCGGTCTGGCATGCATTTTATTCCTGCGGCCTGAGCGTCTGGGAAAAAAATTGCAAGCACTCAATGTTGGTGCCTAACCGGGTGCGTATTCGGAAAAGGAACGGAGAAGTAGATGTCTGTTTCCGCAGATCGATCGATTGACCCCTCGTTATTCAGGGAGGTAATGGGGCATTACCCCACCGGGGTTGCACTGATCACAGGGGTGGCTCCGGACGGAGAGCTCCTCGCACTGGTGGTCGGAACCTTCAGTTCTGTCTCCTTGGAGCCACCGTTGGTCTCGTTCATGCCCATGAAGTCATCCCGCACATTTGACAAACTGAGGGAGTGCGAGTCCCTGTGCATCAATATCCTGGGTGAGGAACAAGAGGACCTGGTGAGCACCATTGCTAGGCGATGGGAGCAGAAGTTTGACGGCATTGAATGGAGCCCTTCCGCTGCCGGTAACCCTATTTTGAGCGAGTCCGTGGCCTGGATCGACGTCACCATTGAGAACGTGGTCGAAGCTGGCGACCACTGGATTGTCCTGTGCGCGGTTCACGATTTGGCCGTGGAGAACCCAGCGTCACCTTTGCTCTTCTTCCAGGGCGGCTACGGTGGATTCTTGAGTACGACGCTTGTGGCCCGTGCGGATCAAGAGCTTTCGACCTCGGTAGCCAATGTGCAAGGTGTCAGCGGCATTATCGAAGGTCTCGCGCGAGGGATCGGCTGTGAAGTTAGTTTGTTCACAGCCATCAGTCGTGATGAATTCGCGCAGGTGCTCTCCGCCGTTGCACCCGGAATCGACCGCACGCTGAGTCTGGGGCACCGGCTGCCCATCGTTCCGCCTATCGGGGACACCTACGTGTTCGCTAAATCCATTACCGAGCAGGAGAGATGGATCAGTAAGGCGCGGGGGGCGACGGAGGAGGACAAACAAATTTTTCGTGAGCGGCTCGAATTCGTGCGAGATAACGGGCATCTTCTGTCGTTCCTCCCCGACGAGGGTTCGCAGGCCTACGATGAGATGACTCAAGCCACCCGGCGTTACGCGTCTAGCCGAATGACTCCCGCAGAGGAACGAGTAGTTAGGGAAGCCATCTTCAAGTCCTCTGTGGATTACGGGATTCGAACATTAGACCCGGAAGAGGTATACCGCATCGGTTCTATGGTATTTCCTGTGCGAAGTGCAGACGGAGAATTCGACCACACACTGCGGCTATCCCAATTTCCTGGGGTGAGGTTCGGGCACGAGGTCAACCATTGGGTTCAGCGGGCAAGGTCGGCCATTCAACTCATGGAAAGTGTTCTGGTGAAACCGTGATGCGCTCTCAGTAAGTACCGAGTGGGGCTTCGAGCCCTCGGAATGTTGTGGGGCGCTGCCGTGTTGTTGTCTACGGAAAGTATCCGGGCGGGCTATTTGCCGTGACCCGGCGAAGACTGTGGAAGGACACGGATGACTACTCTTTTCGACCCGCTGACAGTGGGCCAGTACGAACTGAACAACCGGGTGGTGATGGCACCGCTCACCCGTATGCGGGCAGATGCGGACGGCGTGCCCACGGACATCATGGTGGAGCACTACGCGCAGCGTGCATCGGCCGGCCTGGTCGTTGCCGAGGGCACGTTCCCCACCCTGGTCAGCCGCGGCTACGTGAACGAGCCCGGCCTGGCCACGGCTGAGCAGGCTGCCGGTTGGGGCCGGGTGGCAGAGGCCGTGCACGAGCGCGGTGGACTGTTCTTCATTCAAATCATGCATGCCGGACGTCTGGTCCACCCCGCGTTGACCGGCGGGCAGCAGGGTGAAGCTCCCAGTGCGATCGCTCCGGGTCAGCCGATTCACATCCCGGGGGGCAAGGCCGATACCCCGGAGCCGCGTGCCCTGGAGCTGGAGGACCTGCCGCGCGTGCGCGATGAGTTCGTGGCCGCCGCCCGCCGCGCCGTGGATGCCGGTGTTGACGGTGTGGAACTACACAGTGCCAACGGCTACCTGCTGCAGCAGTTTCTCACGCCCGCATCCAACCAGCGCACCGACGAATACGGTGGCTCCCCGGAGAACCGTGCGCGCTTCGTGATCGAGGCGACGCGCGCAGTGGCCGAGGAAATCGGCGCCGATCGCGTGGGCATCCGGATCTCCCCGCAGCACAACGTGCAGGGCGCTGTCGAGGCTGATCACCAGGACGCCGTGGCCACCTACGAGTCCCTGGTCGACGGCACCAAGGACCTGGGTCTGGCGTATCTGTCCATGTTGTACAAGGACATCGACAGCCCGTTCGTCCAGGATCTGCGCACCCGCTTCGGCGGTCCGTTCATGCTCAACAGCGGGTTCAGCGAGCACACGGACCTTGAAGAGGCGGAGCACATCGTGCAGGACAACATCGCCGACGCCGTGGTGGTGGGCCGTGCGCTCATCGCCAACCCGGACCTGGTGGAGCGCTGGCGCGAGGGCTTGGAGCTCAACGAGCCGAACAGCAAGACCTTCTACGGCGGTGACCACCGGGGTTACACGGACTACCCGTTCGCGACGGTCGCGGTGCAGTAGGTTCCCGTCTCCAAGGGCGCACGTGGTGGGCCGTTGGAGCCGCCACCTACACCTCAGGGGCCGGCGGAACCCTTTTCCCAGGAGGGGAGGGTTCCACCGGCCCCTGAGGTGTGTCCGGGGGTTTTAGCGCGGCATGAGATGCGGCCTACTTTTCACCCAGCAGCATCCGGGCGCCTTTCTCTCCGATCATCGCGGACGGTGCGTTCGTGTTGCCCGTGGTCACGAACGGCATGATGGAAGCATCGATCACGCGGAGGCCCTCCACGCCGCGGACCTTGAGGGTTGCCGGATCCACGACTGCCATCGCGTCGGTGCCCATCTTGCAAGTGCCGACTTGGTGGTGGTAGGTCGTCACCGCTCGGTCCATGTAGGCGTTTTCTTCATCCTCGGTGGTGAGGTCGGATTCGGGGTAAATCTCTCGGGCGCCCCAGTCCTCGGCCAGGGGCGCGGCCTTGACCATCTCTCGGGCCTGACGGAACGAGGCTCGCAGGGATTCCCGGTCCCGCGGATCCGCGAAGATTTGTGGATCGTATTCGGCGGGATCCGTGCTGCTGGGTCCCGTGAGGCGGATGGTTCCGCGCGAGTATGGCCGGACCAGCCCGCTGTGCAGTGTGAAGGCATTGGCGGGCCCGGTCATGTTGTCGTCGTACATGGGCACGCAGAAGTGGATGGGTTGGGTGTCGGGTCGATCCTGCTCAGGGCCCGAGCGCCAGAACAGGTGAGTCTGCGATACCGACTGCTCATCCACCTGATGATCAATGGTCCGCGCGGTGGCCTCCGCAATTACGGGCAGCAGCAAATGGTCATGCAGGTTCTCTCCCACGCCCGGGAGGTCCACGACGGGTTCAATACCCACATCCCGCAGGTGGTCGGCCGGGCCGATTCCCGAACGCATCAGAATTTTGGGGCTGTCCAGTGCGCCGGCGCACAGGATGACCTGATCCGCGCGGATTACTTCACCGGATCCATCAGCCGTGGCCGCGGGGTCCTCCGATTCCACGCCCTCGACCTCGCGGTTGTCGCCGGCATGTAGTTCAACGCCCACCACTTCGCCGTCCTCGATCAGTAACTTCTCCACGATTGCGCCCGTGCGCACTGTGATCTGTCCGCTCTCGACCAGCGGCTTCACGTATGACGTGTACGTGGTGCAGCGTTTTCCACCCCGAATGGTCAGCTGCTCGTAAGAAATTCCTTCCTGCTGGCCCCCGTTGTAATCGGGATTGAACTCCACACCCACGGCCTCCGCCGCGGCAATGATCGACTCGAAGATCGGGCTGCGCTCGTAGTCACCCACCACGGGAATTGCGCCGTCCCCGCCGCGCGGGCTGAGATTTTCGGGCGACCCGGCGCCGCCGTACTTTTCCAGGGCCTCGAAAACGGGGCCGACGTCGCTCCACGACCATCCGTCGCAACCCGCGGCGGCCCAGTCGTCGTAGTCGAGCGGGTTGCCGCGAACCCAGATGGACGCGTTCAAAGCGTGCGAGCCGCCCAGGACGCGGCCCCGTGGCCAGTGGATGACCCGGCCGGAGGCGTGTTCTTGCGCAACGGTGAAGTAATCCCAGTCCTCGGCGCTGTGCCAGAGCTCGCCCAGGCGGGGGAGTTCGGCAATGGCGGGGTTGGTGTCCTGTCCACCCGCTTCCAGAAGAGTCACGGTGTGGCCGGCCGCGGCCAATCGCCCCGCGACGATGGATCCTGCTGTTCCTGCGCCAATCACCACGGTGTGCTGGTCGGAGGTGTTCGAATTCGTGTGTGCCATGAGGACACTATGCGCCCAAATGTGAGCCGCGTCTCGTTGGAGGGCGCATACGTGTTGGCGATCCGTGCAGAGCTACTGCTGCACGCCATGGGAACCGCTTCTGACTCCTGAGGGGTCACTGGAACCTCTTTCTCAGGCGGGAAAGGTCCTAAGGAACCCTGATGTGTGGACGCGGGCTCTACTCAGCCACCACATGCTTCACCACACGGAACTCCTGCATCACCACCGCAGTGCTGTCATCAAGCTGCCCGGCGGGAGAGTCGGCCGCCCAAAGCTCCTCATGCTCCCGGCGCCATTCGGCCAAGGTGGCGTGGGGGGTCGCCCGCGCCCCACATGGTGCGTCGTGAGAACCGCAATCGACATCTCAGGTGCCATAAAAACCCTCCAACTCGATGGAAAGGGTCATAACGGCACATCACGTGAGAACACGGGTTCCACCGGCACCCAGGCACTCGACCCAGCGGTCCCTCCGTGCTCAACCCCACCGCCCGCACCGGATCACCGATCCACGAGTACCATTTGAATCGAACTTAGAGGGATCGGTCCGCACGTGTGGTCGGGTGTGCGGCGGTTTGATGTACCCGGAGGTTCCCTTGCCCAGCTCGACCACCCCGCAGGCGCAGACGCCACTCTCAGCACAGGATTCGCTCGCCGCCGCGGGCGGCTGGCCGTTCCTGATCACGGCATTCATCGGCCGCCTACCCGCGGCCACCCTGCAACTCGGGATTCTGTTGTACGTCAGCGGTTCGGGACTGAGTCTTGGCCTGGCCGGCATCACGGTGGCAGCCGTGGGCCTTGGTTCGGCAGTCGGCGCCCCGCTGGTCGGCAGGTTCGTTGATCATTTCGGGCCGCTGCCCGTGGTCGTCAGCGCCACTGTCATCCAGTTGCTGAGCCTCCTGGCCCTGCTGCTGACGGTCATCAACCACGGGCCCACCACGCTCATCCTCGTGTGCGCTGCCCTGGTCGGTTCCGCGAACCCGCAAGTGGGCGCCATCGCAAGGGCGCACTGGTCGGGCTTGGCACGGCGTCGTCGGCAACCGCGACTGATCAGCCGCGCGCTGGGCTACGAAACTGCCTGCGACGAAACCAGCTTCATCCTGGGCCCCGTGGTTGCCGGCCTGCTGGTCGGGTTGCTCGGCCCCAATCCCGCCCTGCTCACCCTCATGGCGTGGGTGCTCGTGGGCCAGGGTGCGTTCATCGTGTACCTGGTGCGCCACCGCACCGAGCACGGAGCGGCCATGGTCGAGGACACCGCGGCCGGCGGCATCGGCGGGATTTCGATCGCCAAAGCGGTGCCGCCCATGATCGTCTGCCTGTGCGTGGGCACCGTGTTCGGCTCGACCCAGACCGCACTGACCGCCGTCAGCGCGCTGCGCGGCACCGAGGCCTATACCGGCGTCATTTACGGCTTCATGGGTGCGGGCAGCGCGGTCGCGAGCATTCTGGTTTCCCGCCTGCCCGAGCGCTTCCCCTTGTCCCTGCGGGTGGCGATCGGTGCGTCGATCATTGCTGTGGCCTGCGCGGGCCTGCTCTCCCTGCCGAGCGCCCCGCTGTTTGCCGGTCTGTTCGCAATCATGGGCGTGGGCGTGGGCACCATGCTGGTCAGCTCGTTCGGTCGCGGCGAGCGGATTGCGCCGTCGCACCGCATTGCCTCGGTGATGACCATGCTCACCACGTGCCTGGTCCTGGGCGTCTCACTGGGCGCCGCGCTGGGCGGTGTCCTGTCCGTGCAGCCCGGGCGCGGGTTCTTGCTCACGATGGCTGCCGCCGTGGTCGCCCTCTTTGCCTCCATCGCCCTGCACGTCACCAAGCCCGGGCGGCCCGCCACGCACCAGGGGTGACGACGCCGCCCGGGCCGGGTTGTTTTCGCAAGATCACGATCGTTGATTCGTTGTTGCGTGAGTTGGCCATCCGCCGGCTCTGACCAGCGTGAATACGACTCCGGGCGTGTGGTGGCCCTCATGTCTCTGGCCCGAAACCCGCGAAAATTCGTGACGACCTAGGAACCACCCTTGCCAATACCTACAGTGTTGATGGTATCTTCCCTTTGTAACGCAGTTCACATTGAAGGCGTTGGGGTGACACCGTCCGGGAGGGCGCGGGGATCTCTCCCGTAACGGCACTGAAGGAGTCGTCATGGCAAGTACTCAACACGCGGGCACGTCGGATTCCGCTGTCAGGACTCACGAGCACGATAGCGGCGAGTTCAAGCGGGACATGGGCTTCTGGGGCAACCTTGCCCTGGGGTTCACGTACTTGTCCCCCGTGGTGGGCGTGTATACGACCATTGCGGCGGCCCTGGCGATTTCCGGCCCACCCGCATTCTGGATGCTGGTGATCGCCGGGCTGGGCCAACTTCTCGTGGCGCTGGTTTTCGGTGAGGTCGTCTCCCAATACCCCATTGCTGGAGGTATTTACCCGTGGAATCGACGACTGTGGGGTCCCAAATGGGGATGGATGAGTGGTTGGATTTACGCCATCGCCATCAACGCGACCATTGCGTCCGTGGCCTACGGCGCAGGACCGTTCTTGGGTGCCTTATTTGGCTTGGAGATGACCCCGCTCGCCAATGTCTTGTTGGCTCTGGGGATCCTCGTCCTGGCAACTGTGGTGAACTTCGGCGGCACCAAGATTCTGGCGAACGTGGCATTCATTGGATTTGCGGTAGAGATCATTGCCACCGTGTGCCTCGGTACGTGGCTGCTCTTCAAAGCTCGCCAGCACGACCTTTCCGTCCTGTTCATGGATTTCCGTTCCGCGGACATGCAAAGTGACGCACCCTTCGCGGCGGCGTTCATCGGAGCAGCGATCTTCGGGATTTACCTATACTACGGCTTTGAGGCCAACGGGGACGTTGCTGAGGAAGTCAAAGATCCTGGTCGCGTGATCCCCAAGGCCATGCGCACAACGATTTACGTGGGCGGCATTGCCTCCATGTTTATCGCGCTGGGGCTGATTCTGGCCGTTCCGGACTTCGGAGCGATTCTTGATGGCACCGCCACCGATCCCGTCGGCGCCATCTTCCTCAGTGCCTTCGGCCCCACGGGGTTCAAACTTGTGATGGCAATCGTCCTGTTGTCCTTCTTGTCGTGCACGATTTCACTCCAGGCCGCCGCCTCCCGGTTGATGTTTTCCATGGGACGCGACCATCAGCTTCCGGCCTCGAATTTCCTGCGGAAGTTCAATCACAAGCGAGCTGTACCGCCGTACGCGTTGCTTACCGCGGCTGGGCTTCCCGCTGTCGTGCTCATCATCTCGTTGCTCAGCGCCAACGCGCTCATCGCCATTGTCTCGTTCGCTTCCTGCGGCATCTACATGGCGTTCTGCACGGTGGTGATCGCCTCTCTCCGGGCTCGCGCCAAGGGTTGGAAACCCAAGGGGCACTTCGCCATGGGCAACGCGGGCTGGGTGGTCGCGGGAACTGCTCTGGTGTATCAGATTTTCGCCATCTACACACTTGTCACCCCGGTGCCCGATGTCCCCTGGTACCAGGCGTGGATGGTCGGTCTCGTGGGGGCAGCGGTTCTGGTCATCGGTGCCCTGTATCTGGTTGTTCGACGGCCCTATCGATTCAATGCCGGGCCCACGGGTGACGCTCATACGGGTGAGATCGACCTGCGATATGCGAATCCGATTTCCCAGACCGAGGAAGTTGTCGACATGGCCATTCGCCTGGGCGGCGGAAAGCCACACACGTATCCCCACAACGGTTCGGAACGACAGTAAGACGAGTCGAAGAGTTGCTCGGAAAGGAACTCGCCATGAGCATCACAGCCCCCAAGTTCGCGTACCTCGATATTTCGGACCCGTCCTTCTCCATGGATTCGGATGCGGTGCGAGATGCCCGGGACACCAACTGGTATGCCAAAACCAACTACGGCATTGCGGTCTTGTCCTACGAGGACAACGCAGCGCTGATGAAGAGCCCCAAACTGATCCAGGGATCGGCGCAATGGCCCGAACACAACGGGGTCCACTCGGGTGTTTTCTACGACTGGTGGAAGGAGAATCTCCTGGTTCTGGAGGGGGAGGACCACCACCGGATCCGTCGCCTCGCAAACCCCGCGTTCTCACCACGTAAGATCGCGGCGCTGGGCGATCGGTTTGAAGCCCTCGCCAACGAACTGATCGACAACTGGATCGACAGCGGTGAAGTGGAGTTCGTCGAGGAGTTCGCGGCACCGTTCGCCACCCGGGTGCTGTGCATCATGCTCGGCATCGACGAGAGCGACTGGGAGAAGATCAACGAACTCGGGTCGACAGTGGGCGCCGCCTTGGGTATCACCATCAAGCAGGAGTTGCCCGAGATCGACGCCGCTCTGCGGGAACTCCAGGCGTACGGCGCCGATCTGATTAAGGACCGGCAACAAAATCCCAAGGACGATTTCGTCACTCGTTTGGTGGAAGCCAATCGCGAGGGGGACTCGCTGTCCGATGAGGAACTCCAAAACCTCATTGTCCTTTTGATCTTCGGCGGGATGGACACGACACGGAACCAGCTGGGCTTGGCCATCCAGTCCTTCGCTCGCCAACCTCACCAGTGGGAACTGCTAGCCGAGCGACCCGAGGAACTGGCAAAGGCCGCCGTGGAGGAGGCCTTGCGGATCAACCCGACCACTCGTTGGGTGACCCGCGAGGCAGCGGAAACCTTCGAGTACAAGGACCTGACCATTGAGAAGGGGACCACTGTCCACATGTTCACCTTCGCCTCCGGTACCGACCCCGAGAAGTTCAGCAATGCGGACCGGATCGACTTGGAGCGCGAATCAGCACCCCACTACGCATTCGGCGGCGGAGTTCATCACTGCTTGGGTCACTTCGTGGCCCGCTCGGACATGATGGCGGCCCTGCCAGCATTGGCAACGCGCATCACCAACATCAACTTGTTGCCCGAGGGGCGTTGGCTACCGGACTCCGGTAATACCGGACCCGCAACGCTTCCCATCACATTCGAGAAACGCTAAGCACGACAACCGAAGGATCAGTGTCCGCGGGCACGGAAAGGTGCATTCATCATGAAGGTCTGGGTCGATCGAAACCTGTGCGAGAACCACGGGCAGTGCGCTATCGCAGCGCCGAACAACTTCGAAATGGATTCCGAAGGGGTACTGCAATACGAGGAGGAATTCCCCGAAGCAGAGCTCGAGTACATCGAGGACGCCATGGATGTCTGTCCTGTGCAGGCCATCTTCCTCAAGGGAGAGCAGTAGATCATGTCCACCCTCGAGCTAGGGCGAATCATCGTGGTAGGCGCGTCCATGGGTGGCTTGAGAGCAGCGGAGCAGCTGCGTTCGGCCGGTTGGAAGGGCGAGCTGGTGGTCATCGGGGAAGAGCCGCACAAACCCTATAACCGACCGCCTTTGACCAAGGAAATTCTGGCCCGGCCGGGAACCCTGGAGGAATCACTTCAATCAACGGCCTTGCGCCAACGAGCAAGTGTCTCGGACGCGCAATGGCGGTTGAGCGAACGAGTCATTGTAAGTGACCTCCGCGCGCGAACGGTCACGGTGGATTCCGGGGAACACCTGGAGTACGACGGTCTTGTCATTGCCACGGGAATCCGTCCCCGGCGTTTGCAGGCGCCAGGACCCACGAAGGGTCGATACGTCGTTAGGACCCTCGAGGAATCACGAGCCCTGCACGAGGAACTGAGCTCTGAAAAACGAGTCCTGGTAGTGGGGGCAGGTTTCATCGGTTGCGAAGTCGCCTCCACTGCCCGCCAACTCGGATGCGTCGTTCAACTCGTCGAGGGGTCCAGGGGACCAATGCACCGCGTCCTGGGCCACGAAGTTTCGGAAGCCATGCGCAACTGGCTCGCGGGCCAAGGCATCGAAATGGTCAATGGCAGCTACGTTGAGGAATTCCTCACGGGCTCCTCGCCGGATGATCACGCATCTCATGCTCGTGCGGCGGGGGTTCGTCTCGCGGATGAGCAGGAGCTTGCCGCTGACATTGTGGTTGAGGCCGTCGGATCCGTACCCAACACCGAATGGCTTGAGAACAATGGCTTGGATCTCACTGACGGCGTAGTCGTGGATTCCAGGATGCGCGTCGAGGGCGCACCCCGAGTGGTCGCCGTAGGCGATGTCGCACGATTTCCGGACCCCTGGTCCGGTGGTGAGCTGCGTCGCATCGAGCATTGGCAAACAGCAATTGACACGGCCAAGACGGCCGCGAAGTCCCTGGTGGCGAGTCTGGGCGGCACCGAGGAGCCCGCGCCGTTCAGCGCCATGCCGAGCTTTTGGAGCGACCAATTCGGTGTCCGGATCCAAGGAGTGGGAGCGCCGCACCGAGCAACCTCCATTGAAGTTCTGGAGGGAAGCCTGGAGGACCCGGCGTCAGGCGTAGCCATCAGCTATCAGCGCGAGGGGGAGACCATTGCCGTGGTCAATGTGGGATTGCCCGCAGGACGGCTAGTTCAATACCGCGACATGTTGACGAAAATTACTTCGCCAGCCTGACGCCTACACCCATCCTTGGTGAAACAAGGGATAGATGGAAAGTGTGTGAAATGTCTGAGAACACGATGTCTGAAGTAAAAGAACCGCATGTGGAAAAGCTGCAAACCCAAGCAATTCAGCTGGGGCGCAGCCTCACCGACGTCTACCAGGAACGCTCGGAATCGGCATTGACCGACAATGGGGCCTTCGCTCGTCATCGGGAAAAGAATCTCTCCGACGAATCCGTGGAACGGATCAAGGAGCAGATCGAACGTTCCGGAGTGAAGTACCTGTACTACATGCTCCCAACGCTCGGATCTCGAACTGTTGCAAAGCTGGTGCCCGCCAAGCACATCGTACGGAACCTGGAGAAGGGAATCAGCTTCCACCGCACCGCGCTCAGTGACCTGCAGACCGATATCTTCGGCACATTGATCGGTGGTGGCGTGGAGGCCAAGGAGTTCGTGGGACTCCCGCAACCCGAGACGCTTCAGCAGTTGCCGTGGGACCACGAGGTCGGCCGCGTCTTCTGCGCTGCCTACGAGCCTGAGCACCTCGGGGAGGTGGGAGGCCGTCCTCTGGCCATCGACGCGCGTGCCAACATGCACCGAACTCACCAGTTGATGAAGGACACGTTCGGGCTGACCATGAAATCGGGTACGGAGCCGGAAATGGTGTGGGCCGGGAAATCCATTGAACCAAACCTGGTGCCGGGGCACAGCCCGGCGTACCAGGTGGAAAATCTGGAAATGATGAGGCCGATCTTCAAGCGCCTGGAGGAATACGCAACGGCACTGGACTTCGACATGATCGAAGGTGACTACGAGGACCAGGGTCAACTCGAATTGAACTGGATGTTCGATGATATCGAGCTGACTGCGGACAGGCTGGTGACCTATCGACAGATCTGCTCCCAGGTCGCTCGAGAATTCGATGTCCAAGCAAGCTTCATGCCCAAGCCGTACCTGGGCTCCATGGGCAATGGCTGCCACCACAACATTTCCCTCTGGGATGAGCAAGGTCGCAATTCTTTTGTCATCGACGGAGTGACTGAGCTGCACATGTCTCAGCTGGGCCGCTGGGCAATTGGCGGCATACTCAAACATGCACCGGGAATGATGCTCGTCATGGCGAGCACGGTGAACTCTTACAAGCGATTCTGGGATCCCGGGCAGTTTGCTCCGGCCCGCGGCAACTGGGGTCTGGACGACCGTGCCTCCATGGTGCGGATTTCGGCCAACGGTCGTGCAGAGGTGCGCGTCCCGGACGCGGCAGTGAACCCCTACCTCTCTCATGCCCTGCTGATTGCGGCGATGGCTGACGGTATCGGCAACCAAATTGAACCTCCCGCAGAGGGAAGCCTCGGCGAGACCATGCCCATGTCACTGGGTGAAGCCATCGACGCCTTCCGCGCGGACAAGTACGTCCAGCGGTCCCTGCCCGACCAGCTGTCCAGCGTCTACCTGGACATGAAAAATGACGAATGGGCCCGCTACTGCGGCGCGTTGACCGAATGGGAATTCAAGCAGTACTGGCAGGCGATTCCGTGATGAGTACTTTGAAACTTGCGTGCATCGATTCCGATGCTCCTCCGCTGTTCGATCTCTCTACCGATGGCGGACGAACCAGGACCGGGTACGAACCGGAGGCTGCACACCTGGTTGCTGAGGAACTGGGCATGGACCTGGAGTGGCTCGTGCTTCCGTGGGACGACATGATCCCGGCAGTGCAGCGTGGTGAGGCCCACGGAGTGTGGTGCGGGCAGGGAATCATTGCATCACGGCAAGAGCAGGTTGCCTTCACCCGCCCCTACGCAGTGTTCAGCGAATCCGTTCTGGTGCGGGCCGGGGATCCGGCCCGCACACCGGAAGACATGGCGGGCTACCGCGTGGCTGCTATTCGAGACAGCGCGAACATGAGACTGGCGGAGTCCTTCCAGGGAGCGCACTTGGTTCCGTTCGACTCCTCCGGCGATGTTTTCGGTGACATGATTGCCGCCGTTCGCAGCGGCAGCGTGGACGCCATGGTCGACGACGACGTCGTGACGGTACCGCTCGGAGACGACCCGGACTTCGACATCGCTTTCACGGTGGAAACCAGGAACCCGTGGGGTGTGGGCGTCTCGAAAGGCTCCCCGGACATGCTGCAACTGCTCGATGGGGCTTTAGAGCGAGTCATTGCGGATGGGCGGTTGGAAGCTGTGTGGCGGACATGGATGCCGCACCTTCCGTTTCCGGCCGACCTCCATGAGGGGAGGCCGTCATGACATCGGACAAGCCGTTCATCGCGGTACCGGCCATGTGGTCGGCCCAAATCAAGGGGCTCCGGTATTCGGGTTCAGTGGTGGCCAACGCGGTGCTCGACAGCATTGCTCGGGCCGGCGGAGATCCACTGGTGATTTCCCCGGCCACGAATTCCAATGTTTGGTCCATCGTGGATGGCATGGTGCTTCCCGGGGGATCCGACATAAATCCCGCTCGGTACGGCGCTGCCGCTGATGAGACCTACGTCGGAACCGATTACGCCCAGCAGGATGAAGCCGAGGCGAAAGCTATTGCGATGGCTCAAGAAATGGGACTGCCCACTCTTCTGATCTGTCGTGGCATGCAATTGTGGAACGTGGAACGCGGTGGCACGCTGGTCCAACACTGGCCGGATGATCCGCAACAGCACGTGGACACGGTGCATGACGTGGAGATAGCTCCCAATAGCCGACTGGCTGCGGTGCTGGGAGACTCCCGAGAAGTATCGGTCTCCAGCTATCACCATCAAGCGGTACATCGACTGGGCGCTGGGTTGACCGTCGTGGCGAAATCCTCGGACGGATGTGTTGAGGCCATTGAGGACCCCGAGCTCAACACCGTGGCGGTGCAGTGGCATCCGGAGGACCGTTCGGATTCCGTGGCATCGGATCAAGCACTCTTCGATTGGGTCGTCCACGAGGCCCGAAAGCGGCGCGAAGCAACGAGAGGATAGTCATGCAGGCACACCCTTCGGTTCCGCTGTTGTCACCGGCCGACGTGGCGCCCCGGTCGACAGCCGAGCCGGATTCCGACGTCCGTATCGCGGTGGTTGCGCAGTTGAATCTTCCTGACCAGAACGAGGAAACCTACGAGCTGATCAAGAGATTCACATCGGTGACCCTGGAAAGTCTGCGGGAGGCCGGGGCGCAAACGGTTCTCATTGATGTCACGGAGGACGCGGAACCGAACTACCAAGCCATCGCAGCAACGGATGGAGTGGTCGTTCTCGGTGGCGGTGACGTGGCTGGAGCCCTCTACGGTCATCACGAGCCGGTCCCGGACGAGTACGGTAAAGATCCTCGTTCCGACCGGAGGCAACTCAAGATCATTCGGGAAGCGATCGATCGAGACGCCACTGTTCTCGCCATTTGCCGCGGATCCCAGCTGCTCAATGTTGCGTGCGGCGGAACATTGATTCCCGATATTCAACCGGCGCACCTGCACCGGGGAGTTGATGGAGCCCCGATGTTCCTGGATGAGGAAATCGCTCTGATCCCGGGCAGCAAAGTGCATGAGATCTACGGGCGCGAGCGGCTGGTGGTTCGCAGTGGCCATCACCAGGCGGTCGCGGAGCTCGGCGAAGGGCTGCGGGCTATCGCCGTCGCGGACGACGGCGTTGTCGAGGGGACGGAGCTGGTGGATAAGACCTGGATAGTCGGTGTGCAGTGGCATCCGGAAGACGACGACGGTCGCGCGGACGACCGGTACCAGTTATTCAATGCGTTCACGCAACAGGCACGGGCCCGGAAGATCACGTGAGGCGACCACCACGTGTGGCGGCCGCCCTACTCCTGGGTGGCCGCCACCAGGGTGAAGGTGGGAACCGACGTGGCCAAGGTGATTCGCGACAACCCATCGGAGTGTTCATTCAGGCGCAGACCCGGGAGGAACCGCGCAGAATTCGAGCAAACAATGCGATCCTCCTCGGTGACCAGCGCCACCGGGGGCCATTGCCCGGACGAGTGTCGTGAGAGTGCTTTCTGGAGAGCCACCTGGACGCTCTCGACAAGGATGTCTGCTCCCACCACGGCCGCGAACTCGTCTCCCACGTTCAGCGGCACGGCCAACGTGACGATGTATTCGTCAAAGCCCAGGTAGTCCAGCAGTGGACCGCCGAGCGCTGGTCGACCGGTGGTTCGTGGCGTGTGATACCAGGGGAGATTGAGAAAGTCGTAGAACTCGTGGGAATCGCGGTCGTAGACAAATCCGTAGGGTTCGATGTCCCCGTCGTCACTGCGCACGTACCACTGGATCAACTGTTCGGGTACCGCAATGCGTTCCGGTGCGAAGATCACTCCCGTCCCCGCCAGCATGCTGTGCCTCTTGAGGACGCCGAGAGCGTGCATGCGCATGCGGGTCACCATGGTGTTGTCGAAGGGGCCCACGGAATGAGACGTGCTCAACCGATTGAGACGATCGGACAGGACATCCGCATACACCTTCAGGTCCCGGTACAAAAGGTTGAACTGTGCGGACAAATCGTCCGCAACCGTGAGGAGATTACCGCTCCGGTCCATGCGTGCCCCCATTCTGCTCATCGTTGAGGGAGAGCGTCAGTTTCACGTCGATCAGATGGTAGGTGTCTGCACTGACGCGTGTGCTTGCAGCTTCGACAGCTGCTGTGCTGTCTCTGTCTACCAAAGTTTGGTACAGGTCCTGCAGCTGTGAAACGGCTCCCGCGTGGTCACGGTGCTTGATCAGCGGGGACCAGAGCAGTTCACTGACTTCCAGCTGCAGGCGGAGTGCCAGTGACAGTAAGCGTCGGGACTGCGCGGCAACGGCGAGCTCCAGCCAAAATCTGCTGTCCGACCTCGACCGCTGATGGGGAGTGCGCGCCTTGCGGAATTCCGCGAGGAGCGAGCCGAGTCGCTCAACATCATGATGAACCGCGCGTTCCGCCGCTAAACGACAGCACGCCGCGGTAATGGCTGTGATTTCATCGCCCAGGTCGCGCAGGTCGACCACTGTGTATTCCCTGAACCGTTGCAGCAGGGCATCAGTGCGGGCTTCTGGGTACGAGACGACGAACGTGCCGCCGTTTCGTCCCCGTCTGGTTTCCACCAGGCCTTCATCTCGGAGTTTGGAGAGGGCTTCGCGCAGCGTGGCCGGCGCGACACCGAACGATTCGGACATGTCGACTTCGCTGGGAAGCCTGTCCCCCTGGTGGAGCAGCCCCACCGCTATGGAGTCCCGTAGCCGTTCCGTGATGACTTCGGCGCGATCGTAGGAGGGAAGACTGCGGTAAATCTGCGCCCGCAGCGCAGCCGAGGACGGAACCACCTCGACGGGTTGGGTAGGAGGATTACTGGGACCCAGCACGCCCTGTGCATCGTCCATGGATGCTCCTCCCCGATGATCCCTCACCACACCGATTTCATGTGCTGACGTGCCCTTGTGGTCGTCTACTGAGAATGCCATACACGGAGCCGGTTTCACCCCGCCGACGCCGGTCAGCGACGCCCCGCATTCACGCCTTCCTTGCGGTCCATCGCAACCAGTTCCAATGCCTCGGTGCGCGTGGTGTGCAAATCGTTGATCTCGTCCAGGGAGCGGTCCTTGGTCTCCTTGGCGGTCAGCGCGGCGATCACAGAGATCAGACCCGCGGCGGCAACCACCAACGCCACGTTGATCCAGGAGGAACCGTCGGCGCCGGCCACGGAGGTGGCCAGGAACGGCGTGATGCCGCCGGAGATCGCAAAGCCGATCTGCGTGCCCAGAGCCAGGCCGGTCACGCGGACGCGGGTCGGGAACATCTCCGCGTAGAACGAGGGCCAAATGCCATTGGCCATCGAGTAGAAGCAACCGGACAGCAGCGCGCCCAGCACAAAGATCAGCGTCCAGTTACCCGCGGCCACCGCGGCCAGATACGGGAACATGAAGCCCACGGCGCCCAGCACACCCGCGATGAACACGGGCTTGCGCCCGATCTTGTCCGCCAGCAGCGCCCAGGCGGGAATGGTGAACAATGCTACGAAGTTCGCGACCACCGAGACCCAGAGCATGGTGGAGCGTTCCAGGCCCACGATGGAGGTTGCGAAGGACAGCGACCAGACCAGGAACACCACGTTAATGGTGTTGACCATGGCGGCAGCGGCAATGCGGATCACAGCGGCCTTGTGGTACTTCAGCAGGGTGCTCAGGGGAGTGGTGCGCTTGACCTCGGTACCCTCCGCTTGGGTTTCCTCGAAGGCCGGCGGCTCCTCCAGGTGACGGCGGATCATGTACGCCACGAAAACCACCACGGCGGAAGCCCAGAACGGAACGCGCCAGCCCCAGCTGAACAGCTGCTCCTCGGTGAGGACCAGCGTGAAGGGGATGAACACGGCGGTCGCTAGCAGCGTGCCGAACTGGGTGCCCTGCAGGGTCCAGCTGGTGGTGAAGGCGCGGTGCCGGTCATCGGCGTGCTCCAGCGAGACGGAAATGGCGCTCGCCTGCTCTCCGGAGGCGGACAGGCCCTGGATCACGCGGCACAACACCAACAGCGCCGGAGCCAGAAGGCCGACCTGATCGTAGGTGGGCAAGCACCCCACCGCGAACGTGGCGCCGCCCATCAGGAACAGAGTCAGCATGAGCACGAACTTGCGCCCGTACTTGTCACCGAGGGGGCCCATGATGAGCGCACCCAACGGGCGAACCACGTAGGCAACACCCACGGTGCCCATGGCCAACAGGATGGCCACACCGGGGGAAGCATCCTTCGGGAAGAAGATGTGGTTCAGCACCAGTGCGGCGGCAGTGCCGTACACGGCAAAGTCGTAGTACTCCAGAGCGGAGCCGATCCAGCTGGCGAGCGCTGCTTTCTTGGGAGTCTTGGCGGCGTTTGCTGCCGGATTCGTGGGCCCCGGTGAGCCCGCGTGGTGGGTGGTGCTCATGAGAAGACATCCTTCACGGAAGGCGTGGGATCAAACGTCCCCGCTGCGGTGATTGCCATATATTAGAAATAGTTTTCAACTACTTGAAACATAAGCATGAAGTGGGTCACACTGTTCGTCAAGTACCCGACCGAAAAAATCAGGAGCACGTCATGAGCCCCACGAACACCACGGCCTCGGCGGCGGGCGCGGCGGACGCAGCAATCGCCCCGGCCCCGGCGCGTGCGGGTGATCGCTCCGGCACCGTCCGCAAGGGACTCACACTCCTGGAGCTGCTGGCCAACTACCCGCACGGGGCCACCGCGGGTCAGATCGTCGCGGACTCCGGCTACGCCTTCAGCACGTGCTATCGCCTGCTCACCACGCTGGTCGATTCCGGGTTCGCCGAGTACGATCCCGCCACCAAGCGGTACCGCCTGGGTCTGCTCGTTTTTCAGATGGGCCAGAAGGTCGCCACGGCCAGGGGGTACTCCGGTACCGCACTTCCCGTGCTGCGTCGGCTCACGGAGGCCACCGGCGAAAGTTCTTTGCTCGCCGTGCTGGACGGGGACCGTTTCCTCACCGTGCACACCGTGGACGGACCCAACCACCGCATCACCACCGATCCCGGGGACCGTGGTGAGCTGCACACCTCCTCGCTGGGCAGGGTGTTGCTTGCTTTCAGCCCGCAGACCACCCGGGACGAGTTGGTCGCCGCCCTTGACCTCGCGCCGCGCACGGATCGTTCCCTTGCGGACCGGGGCGAGCTGCAAAAGATCCTCGAGGAAACCCGCGAACGCGGCTGGGCCTCCCAGGACCAGGAACACGATGACGGCATGTGCGCCGTCGCTGTCCCCGTCATGACCCCGGGCGGGCCTCTTGTGGCAGCGCTCGCGCTCGCCGCACCCGTTTACCGCAGCGACCTGGCCGGTCTCGAACAGCACATCCCTCTCCTCAAGGACGCCGCGGTCCAGCTGGCCTCGCAACTTCCGCAGCGTCCCTAGCCACCGCGCCGTCCGCGGGCACGGCAACGTATCCAGTTACCGAAACACCCCGGATTCCCCGAAAGGAACCGCATGTCCACCCTCAACGAGTCCTTCCTGATCGGTTTGATCGGTGACGGCATCACCGAAAGCCTCACCCCACCCATGCACGAGCGCGAGGCCGACCACCACGGTGTGCGCTATCTCTACCGCCCCGTGGATCTCGCGAAGATCAATCGTCCCGGAGCGGACGTCGGTGAGCTGCTGCGCGCCGGGCGGGATCTGGGGTTCAACGGGTTCAACATCACCCACCCCTGCAAACAAATCGTCATGGACCACCTGGACGAGGTGGCTCCCCAGGCCGCCGCAATCGGGGCCGTCAATACGGTGCTGGTCAGGGACGACAAGTTCATCGGCTACAACACGGACTGCTCCGGCTTCACGGAAGGATTCCGCGGGGGCCTACCCGGGGCCAACCTGGATCGCGTGGTGCAGTTCGGCTCGGGCGGTGCGGGGTCGGCAGTCGCCGAGGCGCTGCTCGCGGTGGGCGCCCAGCGCTTGGATCTGGTGGACGTCGACGTCGCTCGCGCGGCCCAGCGCGCCGCCGCCCTGGCCGCGCGGTACCCGGGCGCCGTCGTGGGGGCTGTGGAACCGGATCAGGTGCCCGAGCTGGTGATTGGCGCGAGCGGCGTGGTCAATGCGACCCCCGTGGGAATGCATCACCACCCCGGAACACCGTTCGACACCGCCCTGCTCAATGGGGGGCAGTGGGTTGCGGACGTGGTCTACCTGCCGTTGGCCACGGAACTCGTCACCGCGGCCAAGACCGTGGGATGCCAGGTGCTGGACGGTGGCCACATGGCGGTTGGGCAGGCGGTCGATGCCTTCAGACTGTTCACCGACCTGAACCCGGACCGGCGGCGGATGCGTGATCATTTCCTGTCGCTGACCGGGCAGTCCCCGGTCGCCCCGGCCCAGGAGTCCGGAGGGGCCCAATGAGAACCAGCATCGCCACGGTGTGCCTGTCCGGGACACTGGAAGAGAAAATGCAGGCTGCCGCGCTCGCCGGATTCGACGGGATCGAAGTGTTCGAGCAGGACCTGGTGGTTTCGCCGTCCTCCCCCGAGCAGCTGCGCGAGAGGGCCGCCGAACTCGGTCTCTCCCTGGACATGTACCAGCCGTTCCGCGACGGCGTGGAGGTCGCCCCGGAGGCGTTCCCCGATTCGCTGCGCCGGTTGCGCGCGAAGTTCGACCTGATGCGCCGCCTGGGCACGCCCGTGTTGCTGATGTGCTCCAATGTGGCCACGGCCGCCCTGGATGATGATCAGGCCATTGCGGATCAGCTGCGCCGGGCCGGCGAGATGGCCGCCGAATACGACATCAAGCTCGCCTACGAGGCCCTGGCGTGGGGTAAGAACGTCAACGACTGGCGCCGCGCACACCGCATCGTGGAGCTGGCCGATCATCCCGCCGTGGGCACGTGCCTGGACAGCTTCCACATCCTCTCCCGCGGTGACACCGTGGACGGCGTGGAGCTGCTGGACCCGGACAAACTGTTCTTCGTGCAGCTCGCGGACGCGCCCTTGCTCAAGCAGGACATTCTCTCGTGGTCGCGACACCATCGCATCTTCCCGGGCGAGGGGGACTTCGACCTGGTGGACGTGCTCGCTCGCCTGCATGAATGTGGGTACGCGGGTCCGGTCTCGCTGGAGATCTTCAACGATGCCTTCCGGCAGGCTGACGTCCACCGTACCGCCGTGGACGGGCTGCGTTCGCTGCGTTGGTTGGAGGACCAGACCGCGGACGCCGTGCGCGCGGCGGGGGAGGACCCCGCATGTGAGCCGCTGGTGCTGAGTGATCTGCCGGATCCCCAGCCGCCGCGGGCGTGGGATTTCGTGGAGCTGCGCACCTCCAAACTCGGGCAGACCACGCGCCTGTTGCATCAGTTGGGGTTCGAACTGGCCGGTCATCACCGCAGCAAGGACACCGTCCAGGCGTGGACGCAGGGCCCGGTTCGGGTGGTCATCGGCGAGGACCCGCAGGCCTCGCTCGCGCAACCCACCCGTCTGGCCGCCCTGGGGTTCCAGGTCGACAGTCCCGACGACGCCGCCCACCGCGCCTCCCGCTTGCTCGCCCCGGTGGTCGCGCGCACCCAGCAACCGGGGGAAACCGTGCTGCACGGGGTGCTCGCCCCGGATGCGACCGAGATCTTCTTCGGTCCCCACGGGGACCGCGGGGTGCCCCCGTGGCTGGAGGAGTTCGGCGCGGACCCGGCCGAAGCGGCGTCGGACTCCCTGATCACCGGCGTGGACCACGTGAACCTCGCGCAGCCGTGGCAGCACTACGACGAGGCCGTCCTGTTCCTCACCTCCCTGCTCGACCTGCATGCACAGCCTGCGCAAGAGGTCGCGGGACCGTCCGGGCTGGTGCGCTCGCAGGTCATGCGCTCCGCGGACAAAACCGTGCGGATCCCCCTCAACGTGGCCCCCACCGCCGCGGAACAGGGCGCCTACACGGGCGCGGCCTACCCCGAGCACGTGGCGCTGGCCTGCTCGGACATTGTGGCCGTGGCTCGCCGCGCCCGACGCCGCGGCCTCACCTTCCTGCCGGTGCCCGAGAACTACTACGAGGACCTCGTGGCCCGCTTCGACCTGGCCCCGGACACGGTCGCCGAGCTGCGCGAGCACGGCCTGCTCTACGACCGCGACGAGCGCGGGGAGTTCCTGCACTTCTACACGGCGACCCTCGGTGAGGTGTTCGTGGAGGTCGTGGAACGGCGCGGCAACTACCGCGGATTCGGTGCCCCCAATGCCCCCGTGCGGCTGGCGGCGCAGTACCGGACGTGGGAGGAAGCGGCTGGCACCCTGTGATCAGGGTTTACTGCACGGTAGTCAGTCGTGCTCTGCAGTAACCCCTCATGAAATGGCTGGGGAGTGAACCGCGAACCTGACACACTGGAACCAGCCAGTTGTGATGCGTAGAGAGCGGGATGTTCGTGAGTGATCAGCGGTCCGGTGACACCAAGCCCGGTGAGAGCCAGCCCATGGTGTTCGAGCACGTCACCGCCGCCCAGCGGGTGATGTTCGGCTCGGACAAGGCAGGTGACTTCCTGGCGGCCGAACTCGAGCGGTTGGATAGCAAGCGTCCCATGATCATCACGGGCGGTTCCGCCGAGACGGCAGCCCGTACCATCACCTCGCGGCTCGCACCGGGTCTGTGGTGGAACGAGGTGGCCCAGCACGTCCCGGTGGAGCTCGCGGAGAAGGCGCGCGCAGCGGCGTCGGACGCGGGTATCGACGCTCTCGTGACCGTGGGCGGCGGTTCGACCCTTGGCCTCGGCAAGGCGATCGCATTGACTTCGGGGCTGCCCCTGATCGCCGTGCCCACGACCTACGCCGGCTCCGAGGCGACCGACACGTGGGGCCTGACTGAGAACCGTACCAAGACCACCGGCCTGGACCCCAAGGTCCTGCCGGTCACGGTGATTTACGACGCCGCCCTGTCCCGCTCCCTGCCGGTGGGCCTGTCGGTCGCGTCCGGGCTCAACGGCATGGCCCATTGTGTGGATTCGCTGTGGGCGCCCAAGGCCGACCCCATCAATCGAACGTTCGCCCTCGAAGGTGCCCGGGCCCTGGCCGTGGCCCTGCGCGGCATCACGGCCGATCCCGATGACCTGCACGCCCGCGAGATGGCGCTGTACGGCTGCTATCTCGCGGCGTTGTCGTTCGCGTCTGCCGGATCGGGAATGCACCACAAGATTGCGCACGTGCTGGGCGGCACGTTCAACCTCCCCCACGCGCAGGTCCACGCCACGGTGTTGCCGTACGTTCTGGCGTTCAATGCGCCCGCCGTTCCAGAGGTCTCTGTCCGCCTGGCTGACGCCTTGGGCTCCGACTCCGGCGATGCGACCGAAGCGCTGGACGCGCTGTACCGCGAGATCGATGCGCCCCGGGCGCTCACGGACATCGGGTTCACTGAGGGCGGGATTGCGGAAGCCGTTCAGCGATCCCTGAAGGCCATTCCGGACTCCACCCCCACCGCGCCCACCGAGGAGAACCTCACGGTGCTGTTGCGCGCCGCACTGACCGGGGAGGATCCGGCCACCGTTCCTGCGAGGACGGAGCAAGCATGATGGCGAATTACTCGAAGCTCCACGATGACCCGTTCCTGACACGATTAGCCGCTCAGGAACCATCGGCGTGGTTCAACCCGGCCGTGACCACGACCGCGGCGGGCCTGTACGCGTCCGACCTCTCGCGCAGCATCGTGGACGACGCCGCCGCGAGGCTCGATCGGTTCGCTCCGTGGATCGCCCAAGCCTTCCCGGAGACGTCGAGAGCCCATGGCATCATCGAGTCGCCCTTGGATGCGGCTCCGGACATGCAGCGCGAACTGGGTCTGGCCGCGGGCACGCTGCTGCTTAAGCGCGATGACATCCTGCCCGTGAGCTGTTCCATCAAGGCCCGCGGGGGAGTGCACGAGGTGCTGGAATACGCCGAGTCACTGGCTGCCGAGGCGGGTTTGCTACCCACCGACTACCAGGAGTTCGGCTCGGCACCCGTCCGCCGCCTCATGGCTCAGCATCGGGTGGTCGTGGGGTCCACCGGAAATTTGGGGCTGTCCATCGGCATCACCTCCGCCGCACTCGGGCTGCAGGCCACCGTGCACATGTCCACGCACGCCCAAGCATGGAAGAAAGAACTGCTCCGGGGTCTGGGGGTGGAGGTGGTGGAGCACAGCACCGATTACACGGCGGCGGTGGACGCCGGACGACAAGCGGTACAGACCGATCCGACCACGCACTTCGTGGACGACGAACACTCGGTCAGCCTGTTCGCGGGATACGCCGTGGCGGGGCGAAGGGTTGCTCGCCAGTTGCGCGACCAAGGGATCACCGTGGCAGCGGATCACCCACTGTTCGTGTATCTCCCGTGCGGCATTGGCGGCGCCCCGGGCGGAGTGGCCTATGGCCTCGCGCTGGAATTCGGGGACGCCGTGCATTGCATTTTCGCTGAACCCACCGCCGCGCCGGCCATGATGCTGGGTGTCTACACCGGACTCCACGATCAAATCTCCGTGTCGGAACTGGGTCTGGACACCCGCACCGTGGCGGACGGACTGGCCGTGGGGCGACCCTCCGGTTTCGTGGGGCGGCGCATGCAAGGACTGATCGACGGTTACTACACGGTGACGGATCAGCATATGAAGAACCAGGTCAAACTACTGCATGCCACAGAGGGAATACTTGCGGAGCCTTCCGCGGTGGCCGGTCTGGACGGGCCGCACTGGATCAGCACCGATACGGCGTACCTGAACCGTACGAACCTCACCGACCAGCGGCTGAGGAACATCACTCACATTGCCTGGCTCACCGGCGGCGGCATGGTTCCAGCGGAGGTCCAGCGAAGTTATCTATCGTAAGATGAACTGCCTGTAAGGCCCGAACGTTCTGAGGATCACCACCAGTGTTCACTCGGAAGTCCGCTTGCCCACACTCGGTGTCGAAAGGTGCACAGAGTGCAACAAGTGGCCTATTGTTGACACGTGAACATCGGATGCCAGGGGGAAGCCCCTAAAGATAAGCGCGGTGCCCTCAAGTGGCACAACCGGCGCGCCATTGTGATGGCCGCCGGTGAGCTGACCGACCGCCACGGTATTCAAGGGTTCACCGTCGACGACCTGGCAGCGAAGGCGGGCGTCTCCAGGCGGACCATTTTCAACCACTTCTCGTCCGCGGAAGATGCCGGCTACGAGTACCTGTCGGAACTTGTCACACGGCTCATCCGGGCCGTTCTGGCGGAACTCCCGGATGCGTCGGAACGCGGTGAGCAAACGTTGGGCTCCGTGTATCAGGATCTGTGCACCGCGATGCGGTCTCACAGCCTGGTGGAGGCGCTGCGTCCGCTGTTGCTTCAGGTCACCGAGGTGAAGGAATCACCGACCGCAGCGTTATGGGGTTTCCGGGTGACCAGTGCGGCCACCGAACGGTTGGAGAACGTGCTCTGCGAACGGCTGCCCGACCACGACCGGCTGGAACTACAGCTGGTGGCCACCTCCATCATCAACTCCATGTCCGTCTGCATGGACGCGTGGCTCCTTCGAACGGGCGGGGAACTCAACGATGAATCCCGTCGCATCTGGGATGAACTGATGTCCGACACCCTGCTCGTTTTGGGCCGCGGCTTCACAACCTGACTTATCGTCGACCGGCCCGCGCGAGCGGCGTCGTCGGCGGGATCCGCTCTTGCGCAACGTATCTGACCATGACCATTGCTACCGACATGTAGGAGACTCCTCGTGGCTCGACTTCTTTACCGGCTGGGCATCGGCTCGGCCCGTCACGCGTGGGCGGTGATTGTGTCGTGGATCGCCGTGCTGGCCATCTCCGTGGGGGCCGTTGCGTTCTCCGGTGTGCAGCTGTCCAACGCGATCACCATCCCCGGCACCGAAACTCAGCAGCTCGCTGACCGCCTGCAGGATGAACTGCCGGAGGCCAACCAGGGCACGGGACGCATGGTCTTCTACACCGAGGACGGATCGGAATTCACCGAGGAGCAGCGGCAGGGCATCGCGGACGCCGTCGCCTCGACCGAGGGCATCGACCAGGTCGACAGCGCCACCAACCCGTTCGAGGCACAGGCTCAGCTCGACGACGGGCGGCAGCAGCTCGTGGACGGTCGCCAGCAACTGGAGGAGGGCCAGCGGGCCATCCAGCAGCTGCAGGAGAACCTGCCCCCGGGGGCCAACGCGGACCAGATCCTGCAGCAGCGCGGCATCAACCCGCAACAGATCCAGGAGCAGCAGGCTCAGCTGGAATCCGGCGAGCAGACCATGGAACGCATGGGTGACTACCGCGTGGTCTCCGCGGACGGCAACTCCGCCATTTCGGTGGTGAACTTCACCGTGGATCAAACCTCCGTGACCGCGGATGCCAAGGAAGCCGTCATGAACGCCGTGAACGACCACCCGGTCGACGGCGTGGGTGTGGACTTCTCCCAGGAGCTCGCGCAGGACATCTCGTCACTGGTGGGTCCGGCGGAAATCGTGGGCGTGGTGATCGCCGCGATCGTGCTGCTGGTCATGTTGCGCGCCCTGGTACCGGCCATTCTGCCGGTGTTGACCGCGCTGATCGGCGTGGGCATTTCCACGGCCGCGACGCTCGCCTTCTCCGGCGTGATCGACATGATGTCCGTGACGCCCATGCTGGGCGTGATGCTCGGTCTGGCCGTGGGTATCGACTACTCGCTGTTCGTCCTGAACCGGCACCGCCAACAGTTGCGCCGCGGCATGGAGATCAAGGAGTCCATCGGCATGGCCGTGGGTACCTCCGGTACCGCCGTGTTCTTCGCGGCCCTGACCGTGATCGTTGCCCTGGTCGCGCTGAACGTGACCGGCATTCCGTTCCTGGGTCTGATGGGCACCGTGGCCGGCGTTGCCGTGCTCATCGCCCTGCTCATCACCCTGACCCTGACCCCCGCACTGCTGTCCCTGGCCGGGCGTAAGGCGCTGCCCCGCAAGCAGCGCAACGCCGCCCCCGACGAGCAGCACATCAACGAACACGACGTTCCGTTCCACCTGCGCCACCCCTGGATCACCTCGCTGCTGAGCGTGGGCGTGTTGGTGGTGCTCGCGCTGCCGGCTCAGGACATGCGCCTGGGACTGCCGGATGCCTCCACCGAATCGGTGGACAGCACGTCGTACCAGGCCTTCCAGCGCATTGCCGATGACTTCGGCGCCGGCGAGAACGGCCCGCTCGTGGCCGTGGTGGATCTGCCCGAGGGCCTGACCGAGGACCAAGCCACCGAGAAACTCAACGTGGTCTCCGATCGCATTGCCGACCAGGATGATGTGGCCAATGTGATGCCCGCCGTGACCACCGACGACCGTCGCGCCGGCGTGATTCAGGTGATCCCGGAATCCGGTCCCGCGGATGCCGCCACCGAGGAACTCGTCAACAACCTGCGCGGCCTCAACGGCGATCTCAAGGACAGCGAGGACGTCACGATCGGCGTGGCCGGTACCACCGCCGCCAACATCGACGTCTCCCAGCTGCTCGGCGAGAAGCTCCCGCTCTACCTGGGCGTGGTCATCATCATCTCGTTGCTTCTGCTGCTCATGGTTTTCCGCTCCATTGTTGTCCCGGTGATCGCCTCCGCGGGCTTCCTGCTCTCGGTCCTGGCATCCCTGGGTGCCGTGGTCGCGGTCTACCAGTGGGGCTGGGGTGGCGAGCTGATGGGCGTGCACGATCCCGGGCCCATCCTGAGCTTCCTGCCCACCCTGATGATCGGCATCCTGTTCGGTCTGGCCATGGACTACCAGCTGTTCCTGGGCTCGGGTATGCGCGAGGCCTACGTTCACGGCCACCCGGCACGTCAGGCCGTGGTGTACGGGTTCAAGGCGGGCCGCGCAGTGGTCACGGCCGCGGCGATCATCATGATCTCCGTGTTCGCGGGCTTCATTTTCGCGCACCTGTCCATGATCAAACCCATTGGTTTCGGCCTGGCAATCGGTGTGCTGCTGGATGCGTTCGTGGTCCGCATGTTCCTGATCCCGGCCGTCATGCGAATCATGGGCGAAAAGGTCTGGTGGCTGCCCCGGTGGCTGGACAAGATCCTGCCCCGCGTGGACGTTGAAGGCGAGTCGTTGACCCGCACCGCTACCGCCGGCGCCACTGCCGGGGCTGGGGCCGGTGCCGGTTCGGATTCCCGTTCCGATCACGACGCCGCCGCACCCACCTCCCGCCGCGCCGTCGCCTCGAACGGTGGGTCGGCCGCCGCGTCGGAACACGCCGCGAGCGGTGTGGTGCCCGTGAAGGCCATGGCGGTTTCGGAGGTGGTTCTGCGCCAGGCAGACCCTGCGCTCAAGGCGACCGATGTGCTCCTGCCGTTGCTGCCGAGCATGCCCGAGGAGGAAGACAGCGCCCGGGAGGAGTTGAGCAAGGACAAGCCCGAGGCCGCTCCGCACCGTTCCATGCATGAACGCGTGAATTTCCGGAAGGTCATGGTGGCCCGGCGGCCCGTGCTGGTGGCCGAGCCCAAGTCACGGACCTGCAATGCGGAAACTCCGGTGATCGTGTACTGGCACGGCGGTGGCTACGTGAACGCCATGGTGCGCACGCACTGGCGGTTCCTGGACGAGCTCATCAAACGGACCGGTGCCACGGTGCTGGTGCCCAGCTATGCGCTGGCCCCCGTTCACACCGTGGACGAGGTCGAACCCCTGGTGGACGGAACCCTGGAACTGGCCCGCACACTGGGCTCGCACGTGTACTTCATGGGTGACTCCTCCGGTGGCGGCCTGGCCCTGGCGCAGGCACAACGGCTGCGGGACAAGGGGGTAGCCCCGCTGGACGGCCTGGTACTGATCGCGCCGTGGGTGGACGTGACCCTCACCAACCCCGAGATCGCCGAGTACGAGGCCAAGGACAACATGCTCAGCGTCAAGAAGCTGCGCCTGTCGGGTCGTTGGTGGGCCGGAGAGCGGGACGTTCGAGACCCGCTGGTCAGCCCCGCGTACGGTTCTTATGATCGGCTGCCTCGCACGTTGGTGACCCAGGGCGATCACGACATCCTGTACCCGGACACCATGAACACGGTGGCCGAGCTGCAGCTCGCCGGTGTGGACACCACCGCGATCGTCACCGAGGGAGCGCCCCACACCTACACGCTCATGGTGTGGTCCTCGACCGCCCGTCAGGACGTGGCGGACATCGCTCGCTGGATCATGGAGAGGTAGTCGCAACTCCTCACGGCGGTGCGGTGCAACCGCGTTTCCAATCCTGTTCCGGTGGGGTGATGCCACGCTAAAGGCCCTCGAGCACTTCTTTTGGAAGTGTTCGAGGGCCTTTGAGGACCGAGGAGGGGATCAGCTTTGCTCGGATGAGGAAATTTCTGCCGTGGAATCTTCCTCGGTCTGTTCCAGTTGCACCTGCTTCGCAGACTCCCCGGTCGTGACCTCAATCTTGCGCGGTTGCTCCTTGGGAGAGACGGGGATGGTCACCGTCAGCACACCGTTGTCGTAGGACGCGGTGATCTCCTCGGAGTTGATGCCCTGCCCCAAGTTCAACTGCCGGACGAACGAGTGGCTGCGGCGCTCACGGACGATCCATTTGGTGTCCTGCCCCGCGGTGGGCAGTTTGCGCTGAGCCCGAATGGTCAGCAGTTGCCCGTCGACGTCCACGTCGACGCTCCCGGGATCAATTCCCGGCAGATCTGCCGTCAAGTAGTAATTGGCTCCTTGGCGATACAGGTCCATGGGCATCTGCTCCAAGCCGTTACGGGACGCCAGGATCTGGTTGGCGAAGTTCTGAACTTCAGAGAACGGATCAAAAGTTGCCATGATGTGTGCTCCTCATACAGTAAGGCTTACGTGAGAGTCCCCGTTTACCATTCCGTGGAGATATCACGTTACTTGAGCCTACATCGCTCAAGTAAGACATAATCTAGCACTCTATGATGCAGAGTGCCAGGGAGTGGGGAAGGAAACTTGAGTCATGCCCGCTCAAAGCTGGTCGCAGTCAGCGGCCCAAGGTCTTGAAGAACCACGTGTAGAACCCGAGCCAGCCCGCGCCGAAGATGCTCCAGCGGACCCACTCGGGACCGTTCGGCAGGAGTTTTCGTCCCAGCGCGTCCAGTCCACCAATGGCTGCGGTGACCAGGATGAACCGGGGCGCTCGGGCCGGGACGGACCACAGCAGGAATCGAGGCAGGGAACGGCCCAGCAGCCCATTGGTGCGGGCATAGATCTTGTACGGCGTACCCCGCAGCGGCCCGGTGAGCAGCGCCCGGTAGCCCTTGGCCGCGTAGTCGTTCTCGACTCGGCGCACCATGGCGGGGGAGACCGCGGGTAGCGTGGCCAGGAGCCGCGCGGATCGCTCGGCACTAATGGCGACTCCCCACAGATGAGTGAGCGCTCCGCCCAACACCGCGCCGGCCGTCGCGGAAGCCACGCATTGCAGCCCGCGCTTGGGACTCCTCATGGCCACCGCGGACAACCACACGTCCGGGACAATAAAGAACGCGGAGGCCTCCGCAAAGCCCCACGCCGCGGCCACGGCATGATCCCGATGAACGGTTGAGTGGCTCATGAGTCCTCCCCTTGACGTGCGGTGACGTCGGTCGTTTTGGCCTTTGGCTCGGCGCACCGTAATGATCACTGTAGAAGGGGTTTGCCCTGTCGTAGCGTTATCTACAGGACCGCAACGGTCAATCGGAGGAGTGCAGTCATGGGAATGGGTCACGACCACGGACATTCCCACGTGCCCCAGGCGGCCGACCGTGGCACGCGGCGGCGGTTGGTCATCGCGTTCGGCGTTACCGCAATCATCGTGATTGCGCAGGCGGTGGGCAGCGTGATCACCGGAAGCCTCGCGCTGCTCACGGACACCGCCCATGCCGCGGCGGATGCCTCGGGTCTGCTGGTGGCCGTGATCGCCGCGACCATGATGTTGCGTCCTCCCAGCGGCCGCCGCACGTGGGGATTCGCGCGCATCGAGGTGATCGCGGCGCTCGGTCAGGCCGTGTTGCTCCTGGCGGTGGGAATCTATGCGGCCATCGAGGGCATCCGGCGACTCTTCGAACCCAGCGACATCCCCTCCCTTGAGCTGCTGATCTTCGGCACGATCGGTTTGGTCGCCAACATTGCGGCCATGGCCGTGCTCGCCTCCGCCCGGGACTCGAATTTCAACATGCGTGCCGCCTTCCTCGAAGTACTCAATGACGCTCTCGGGTCCATGGGCGTGATCATTGCCGCGATCGTCATCCACACCACCGGGTTCCAACGCGCGGACACCATTGCCGGGCTGTTCATTGCCGCCCTGATCCTGCCCCGGGCGTTCCGGCTGCTTCGCGAGACCATGGGTGTGCTCATGGAGTTCACGCCCAAGGGGGTGGACCTGGACGAGGTGCGGGAGCACATCATGGCCTTGGAACACGTGCGGGACGTTCACGACGTCCACGCCTCCACGATCGGCACGGGGCTCCCGGTGTTGTCCGCCCACGTGGTCGTGGAGGATCGGTGCTTTGAATCCGGTCACGCCCCGGAGATCCTGGGGGCGGTGCTCGGGTGCGTCCGGGAGCACTTCCCCGTCTCCTTCGACCACGCGACCATCCAGCTGGAGACCGCTGCGCTACGGGACAAGGAATCCCCGCACATGCGCCACGCGTAGCGCGGCGAAATCCCCAGGCCGGCCGCCCGGTGTGCGCGGGTAACGGCCGAACATGTAAAGGTGGCAGGAGACAATCCGTTCACTCGCGAGGAGACGCATGGGTTCCAGCACCAATCCCCCCAACCCGCCGGACCCCCTGCGCCGCCCCATTCCGCAGCGCACCACAGGCTGGGCCACCGGCATAGCGGCCGCGTTGCAGCGAGCGGGCCTGAAGCCCAACCACATTTCCCTGGCCTCGGTCGGCTTCGCGCTGCTGGGATGCGCGTGCCTGGTGCTCTCCGCGCACGTCGACGACGCCGTCCGTTTCCTCCTGCTCGTCGGCGCCGCCGTGACCATACCGTTGCGGCTGGTGTGCAACATGTTCGACGGGATGCTCGCCGTGGAGGGCGGGCTGAGAACGGCCACCGGTGAACTGTTCAACGAGGTGCCCGACCGGCTCTCGGACCTTGCCCTGCTTGCGGGAGCGGGCTACGCGGCGTCGGCGATGGACGGCGGCGTGACCGTGGGCTGGCTCGCGGGAAGTCTCGCCGTGCTGACCGCCTACGTGCGCACGCTGGGAGTCAGTGCGGGGGCGGGGCAGTTCTTCGGCGGGGTCATGGCGAAACAACAGCGCATGTGGACGCTCATGGTCGGGATCCTGGCGACCGTGGTCGAGCCCCTGCTCAATCTGCCGCGCGGCTGGATGTTGTTCGTGACGTTGCTTCTCATAGCCGCGGGGTCCGCGCTCACGGTGGCCACACGGCTGCGCTGGATTGCACGCGAACTCAAGAATCGAGGCTGAGTCATGACCGAGATCGGGTTGATCGGCCCGCCGTCGATTCGGCTGCTGATCGGCGTGGGCGTGTTCCTGGTGGTGGCCACGGTGGTCGCGGAGCTCATGTTCCGGCGCGCCACCACGGAAGGATTGCGGAACACCCTGAGCAACGTGCGGCAGCGGATTTTCGCGTGGTGGATCATGGTGGGAGTCCTCGCCGTCAGCTTGGCGCTCGGGGAAACCGTGATGCTCGTGCTGTTCATGTTGCTTTCGCTCGTGGCGCTGCGGGAGTTCATGGCGCTGGTGCCGTCCGGCGAGAAGGACGGTCGGGCGCTGATCTGGATCATGGCCGTGCTGACCCCACTGCACTACTGGTTCATGTGGGAGCACTGGTATGGGATGTTCGCGATCTTCATCCCGGTGTACGCGTTCCTGTTTCTGCCCGTGTTGCTGGCGCTGTCCGGTCGAACGGATCATTTCCTGCACCGGGCCGCACTGAGCCAATGGGGGCTCATGGTGTGCGTGTACGCGCTCAGTCACCTGCCCGCTGTCCTGCAATTGCCGGTGGCTTTCACCGAGGGCAAGTCCGCCGCGGACGGATCTCCGGTGGGTTCGGGCGGTGTGGCCGGCGGTGCGCTCCTGCTGTTCGTGTGCGTGGTGGTTCAGGGCTCGGACGTGCTGCAGTACCTGTGGGGCAAGACACTGGGTCGCCACAAGATCGCGCCCACCGTGAGTCCCAACAAGACGTGGGAGGGGTTCATCGGGGGAGTGCTCTCGGCCACCGCTCTGGGCGCCGCCCTGTGGTGGCTGACCCCGTTCACCCCGTGGCAGGCCGCGCTGCTGTCACTGATCGCGTGCCTCATGGGTTTCGTGGGCGGCCTGGTGATGAGCAGCCTCAAACGCGACCGCGGGATCAAGGACTTCGGCGCGATCATCCCCGGTCACGGTGGCATCCTGGACCGCACGGACTCCCTGATCTTCGCCGCGCCGGTGTTCTTCCACATGACGCGTTTCTTCTTCAGCCCCTAGTGGCCCGACCCCCGGGCCAACGGGGGCCTCACTTGCCGCGCAGGATGCGATGCCAATAGATCTGCGGCAGCAACCACCGGTCGAGAAGGAAGGTGAGGGCCCGCTCCTTGCGAAGTTCGAAGAGTTTGGTGCTGGGCATTGGGGTGCCGTCGGGGGCGAACTCCGCGAACACCAAAGTGCGGCGGGAAACGGTGAAGGGACTGACCGTGTAACCGTTGTAGCGGGCTCGTGGCGCTTTGCCGTTGAGCTCGGACCGGATGTTCTTGGCCACGACCGGCGTCTGTTTGCGCAGGGCGCCGCCCGAGCTGGATCCCGGGGTGGCGGCAATGTCACCCACCGCCCACACGTTCGGGTACCGGCGGTGCTGCAACGTTTCAGGATCGACGTCCACGAAACCCCGTGCCGTCTTCGACGAGAGGCCAGATGCAGCGACCCACCGCGGTGCGGCGTGCGGTGGCGTGAGGTGGAGAAAGTCGTAATCGAGTTCCTCGACCACGCCGTCGTTGTCCAGGACCGCAGTGCCGGTGTCCCCGTGCAGGGACCGGACACGGGAGCGGGTGCGTAGTTCGATCCCGTATTCGTCGATCTTGCGTTCGAGCTCCTCGTCCACGCCGGGCACGCCGAACACCGTGTCGGTCGGCACCACGGCAACAACGCGGATGTCCTCGAGCACACCGCGGTTACGCCACAGGTCGCACGCCATGTACAGAATTTTCTGCGATGCGCCGGCGCAGGGGCAGCTGTCGTCGGGCATGGTGAACACCGCCGTCCCGGAACGCATCCCCTCGACCAGACGCCAGGTCTTCGGCGCGAGATCGAATAAGTAGTTGGTGGATGCATTCTGGGCGTGCAGAGCCTCGGCCGAGCCGTCGATGGCATCCCAGTCCGGCCCGGATCCGGCGGCGACCACCAGATGGTCGTAATCGATTGTGGCCCCACTGGCGAGTACCACCCGCGAGGCTTCCGGGTCCACGCCGGCGATGGCGTCACGCACCCAGACGCACCCGGCCGGCATGACTCGGCCCTGGGGCCTGCGTGCTGAGTCAATGGAGGCCAGACCCGCGCCAACGTAGGACAGTAACGGCCTGTAGTGGTGTTCCGCGCGGGGCTCGACAATGACGACGTCGTTCTCACCCTGCCGATGCAATCGTGCGGCCAGCGCGATCCCCCCATTGCCGCCCCCCGCGACGAGGATCCGAGCGTGAGTGGGAGGACCTTGGGGCGACTGGATGACCATGTGAGGGACACTACACCGACCACGCCCCACGATGTCCGGAAGAGTGTGCCGGGCCTAGAATCATCAGCACATCATCAATGAGGTGTCTCGTGAGAGGACTTTGATCATGCCCAAGGCACAGAAGAACGGCCGCGCCATTCAGGACGAGATCCCGGCCACCCTGCAGCGCTCGGACAAGAAGGCTCAGGACACGTTCGCGCAGACCTACGATTCGGCGAAGGACGAGTACGACAGCTCATCGCGGGCCGCACGCACCGCGTGGTCCGCGGTGAAGCACACCCACGAGAAGGTGGGGGACCACTGGGAACCTAAGGAAGAGAACGGGCCCTCGGACGAACGCGCCGAAAAAGGTGGCTTGAACAAAGAAGAGTCCGCGGGCGGCGTCGACGCCAATGCCAGCAAGGAACACCTGTACGACATCGCCCAGGAACTGAACATCGAGGGACGCTCGGAGATGACCAAGGACGAACTGGTTGCCGCCATCGACAAGGCCAACCAGAAGAAGACCAAGGAAGCCCGCAGCTAGAGTTTCCGCCCCAAGAACACGGTGGCCGTGGTGTTCTCGTGGAAGGGCGCCACGGGTTCGTAACCGCGTTTACGGAACATGGCAATGCCCTCGGTCATCTCTTCGTTGAGCGAGACCACGGCGGTGTGGGCACCCAACGCACGAACCTTGTTCTCCAGCGAACGAACGAGCGTGCGGGCGTGGCCCTTGCCGCGGTGATCGGGGGTGACCCAGATCCGCCGCAGTTCCACGGTGGAGTCATCGAGCTTGCGGACGGCGCCGCACGCGATGACCTCCCCGGAGACCAATTCGGTCATCAGGAAAAAATCGCCGTTGGGCGGGGTGACCTGCTCGGGCGAGGTGCTTTCGGTGAGATCAGGGTCGAAACCGCCGTCGATGCGATGATCGAGTTCGCTGAAGTACGCGGTCAGCACTTTCTGCGTGTGATCGCTGGCGGCTTGGCCTTCCAGGATGCGTACCGGGGCGGTGGTGTTCATCCCCCCATGGTGGCACCTGAGTCAACTGTTCACCAGGGCCTAACTCGTAGTAGTTTTCGGCCATGACTCCCACGCCCGCCGGGAACAAGCCCCGCGTATCGATTTTGGTTCCCACCCCGCTGTTGGTGGTAGAGATGACCGAGCCCGCCGCTCATCGCAACCGCAGTGAACACGAGTCGGATGTCCATTTGCATCCGGGCGGACAAGGCCTGTGGGTTGCGCGGATGGCGGGTTCACTGGGGGCGGAGGTCGCGATCAACGGCCCCTTCGGCGGTGAATTGGGTTCACTGATTCGCACCATGCTGGACGGGATGGGCATGCAGGTCAACGCCGTCCGCTACGGCTACGGCAACGGCGGCTACGTGTACGACCTGCGCGGTGATGATCGGGAGACCCGGGCCCACATGCCGCCACCGGAGCTGTCCCGTCACGAGCTGGACGATTTGTACGGCACCGCCTTCGTGGATGCGTTGGCGTCCGATGTCCTGGTGGTCACGGGTGCGGAACCGGCGGACGTGCTCCCGCCGTCGTTCTTCGCCCGACTCATCCGCGATACGCGCGATGCCGGAACCCCTGTGGTTGCGGACCTGAGCGGTAAGCCCGCACTGGCCAGTGCCGCCGCCGGCGTGAATGTCCTCAAGATCAGTCACGAGGAAATCATGGACCTCGAGCTCGTCGGAGACGAAACCGCCGAGTCTCTCACCGAGGCCGGCAAGATGCTGCTGGAACGTGGGGCGGGCGCCGTCGTCATCTCGCGAGCCAAGGACCCGGCCCTGCTGATCGAGAAGGATTCGGTGCGGGAGGTGTCGGCGCCGTCTATCACGCCGCTGGACCACCGGGGTGCGGGGGATTCCATGACCGCCGGAATTTCAGTGGGCCTGGCCCGCGGCCTCGATCTGGTGGATGCCGTGGCCCTGGGTGCTTCCGCCGGCGCGCTCAACGTGGCGCGGCGGGGTTTGGGCACGGGTAATCGCACGACCATCGAGAAGTTCGCGCGCCAGATCAGCATTCGGAAACTGTCCTAAACGCGCTCGGCTCTGGTGGGCGAGCGGGCGGCGTGGAAGCATGGGGCCATGCGCATCCTTGTAACCAACGACGACGGCGTTGCATCCGCGGGTCTCGCGGTTCTCGCCCAGGCCGCTCTGGACCGTGGGCACCGGGTCAAGGTAGCCGCGCCCGCCGAGGAATATTCGGGCGCCAGCGCGTCCTTGTCCGGGGAGGAGGTCGACGGCAAGATCGCGCTCGTTGACGCCCATCCGCCCAACATGCCCGCGGGGGTCGAATGCGTGGGGGTGAAAGCGGCGCCGGCCCTGATTGCGTTTCTGGCCTCCTACGGTGCGTTCGGCGAGGTTCCGGACATGGTGCTCTCGGGCGTGAACCTGGGCGCGAACACCGGTAAAGCTACGCTGCATTCGGGCACGGTGGGCGCTGCGCTGACGGCGGCATCCCACGGGATCCCGGGGATGGCTGTCTCGATCACGTCCGGTAAACCGCAGCACTGGGAGACGGCGCTGCTGGTCACCAAGTTCGCGCTGGAACGGTGGGAATCGCGCACATTCGACGGCAGGATTCTGAACATCAATGTTCCCGACGTCGCTCCCGACCGGCTACGGGGTCTCAAGCCTGCCGAGCTGGCCTCCTTCGGTGCGGTGCAGGCCCAGGTCCACCGCGGCGACCACACCCACATTGCCGTGACCTACAGCGCCGAGACCGGGCGGGAAGAACCGGACAGTGACCACTACCTATTGACCCACGGTTGGGCCACCGCCACCCTGCTGCGGGCACCGGTGAACGACACAAACGCGCGATTGCGCACTATTAGCTTGGAAGAGTTGGGAATCACCCCGCCCGCTATTCGGGATTCCGCAGGTCCGCAGGAGGGTATCGCCGTGGATGCCGCCACGGTGATGCGGAAAACCTAGTAGTCGCCCTTGCGGTGTGCATGGGTCGTGTGGATGACCGTCGTTCCCCTCAGCGAGGGTCGATGGGCGTGAACGTCCCGGCGCGCGTCTCGATGACGGTGGCCGCTTCGAGCAGTGTTTCCTCGTCAAAACGTCGCCCGAGCAACTGCACCCCCGTCGGCAGGCCGTTGGCAACCCCGGTGGGCACCGACATGGCCGGGAACCCGAGGACGGGGATCGCCATCATCGATGCCTGCGCGGCCGTGAGACGACGCATGCTCTCCACACTGGCGATGTCAGCGTCCTGCTCGAAGGCCTGCTCGGACGACACCGGCAGGACAATGAGCGGGTAGGACTCGAGGATCTCACCGAGCTGGCGGATCAGCGTGCCCCGGCGGGCGTAGCCGGTGATGAACTGCTCAAGCGTCGGCCTTTCCCCCCACCACTCGGCGGCCACGGCGTAGTAGTGCTCTGCGGCCTTCTGCATGCCCTGGTCCCCGACCTCGTTGACCATGGGCATGGCCAGGCGGAACTCCTCCATGCAGAGCAGGTACCACAGCCGGAAGGCCTCAGCCAGAACCGGCAGCTCGATCTCCTCCACGACGTAGCCCACATCGCGCAGATGGTCGGCTGCCTGATCCAGAGAAGCGTTCACCTCCGCGGTGGGGGCGGCAACACCGAGGTCCCGGACGAGTCCTACCCGCAGGGGTCGGTCGGGCCGGGTGGCAGCACGGGCACCGGGGACGAAGGCGGGGTCGCGGTGACTGAAGTCATTGAGTGCCCTCATCGTCAACACTGCACGCGAGCGGGCCCTGAACGAGCATGGTTTGCACGGACAGCGACGCGTCGACGTCGTCGGGGTGGTAGGTCTGGGCAACCCTCCCGACGGTGGGCCGCAAGCCCACCACGCCGCAGGCGTAGGCGGGGTAACGCACCGACCCACCGATGTCATTGCCGCCGGCGATCGGCACCATCCCAGAGGCCACGGCCGAGCTCGCCCCGCCGCTGGACCCGCCCGGGGTCCGGGAGGGGTCCCACGGGTTGAGGGTGCGCCCGTGCAGGTCGTTGTTGGTGAACCAGCGATAGGCGAAGGCCGGGGAATTGCTCCGGCCCATCAGCACGGCCCCGGCACGACGCAGACTCGCCACGTGAGGGCTGTCCTCATTGGCCATGGCGTCCTGGAAGGCGGACACGCCCTGAGTTGTGGCATAACCGGCCTGGTCGGAATTCACCTTGATCGACACCGGCACCCCGTGGAGAGGACCGAGCTCCTCACCGGCGGAACGCCGCCGGTCTGCCTCATCAGCCAAGGGCAGTGCCTCGTCGGGCCGCACCTCCACCAGAGCGTTGAGGTGCGAGTTGACCTCATCGATCCGCCCCAGACAACTCTCCACGACCTCGCGACTGGAGACCAACCCCCCGGCCACGGCCTGAGCCATCTCGGTCGCGCTCCAGCGCCACAGCTGATCGGTGGAGTCAGTGCCGGGCTTCGAAATGGTCGGCGTGGGATCGGTTGTCGTCATCGTGGATCTCCTATGACCTGGTGTGTGGTGCCCGAGGCACAATGATTCCCTGAACCAATCGAGACCAACCGGTGGGTATGGCATCGGGAACCATTGCTCGCTGGGCAGATGGACGCGCTCTTTGTGAGGCGCATCACTTCACTGCCGAAGATTTAGTCAGTAAAGCAGGTGCCAGATAGGTGGATCAATAGCTCAGTCAGACAGTAAACCATTAGATTCATTATAAAAATTGTATCAATATGGAGATCTGGCTACCGAAACGGGCCCGGGGTCCGGTGCCATCAAAAGTCATCTTGGTTTCCCGGGGATCATCGCGTTGTTGCCGGTGCCTGAGAAGCTGGAAACAGGCCAGTCCCCAGTAGAAGAAACCAGGTGCCGTCCCTTACCCGCCGGTCGTCTGGCGGGGGGCTTCACTTCGGTGTGTCTCCGTGGTGCTTCCGGGCTCCCGGGGCGGGCCGTATCCCATAGCGGTGCCGTCCGTGACCTCGACCTCGTCCTCCCATGGCACCCGATAGCGTTCTGCGGCGAGGTCGGTCATGTAGGTGTACGGGCAGTCTCGCGCCCCGCCACGCACGGCGACGTAACCGCGATGCCCCAATTGGTAGATGTTGTTCTCCACACCCCAGCTCCGTCGGGCCTGATCGGCGCGGGCCGGGATCACCTCGCCGGTCACCACGCGGTCCGGTGAGTTGTCTCCGTGCTCCAGGACGGTGCCGTCGACGTCGCAGATCATGGCCTCGCCGATAGACCAGACACCGGTCGCGTCCGCCCCGGTCAGTGCGACCGAAGCAGTGTAGGCCACGTTGGTGAAGGCATTGACCTGGTTCGTGATCCGCCACGCGTGACGTATCGGGTCGGTGTAGCCGGCCGTGCGCAGGATGACGTTGGCGCCCTTGTAGGCCGCCTCCCGTGCCATCTCCGGCAGCATCCCGTCGTGGCAGATGATCAGGGCCAGCTTGGACCCGGCAGGCCCATCGCACACCGGAATGCCGAGGTCGCCGGGTTCCCAGGGCTCCAACGGCACCATCGGGTGCATCTTTCGGTAGTACAGAACGATCTCGCCCGCGGCATCGACGATGATGCCGCTGTTGTACGGAGCACCATTGGGGTTGCGTTCCATGAGTGAAAAACATCCCCAGACGGAACTGTCGGCGCATGCGCCGCGCAGGATCTCCACCTCGGGGCCGTCCAGGTCACAGAGCATCTCATCCCGAGCCCAGACCTTGGGGTTCAACCCGTTGAGGCTGTACTCGGGGAAGACCAGCAGATCCGTGGTAGGCAAGCCGGCCTTGGCCCCCTTCACCATGCCGGCGATCTTCTCGGCAGTGGCACGCAAGTCTGGTGGCTCGTTGACGATCGGCACCTGCTGCTGCACCAAGCCCAGGACCAGTGCTCCCTCTGAGGGGTTCAACCCTCCCAGTCCCGTCACGAAGAGCACCCCGTGAAGTATGAGCAAAACGCGGCCATGGTGTCTCCCTCGATCAAATCAAGAACTGACAAGGCGTATCGTCCGGTGGATTCAAAGCTACCGTACTGCCGTCCCCGCCGGGCAGGGCTAGACGACATCACGCCGAAGAAATTTCCGAAAGGCACGCATCATCCGACGGGCCCGGCGAGATCACCACTTACAACATCTTCTTGGCACTGTTCATGGGTGTCCTGTACGGAACACTTCTGTACAGGCGCCGCAGCCGCCACTTCCAAGTGTTGAAAGAGCAGGGCCAAGTAGACCCGGCTACAACGATGGGTGACTTCCCGTGGATCAGGCCTCCCCGCTCCATGATGGAGACCTTCTGGGTGGTCGTAGGCCTCACTCTTGCCATTCGAGGAGTCGCTGCGCTACTGGCCTTCTTCGGGCCCTGGCCCCAGTTGGTTGCCGAGTGGAACAGCTGGCTGGCGCCGTTCTTGATTGCAGTCCTTGTGGGCGCCGGCAGCTATTTCATTGGTCAACGCCACCGCGCGCCAGAGAGCCAGGAGCCCCAGCTCTAAGCGCCCGTGCCCTCCAAGCGAGCCCGCAATATTGGGACTCCCGGGCCCTCAAGCTCACCCAGATACACCGCCCGTCCGGCCATGGTCATCACCAGTGCAAGTAAAGAACCGCTGACCATGGGTCCGGCGCCCACGACAAACGGCCCGTCGGTGGCCCGCAATGACAGCCCCTTCACCAACCTGTGGCTGTTGACCGCAAAGTCCCGTGAGGCGAAGAACTCCGCCACCGGGATCAATGCCTCCGCACCGGGCGTCCGCGAGAGACCCAAGGGCTGTCGAATATCCTGCGAATGTACGACCACCTCACCGAGATACGCGGGAACGTGCCCGGAGGGTGACGTGGTGCTGGGGATGATCCGGCGGAAACGCTCGAGCGTCTCTTCCGGGGTCCGCCCTCGATATTCCGCCACGCGCCGCTGATTGTGCACATCCACCCGGAACCGTGCGCCAATCATGCTGCGCAGCCACCGCACCTGGTTCATACTGGCCGCCGCGATCAGGTGGGCAACGACGTCCTGAACACTCCAACGACCGCACAGAGTGCTGTGCCGCCATTGCTCGGGAGTCAGCGTTGAGAGGTCTTCCGCCAACGCGGTGCGTTCTGTGCGCATCAACGCCCAGAGGTGATCATTGTGGGATGTGACCATGGGGATCGAGCCTTTCCTCGTTGAGGAGAGTCAAGCCCCGACAGGTACTTAGCGCAAGTGAGCCAACACCAAAGGCTTACAGCGCCCGCACCGCCGGAATCGCATACCACCGGGCCAGGGGAGCGAGATCCGCAACGTTTTCCACGCCGTCCACTGGCTGCCAGCGCAGCTCGGCGATCTCGCGCGCCGGCACGGGGGTCTCGGCCAGCAAAGTGAGCCCCATGAACACATGACTGTGCAGGCCGTGACCGGGTTCGTTGGCGGCATCGGTCATCCACTCGCCCACGGGCACCAGATCTTCCGGAGTCAGAACCAGGCCCAGCTCCTCCTCCACCTCCCGAATCGCGGTGTCCAACGGAGTCTCCCCCGCCTCGGGTTTACCACCGGGGAACATGAACATCCCGGTGTTGCGCTTACGCACGGTCAGCACATCACCGTTGGTGCGGCGCAGCACCACACCGGTCACCTTGATGACGGGACGATTTCCATTAGTCGATGTCATGACTGGTCGGCATGGTCCTTAGTCTCGATCCACCAATGGGCTGATGTGAAGTGGCGTGTCACGAGATGCAAGTTTTCCATAGTCCCGCTGCCGGGTCTGTTTCTTGCAATGAGGCTAAGCTGGCCTGACCTGTCATTCAGTGAGGAGTTCCCATGGGATTCGACCAATATCACGAACCAGCTGAAGAACTTTCGGACGAGACACGCACGTTGGTGAGAATGCTGACCAACCTCACCGAAGAAGCCGAGGCCATCGACTGGTACGAGCAGCGAATGTCGGTGGAGAAGGATCAGGACGCGTTGGCCATCATGGCTAATTCCCTGGGTGAGGAATACAAACACTTCTCAATGGAGCTGGAGTTCCTGCTCCGCAAGAAGCCGGAGTGGCGGGCCATTGCTCGAGGCATTTTGTTCAAGGACGGCGACATCGTCGACAACGGCGAAACCTCTGAAGAAGCAGCAACCGAGGGTGGCGGGGATTCCGGGGCCGGGTCCGCGGACCCAGCGGGATCCCTGGGCATCGGTAGTTTGAAGGGAGCGGCATCATGAGCACGAACCATCTTCTCCGGACCCACGCGCCCATTTCGGACGGAAACTGGAGCACGATCGACAGTGAGGCCACCGAACGGCTTTCGGCCGCCCTCGGCGCCCGCAAGCTGGTCGACTTCGCCGGGCCCCACGGCTGGGACTACTCGGCAACCAACCTCGGGCGGGTCACGACCGTCCAGCAGGCTCCGGTGAAGGGTGTGCGCGCGCGGCAACGTCAGGTGCTGCCGCTGGTCGAGGCCCGCGTGGGCTTCAGCCTTTCGCGTGACGAACTGCTTGACGACGATCGCGGCGCCGCAGACGCGGACCTGGGCAGCTTGGACGATGCCGCGTACCAGATGGCTTCCCTGGAGAACATCGCGGTCTTCCACGGTTGGAGCGAGGTGGGCATCCAAGGTATCGCCGAAGTCACCCCGCATCCGCACATCGACCCGGTGCCCGACATCGAGGACTATCGGCGCAGGGTCGCCAAGGCCGTGAAACTCCTGCACACGAGCGGCATCGACGGGCCCTACGCCTTGGCCCTGGGACCGAGTGACTTCACCGCCATAATGGAGACGTCCGAGCACGGTGGCTTCCCGCTCTTCGACCACGTGCGCAAAATCCTGGGCGGTCCCATCGTGTGGACGCCGGGCGTGCGCGGCGGCGTCGTGCTGAGCCTGCGCGGTGGGGACTTCCTGTTCGAGTCGGGCGAGGACCTCGCCGTGGGATATGACCACCATGACGGGCAGGACGTGTTCCTGTACCTGGAACAGTCCTTCAGCTTCCGGGTGGCCACACCGGAGGCGGCGGTTGTCCTGGCATCTACGGGTGACTCCTGAGGGGTGCCGCTCACGTTCCCAGCGGGGCAATTCACCCCATTATTCGACCCCTTGGAATGACTCAGTCAGGAGATACCGTGACCAGCACGCTCGGCGCCCTCACCGTTCCGCTCATTCAGGCCCCCATGGCGGGCGGGCCGTCCAACGCGGCGCTCACCGTCGCGGTGTCTCAGGCCGGCGGGCTGGGCATGCTGGCGGCGGGGTATAAGACGGTCGAGGCAATGGCCGCCGAGATCGACGACGTCCGCGCCGGCACCTTGATCTTCGGCGTGAACGTGTTCGTCCCCGAAGCGGACCCTTCCGATCCCGGGGCGCTCGCTGCATACGCCGCCGCGCTCGCGCCCATGGCAGCGGAACTCGGGGTGGCGGCGCCGGAACCGGGCCCGTTCCACGACGACCATTACGCCGCCAAGCTCGACTACCTCGTGGCCAACCCGGTCCCGCTCGTTTCGTTCACGTTCGGTCTGCCCACCGCCGACGACGTCGCTCGGTTGCGGTCCGTGGGCACCGAGATTGTCCTCAACGCGACGGACCCCGAGGAGATCAGGGCGGCGGACGCCCTGAATCCGGACGCGATCGTGGTGCAGGGGATCGAAGCGGGAGGCCACCGGGCCACGCACGGCCAGACGAAGGAGCCGTCCGACAACACCACGCATGAACTGGTGAGTCTGGCGCGTGACTACACGGACAAGCCGGTGATCGCTGCCGGCGGGGTGAGCGGTGTCGACACCGCCCGGAACCTGCTTTCCGCCGGCGCTTCCTTCGTGCAGGTGGGCACGTTGTTCCTCGCAGCGGAAGAGGCGGGAACCAAGGAAGCCCACCAGGATGCACTGCTCAGCGGCCAGTACCGGGACACCGTGGTCACCCGGGCGTTCTCGGGGCGTGCGGCGCGGGCGCTGAGCAACCGGTTCACCGAACGCATGGCCGCGAACCAAGTGGCCGGTTACCCGCAGGTGCATTACATGACCGCACCGTTGCGAGCGGCGTCGGCGGAGAATCCGGAAGGTCTGAATTTGTGGGCGGGTACGGGATTCGCAGCCTGTCGGCAGCGACCGGCCGCGGAGATCGTGGAGGAGTTCCGGGGGCTGTAGTAATTGCGCAATGGCAAGGCCCGCCGATCCGTACGCGTACGAATCGGCGGGCCTGCGTTGTCCCCGGGGGAAGTGGCTTACTTCTTGGTGAGCACGCCTTCAAAGAAGGAGCTCAGCTCGTTGGTGGCGTCCAGGGGGAGTACCGCGGCAACGTAGTGGTCCGGGCGGACCACCACCACGGCACCGTCGCGGCTGATCTGGCGCTCGTCGTAAATGTCCTCGTCAGGCAACGCGGCGTAGACGCGCTCCCAGTAGTTCAGCTCCAACGGGCCGATCTGCGGCTTGAAGGCGCGCGGCACCGAATTGATGTCGATCTCGGTGTAGGGCTGCTGGTAGGTGACGTCCACGTCGAAGAGAGTGGCGTCGTCGTCGCCCTTGCGGCGGTAGGCAACCAACGGCGAACTGGGATCGTTCTGCAACCACTCGGCAAAGCGCGACGTCGCCGAGTCCTCGCCCGGAGCCGGGCGATCTGCGTAGACGTGGATGCGCCACCGGCCATCGGCCGTTGCCTGGTGACCCTGATGCAGCGGGTTGGCATCGCACACGCGCATCACGCGGGCGGACTTGAAGCGTTTGCCCACGGGGTAGCCGGCGGCCAGGTCCTGGTGCTCGGTGCCCGCGGTGATCCGGGACGGCTGGTACTCGGTCATGAACCCGGCCGGGAACTCGGACGTCTTGACGTAGAAATCTTCCAGGTACGAGGGATCCGGCAACTTGTCCTGCGGGGTGGCCATCAGTGTGGACCACTCGCGGTCGAAGTCGATCAGGTTCTTGGCGATCACCTGACGTTCTTCGGAGTAGGTGTCCAGCAACGACTCGTCGGCGCGGCCGGACAGCACGGCGCCCAGCTTCCAGCCGAGGTTCCACCCGTCCTGCATGGACACGTTCATGCCCTGGCCGGCCTTGGCGGAGTGCGTGTGGCAGGCATCGCCGGCAATGAACACGCGGGGCACGCGGGAGCCGCGGTCCTTGGTGTCGACGTCGTCGAAGTGATCAGTCAGTCGGTGGCCCACCTCGTAGACGGAGGACCACGCCACGGACTTCACGTCCACGCTGTAGGGGTGGATGATCTGGTTGGCGCGCTTGATGATCTCCTCGACCGGGGTCTGGCGCACCTTGCGGTTGTCGTCCGCGGCCACTTCACCCAAGTCCACGTACATGCGGAACAGCAAACCGCCCTCGCGGGGAATCAAAAGGATCGAGCCGTTGCGTGAGTTGATCGCGCACTTGGTGCGGATATCGGGGAAGTCGGTGTTGGCCAGAACGTCCATCACGCCCCAGGCATGATTGGCACCCTTGCCCTCGAGCTTGCGACCGATGGCCTTGCGGACACCGGAGCTGGCGCCGTCGCAACCGAAAACGTGTTTGGCGCGGACGGTGCGCTCTTCACCCTCGCGCTCGCCGGCCACGTACCGGACCGTGACGGACACGGGATACTCCGCATCCTGGTCGATTTCCAGGCCGCCGAACTCGATGCCGTAGTTGGGTTCGATCTTGGCGGGGCCGTTGGCTGCGGCCTCCAGGAAGTAGTCGAGCACGCGCGCCTGGTTCACGATCAGGTGCGGGAACTCGGAGACGCCGTGCGGGTCATCCGCGGGACGTCCGGTGCGCACGATGTTCTCCGGGTTCTCCGGGTCCGGATTCCAGAAGCACATCTCGGTCAGGTGGAACGCTTCCTGGGTGATGCGTTCGGCGAACCCGAAGGATTGGAACGTCTCTACGCTGCGGGCCTGAATACCGTCCGCCTGGCCGATCTCGAGACGGCCGGGACGGCGCTCGATGATGCGGGTGTTCACATCCGGGTAGTGAGTCAGCTGGGCGGCGGCGATCACGCCCGCCGGGCCGGTTCCGACGATTAGAACATCCATCTCATCGGGAAGGTCTTCCGGGCGATCGATTCCGTAGCCCCGGGGGGTTGCAATTCGCGGGTCCTCGGAAACATATCCGTACTGGTGAAACTGCATGCCTTGCTCCTCGAGGTACGTGACGGCGCGCGTCGGTGCGTGCGGCTCTGCCGATTGAAAGTTTAGGGAGGTGACCCGACCAGTTGTGGTCGGCATCACGGGATTGCCCGTACGTCAAATCCGGATCGTGATCCACGTTACTACAGTTAGTACATGAGTGTAATAGTTTTACGGACTGTTTCTGCCGTCCGTGATCGAAGGCGGGGCCAACGAGGCGACCTCCATGGGGCGAGCCCGGGTGCCCTCGCCGTGACTGACGACAATATTCGTCATCTGGCTTAGGGTTATGGAGCACTCCCCGCGTAACCCTGAACGGCAGCATGCGCAACGCGTTGCCCCGATAGTCTTGAGGAGCCCTCCATGGACACTCCCGATGCCTCTACACCCCCACCCTCGGACCGCCGAGGGTCATCTCGAATAGATGCCGCGGCAGCTGCGCAGGTTGAGGCGGCCCGGCGCGAACAGCAGGATTCCTCAACGAGCGGTGTTCAGGATATCGGCGACGCCGCGCAGTCCTTGACCCCCGCAATCAGTCCTTGGTCGGACTCCCTGGGCCGGGCAGGCTCCCGAGCCGCCCAGATCGTACTCATCGCCGCCGTTGTGGCGGGCTTGTTATGGGTGTTGCTTCGGGTCAAGGTGGTCATCATTGCGCTGCTCGTGGCCCTTATCCTCGCCTCGGCAGTGGGGCCCCTCGTGAAGTGGCTGGAGCGTAAGGGCTGGTCCAACCTGCTCGCCACCCTCGCGGCGTTCCTGGGGATCCTGACTTTGATCGGCCTCATCGTGACCGGCATCGTCTATTCCGTCATGAGCGAGTGGGATACCCTGGCCGCCCAGGCGGAACAGGGCTGGAACGAATTGCAGCGGTTCATCACCGCCGGACCCTTACCCATCGACACCGCCACCATTGACGCCGCGGCTCGCCAGGCCGGTGAGTTCATCTCCAGCGGCAGTCTTGCCGGTGGTGCCCTGACCGGTATCAGTGCGGCCACGCAGTTCGTCACCGGGGCAGTGCTCATGGTGGTGGTGTTGTTCTTTTTCCTCAAGGACGGGGAGAAGATGTGGAATTTCGCGCTGCGGTGGACTCGGGGCGAGCGCCGGGCCAAGCTGGCCGAATCGGTTGACCGCGGTTCCGAAGTGCTGGGTGGTTACGTGCGCGGCACCGCAATGGTCGCCCTGGTCGACGCCGTGTTCATTGGTGCGTTCCTCTTGTTCGCCGGTGTTCCGCTGGCCATTCCTCTGGCGGTCATCGTGTTCATCACCGCGTTCATCCCCGTGGTGGGTGCCACAATTGCGGGTATCCTGGCGGCGCTGGTGGCACTGGTCACCAACGGTCCCGTGGTCGCCCTGGCCCTGGTGGCGTGGATCATCGTGGTCAACCAGGTGGAAGGAAACATTCTTCAGCCGGTGATCATGGGCCGCACCCTGAGTCTGCATGCGCTGGTCATCCTGCTCGCCTTGACCGTGGGCACCTTGGTGGGGGGTATTTTCGGGGCCATCCTTGCCGTCCCGTACACGGCCCTGGCGTGGGCGGTCATCCAGGTGTGGGCCAAGGGCTACCAGGCCGGGCGCGATCCCGTACTGGGGGACGACCCGCTCAACCCCAAGGACCGAGCCGAGGCCAAGGCCACCATGGTTCAGCGGTGGAAGTACCAGCGGATGCGCTTGGAACAACTGCGCCCTCGGAAACTCGGGGCCACCCAGAACGACGCGGAAACCGCCGAGGAACTGGACTCGGAGAACAAGCAGTCATCGTGACGGGCTGCGGACACACTGGCCCATCAAAAAACACGCCTGATCAAAGCGTGCACCAATGGAGGGTGAGGGAGCCATAACCCTGCTCCCTCCCGGAGAAAGGACACACCATGAATGAACCGCAGGCACTGGCCGAGGTCGAAACCTACCTGATCCACGTGCTGGAAACGTCCAACCCGCCGCGCGATGTGACCAAGTTCGACATCACCGCGGCCGCCCGGGATTTCCACGAAATCACCGGTGGATGGGATGTCCGCGGCGCCGAAACCGCCGTCGTGGAGGATGTGCTCACGCGACACGGGAAATAACGGACGGGCGCGGTCCCGCTGCCTACTAACGGTGGCGATCAGGGATAGGTGACACACGTCATCGTGGGGCCGGAGATTGTCCTGACGGCATTCAGCCATACCCGACCCTCTCGGGCCACCCAACAACTTGCGGATCGAGGCTTAGTTGCCGCCGCAGTCTCATCGACGGTGCGACCACCGCCAGCACGGTCGTGCATCCTGATCGACGGTACGACCAAGAAACCGCGGTCGTTCGGCGCTACCGTCGATGAGATTACGTACTTGCCACATTGAGGGTCGTAGCGTCGATCAGATTGCACGCGGGGAAGCGAACGGGTCATGCCAGCTTTTACCAATGGCCAGAAAAAACCTAGTGAACGGGGTAAGCCCACTCCCACCCGTTCATACCCGCGGGAGATTCAAGCAGCTCGGGTAGGACGATGACTCCCTCGGCGGAAGGTACGTCGAAAATGATCTTGCCGGAAGCCTTCTCGCCCGCGTTGATATCGCGTGGTAGTTCAGTTCCCTCAGGAAGGCATCCATAACTGTTGCCGATGATGTCATTGCCCGGTGTCACTTTGCCGTCATTGTCGACGGCGCGGAAGCCTCCCTGACGCATGCTCACGGAGGGGTAGCTAATTCCTGCGGCGTTCAGCGTCTTGTGGGATGCAACTTTCACGGACACGTCCATGACCACGAAGTGACCATTCTTGGGGGCCTGTACATAAGGTCCAGTGCAGACGGGGTCAACCTCGATTGAGTGCACCAGCATGGAGGCGAGTTCGCCATGTTCAGGAGAGGAGTTCAAGGCTGAAGCGCCCGGTTTCATGGCCAGGGTGCCTCGGTCTGTAAGTTCCACAACCTCAACATCCCGGAAATCCAGGGTTGGGGCCGGGTTTCCTGGTTCGGCCGCAGCGGAAGACTCATTGCCGGATGCCGCACTTGCGGCGGCTCCGGCTGGCTCTTCGGATGTCTGGGCAGGGGAACTTTGCACCTTGCCCACTGCTATCCCGAAGATCAGCGTCAGCATCAGGACCAGCACAGCACCAATGGCCGCCAGGACCCACGGCCACACCTTCTTCTTCTGAGGTGCAGGGGAGGGGTAAGTGGGTACGTAAGGCATGACGGACTCCGGGGTAGCACTGGGGGGTTACCTTCAAAATCTACATGAAGCTTCAAGTATTTAATCCGTCAACGCACACGCGAGGGTCGACCAAGGGGGAGTGTGGCGGGATGGTTGGACCTGATACAGAGTGATTCGCTTATCTTGCGGGTGGCCCTGACGCGCTCGCAGTGGCATGAGTCATACGACACAAAAGTCCTGCGCCGCAACATCTAGTCAAACTATGTACAAGTTGGGTAGGGTTAAACCGCGAGGTTTCAACGGTTTCTGATCGGAAGTAGGCGCTCAAGGGCCAGATGCAAGCAAAGACCCTTGCTGACCCATCCCAGATAATATACGATTTCGAATAACATCCGAGGATAACCAGAGGAGGCTCCATGACGGAGAGCACTCAGAACGTTCCTTCCCGAGTCGCAGCGGTTCCGGTGACGCCGGGCAAGATCATTGCCGTGCACCTGGCCTACGAATCCCGAGCCGCGCAGCGTGGTCGCAAGCCGGCGGTTCCTTCGTACTTCATCAAGCCCTTGAGCTCACTGGCCGGGTCCGGCGCCGAGGTGGCGCGCCCCGCGGGCACCGAACTGCTCGCCTACGAGGGTGAGATCGCCCTGGTGATTGGCAAGCCCGCCAAGAATGTCTCGCTGGCAGAAGCGTGGGATCACGTTGCCGCGGTGACCGCCGCCAATGACTGGGGTGTCTACGACCTGCGCGCCGCGGACAAGGGCTCCAACCTGCGCAACAAGGGCCGCGATGGTTACACCCCGGTGGGCCCCGAGCTCATTGACGCTCGCGCGGTGAGCCCCGACCAGCTGCGTGTACGGACGTGGGTCAATGGCGATCTGGTCCAGGACGATACGACCGCCGACGACCACATGATCTTTCCGCTCGCGCAGTTCGTCGCGGACCTCTCCCAGCACGTCACGCTGGACGAAGGTGACGTGATCCTGACGGGCACCCCGGCGGGATCGTCCGTGGCCCAGCCGGGCGACGTCGTCGAAATCGAAGTGGACGCGCCCGAGGCCCACGGCGCCCCGAGCACCGGCCGCCTGATCAGTCGCGTCACGGAAGCCACCGCGAGTTTCGACCCGGCCCTGGGCGCGATGCCGGCCGTGGACGACAAGCAGCGCGAAGAGGCCTGGGGCTCCCGCGAGGCGGCCGGGCTTCCGGCCGAAGAGAGCAACGCCCTCCCCGAGGACCTGCGCGCCAAGCTCGAGAAGGCACCCACCGCCGGCCTGTCCGCTGAGCTGCGCAAACGCGGCCTCAACAACGTGGTGATCGAGGGCGTCTACCCGCAGAGGCCGGGCACCACCATGGTCGGCACAGCCAAGACGCTGCGCTTCGTCCCGAACCGCGAGGACCTCTTCACATCCCACGGCGGCGGGTACAACACCCAGAAGCGGGTTTTCGACGCCGTGGGCCCGGGAGAAGTCATCGTGATCGAGGCCCGCGGTTCAGCCGGCTCCGGAACACTCGGCGACATCCTGGCCCTGCGCGCCCAGTTCAACGGCGCGGCCGGTGTGGTCACGGACGGCGGCGTGCGCGACTACGCGGCCGTCGAGGAGATCGGTCTGCCCGTCTTCGCGCAGACCGCTCACCCCGCCGTGCTCGGGCGCCGCCACGTCCCGTGGGATCAGGACATCGCGGTGGCCTGCGGCAACGCGACCGTTCTACCGGGCGACGTGATCGTGGGTGACGACGACGGCGTGATCGTGATCCCGCGCGACATCGCCGAGGAGGTCGTGGACGCGGCACTGGCCAAGGAACACGAGGATGCCTGGGTGGCCGAGCGCGTGGCCGAGGGCAACCCGGTCGATGGGCTGTTCCCGCCCACCGGCCAGTGGAAAGAGAAGTTCCAGCAGTGGCTGGCCGAGAACCCGGTCCCCGGTCACTGAACCGGCTGACACGGGACTGATCGAGGACAGAGGTAATCCCATGGCCACCCCGGCTGGCACGGACGCAACTCAAAAACTCGGTAAGGCCCAGTACGCCTACGAGTGGATCAAGGTGCAGATCCTGGAGCAGGCCTTCACGCCTGGATACCGCCTGGTGCTCGCGAATATTGCCCAGACACTGAGCATGTCCGTGGTGCCCGTACGGGAAGCAATCCGCCGTCTGGAGGCCGAGGGGCTGGTGACCTTCGAGCGCAACGTGGGTGCCAGGGTGTCCATGGTGGACGGTGATCAGTACCGCTACTCCATGGAGGCCCTGGGGATCCTGGAGGGCGCGGCCACCGCACAGTCGGCCGTGCACCTCACGGCGAAAGAACTCGCCGAGGCCCGCGAACTCAACGCCAAGCTCGAGGAATCGCTTGCGAACTTCGACCCGGACACCTTCACCGCCGTCAATCACCAGTTCCACCAGGTGCTGGCCTGCCGGTGCCCCAATCAACGTCTCAACGACATGATCGCCGTGGAGTGGGAACGCCTGAACCACCTGCGCACCTCCACGTTTTCGTTCGTGCCCAACCGCGCTCGCGCGTCGGTGAACGAGCACTTCCACATCCTGCATTTGATCGAGACCCACGCCCCCGCGGACGCCGTGGAGAAGGCGGTACGCGAACACCGCACCGCCACGCTGCGCAGCTATCTCAACAGCCGCGGGACCAACTGACCATCTGTCCACACCCAGCACACACATTGGGAGACCAGAAATGACTACGACCACCGACGCCAAGCCCCAGGGCCTGCCCGACTCCATCCGTCACTACATCAACGGCGAATGGGTGGACTCCATTGACGGAGACACCTTTGACGTTCTGAACCCGGTCACCAACGAGCCCTACATCAAAGCCGCCTCCGGCAAGAAAGCGGACATCGAGGCCGCCGTGGCCGCCGCCAAGACCGCGTTCGAGGAGGGCCCCTGGCCCAAGATGCTGCCCCGCGAGCGCTCCCGCGTGCTGCACAAGATCGCGGACATCGTGGAGTCCCGCGGTGACCAGTTGGCGGCCATGGAGTCCTACGACTCCGGGTTGCCCATCACCCAGGCGCTGGGTCAGGCCCGCCGCGCCGCGGAGAACTTCCGGTTCTTCGCGGATCTGATCGTGGCCCAGAGCGACGACACCTACAAGGTCCCCGGTCGCCAGGTGAACTACGTGAACCGCAAGCCCATTGGCGTGGCCGGCCTGATCACCCCGTGGAACACCCCGTTCATGCTCGAGTCCTGGAAGCTGGGCCCCGCACTGGCCACCGGCAACACCGTGGTGCTCAAGCCCGCCGAATTCACTCCGCTCTCCGCCTCGCTATGGCCGGGTATTTTCGAGGAAGCCGGCGTTCCTGCCGGTGTGTTCAACCTGGTTAACGGCTACGGCGAAGAGGGCTACGCCGGAGACTCCTTGGTCAAGCACCCGGACGTCCCCCTGATCTCGTTCACGGGTGAGTCCCGCACCGGGCAGATCATCTTTGCCAACGCCGCTCCCTACCTCAAGGGCCTTTCGATGGAGCTGGGCGGCAAGTCTCCGGCCATTGTTTTTGACGACGCCGATCTGGACGCCGCCATCAACGCCACCGTCTTCGGTGTGTTCTCCCTCAACGGCGAGCGGTGCACCGCCGGCTCGCGCATCCTGGTCCAGCGCGGAATCTACGACGAATTCGTGGAACGCTACGCCGCCCAGGCCAAGCGCGTGAAGGTGGGTCTGCCCTCGGATCCCAAGACCGAGGTGGGCGCCCTGGTGCACCCCGAGCATTACGACAAGGTCATGTCCTACGTGGAGATCGGCAAGTCCGAGGCCCGTCTGGTCGCCGGTGGTGGCCGCCCCGAGGGTTTCGACACCGGAAACTACGTGGCGCCCACCGTGTTCGTGGACGTCAAGCCGGATGCCCGGATCTTCCAGGAGGAGATCTTCGGACCGGTCGTGGCGATCACCCCGTTCGACACGGACGAGGAAGCCCTGGAGCTCGCCAACAACACCAAGTACGGCCTGGCCGCCTACGTGTGGACCAGCGATCTCAAGCGCGCCCACAACTTCGCGCAGGACGTCGAGGCCGGCATGGTCTGGTTGAACTCCAACAACGTGCGTGATCTGCGCACCCCGTTCGGGGGCGTGAAGGCCTCCGGCCTGGGTCACGAGGGCGGCTACCGCTCCATTGACTTCTACACGGACCAGCAGGCCGTGCACATCAACCTGGGCGAGGTCCACAACCCGGTCTTCGGCAAGCAGGAAGAAGCCGCCGAGAAAATGGACGGCTGAGCGCCCTACCTCCTCCACCCATCCAGTACCACCCATCAGAAGGACACCATCATGACGAATCCCGCAGACCGGACAATGACGTCCTCGGGCTTCTACGTATCCCAGGAAGCCCCGATCTCCACCGACAACCCCATCAAGACCCCTTCGGTTCCCGCGCCGGACATCCTGCGCTGCGCGTACATGGAACTCGTGGTCACCGACCTCAAGGTCTCCCGTGACTTCTACGTGGACGTGCTCGGCCTGACCGTGACCGAAGAGGACGAGAACACCGTCTACCTGCGCTCCATCGAGGAGTTCATCCACCACAACCTGGTGCTGCGCCAGGGCCCGGTGGCCGCGGTGGCGGCATTCTCCTACCGCGTGCGCAGCCCGGAAGAGCTGGACAAGGCCGTGGCGTTCTACGAGGAGCTCGGCTGCCGCGTGGAGCGCAACAAGGACGGCTTCACCAAGGGCATCGGCGATTCGGTGCGCGTGGAGGACCCGCTGGGCTTCCCCTACGAGTTCTTCTACGACGTGGAACACGTGGAGCGCCTGGCCTGGCGCTATGACCTCTACACGCCCGGCGCCCTGGTGCGTCTGGACCACTTCAACCAGGTCACCCCGGATGTTCCCCGCGCCACCAAGTTCATGCAGGATCTGGGCTTCCGCGTGACCGAGGACATCCAGGACGAAGAGGGCACCGTTTACGCCGCGTGGATGCGCCGCAAGCCTACCGTTCACGACACCGCCATGACCGGCGGCGACGGTCCCCGCATGCACCACGTGGCGTTCGCGACCCATGAGAAGCACAACATCCTGGCGATCTGCGACAAGCTCGGTGCCCTGCGCCAGTCGGACAAGATCGAGCGCGGCCCCGGCCGCCACGGTGTCTCCAACGCGTTCTACCTGTACCTGCGCGACCCCGACGGTCACCGCGTGGAGATCTACACCCAGGACTACTACACCGGCGATCCGGACAACCCCGTGGTCACGTGGGACGTCCACGACAACCAGCGCCGCGACTGGTGGGGCACCCCCGTGGTCCCCTCCTGGTACACCGAGGCCTCCCTGGTGCTCGACCTGGACGGCAACCCCCAGGAAGTTGTCGCCCGCACGGACGAGTCCGAGATGGCAGCGACCATCGGCGCGGACGGTTTCTCCTACACCCGCGCCACTGAGGGCGAGGAGTCCATGCCCGAGTGGAAGAAGGGCGAATACAAGCTGGGCAACCAGCTCTGACCACGCACCTTTCGACACTTTCTTGACGCCGACGCCGACGCCGCCGCCGGGCCGTTCCGCAAGCGGGCCGGCCCAGCGGCGTCGTCGGCGGGACAACCCGACGAACGCGAGGGAGACACCATGCTGGACCAGGAACGTATAGCCCGGATCGCCGATGTTCTGGCCGCGGCCGAGCGGGATCGCACCATGATCCCGCGGCTCACGCAGCAGTATCCGGAGATGACCGTGGAGGATTCCTACGCGGTGCAAAACGAATGGCGCCGCCGCAGTGAGGAATCCGGGCGCCGCCTGGTGGGGCGCAAGATCGGGCTGACGTCCAAGGTCATGCAGCAGGCCACGGGCATCAGCGAACCCGATTACGGCGCGATTTTCGCCGACCAGGTCTACGAGAACGGCTCCGTGATCAGGCACGATCAGTACTCGAACGTGCGCATCGAGGTGGAACTGGCGTTCGTGCTCAAGGAGGAACTCACGGGTCCGAACGTGAGTATTTTCGACGTTCTGCGCGCGACCGAGTACGTGGTGCCGGCACTGGAGATCCTCAGCTCACGCATTGAGATGGAGGGCCGCACCATTGTGGACACCATCTCGGACAATGCCGCCCTGGGTGCCATGGTCTACGGCGGTAACCCGGTGGACCCCGCGGCCGTGGATCTGCGCTGGGTCTCGGCGCTGCTGTACCGCAACGAAACCATTGAGGACACCGGCGTGGCCGCCGCGGTGCTCAACCACCCGGCCAACGGCGTGGTGTGGCTGGCCAACAAACTGGCCGCGCACGGCGATTCGCTGCCCGCCGGGAGCATCATCCTGGCCGGTTCGTTCACCAAGCCCATGTGGGTCCACCCCGGGGACACCGTGCACGCTGACTACGGAAATTTGGGAGCCATCACATGTCGGTTCGAGTGAATGATTTGATCCAGTCCTTCCGCGCGGAGGACGCGGCCAACCTGCCGGGTGCGCTGCCGAGCCTCAGGGACCTTTTTCCGCTGGGTTCCGGTGATCAGCCGGTAGTAGGCATCTTCCATTCGTCCGGTGATCCCACCGCCGCCGAAATCCTGGCCGGTACCGGTTTCGACTATTTGCTCATTGACGGCGAGCACTCCCCGCTGTCGCTCGAGACCATCCAGTCGGTACTGCGCGCCATGGCCGCCTACCCCACGCTGGGGATGGTGCGGGTGCCGGCCAATGACGAGGTGATCATCAAGCAGTACCTGGACCTGGGCGTTCAGACCCTGGTGGTGCCCATGGTCGATTCGGTCGCCGAGGCTCAGGCCGCCGCGCGGGCGGTGGCCTACCCGCCGCAGGGGGTGCGCGGCGTCGGCTCCGCGTTGGCTCGCTCCGGCCGCTGGAACCGCATCCCCGACTACCTGGCGCGAGCGCGCGAGACCATCACCCTGATCGTGCAGGCTGAATCCGCGGCCTCCGTGGAGAACATCACCGAGATCGCTGCCGTCGAAGGGGTCGACGGCGTGTTCATCGGCCCGTCGGACCTGGCCGCCTCCATGGGGCTGATCGGGCAGCAAACCTACCCGGACGTGGTGGCCGCCGTCAAACACGTGATTACCGAGGTCAAGGCCGCGGGCAAGTTCGTGGGCGTCAACGCGTTCGCCCAGGACCAGGCGCGGGACTACCTGGCCGCGGGCGCGGACTTCGTGAACGTGGGCGCCGACGTCGCTCTGCTCGCCAACGGCAGCCGGGCACTGTTGGAGGCGTTCCAGAAGTAGGCATGGCTTCGGCTGGGCCCCGGCCGGGTTCGAAACGCGAGCAACCCGTGTCGCGCGTCATGCACTCACGCTTGACCCGGGTCAATGACGTGGTGGCACGCCTTGGTTCCTGTCTTGATAGTGTCGTGGGGCACTCGGGCATGAGCGCGGCGCCCCTTCGACCCGACAGCCGATGAGAGAACTTCATGACTGAAACCGAGGCCGCTACCACGGCGACAAAGACCAACGGCTCATCCTCGAGCGCGGCGGATGGCACCGCGGAACAGCCACAGAAAAACGGCCCCGTGATCCGCGCACTGAGCGTCGTGGAGGTGCTGGGCAACAAGCTGCCCGATCCGTTCTGGTTGTTCGTCATTTTGGCGGGCGCGGTGGTTGCCTTGTCCGCCGTGCTGTCGAGTGTCGGCATTACCGCGGTGAACCCCGCCGACGGTGAAGAGGTCGCAGTTCAAAACCTCCTGACTCCCGAGGGCGCGCAGCGCATGGTGGGTGAGGCGGTCGAGAACTTCGCTACGTTCCCACCGTTGGGCGTGGTCATCACCGTGCTGTTGGGCGTGGCCGTGGCCGAACGCACCGGCTTGATCAACACCGCGGTGAAACTCGTGGTCTCCCGGGTGTCCGCCGGATGGTTGACGTTCGTCCTGGCTTTGGCCGGTGTGACCGGTTCGGTCGCATCGGACGCCATTGTCGTGGTGTTGATTCCCCTGGGTGCTGCGGCATTCAAGGCCGCCGGCCGCTCCGCTGTGCTGGGCGCCGTGATCGCGTTCGTCTCGTCCTCGGCGGGTTTCAATGCCTCACTCATTGTGAACCTGACCGACCCGCTGTTGGGCGGCATCACCCAGTCCGCGGCTCAGCTGGTGGATCCCGAGTACACGGTCTCCCCGATTGCCAACTACTTCTTCTCGGCTGCCTCGGCCGTGGTGCTTGCCCTGGTGATCACATTGGTCTCCGAGCTGGTGCTCACCAACGTCTCCAAGCGCTATGAAGCGGACGAGTTGGACCAGCAGGAAGCCGCCGAGCGAGCCGCTCAGGAGGACGGCAATGGCGATCAGGCCGAAACCCTCACCGACAAGGACCTCTCCTCCACCTCTCCGCGTGAGATCCGGGGTCTGATCGCGGCCATGATCGCGCTGGCCATCGGTCTGGCGATCTACTTCACCCTGATGTTCATGCCCAACACCCCGTTCCCCGGTGAGGACGGATCGCCCCTGACATCCGTGCTCATCAGTGGTGTGGCCGTACCGATCGGGCTCCTGTTCTTCCTGTGCGGCTCCGTCTACGGTTGGGTCGCGGGCACGCTGAGCAAACCCTCGGACATCCCGCCCATGATGGCCTCGGCCATCACCCAGGTGGCCCCGTTGATCGTTCTGTTCTTCGCGGCATCGCAGTTCATCGCGTGGTTCGACTGGTCCAACATGGGCACGGTGCTCGCCATTAAGGGCTCGGAACTCCTCGGCAACGCCGGGGTGCCCACCGTGGTCCTGTTCGCCGGGTTCGTGCTCCTGGTCGCGGTGGTGAACATCCTGATCACCTCGGGCTCCGCGCAGTGGACGCTGACCGCGCCCGTGGTCGTACCCATGTTCATGTACCTGGCGATACCGCCCGAAACCACGCAGATGCTGTTCCGGATCGGCGACTCGCCCTCGAACGTGATCTCACCACTGAACCCGTTCTTCGCCATGACCCTGGGGTTCATGCAGCGCTGGTACCCCAAAGCGGGCATCGGAACGCTGATGTCTTTGACCATCCCGGTGTCCCTGGCCATGCTGGTGGTCTGGTTCCTGTTCTTCCTCGCGTGGTGGGGCCTGGGCATCCCGTTGGGTCCGGGCTCGCCCACCCGTTGATCGCGCTCCACGGCGCCCGTGCGGCGCGGTCGGGGTGGCACACCCACGAAAAAGGTTCCCTATCCCCGATTCCGGCGTTGGAATCGGGGATAGGGAACCTTAAGACTCGCCTGGACGGTTAGGGGCGCGTCAGCGATCCTCGTGGGGCGTGACGTAGCGTTCGCCCTCTTCGGTGACCCCCAGGTCGAAGTCGTGCTCTTGCTGCTGCACGCGGTCCTCGACGGCGCGCGAGTGGGTGATGGGCTCCGGCCCACCCGAGTTCTCCGGAGTGCCGTAGGACTCTGCCTCGGAGTCGTCACCGTCCCGGTCGTTACGAGCCCCGTTACTGAGTTCATGGTCGTCGCTCACGTGAAAGTCCTGACCGGCCGGGGGAAGATTGGGGAGGTTGGGGTCCTTCCGGCCGGCGGGCGGGTGAAATTTCCGCCCCGCAGCTAGGGCGGAGGAATCTACGTCGTGACCGTGCTGGGCCTCGACCTCGGCGGCGTCCACATTGGGGAAGCCCGTCTCCTTGAGGGCCTTGGGGGTTTTTCCACGACGGCGGGCAGCGTGTTCGTCGGAATGAGCGGCCCCGGCAGCGGAGGCCCCGTGAGCGCGGCGATGGCGGAAGGATCGCTTGGGGTGGTCGGGATCGTCTTCGGACTGCTCTTGCTGATCCGTCGGATGGTCGTCGTTGCGGCTCACGGGCTGGTCGGGATCGTCGATTTGGCCGGCCGAAGCAATGGGGTCGGAATTCTCAGGTCGCTTGGACATTGCTGCCTCCTCATCAGTGGTGTCATCCATGACACTCGTTGATTTCAATCTTGGCACCGAACCGCGTAAAACGTAAGCATTCGAGCCGGACATCGCGCCGCCTGAATGCAGAGAAGGACCGGGGATCACGTATGCGATCCCCGGTCCTTTCCTCGCGCCGATCTCTCCCCGTCGGCGCGATGTCAGCCCAAGTGGTGAACGGTTCCCAAGATGTTCTGTGCCGCGAGGTGCTCCGGGTTGTTGGGGATGTCGTCGATCACCTGCTCGATCTCTGCGTCCGTCAGCGGGGGTTGGCCCTCGCCAATGATGGCGTACAGCTGGATGTCGACCACGCGCCCGTCACCCAGGGCCAACCCGGATCCTCCGGTGGTCGGATCCTGGAGGCGCCAACTGAGTCGATCGGCATTGAACGGTCCGTCCGTCCGGCCCACCACCACGTTCGCGGCGTGGCCCGGTCCTTGGGCCTGGCCGTAGACGGTGCGCGTGTGGGTCATGTGGGGCATGTCGGGCTCAGGGTCGCCCACCGGCCGGATGTCGATGCCGCCCTCAATGTGGCCGTCCCGGGTGCGGATGCTCATGGACGTGTCTGACGTGGCAATGACGTCCCAGTTCTGCGGGTAGGCGAAGAACAAACGCCCCTGATCCATCGCGGCCAATTTCAGCCCCGGAGCGTACTTGCCGTTCGTGTCCAGACCCACCTGGGGTGAGTTCTCCGGAGTCACCACGGGGTAGCCACCGGGTCCCTGGGACGGAGCTGCCGCGGTGGGTGCCGAAGGCGGCGCCGCCGGCGCGGACGTTACGGATGGTGCGGATGTTACGGGCGGCGCGGTGGCCGGAGCGGCGGCCATTGCCCCGCATCCGGTAAGAGCGATAGCAGCGGTGAATCCGAGAGAAGTAGCCCAGAAGCGGGCTTTCATGTTGCCCATGTCACATAGTCTGGCGCCCCGTGCAAGAATTTACAATAGTAAATCTATGGTGGTTATCGAACTGTGACCCGGGGCTCAGCCGGGCAACGGGCTGGTCTCGACCGGGCGGTCCGTGTGGGCGTACTGGGACCAGCTTCCGGGGAACAGTCGGCCGCGCCCCAGCCCTGCGAACTCGGCGACCAGGAGGTTGTGGCACGCGGTCACGCCGGAGCCGCAGTAGGAAATCATGGTGTTTGCGTCCGTGACTCCGGCGCTGCGGAAATGCTCACGCAACTGCGCAATGGGCTGCAGGGTCTTGTCCTCACCCAGGTGCTCACGGCACGGCACGTTGCGCGCCCCGGGGATGTGCCCGGAGCGGGGGTCCATGGGATCGGCGCCGTGACCGTCGAATCGAGTGCGGTCCCGGGCATCGATCACGGTGCCGCCACCGGCCGCTTCGTCAATGGTGGCCAGAGCCTCGCGGGGCCACGGCACGGGCGTGAAGTGCGCGAACTGCGGGGTCACGTAGCGGGTCTCCAAAGTCTCTGCGGGAAACGCTCCGATGCCTCCGTCCAACAGGGCGGCATTGTGGCCTGCGGTGCGTAGCATCCAGACGAGCCGGGCGGCCATCACGCCACCGGCGTCGTCGTAGGCGACCACCGTGGTGTCGTCTCCGATTCCCGCGGCGGACATGGCCGCGGCGAAATCCACGGGGGAGGGCAGCGGATGCCGCCCGGCCGCGGGGGAGGCCGGGGCGGCCAGAGCCTCAGCGACATCCACGAACACCGCGCCGGGCAGATGGCCCTGCAGGTAAGCGGCTCGAGCGCTGCGCCCGTCCAGGTACATGCGGGCATCGGCGAGCAGCACGGAATCACGATGTTCTTGCAGCCAGTCGGCGGTGACGAACGGTTCCATGAGAGTCTCCCTTCGGGCGTGTATCGCCACTCTACGACGCCGCTCGGCCCGCCGGAATGCGTTCGGGTTACCGTGTGGCATGACCAAAAAACTGCTGCAGCAACGCAAGAGCGCCCACAAATCCGCCCTGTTCACGGGGTTGGCGCTCACCGGAATGGGTGCCCTGCACCTCGTGAAGCCGGAACCGTTCGAACGGTTGATTCCCGAGCAATTGCCCGGGACCGCCCGGGACTGGGCCATTGGTTCGGGGTACGCGGAGCTTGCCACCGCCGCGCTGTTGCTCGTGCCCGCAACCCGCAAGCTGGGAGGCGTCGCGGCCACCGCCTTGTTCATCGGGGTGTGGCCGGGCAACATGAAAATGGCGTGGGACTGGCGCCACCGTCCGCTGGACAAGCAGCTCATTTCCCTCGGGCGATTGCCGCTGCAGCTCCCCATGATCGCGAGCGCGGTGAAGATCGCCAAGTACGCCTGACCGTCAGGACGTGGCGGTGGAGCGCACCCACCGTGCGTGGGCCGCGCTCGCAACCACCGTGATCCCCAGCCCCGCAACCGCGCCGATGCCGAATATGGTGCTGAACCGGGCGGCGTCGGCGAGCCCGGCGGTGACGAAAGTACCCGCGGCCGCCCCCAGGAAGAGCGAGGTCACGAAGAAGGACACCGTGGTGGCCCGCGATTCCGGGGCGACTTCGGTGGCCCAGCCCTGCACGGACGAATGCAGGATGGCATTGGCCAGTCCGATGCACACGGCCGTGATGGTGAGCGGGACCGGAGTGGCGGAGAGGGCAGAGGCCCCCAGGCCGACCACCATGAACCCGCCGCCCCAGATCATGCACTGGGTGCGCGTGAACCTGCGCGAGAGCACCCGCATGAGGGGAGCGCCGACCACCACGCCCAGTCCGTAGGTGGCACCGAGCACGCCGGCCAGGGCCACGCTCACGCCCACGCTCTGCAGCGCCGGAACCACGTAGGTCAGGATGCCCACGAGCACCACGCCCTCGGCACAGGCGATACCGTAGACCGTCAGCGGCCACGCGGCGAAGGCGCCGCCCTTTGCCGAGGCGGTGCGCGCGGGCTTGGGTGCATGCACGTGGCGCAGCAGGATCAACAGCGCCACACACGCCACTCCCACGATGCCGAACACCACGCGCCAACTGAGCCACGCCGCGATCGCGCCGGTGGTCAGCGTGGCCACGGCATTGCCGATCGAGGAATACGCCAGCAGGTCAGACAGTGCATGCACCTTGGCGGGGCCGATCCGGGTGTCCCCGATGAGGGTGAGCAGGGTGGGATACAGCGCCCCCACGGTGAGGCCCGTGAACCCGCGGGCAATCAGCAGCGCCGCGTAACCGCCGGCCAGAACGCTGGCGATCGAGCCGACGACCACGCCGATCAGCGCGACCCGCAGCACGATGTGACGTCCCCACCGGTCACTCAACATGCCCCACAGCGGCTGCCCCAGGGCGTAGAGCAGCGAGTAGACGGTGAACAACTGCACCACCTGGTGCACGTCCAGGCCGGTGTCACTGGACATGATCAGCAACATGGGCGGGGTGCCGAACCGGTCGAAAAAGGACACGAACCCCACCGCACCCAGCGTCCACGTGGGGACGTGCTGGGCTCTGCCGGGGCTCGCGGGTGAATTCATGGTCTCCATCCTGCACCCCGATCCGGATACGCTGAAAAACATGCGCATTGCCATGGGACAGATCCTCAGCTCGCACGATCCGCAGCAGAACCTGGAGCGGGTCCAGGAGCTCGCCGCTCGCGCGGGGCAGGACAACGCGGACATCCTGGTGCTCCCCGAGGCCACGATGTTCGCCTTCGGTCGCAGTCTGAAAAACATTGCCGAGCCCGCCGACGGGCCGTGGGCCCAGTCCGTATCGGCCGCGGCCCAGGAGCACGGCGTGGCAATCGTGGCCGGCATGTTCAGCCCCGGCGACGAGGGTCGCGTGCGCAACACCGCGCTCATCGCGCTCGCCGACGGCCGCGTGCTCAGCTACGACAAGACTCACCTCTACGATGCGTTCGGTTTCAAGGAATCGGACACCGTCCAGGCCGGCGCCGCGCCCGTCACCTTCGACCTTCAGGGCGTGACCGTGGGCGTGGCCACCTGCTACGACATCCGCTTCCCCGCGCTTTTCACCCGCATGGCCGCCGACGGCGCTCGGGTCGTCCTGCTCGGGGCCTCCTGGGGCGCGGGCCCCGGCAAGGTCGAACAGTGGGAACTGCTGGCGCGCGCCCGAGCCCTCGACGCGACGTCGTACGTGGTGGCCGTGGGGCAGGCGGACCCGGCGTCGGTCGGTCGTGAGGTCGAGGGCAATGCGCCGCTGGGCGTGGGGCACAGTTTGGTGGCCGCTCCGGACGGTTCCGTGGTGGCTTCTCTGGAGGACGTCCCCGATTACCGGGTCGTCGACCTGGATCTCGGTCTGGTCGAGAAGACTCGCGCGGCCATCCCGGTGCTGCAGAACGCCCGCGACTTCTCCTGACAAGCCCGGGGGCCGCGCGTAGGGTGGGATCAGTTGTCCTGATAAGCGCGCTGATCAACGCGGCGCGAGGTTGACATCCCTTTGGAGGTTTCACATGTCCGAGAAGAACAACGGTCCCGTGCGCTTTGCCGTGGTGGGCGTAGGCCAGATTTCCCAGCAGGCCTTCATCCCCGGGCTGTCCCGGATCGATGACGCCGAACTTGCGGCGCTGGTGACCTCCAGCGCGGAGAAGGCCGAGGAGCTCGGTCAGGAGTTCGGGGTGGCCACGTATTCCTACGAGGAATACCCCGCGCTGTTGTCCTCCGGCGACATCGACGCCGTCTACGTTGCCACCCCCGTCTTCCGGCACCGCGAATTCGCCGAGCCCGCACTCAAGACCGGGCTGCACGTGTTGCTCGAGAAGCCCATGGAAGTTTCGGTGGAAGACTGCCAGGCCATTATCGACGCCGCGAACACCTCCGGGGCCACACTCATGGTCGCCTATCGGTTGCACCAGGAACCGGGCACCGTGGACATGATCGAGAAGGTCCGCGACCAGAAGGTCATCGGTAATCCCCGGTACTTCTCCTCCGTGTTCTCCCAGGACATCACGGAGGAGAACCACCGCGGTCACTCCGGCTACTGGGGTGGGCCCATCCCGGACATGGGAACGTACCCCCTCAACGAGGTGCGCAACCTCTTCGACGCGGAACCCATTGCGGTGCACGCCGTGGGCGTTCGGACCCCCGGCCGGGAGTTCAACTTCGACGACACCGTGGCCGTGACCCTGCGCTTCCCGGAGGACCGGGTGGCCCAGTTCACGATTTCGTACGCCTCAGAGTCCGCCGAGCGGTTCACGATTGCCGGCACCGAGGGTGAAATCACCGCTGAGCCGTGCTTCGGTTTCGGAGAGGGCGTGGGGATCAGCTACACGCTCACCAAGGACGGCAACTCGGAAAGTTTCGCCCACGACCCCGTGGAACAGTTCGGTGGGCAGACCCAGTACTTCGTGGATTGCATCCGCAACGGTGAGCAGCCCGAGCCCTCCGGCGAGGAGGGTCTCCTGGACACCCGCGTCCACGAGGCCGTACTGCGCTCCCTGGAGACCGGAGAAACGGTGACGTTGGAACCGTACGAGCGCGAACGCCGTCCCACTTCGGCGCAGGTCCGCAGGGTGAACCCGGCCGATGAACCCGAGGACGACGAGCTCGTGGATCAGGTTCCCCAGAACGGCTGATCAGCTGTAGCTGCCCCCGCCTCCGGAGTACAGGTTTTCCGGATCCAGTCCCGAGCACTCGGCCCACAGAACGGACACCCGCAATGGCGCAACAGTTCGAGTACGAGACCCGTCTGACCCAACCGCGCGACGAGGTTTTCGCGTGGCATCAACGCCCCGGTGCCCTGCCCCGGCTCACCCCGCCCTTCGGTGGCGGCCCGGACCAGGTCACAGAGGGCCCCACGGACGGGATCGAACCCGGCTCGCGCGTGAAATTGGGGGTGTCCGTGCCGGGCACCTTCGGCGCGGTGCATGTTCCGTGGACTGCCCGCCACGGTGACTGGGACCCGCCGCGCTACTTCACCGACCGCATGGAACGCGGGCCGTTGGGGGAGTGGGAGCACCGACACAACTTCGAGGAGACACCGGAGGGCGGCACGCTCGTGCGTGATCAGGTCACGGTGCGCACCCTGCCTCGGGTGGCGGAGAAGGCCAGCGGGCTCAGCGACAAGCTCATGCGCGGTCAGCTGCAACGGATTTTCGCCTACCGCGAGCGTCAGCTGCGCGGTGACCTCGATTTCCACGACCAGCACCGCGGGCCCCGGCTGCGTGTTGCGGTGGGTGGGTCCTCCGGTCTGATCGGTTCGCAAGTGTGCGCCCTCCTGGAGACCGGCGGTCACGAGGTGGTGAGGCTCGAACGCGGCGGCACCACCCGTGACGGGGTCATCGGCTGGGACCCGGAGAAGGGTCTCCTGAACCCGCGAGATCTGGCGGGGATCGACGTCGTCCTTCACCTGGGCGGGTCGAGTATCGCCACGCGCTTCACGCGCAAGAACAAGGAGAAAATCCTCCACTCACGCGTGGACAGCACCGCGCTGTTGGTGCGGGCGATCGGGCAGGTGCCCGAGCAACAGCGACCCCGGGCGCTCGTGGTCGGGTCGGCCGTGGGCTATCACGGCACCGATCGCGGGGATGAGATCCTGACCGAGGAACAGCCCCCCGGTGCGGGATTCCTGGCGCACGTGTGTGCCGAGTGGGAGAAGGCGGCGCACGGCGCGGAGGCGTTCGGCGTGCGCGTGATCAACGTGCGCACCGGGCTGGTGCTGACTCCGAGCGGTGGGCTGTTGCGGCCTCAGCTGCCGCTCATGGCGGCGGGTCTGTCCGGACCGTTGGGTGGGGGTAAGCAGTGGCAGAGCTGGATCGGAATCGATGACATGGCCGGCGCGGTGGCGCACCTGGTGCTGTCCGAGGACGCATCCGGACCCTACCACGTGGCCGCACCCAATCCGGTGCGGCAAAAGGATTTCGCCCGCATCATCTCGGGAGTGTTGCACCGACCGGCGGTGGTGCCCACTCCGCTCGCGGGCCCGCAGGCACTGCTGGGTAAGGAGGCCACACGGGAAACCGTGGTGGCCAGTCACCGGGTGGACGTGAGCAAATTCCTGGACACGGGCTATCAGTTCCGCCACGAAGGACTGCGCGAGTGCTCGGAACACATTCTGGGGCGGACGGACTGATCTCCCGGGGCGGGTAGCCCATCGCCTCGGGTGGGCGCCATCAATTTTTCATATCAAGAACGCATTATCGGCTATCCAACGGAGGGAAACCATGACTGACACTGACGGCAAGACTCAAGCAGTGGAGACCATCAAGGAACTGATCGAGGGCATCGACACCTGTGTGATCGCCACCCACACCCCGGACGGCGGCATTGTCACCCGCCCCATGACCGTGCAGGACAGGGACTTCGACGGGGACCTGTGGTTCATGACCTCCCGCGATTCGGACCTGGTGGAGCAGATCACCGCCGACGCCCAGGTCAATGTGACGTTCGTGGGCAAGGGAACGTGGGTCTCGCTGCGTGGCCGCGCTGAACTGGTGGAGGACCCGCAGCGCAAGGAAGAACTCGCCGACGCGTTGACCGGTGCGTTCCTGCAGGCGGACCCCAAGTCCCCGGAGGCCGCGTTGATCCTGGTCAACACCGAGGCCGGTGAGTACTGGAGCTCCGAGGGCGCCAAGACCATGTTCTCCATGATTAAGGCTCGCGTCACCGGTGAACGCCCTGACGCGGGTAAGAACGACACCGTAGAGCTGTAACTCGACGGTGCTGAGCGGGGCCCCGCGGCTACGGATTGGATGTCCGTGACCGCGGGGTTTCGTGGCATCTGGGGCGGGGATTAGCAGGGCTGAGCATCTGGGGTAGAGGTTCGCAGCGAAACCAGTCCCAAAACTGCGATTCTCTGCCAAAAATATCCACGCCGGGAGAGAGCTCGAACCTCTGCCCTGAAAGTTCTATGGAGTGACTCCGAAGACCAGCGGTACAAGGGTGTAGACGGTGGCCATAACGACTACCAGCGCGATGAGGTTCAGCCACACGCCCACCCTGACCATTTGTTTGATGCTGACCTCACCACTGCCGAAAGCTACCGCATTGGACGGGGTGGCCACGGGCAACATGAACGCGGAGCACACGGCCAGGGTGACCACGATGGTCATGAACAGCGGGTCGATTCCCACGCCGATCGCCACGGCGCCCATGATCGGGAAGAACGCCGCCGCAGTGGCGGTGTTACTGGTCAATTCGGTGAGGGCCAGTCCGATGATGGCCACTGTGCCCAGGATCAAGAACGCCGGGAGCGCTCCCAGGTTGGTGACCTGTTCGCCAATCCACGGGGAGAAGCCGGTGGCGGTGAATGCTACGGACAGGCTCAGACCACCCCCGAACAAGAGAAGCAACCCCCACGGGATCTCCTTGGCCGAACTCCATTGCAACAGAGCGTGGCCCGGGGACGTGCGACCTGCGGGCACCAGGAAACACGCAATGGCGGCTCCGATGGCAATCTGAGTATCCGAGATGTTCGCGATGAAGGGGATCGCACCCGTCACGTGGCCGTTGTCAGCCAGGAATGGAACGGCCACCCACAGGACGATGGCCGTGAGAAAAATAGTGGCGACTCGCTTTTCCGCCTGTGACATGGTCCCGAGGGAGTGGAGTTCCCTATTGATCATGTCGGCCCCGCCCGGAATCTCCGTGAGGCTTGTGCGGAACACCAGCTTGGTGAGAACCAGCCACGTGAGCGCCAGCATCACAATTGCGAACGGAACACCGACCATCATCCACTGCCCGAAGGGGATATCGAAGTCGTGGTTGGCCGCCAGGTACGCCTTCATCAGCGCCATGGGAGGCTGACCGATCAAGGTTGCCGTGGAACCGATGGTCACACCGTAGGCCACGCCCAGCACCATGGATGCGGCAAACTTCTTGTCGACAAGCTTGGGGTCGATCTGGCGGATCAACTGCAGGACGGATACCGCAATGGGAGTCATGATGACCGCGGTTGCCGTATTGGATACCCATGCGGACAAGAACGCGGAGGCAAGCATGAGTCCAAAGACGATCTGCGCGGGCTTCGTTCCCACCACCTTGATCGTGTACAGCGCGATCCTCAAATGGAGGTTGCTCTTCTCAGTAGCCAACCCGAGAATCACGCCCCCCATCACCAAGAAGATGACAGGGTCGGCGTAGGGCGCGGCCACGTCCTTCATGGTCCCAGCGTTCACCAGCGGGAACAGGGCCAGGGGCAAGAGTGACGTGACCGGGATCGGGGCAGCTTCAGTCATCCACCACAGCGCCATCCACAGTGCGATGCCCGCGACGGCCCGCCCTTCGAAAGCCAGAGAATCCGGAAGAACAAAGGTCAGCGAAACGGCCAAAGCGGGTCCGAGAAGCAAGGGCACAATCTTCGGAGGCTTTTTCTGCACTACCTCCGGCGCTGTAGTTGAAGTAGCTGCGGCGGGCTGACTCATGGACACCTTCGTTTCACTCGTCGTGGTGGGATATCTTGTCACCATATGGCGAGGAGTCGACGTGGGAATAAAAAAGAAACTTAGCGTCGCGTTAGGGACGCTCGTGCTCCTTGTGGGTCTCAGCGCCTGCGAGAACTCCGTGGTGCAGATGAGCCCGGAGCAAACCACCAATCCGGACACCTCGGTGGAACCTTCTGAAACTTCGGCCGATGGAGTCAGGCCAAGCACCGGGGGGACCACGAAGCCCACGGCTTCTGAAGCAGACTCGGCTGCGTCCCGTGCTACAGAACCGCCGAACCGATCGCAGACGCTTTCCCCATCGAAGAATCCGAGCGCGGCGAGCCAGGCGGCAGCCATCGGGGTTCCGTGCCCTGAACCTGTAGACGGTCACGGACTCGTGGTCTTGGCCGGTGAAATTTCATGTGGGGAAGCCGCCCAACAGATGGAGAAGTATCTCGCTGCGCCCATGGGCGGAAACGGTAATGCCAACCACCATCAGATCAATGGGTATGACTGCTCGATGCCCACCTATGCCGCGTCAGTGCAACGTGGCTACTCCGCAGGGTGCAGCACCAGGGACAATAGTCGAGCAATAGCCCTGACTCGTGGAGAAGCAGTGGAGCCGCACAAGGGTGTTCGTGTGGATGCCGTCCCGTATAAGGCGGAACGCGGGATGTACCGGTTCGCAGCCCAGACCGGGCCCGCCCAGTGCGTAGTTTTCACCTCCGAAGAGGTTATCTACGGCATGCCAACCGCGGTGCACTGTATTGGTAAATCCACGCAGGTAGACGGAGAAACCCACACGAGCGCCACGGTGACTTCCGACCATGCCCAGACACAGTGGGAGCCCTCGCAGCCCGGCGCACCACAGATTTTTGCCCGCAATGCTCCGACGCTGAGCCCGGGAGAGGTCCTAGTATTAGGCGAATTCTCCTGCACCTCTGAACGTCCGGATCAACTGGTCTGCGGCAATAACGCTCATTGGCTAGGTGTCTCAAACATCAAGGTCAACGCGGGTTAACGCCGGTATTCGCAGGGCCGACAATCGTGACCGGAATGCTGTGGGCCGTGACAACTAGGGTCGAAGTTTCCGAGCACGGCTGAACATCTGAGGTAGAGGTTCGCAGCGAACGCGGGGATAAACCTGCGAACCTCTACCAATAATGTCCGGGCCGGGGAAAAGAGCGCTAACCCGTGCCCCAGATGTCCGGACGTGGCCGCGGGGGCCGCAGCCCGGCCCATTTAGACCAAAATCACCCGCAGGGTTCGGCATGTTTCTGTATTCTTTTCACCGTGACATCTCAACTCTCCCGGCATGCGGCGTACTTCGGTGTACCCGCCTCTGCCGATGACAAGGAGTCGGACAGTCCGAAGAGGCACAGTCCTCTTCCCCGATCCGGCGTAGCCCACAACTCGCGCTGCACCGCAGCCCCCACCATGAGTGGGGTGGGCAGGTGCTGACAGCCTGGCTCCTCCTCCTCGTTTTCCTTCTTCTGGTCCTGGCCAACGCCCTGTTCGTGGCGGTGGAGTTCTCGTTCCTCACCGTGGACCGACAGGCAGTTCAGCGCGCAGAATCGGAAGGCGACAAGCGCGCCGTCGTCATCGAGCAAAGCCTCAAGAAGACCTCGACCAACCTCTCCGGCGCCCAGTTGGGCATCACCGTGACCAGTTTGATGGCCGGTTTCATCACGGGCCCCAGCCTTGGTGAGCTCCTGAGCAGTGGTCTCGGCTGGGCGGGGATGCCGGACGCCGTGGCCACCGGTATTGCCACCACGGCCGCCTTCATCGTGGCGACGTTCACGCAAATGGTGTTCGGCGAGCTGGTGCCCAAGAACTGGGCCATCGCCGACCCGATGCGCGTGACCCACGTGGTGGTTTACCCGCAAAAGATCTTCATGGTCCTGTTCGGCTGGCTGGTCAGTGTCCTCAACGGATCGGCCAACGCGGTCCTGCGATTCCTGGGCTTCACTCCCACCGAAGAAGTGGCCAATGCCCGCACCGCGGCCGAACTGGTCGCCGTGGTGAACCGCTCCGGCCGCGAAGGCACCCTGGAAGCGGGCACCGCTGAACTGGTGGCGCGGTCCATTGAATTCGGTGAACGCACCGCCGCGGACGTCATGCGGCCACGGCCGCGCGTGACCTTCCTGGAGTGCGACGACACCGTGGAGCACATGCTGCTCACGGCAGCGCAGACCGGGCACTCTCGGTTCCCCGTCATGGGTGAATCCGTGGATGACATCGTGGGCGTGGTGCACTACACCCACGCCCTGGCCGTGCCGTTCGACGACCGCGCCGTCAAGCGGGTTGGCGAGATTGCGGCCCGTGCGGACGTGGTTTCCGAGTCCATGACCCTGGACCCCCTCATGCGCAAGCTGCGCGGCAAGGGCTTGCAGCTGGCCATCGTGGTGGACGAGTACGGCGGCACCGCCGGCATTGTGACCCTGGAGGACCTCATTGAGGAAATCGTGGGCGAGATCGACGACGAGCAGGACACCCGCGTGCAGCGCTTCCGCCGCACCCGCGATGGCGGCCTGGTGGTCTCCGGTCTGCTGCGCCCCGATGAGCTCGGCGACGTGTTGCGCCTGGACATGCCCGAGGGTGAGGAATCCGACACCCTCGGCGGCCTCATGGCCGAGGAGCTGGACCGGTTGCCTCAGGTGAAGGACACCCTCACCCTCGAGGCCGTGGACCACACCCACCGCGATGAGGACGACCTGCCCACCAAGGCGAACATTCACCTGGAAGTGGTCCGCATGGATCAGCACCGCGTGGACAGAATCCTTGTGCGCCGCGAGGGCGGAGACCCCGATGCTCGCGGTGGCTCGACCACTTCCACGGAATGGAAACCGCCGGTCGGCAGACCCGACCCGCTGGGCGGGGAACCGCGCCAGCCCGAAACCGCCGAGGAATTCCAGGCGGCGCAGGTCGGTCAGCAAGGAAACCCCTCGTTCCACCGCGATGAGGACGTTTCGGTCGAGGACCCCCGAGAGGAGCAACAGCGATGACCACCAGCACCGCGATCATCGTTCTCATCCTGTTGCTCGTGGGCAACGCCTTTTTCGTGGCCAGCGAGTTCGCCATGGTCTCCGCCCGCCGCGACCAGTTGGAACCCAAGGCCGCAGAAGGTTCCAAAACCGCCAAGTACGCCCTCAAGGGCATTGAAAACGTGTCGACGGCGCTCGCCGCCACCCAGCTCGGCATCACCGCGTGTTCCTTGCTGATCGGCGCCGTCGGCGAACCCGCGATCGCTCATTTGATCGAGCAACCGCTCGAGTACTTCGGTGTGCCCTCAGCTCTGCTGCACCCCATTGCCCTGGTCATCGCCTTGTTGATCGTGACCTTCCTGCACATGGTGCTGGGTGAGATGGTGCCCAAGAACATCGCGATTGCGGTACCGGGGCGTGCGGCCATGGTGCTGGGCCCCCTGCTGCACGGGTTCGTTGTGGTGTTCCGCCCGTTCATTTGGATCATGAACGAGACCGCGAACCACATGGTTCGCTGGGTCTTCCGAGTGGAGCCCAAGGACGAGGTCGCCTCGTCCTTCACCTCCGAGGACGTGCGCGGTTTCGTGGCGGAATCCGGCCGCGAGGGCTTGCTCGACACTGACGAGATCCGGCTGCTCACCGGGGCCTTGAACTTCGAGAACAAGACCGCCAAGGACGTCGCCCTGCCCCTGACCGGCATGCGCACGGTTCCCAGCGATATCACTGCCGCTGAAGTCGAGCTGATGTGTGCGGAGACCGGTTTCTCGCGGTTCCCCGTGCAGGACCAGAATGAACGTCTGATGGGCTACATCCACACCAAGGACGTGCTGGGACTTCCGGAACGAATGCGTCACGTGCCCATTCCGGCGGCCTCGATCCGTCGTTTCGCCCGGGTGGCTCCGCAGGACAAGCTGCGAAAGGTCACACGCACCATGCAGGCCGACGGCGCTCACTTCGCCCTGGTGGGCGAGGTCGCCAGGGATTCCCGCACCACGGACGAATCCGTGTACATCGTGGCCCTCGAAGACGTGTTGGAAGAACTCGTGGGCGAGGTCCGCGACGCCACCAGCAAGTCGGGCGCGGAGTAAGGGCCGCGGAGAATCAATCGAACGGTGGATGAAAGGCCCATGCCCGCCATCCCATAATGGTGTGAGACCAGTTCCGAGATCCCAGGAGACCCATGCCCAGCCAGTCAGCCGTTTCGCAGGAGCGCATGAACAGCGCCTCTCGTTCCCGCGTCGACACCACCGGACACCACCCGCCACGGGTGAGTCCTCGTGGTCTCTACCGCGTGGTGGCCACGGCCGAGATGCTCACGTGGGCTCTGCTGATTGCCGCGATGATCGGCAAGTACGCACTGGGCGCACCGGACTGGACCATGCGGATTGCCGGCAGCATTCACGGTTTCGTGTTCCTGTCCTATTGCGTTTCCACCGTGGTGGTGTGGACCGATCAGCGCTGGCCCGCGTCCAAGGGAATCTTGGGCCTGGTCCTGGCGGTCGTTCCGTTCGCCACGGTTCCGTTCGAACGTCACGTGGACCGCAAGGGCCTGCTGGCTTCGCGGTGGCGTGTGGTTCCGGCCGGTGCCGCACCGCAGAACGGTCAGGAACCCGCCTGCACCGCTGCCGAGCGGCTTCTGGCCGTCATTCTGCGCTGGCCGATTCTTTCGGCTCTCGTGTTGGTGGTGTTGGTTGCCCTGCTGTTCACGGTTCTGCTGAACGCCGGTCCGCCCACCGAGTGGTTCAACTAGGGCCCGCCCGCCAGGGTCGCTGAGCGGTGGGCCCGGTTCATATCGGCGTGAACCATGGTTGCCGGGGCTCATACCCGAGCACGACGACCCCGGGGTGAAAGCTCGCTACCCTCGTGTCAATGGCACTCCACGTACGGTTCGCGCGCTGGGCACAAGAGCACCCTCACCTCAGCAACGCTCTGATGATGAGCGGCGGAATCTTCGTCTCGCTGTCCTTTCTCACGGCAGGGGCGTTGGACGGCGGCCGGAGCCTGTGGTGCGCCGTGGTGGTTGCCCTGCCGTTGTTGTTTCGACGAGCGGCCCCGGTGGCCACGGCGTTCGCGGTGGGAGGGTTGGCGCTCTTCGTCCTGGTGGTATTCAACGTCGCGACCATCGGGCTGTGCATGTGGGCCGTGCCCTGTCTGATGTACACCGTGGCGGTGCGGGCGTCCAGGAAGAAGCGTCGCGCGGTGCTCCTCGCCGCGCTGCTGGGTTGCGCGGTCTTCGGGGCACTGTGTTATCGCTGGTTCTTCGCGTTTTACGGCCGGCCCACGCTGTTGGAGTGGGCCCCGGCGGCGGTGATGTTCACCGTGGTCAGCGCATTGGTCGTGATCGTGGCCTTCCTCGCGGGTGATCTTGCGCGGACGCGCCGGCTGCGGCGTGAACAGCTCGAGGATCGGGCCCGTCGCCTCGAAGTGGAGCGCGAACAGGAAGTGCGCCTTGCCGCCCAGGACGAACGCACGCGCATTGCCCGGGAAATGCATGACGTGGTGGCGCATTCGCTGTCCGTGGTGATTGCCCAGGCGGACGGCGCGAGGTACGCGGCGGCGTCGAACCCGGAGGTGGCCGCCCAGACCCTGGAGACCATTTCAGAAACCGCACGCGGGTCGCTGACGGAGATGCGCAAACTGCTGGGAGTGTTGCGCACGGGCAGTGAAACGGAGACCAAACCGGTACCGCAGCTCGGTGACATTCCCGAGCTCGTGCGCTCGGTTCGAGCGGCCGGATTGCCCGTGCAGTTCCATGAATCGGGTACTCCCGCCCTGAGCACCGGCGCTCAGTTGAGCCTGTACCGGGTGGTGCAGGAGGGCCTCACCAATGTGTTGAAGCACGCATGGCAGGCCAGCTCGGTACGGGTGAGCATCGAGCATCGACGCGATTTCTCGTGGGTGGAGGTCGTCAACGACGGCGCGGGGGCCAATGATTCACCCCGGGCTCCGGGTGCGGGCCACGGGCTCCAGGGGTTGCGCGAGCGCGTGGCTCTGTACGGTGGTGAGATGACGGCGGGTCCGCATGTCACCCGCGCGGACGTTTTTGTCGTTCAGGCCACCATTCCTTCGGAGGGCGCGTGAGTTCCATTCCCCCAGAGTCCGCCGCCGTGTCGCGGGTGCTCATTGTCGACGACCAGCCGCTCGTGCGCGGTGGTTTCCGCATGCTCGTGGACTCCCAACCGGATCTCGCGGTGATCGGCGAGGCCGGTGACGGTCGGGAAGCCGTGGATTTCGTGGCCGGGGCCGTCGGCGCGGAACGCATTCCGGACGTGGTCCTCATGGACGTGCGCATGCCACAACTCAACGGCATCGAGGCCACGCGGGCCATCCTGGCAGCTCGTCCGCAGATCAAGGTCATTGTGCTCACCACGTTCGACCTGGACGAATATGCCTTGGACGGCATCCGCGCCGGGGCCAGTGGGTTCCTCCTCAAGGACGCCCGCCCCGAGGAACTGCTCGATGCCATCCGCACGGTCGCCCGCGGGGACGCCGTGATCGCGCCCTCCACCACTCGTCGGCTGCTCGACCACCTCATTGCCCATTCCCCCAACGACGCCGCTCCCGCGGGTGCCGGGCCGGCGTCGCATTGGGAGGTGCCCGGGAACACGACGATCCCCGGGCAGGTGCCCGCGGCGGCGTCGAACCCGTGGAAGAGCCCCCGGCTTGCAGCGCTGACGGCGCGCGAGCGAGAGGTGTTCGAACTGGTGGGCCGGGGGCTGTCCAACGGCGAGATCATGTCCGAGCTGTACCTGTCCGAACCTACGGTCAAGACGCACGTGTCCCACATCCTGGCCAAACTGGGTGCTCGCGACCGAGTGCAGGCCGTGGTGATCGCCTACGAAACCGGCGTGGTGACGGCCTGACGGTGTGCTGCTGCGCGCCTCGCGCCATGCCCCACCTCATTTTCCCAGTTGGCCCCGCCGTGGAGCCTCACACTCCGGGATGAGACCGTGGCCTGCGGGTTCGGTACTCGCGCCCGATGTGCGTGTGTCCCGTCTCGGACAGAGTTGAAGCATGAACTCGACGCGTACCGAAACACAGAAATCGCAGGGTCTGCCGTGGGGACAGCAAACGCAGCGGCGCACCCCATCCCGACACCATGGATCAATGGCCGTGGTTGCGGCCAACGTCTCCCGCACCTACGGAACCGGTGAAGCATCGGTCACAGCACTGAACCGCGTGAACCTGGAGATTGCCGAGGGCACCCTGGTTGCCGTGATGGGGCCCTCCGGGTCGGGGAAGTCCACCCTGGTGCACTGCCTGGCAGGCTTGGACGTTCCGGACAAGGATCCCAGCACGCGCATCGTGGTGGGTGGCCAGGACATCACCGGTCTCTCGGACGACCAGCTCACCCGCTTCCGCCGCGACCACGTGGGCTTCGTGTTCCAGGCGTTCAACCTGGTCCCAACCCTGAGCGCGCGGCAGAACATCGAACTTCCCCTCTCGCTTGCGGGCAAGAAGGTGGATTCCCAACGTCTCGAGGCGCTCGCGGACACCCTGGGTATCCGCTCCCGGTTGGATCACCGTCCGGACGAGATGTCCGGAGGCCAGCAGCAGCGCGTGGCCATTGCTCGCGCCCTGCTTCCCGAGCCGTCCGTGATCATCGCGGACGAACCGACCGGCGCCCTCGACAGCACCACCTCCCAAGAGGTCCTCGGCATGCTGCGCCGCAGCGTGGACGAGTTCAACCAGACCGTGGTGATCGTGACGCACGACCCCCGGGTGGCTCAGGCCGCGGATCGCGTCATTCGAGTCATGGACGGGCGGATCCAGCCCGACGACGCCCCGGCGGGTGATCGCTGATGCGCACCGTAGTCCTGTCCAGACTCCGTCTGCAATGGACGCGCTATCTCATGGTCCTGGCCGTGGTGGCCGTGTCCTCCGGCTTCATGACGGCGGCCCTCGGCTTGTCGAGCACCCTGACGGCGAGCATGACCAACGACCTGGCCGCGCAATACAAGAATGCGGACGCCGTGGTGACCTCCCAGGCGGACGACGCCTTCAGCTTCAGCGCCACCCCTCAACAGGTCGAGGAGCTCTCCCGCGTGACCGGTGTGGAGTCCGTGTGGGCCCAGTACACGACCGGGGCCATCCCCCGTTCGAACACGGTCTCCTCGGACGGCTCGGCCACCGTGACATCCAATCTGCCCGACGATCCCGCCATGTTCCCCGCGCAGATCACGCAGGGGGAATACCCCAGCGGCGACGACCAAGCGTTGCTGGACGAGTCCCTTGCCGAGAAGCTCGAGGTGGGCGTAGGGGACACCGTGTCACTTCAGGACATGAGTGGTGCGCTCGCCGGCGAGAGCGAGGCGACCGAGCAAGGCGCAGGGGCGCCGTCGGCGGCCAAGGAATTCACCGTGTCCGGTCTGACCGAAACCTCGGCCACCGGTGCGTTCGCAAGCGTGTGGCTCAGCAACGGTGCCTTGACGCGGTTGTCTCCCGATCAGATCTCGGGGGGCAGCCCGCTGCAGGCCATTCAGCTCGCATTGGACGGTTCGGTCAGCGATGCTCGGCTCCAGGAACTGACGACCACCGCGGGACAGATCCTGGCCGGCGGCCAGGGGCAGCAGCCCGAGTTGCGCGTGGTGACTCCCGAGCAGCTGACCGAGGAAATGCTCGATCAGCTGGCCGCAGGCTCCAACATCCTGACCGTGTTCCTGCTGGCCTTTGCGGGGCTGTCCATCCTGGTGGCGCTGCTGGTTGTGACGAACACCCTGTCGGTGCTGACCGCCCAGCGGGCCCGTGAACTCGCCCTGCTGCGCTGCGTGGGCGCCACGAGCAAGCAAGTGCGTCGCTCGGTGCTGACCGAAGGCCTTGTCCTGGGCATCGTGGGTGCGTCTATCGGAGTGGCCGTGGTGTGGGCCCTGGCGGTGGCGCTGCAGACCTCCGGAATCACTAGTGCGCTGACCGTGACGGTGGCCCCGCGTGACCTGCTGGTCGGGTTCCTCACGGGCATCGTGCTCACGATGGTCGCCTCCCTGGGGCCGGCTCGCCGCGCCCACGGGGCTTCGCCCCTGGACGGGTTGCGGGGGTCTCGCGCCGCCGACGGCGTTCCTCGCGTTCGCATTGTCCTGGGTGCCTTGATTCTCGTGGCCGGCGCCGGAACCCTGGTGTTGGGTGCGTCGGAGCGCAATCCGATCCTGGGGATCATAGGCGGTCTGGCGAGCTTCCTGGGAGTGGTCATGACGTCCCGGTTGTACCTGCCACCGCTCGTCCAGGGCCTGGGCCGCCTCTTGCCCGGGGGCCAGCCCTCACGGCTGGCGGCCGTGAACGCTGCCCGCTATCCGGCGCGTACGGCCACAACCGCCACAGCGTTGTTGATCGGCGTGCTGTTGGTCGCAACGGTGCTCACCGGCCAGCACGTGGCCCGGGTCAACCTCCTCAACGAATTGGACCAGAACCGTCCCGTGGACATCTCCGTTCCGGCCAGCGCGGGACAGGTGAGCCTCGAACAGGTGCAGCAAATTTCCGAGCTCAACGGGGTGCTTGGCGTCAAGACCACGGACCCGGCCGACGCTGACGGGGCGATCGCCCAGATCGATGCCGCCCAGTCCCTCAACAACTCCTCCGCGGCCGAGCTGCAGGAAAAGGTCGCGGAGATCCTGAACCTGACAGCGGGTGAGCTCCAGGGAGCGCTTATGGAGAAAGCAAGTTACGTGTCCATCCTGGACGTCATGCTCACGGTCACCCTGGGACTGCTGGCCGCGGCCGTGGTGGTGTCCGTACTGGGCATTGCCTCGACCATGTCCCTGTCCGTGCTCGAGCGGGTTCGCGAGAACTCCCTGTTGCGGGCGTTGGGCCTGACCCGACGGCAGTTGGGCGCCATGATTCGGCGCGAGGCGCTGGTCATTTCACTGGTGGCCACAATTGTGGGCCTGGTGGTTGGTTGGGCCTTTGGCACGCTGGGTGTGATGTCCCTGGTGACCGAGGGGATGACCGTGGAGCCCACGGTTCCGTGGGCCGGTTTCCTCGCGGTCGTTGTGGCCGCGGTGGTGGTGGCGGTGCTCGCCTCGGCTGCCCCGGTGCGTCGGGCCACGCGGGTGTCCCCGGTGGAGGGCATGGCGCGGGTGGACTGACCGTATTGACCACACAGGGTAGTTGCTTCCACATGCTCCCGAGAGCATCCAGGTGCCCGTGCCCACCACCATACGCCGTCCGCGTCACATGACGTCACGGGTCAATACGCCTAATTGCCCCGGCTAATTCTTCGAGGGCTATGGTTATCGCCTACCTCGGTACCGAGGTAGGCGCGGGAAGGGGGGGCGGAGACTCCGTTGCTGTCACGAGGTCGATGGCTGTCTGCACTCGTCGCGGCACCCTCCCCGGCAGCGTCGCAGCCACGATGTAATTCCGGGGGATGTCGTCCGCCACAGGCCGGTAGACCACCGAGCCGCCTGAATAGGCCGCCCCCGTGGCGGGGATGCTGTTGGCAAAGGAGAAGCCCAGTCCGGCCGCCACAAGTGATCGGATGGTGTCCATATTCGCGCTGCGCCAGCGCACGTCCAAGGTCAGTCCCACTGACTCCGCGATCGCGGTCATGCGGTCGGCCGTCGGCGGGACGTCCAGTAGGATGGCCGGCTCCTCGACGACGTCGCGTAGCCAAACGCTGTGTTCGCCGGCCAGTCGGTGCCCGGCCGGCAGGATCAGGTGTAGTTGGACCGGTGCCACCTCGGTGATCGTCAGGCCCTCCTCTGCCTGTAAACCGTAGAGGAAGGCAAGGCTGACCCGGCCGCCGAGCACCTGCTCTTGGAGTTCATGCGGTGCTCTCTCGATGAGTTGAAGGTCCACTTGTGGATGTTCGGTGGTGAAGTGCGCGGCCAGGATCGGGACTAGCCTCGGCGACAGGGTCGTGCTCACCCCTACACGCAGCGTGCCGCGCAGTGCGTCCAGACTCTCCGAGACGGCATCTCGCGCTTCCTCGGCCCGGTCCAGGATGTCCCGGGCATGCACCAGGAACTCCTGGCCCGCCGGGGTCGGGACAACCGCACGCGAACCGCCGCGGACCAGCAGGGGTGCCCCTGTGGCCTTCTCGAGCTGGCCGATCGCCATGGACGCCGCCCCCTGAGACGCGTAGCACCGTTCGGCGGCGGCCGTGATCGATGCCGTCTCGACGGCGGCCACAAAGTACTCCAGTTGGCGCAACGTGAAATCAGTCATCAACTCTCCTCATGTACCTCATTGATTCTATTGGCTTCTTATATTAAGTGATGTGGCACACACTTGAGAAAGTCAATCAATTGAGAGGTGCATCGAATCATGGAATCAGTGGTCCAGCCCTTCGGCAGTGATCCTCAAGACCTGAGCCCGCGCATCATCGCACTGGGCACGGCAGGCGGACCGCGCTGGTGGAACGTCGGTGAGCCGATCCGCCGGACCGGGATCGCCACCGCCGTCGTCGTCGGCGACTCCTTCTACCTGGTGGACTGCGGCCACGGCGTCGGGCGCCGGATCAATGAGGCCGGCCTGTCCCTACGCAACCTGCGGGGGATCTTCCTGACTCACCTGCACTCCGACCACACCGTAGACCTGGGCTCACTGGCACTCTTCGGCCTCTACGAACTGCTCGGTCGGTCCGGCGATCCGGTGCACATCATCGGCCCGTGCAATCGCGGTGTCCTGCCCCCGGCCTCCCCGCGGACTGCCGTCCCCCCGCGGCCGCTGGCCCCGGACTGCCCCACCCCGGGTACTCGGGAGATGTTCGATCTGCTGATGCGCGCGAACGCCACGGATCTCAACGACCGGATCATCGACTCCCTGCGTCCAAGTCCGCACGAGCTGTTCACGGCCTCGGACATCGTGATCCCGGACGGCCTCGGGTACCACCCCAATGACAATCCGACCCCGGAGATGGAACCCTTCGAGATCTACCGGGATGAGCTGGTTACGGTCACCGCGATCCTCGTGGAGCACCCGCCGATCGCTCCGGCCTTCGGGTTCCGCTTTGAGACGGTGGCCGGCTCGGTCACTTTCTCCGGGGACACCTGCTACACCCCGAACATGGTCCGGCTCGCCCGGGACACGGACCTGTTGCTGCACGAGGCCATCGACTTCGACTTCGTCGAGCACAAATACGCCAACGCCGCCACCGACGGCGACCGCGCCGCCCGGGACCACCACTACAAGTCCCACACCTCCGTGGCCGGTGCCGCCCGGGTGGCCCGGGAGGCCCGGGCCCGTCAACTTGCCCTGCACCACTTGGTCCCCGGCACCGCGAAGCCCGAGGTCTGGGCCGAGGCCGGCCGACACTTCGACGGACTGTTCTTCGTCCCCGATGATCTCGACACCATCGCACTACGGCCGGCAATGGACCGCGTCTCCGCCTAAACGACACCTAACCCATCCCGCATTAGGAGGTCCCCGTGGCCATCACATCTCAGTCCCAGCAGGCTGACGCCGCCATCGTCCAGGCCGAATCTGCCAATGGGTCCTTGAATACCAAGGACATGCGGCGCATCCTCGCCTCGAGCTTCGTCGGCAGCGCCATCGAGTATTACGACTTCATCCTCTACGCCACCGCCGCGGCAATCGTCTTCAACCGCGTCTTCTTCGCCAATCTCGACGATGGCTTTGCCGTGTTCGCGTCCTTCGCTACCCTGGCCGTCGGCTACGTGGCCCGCCCGTTGGGCGGCATCGTCTTCGGGCACTTCGGCGACCTGGTCGGCCGCAAGAAGATGCTGGTGCTGTCCATGCTCTTCATGGGTGCCGGTACCACGCTCATCGGCTTGTTGCCGACGACGGCGCAGATTGGCATCATCGCGCCGGTCGCGCTCGTGCTGTTACGGGTTCTGCAGGGCATCGCCGTCGGCGGTGAATGGGGCGGAGCGGCGCTCATGGCCCTGGAACACGCCCCTCAGAGCAAACGGGGTTTCGCCACTGCCTTCGCCAACGCCGGCGGGCCGGCCGGCGCCATTCTGGCCACACTTGTCGTCTCCTTCTTCTCGGCGGTCACCGGGGACGCCTTCCTTACCTGGGGCTGGCGCGTGCCGTTCCTGCTCTCGGCCGCGCTGATCGCCGTAGGCATGGTTATCCGCCTCAAGGTCGCCGAGACGCCGATGTTCCGGAAACTTGAGGACGAGGCCGATAACCGCAAGACCCGTCTGCCCATCCTGGACGTGCTGCGCCACCACCCGCGGGCGGTCCTGCTGACGCTGCTGGCCGCGATGAGCTTCTACGCCTGCCAAGCGATCCTCACTATGTGGGGCGTCTCGATCGCTGTGAGCAATGGCGTCGACCGCGAGGGCGTACTCAACTGGAAGGCCGTTGCGGCCGTCCTGACACTGATCGTGACGTTCTGGGCCGCCCGCATGTCCGACCGCTTCGGCCGCCGTCGCATACTGGTCATCGGCGGCGTGGCCGGCATCGTGCTCGCCTACCCCCTGCTGATGCTGCTGGATAGCGGCACGATGTGGGGCTTCGCCATCGCAATCGTTATCGGCAATGGTTTAGTCCAGGGGCTGCTCTACGGGCCGATCGGGGCCTACATTGCCGAGCAGTTCCCCACCCGCGTCCGCTACACCGGGGCTTCCCTGGCGTACCAGGGGGCCTCCACCTTGGGTGCCGGCTTCACCCCAATGATCGCCGCCGGTCTCATGCTCGCCGGCGGGATGCCCGCCGTCGCCGTATTCTGGATCGCCGTGATGGTCGCTGGCCTGGTAGCGGTGCTGCTCACCTCGGAGGGCACCCGCAAGATCTTGGACTAACACCCAAAAGAACGGCTACCCGATGATGGCGGGCCACCCAGGGCGGGTGGCCCGCCATCATCGGGTTCGACCTTACGGCGTGCGGAACATCTCGATGCGCAAGCCGGTAGGCCTCCACTGCCCCGTGGCCACGATCGTGGGCCTGGTGGTCGGTTGGGCCTTCGGAACGCTGGGCGTGATGTCCTTGGTGACCGAGGGGATGACCGTGGAGCCCACGGTTCCGTGGCCCGGTTTCCTCGCGATCATTGTGGCCGCGGTGGTGGTGGCGGTGCTCGCCTCGGCCGCCCGGGTGCGTCGGGCCACCCGGGTCACCCCGGTGGAGGGCATGGTACGGGTGGGCTGATCGTGCCGACGGCTGCGACTGCTCGCCGGTCGACATAGTGCACCCCCCGGTCCGCGATTGTGCGGTCAGGCGACCCTGTACCTAGGCGGTCAACCGGTCCAACGCGGTCATAAGGTGCTCGAGAGTCTTCTGTTTCTCCTCCGGGCTCGCGGGCAGTAACCCCAAGGAGGCTTGCTGGTAGAGCCCGTCGCCCATGCACACCACGGCGGTGGCAACCACGGGGTCACCCACGTCCTCGACCACCGCGGTCAACCAGTTCTTCTCGATGCGCGTGTAGGCGGCGCGAGCGTCGTCGTCGCCGGCCTGAATGAGGCGGGAGGCGACCACCAGGGCGCGGTCCAACTTACTGTCTTCGTAGAGCGAGGTCGCAAGGAACTCGCGCGCGGCACCACGCGGTGAGGCGGTCAATCGCTCGAGGTCCTCGGCCGCAAGGGACTCGAGGTCGACCAGCATGGCGCCCACCAGGGCCTGCCGGTGCGGGAAGTGGTAGAGCAGGCCACCCTTAGAGACACCGGCAGCCGCGGCCACGGCGTCGAGCGTTGCGGCGCGCTCGCCGTCCGTGAGGACGATGCGCTCGAAGGCCTCGAGTAGCTTGTCCCGAGCCAGTGGTTTGCGGGGCATGTGAGCAAAACCTCTCCCAGACGGATCCGGGGAATATTGCCCCGCGTTCGTCGTTAACTGTACCGTCTAGTCGGTACAGTAATTAATTGGCCCGTTCCACGACGGCATCGCCCGCGCAGTACGACGAAGTACTTTTCGCGAATCCACGCCGCCCAGCCGGCAGCAGAGAACCGAGGAGGTCTTCATCGTGTCCACCATGATCGATCAGCGGCAGAAAGCTGGTGCCCGCGAGTGGGGCGCCCTGGCCGTCCTCATGTTGCCGGTGCTCTTGGTGTCCGTGAACAACACGGCTCTCAGCTTCGCGCTGCCCGCCATTTCGCGGGCGCTGCATCCCACGGCGTCGCAGCTGTTGTGGATCGTGGACGTGTATCCGCTGATCCTGGCCGCCCTCCTGATTCCCATGGGCAGCCTGGGGGATCGGATCGGACGGCGCAAAATCCTCATGATCGGGTCCACGGGTTTTGGCGTCATCTCCGCCCTGGCCGCTTTCGCACCCACTGCCGGGTGGTTGGTGGCCGCTCGCGTGGGGATCGCCGTATTCGGCTCCATGTTGTTGCCGGCCACGCTGTCCTTGATGCCCACCGTGTTCCGGGATGATCACCAGCGGCGCCTGGCCATTGCCATCTGGACCGCCGGCTTCAGCGCCGGCGCCGCACTGGGGCCGATTGCCGGTGGTTTTCTGCTCAACCACTTCTGGTGGGGGTCGGTGTTCCTGCTGGCCATCCCGGTTCTCGTGGCGTTCTTGATCGCGGGCCCGCTGCTCCTGCCGGAGTCGCGGGACCCCAATCCCGGACCCGTGGACCCGCTGTCCATCGTGCTTGCCATTTTGGCCATGGCTCCGGTCGTCTACGCCATCAAGTCCCTGGCCACCGGTGGTTCCGTGCTGCAGGGGCTGTTGATCATGGCGTTCGGCGTGCTGAACGGAGTGCTGTTCGCCCACCGTCAGGTGGCCAAGAACTACCCGATGCTGGACCTGCGCTTCTTCCGCAGCTCACGTTTCTCCGGTGGTCTCACGGTCAACGTGACGGCCAGCATCGCAATGTTCGGTTTCCTCTTCTTCCTGACCCAGCACCTGCAGCTGGTGGGTGGTAAGGACCCCATGACCGCGGGTCTGCTGATGGTCCCCGGTCTGCTGCTGGCCATCGTGACGGGCATGGCAGCCGCCAAGGTGGCCGTGACGTTCGGTGTGCGCATGGCAATTGTCACGGGCCTGTTGCTGATTGCCGGAGGGTTCATAATCGTGGCCTTCACCGATCAGCAGAGTTCCGCGCTTCCGGTGCTGGTGGGCTTTGCGGCCATGAGCGCAGGCGGAGGTCTCGCCACCACGCTTTCCACCGACCTGGTGGTGTCCTCGGTGCCCGAAGCCAAGGCGGGTGCGGCGTCGGCCGTGTCCGAAACCGGGTACGAAGTGGGCGCGGTCCTGGGTACTGCCGTGCTCGGTGGCCTGACCACCGCGTTCTACCAGTCCCAGTTGAGTCTTCCCCAGGCGCTGAGCCCGGAACAGTCGGACATTGCTCGCCAAACCCTGGGCGGCGCCGTTGAGGTGGCCCAGGGTGGTCCGTGGACAGAGAGCGTCATGGAAACCGCAACCGCGGCCTTCTCCTATGGCATGCAGGGGAGCAGCCTGGTGGGAGGCCTCGCCGTAGTGGTGGTGGCCGCCGTGGTCTTCCGTGTGCTGCGGGCAGATCGCAGGGTTCGTTTCCACGATTCCCTGCCCACGGATCGCATCGAGCTCGACTGAGGCCGAGCCGGGGCGCTGAGCCTTTCCCTGCCGGTGCGGCACGGAGACCCCGGCTGGTGCGTCCCCGGTGCGCGACCCCTTTCGAGCCCAGCGGCGTCGTCGTAAAGTGACCAGCGGAGACGTCGAGCGAAAGGCAGTCAAGCATGAGCGCGAATGACCTATTGGTGGACGCGGCGCAACGGCCCGCGCAGGTGGCCGGTGACGTCTTGGAGGGAATCTCGGGAGACACGCTCCATTGCATGCCCGGGGACACGCAGAACTCGATTGCGTGGTTGATCTGGCACGCGGCCCGACAGCAGGACGCGCAGATAGCGAACCTCTCGCAAAAGCAACAGGTGTGGACCGCGCAGGGCTGGGACGAGAAATTTGACTTGGATCGGGGCCCGGACGACTTCGGTTTCGGGGACGGCCCGGAGGACGTCGCGCGCGTTCGCGTTACCGACCCGGACCTGCTGCGGGACTACCTGAATGCTGTCACCTCGGCAACGGTCGACTATCTGGGTACCCTGAGCGACTCCGATCTGGACCAAGTCATTGATGATTCGTGGGATCCTCCCGTGACACGCGGGGTGCGGATCGTGTCCACGATCGACGACGCCGCACAGCACCTCGGGCAGGCGGCGTACGTTCGCGGGCTGGTGCAGGACTCGTGGCGCGGTAAGTACTGAGTTTCGTAAAATCGGGCCGTTAGGTGGGAGAGGCGACACTGTTTATCAACCCTGGATTCACTTACGATTGCTTTACTAATCATCGAGATCGCGGGCAAACGATGTCGATGTCAAGCACCGGGGAGATTACAACTGATGATGGCTCGTTCACGTGTTCGTCCCACGGCGGCTCGACGCCCGTCCATGGCGTTGACCGCCTTTGCGTCGTTCTCCGCCCTGGTGGTGGTCAGCGTTGCTTTGAGCAATGGCTCAGCCCCAGCGCCGTGGGAATCCGCGTACGCCAGCGAGGCGTCAGAAAGTCAGCAGAGCCGCGGCACGTTCGAACAGGTCACCGCCCACGATCAGGGTGAATCCCGCCCCTCACTGTTCGCCGCGGTGCCGGACGACGCCCTGATTCCGGACGTTCAAGACACCCCCCAGGACGACCTGGCCAGCCAGGTTCGTAATGTGTCGGATCGCGGGACCGAGTCGGGGCCGTCCTCGGTGGCCCCGGCCAAGCGTGCCCCCGCCACGTTTGAGGGTGAGCTGCCCTTCAACACGATCATCGCCCCTGCCCAGCCCCCCACGGTTCTGGACGGCGGTCAGTTCGGGTGGCGTACCGCCCCGGACACCGGGGACCGAGAATTCCACAACGGCACGGACATCTCCACCTCTGAGGGCACCCCGGTTGTCGCTGCCCTGGAAGGCACCGTTACCGCGGTGTTCTGGGACGAATGGGGCGGCAACCGCGTGGAGGTCTCCCACGCGGACGGTGTGAAGACAACCTACAACCACCTCAAGGACGTCATGGTGCAGGTGGGTGACCCGTTGAAGGCTTCCGAGCAGCTTGGCACCATCGGTCAGACCGGCCTGCGCGTGACCGGTCCACACCTTCACTTCGAGACGTGGGTGCAGGGCAAAGCCGTGGACGCCCAGTCCTTCGATTGGGAGACCGGCGAGGGCATCATCCCCGCTTCCCGCCCCAAGTACTCCCTGGAGGACCAGGCGCGGACCGATCAGGCCACCACCGACAACGGTTCCGTACCCGGAACGGACAACGGCCCCGTGTCCGAGGTCCCCGTGGAGGAGCAGGACCGCATCATTGCGCTGAGCCAGGAAACGGCCCCGGCGGACAACGTCGCTGCCGGATCTCCTGACGAGGGCGCTGGCTCCGGGTCCGGCTCCGAGGATGGCTCGGGTTCCGATGGCGGCGCTGGCGCTGCCCCCGCCCCGACCCCCGAGCCGAGCGCAGCAAAGGCGCAACCGAGTCGGTCTCAAGAGCCGAAGGCCTCACCCACCGAGTCCCGTTCCGCCCGGCCCAGCACGGGTGGCGGCTCGCAGTCTTCCTCGGCTGAATCTCGTTCCGCTCAGCCCAGCCCGTCCCGGAGCTCCTCAGGCTCCGACGACGACGCCGAGGGTCGCGTGAACGCGGGCGGCCCGTCTGACGAAGCACCCAATGCCACTCCGTCCCGCCCGAGCGGCGGTACGTCGCAGGGAAGCGGTACCGGTGCGTCGTCGAATTCGTCCGAGAAGGAAACCGGTAAGAAGCCCGACGCGGTCGACAAGCCCGACGCGACTATGAAGCCGACGCCGAGTAAGCCCGCCGCCGTCCCTGAGCCCACCAAACCCGCGTCAACGGGCGACCCGGTCAAGCCCGCTCCCGCGAACACTGGCAAACCGACGCCGCAACCGACTCCTAGCGAGACCGGCACGTCGAATCCCCAGCCGACAGTTGGCGAGACCGACAAGCCCAAGCCCGCGCCTACCAATACAAAGAAGCCGGTGCCGGTCGAAACCGCTGAGCCGGCCGATAAGCCGAAGGACCCGAAGCCCGAGACGACCAAGGCTCCGCAGCCAGAAACCACTAAGCCAGCGGATTCATCGAAGGCCCCGAAGCCGGAGACCACTAAGCCAGCCGTTCCCGGTACGCCGGCCGAACCGGGCACCCCGACCGGGGCACCCAAGCCCGAAACTCCGCCCAAGACCGACAAGCCCGCGAAGCCCACGGTCAATCCCTACACCGCGGACATCACCACGCTGACCACGCTGGAGCAGCTACAGCAGCGCACCCAGGTGCTGGTGAATCAGCAGCTGACGCTGACTCCGGAGCAGCAGTTCGGCCCGCGTTCGCAGTTGAACGTTCAGCTGCCGTTGTTGTCTCAGCAATTGGTCGCCGCCGAGCTGGATCAGCAGGACCCGAAGTTCACGGCCCAGCTGGCGGCTACGCAGACTGCGGTCGAGAAGGCAGCAGCCGCTCCGAAGAACAAGAAGCTCACGGACGCGGCCACCGCGGAACTCACCAAGCTGCAGACAATGCTCGTCAAGGTTCCCGCCTATGTGGACCCCGCGGCAGCCCAGGCGGGCTGACCCCCACTCTGGATTTAAGGTTCCCTATTCCCCTTTCGGACCCAAAAATTGGGAATAGGGAACCTTAAATCTTTGCGGAAGGCGTTCCCAGCTTCCCGGCCAAGAAGTCGAGCCATGTTCGACGCCGCGCAGGGTCCCAAAGATCGCGCCACACGAGAACGTGCACGTCCCAGCCGGACTCCCGCAGGAGTTGGATCCGGTAATTTTCGTCCTCGTAGTGGGACCGCTTCTTGTAGTGAACTTCCCCGTTGTATTCGATCGCGGTCATTGCATCGGGCCAGGCCAGATCGATGTAGAAATGTCTGCCTCGCGGTGTCACGTGGTAATTGGTCCTGGGTGGAGGGCAACCGTGGCGTAGCGCGATGAGCCGGGTCAACGTCTCATTGGGCGACCACACCTGGTCATATGCGGCGCTGAGAGCGGCACGCACACGTCGGACGGACGGCGAATTGGGCGGGAACAGATTGAGGGCGTCGTCGATCACATCGGCGGTGAACTCTTGCAGCGGGATTTTTTCATCGACCACGATTCTGCGTGACAGCAAAGCGTCAATGCACGCAATGAGTCGCCACATCGACAGATAGGGCGCCGCCACAACCAGAGCCTCTACCGGGTGCGCGACAAAGCATCCCCACGGGCCGTAATACCGGTTGAGACCACGGGACTTGGTTATCCGAAGCTGACCGGCGAAAGTCCGAATGCGGGTTCCATGCCACGACAAATGAGGAATCAACCTGGCTATCTCAAACTCCAGCCCCCTCTCGGCCGCCCGGTGGCCCAGCAGTGGATTGACCCAACTCTGTGTTTCCCCAATGGGCAGATCCAAGAGCTCAAGTGCGTTCAGTCCGGTGACACGCAAATGGTTGTCGTGCGTCCGTAAGTGTTGTTGCAGCAATGCTGCGCGTTGAAGGTGTGACAACGGTTCGGATCTTTGCACCCAGACCCCTCTGGCGAGCAATTGCATGGTGGGGTCCCGGAAGAGCTGCTCGTTCCGGCGGCCCCAGTCAGCAAAGGGCTTCACCACCGGGCACTCACCCAGGTCCAGAGCAGGAACACGTTTCATTCCTGGAACCTACGCGAATACTCACCGACGCGGATTCCGTCATCCACAGGCTGCGGTCGGCCGTGTTGGAGGAGCAGCAACGGTTTAAGGTTCCCTATTACCGAAATCCCCGCTCGAAACAGTAATAGGGAACCTTAAACCTCCGGGGGCGGGAGGTCAGCGGCCCCTGCCGCGGATCCGCAGCGACCGGGCGAAGATGATCGCCAGAAGGCCCATGAGCGGCACGAACGTGATGGCAATTCGAAGTCCCACGGTATCCGCGAGAGCACCCACCACGGGCGGAGAAATCAGGAAGATCAACCGCATGCTCCAGCTGACCAGTGTGAGCCCGGTGCCGGGTTTGAGACCGGGGGCGCGGTCCGCGGCGGCGTACGCGCTGGGCACCAGGGTCGCGCAACCGAACCCGGCCAGGCCGAAGCCCACCAGGGCCATGGGAACGTTGCCGGCGAGAACCACGGTGCCCATGCCCAGAAAGATCAGGGCCCCGCCGAAGCGCGTGATATTCACCTCCCCGAAGGCATTGATCATCCGGTCGCCCAGCAGACGACCGATGAACTGCGCGCCCACCATGACCACGTACCCGAAGCCCATTACGGTGGCCGCGGCACCCAGGGTGTCCCGGAGGTACACGGCGGCCCAGTTGTTGCCGACGTCCTCGACGAGCACCCCGGACATCGCAATCACCGCGAAGGGCACGAGGGCCAGCAGCGCCCTCCCCGCGCCCGCCGGAATGATGGGGACACCGGCGGTGTCCGTCATGACCTCCGCGGGAACCTCATGGCTGTCCGGGAGCGAGAACCGCATGGCCGCCAGCGCTACCACCGCGAACAGGACGCCGCTCAGTCCCAGGTGCACTGGCAGAGGCAGGTGCAGGGCGATCGCCGCGGTGCCCATGAGACCGCCCAGCACGGCACCCACACTCCACAGCGCGTGCATCGAGTTGATCATCGAGACACCCGCGAGTCGTTGCACGCGCAGCCCTTGGGCGTTCTGGGCGGTGTCGACTACCGCGTCCAGGGCGCCGGCGAGGAGCAGCCCCACGAAGAACACGGCCACGTGGGGTATGGACCCGGCGAAGAACACGGCGCCGGCCAACAGCACCGAACCGACTGCTGCGGCGGGGGCCGTTCCGAAGCGCCGAATGATCGGCGCGGGCAGCGGCCCCGCCACCACACCGCCAATGGGTAGGGCAATCAGCACCAGACCGTACATCGCATTGGACAGTTCGAACATGTCCTTGATCTCGGGAAGGCGCGGCAGCAGGTTCGCGTAAATCGCGCCGTTGGTCATGAACAACAACGACACCGCGATGCGGGCTTTGAGGATGCGAGATGGGCTCACGGGAACCAGCGTAGGGCCCCAGTCCAGCCACCGAAAACGCGGGTCCGCACCTCACTCGGAGGTACGGACCCGCGTGCGTTGGCCTATGCGCATGGAAGTCAGCCGGTTCTCACCCGCTCACTTGTCCACATCATTCCATGGGTCGTTGGTCATGGCATCGTCGTAGGCGGAGTTCCACTGCTCGCGCCAGTAGCGCATGTCCGCGCTGTCCTGGGAACCGACGGGCTCACCGGCCACGAACAGACACGGTCGATCGCCGGGCGCTGATGCGCAAGCCTCCTGGGAGCTCCACGCCGTGACGAACCCGGACCGGTCACGAGCGGAGTTCGACGGTGCCGCACCGGGCGTGCTCGATGCCTCGGCACTCGGGGAAGCGCTCGGCGACCCACCCGCGGTGGCGGAGGGGCTCACCGAGGACGACGGGGCGGCGTCGTAGTCACCGAAGCTTGAATCGAACGACCCGTTGTACCGGTTCCGCTCCGGGGTGACCGTCTCGGGCGAGCGTGGGTCGGCGAAACTCTGCTGCGAGGTGGCGGGGTACCAGTAGTCGGCGGTGGGCAGCTTGAGTTCGTAGATCCCGTTCTCGGCGGTCACGGACGTCTGCTTGGGCGCAGTGCCGCTCACGCGGACGGACGTGAGGCCGTGACGGGTGTGGGCGTCCAGACGGTCGCTGACCTCCACACCGTCCAGCAGCACCTGACCGTTGACGGTGCGGGCCGCAAGTTCTTTGGCCTTCACGGAGCGACCGCTCAGGGAGCCGTACTCGGAACTGAGGTCGACCCGGTCGAATGCGCCGGAAATGTCCACGATCCCGTGGGTTGCCGTGAGGTCCAGGGACGCGAGGGAATCGTCCTCGGGAACGGTGATCCGAATGTTGTTGATGCCGCCGTTCCACCGTGAGGACTGTTCGGGGGCGGCAACGCGAATCACGCCGTCCGCTTCCCGCGGGCTGCGTTGATCGTCCAATCCCCAGCCGATTTCCTGCCACTCGACCTCCACGTGTTCGGCGGTGGGACTGGTCACGACGTGAACGTTGGCGCTCTGGGCGTCCACCTCGATACGTGATGCATCCGAGGAGGCCGTCCAGGTGTCCGAGCGTTCCTGGGTCATTACCGCAGCGGCCGCGGCTCCCGCGCCGCCCACCAGCAAGGACAGAGCGCACAGGCCGCCAATGATGCCGGTCGCGGTGTTCCAGCCGCGCCGCTGGCCCCGGCTGATGGGTGGATTGGCGGGGTGCGGCCCCGCGGCGGGTACGGACTGGCGCGCCTGGTCAGGTGAGGGTTCGGGCGATCCGTGGGGAGCGCCGTCGGACTGGGAAGGGGGAAAGTGTGTGCTCATGGTGGTGTCCTAAAGTGAGTGATCCGGGTAGCCCAGGTACTTGAGGACAGCCAGCACGCGGCGGTTGCCGGTCGCTGACGTCACCCCGAGCTTCATGAAGATCGAGCCGATGTGCTTCTCCACGGCCGATTCGGTCAGATACAGGTTGGTTGCGATGGACGCGTTGGACAGCCCCTGCGCCATCAGTCCCAGCACTTCGCGCTCGCGGGGTGAGAGCAGTTGCAGGTCCTCGCGTTGCCGGGAGCGCACCAGGATCTGAGTCAGCACCTCCGGGTCCAGCACGGTCCCGCCCTGGCCCACGGTCTGCACGGATTCCAGGAACTGGTCCACGTCCGCCACGCGATCCTTGAGCAAATAACCCAGGCCCTCGCGGCGGGAGGCGATCAGTTCGGAGGCGTAGCGCTCCTCCACGTACTGGGAGAGCACGAGCACGGCCACCTCGGGGTGGGCGGAGCGGATGAGCACCGCGGCGCGGATCCCCTCGTCCGTGAACGAGGGTGGCAGGCGCACGTCCACCAGCGCGAAGTCCGGGTGGTGTTCCTCCACCGCCTTCACGAGGCCCTCGGCGGTGTCGGTCTCGGCAATCACCTGGTGGCCGGCATCGGTGAGCAGGCGGACCAGGCCGGCCCGCAGCAGTACGGCGTCTTCGGCGATCACGATACGCACGGGGTCACGCTCCTTGATTGTCGACGACGCCGCTCGCACCCCGGTTGCCGTCAGGCAAGGTGGTCTCACGGCGGTTGGGTTCGCCCAGCGGTAGCTGCACGATCACTTCGGTGGGGCCGCCGGTGGGGGAGTTCAAGAAGAACCGACCCCCCGCGGACCGGATCCGATCCTCGATCCCGGACAGTCCGCCACCGGGGACCACGCGTGCGCCGCCGCGACCGTAGTCGCGAATTCCGGCCACCACGGTGGAGGTTCCGGGAATGTCACCGTCCTGGATGGACACGGCCACGTCAGCCGTGCGAGCACCGGAATGCTTGACGGCGTTGGTCAATGACTCGGACACCGCGAAGTACACGGCGGCCTCGGTCTCCGGCTTCAGCCGCGGAACGGTCACGTTCACCGTGACGGGGAACGAGGCCTGAGCGGCCACGGCCGAGATGGCGGCGTCGAGCCCGCGGTCCTCCAGAACGGCGGGGTGGAAACCACGGGCCAGGCGGCGCAACTCGGTGATGGCGGCCTTGGTGGTGCCGTGGGCCTCGGTGATCAGTTCCTTGGCCGCAGCGGGGTCCGTATCGATGCGTGATTTGGCCATCGACAGGTTCATGGCCACCGAGACCAACTGGGGCTGAACGCCGTCGTGCAGGTCGCGTTCAATGCGGGAGCGTTCGGTGTGAGCGCCCCGGACCGCGGACTCGCGGGCCTCGGTCGCGTACTCGACCTGACGGCGGGACTCGTCCGCTTCACGTCGAAGAGCGGCCGCCTCGCTCAGCCGCAGCAGCGTGGCGGACAGGCCACGGTGAGCCAGGGTGAGCAGAACCAGCAGGACCAGACCGATGAGGGCGGTCAGGATGCTTGCCAGCACACCGGACCACTCGGGCCATCCGGGTACGGGCACAAGGAAACGCTGGGCAATGGAGTCCGCTGGGGCGAACAGCGGTGACAACGCGCCCACGATGCCGGCGCCGATGATCACCAACGAGATGGTGGAGAGCACACCCAGAATGCAGGTCAGGATCAGGTGCAGGAATCCCAGCCACATGGAACCGTCGGTCGCGTCCAGCCACAGTTGGTGGGGCACCCGCACCCAGTCTGTGCGCGGGGTGCGGCGCCGTTGCGGGTCACGCAGGTCCAGACCGAATGACGACGCCGATCGCCGCCGTTCCAGCCACACCGCAGCCCAGATCACGTACACGGTTCCGGCCAGGACCAGCAGCCCCAGGCCCACCGCGGGGATCATGGCGATACCGGTGACGATCAGCGTGCCGATCACCACGACCCAGAAGAAGTTCAGCAGCGCATCGATCACCAGATCGAGCGTTCCGAAGAACATGGTTTTGGGGGAGAAGGCACTCCACTCGGGGGAGGAGTTCTGAGTAGCTGTGGAGCCGCGCGAAGGTGGCATGCTCTGCGGGGGCTGCACTGTTCCGTGCGGTGGAAGTGGACGGGTGTGCTCTGTGTCGGCCGATATCGCTTCCGTGGATTCCCACGGGGGAGTCTGGCGCAGGTCTGGAGTGCTCATGTCCATAACGCTACGTTTCTGCCCCTGTTGTCCGCGCCAGAGCTAACCACCGAGTCGAGGTGGGGTTTTCCCCACCTGCGTGCCCGGGGGCCGTGCCCGCACCGCGACATGTCGCTGTCCCGGCGCGGCCAAAGTCAACTCCCAAATGTTTCCTGTTTACACTGATTTTCATGAGCGACGGCGTGCAGACCCACTCCGCCCCGACCCGGGCCGCGGGATCTGCGGTGCTCGCGGAGCGGGACCTTGCAGCGGACGCCGCCAGAGTGGGCTGTGTAATTGCCGTGGTGTTCAGTCACATCCTCATGGTGACCCTCACGGCAGACCCGGCCACCGGGGAACTTCGCTCCGTCATGGTTCCCACCGAACAGCCCTGGTACTGGTGGGCCACGTGGATCGCGCAGGTCATGCCGCTGTTCTTCGTGGTCGGCGGGGTGGCCACCGCGGGGGCGATCCGGCGGCGTCGGGCCAGGGGAGCGGCTCCGGCCGAATACGTTCGCGAACGCACCCTGCGACTCATGCAGCCCGCGGCCGTGCTGTGGCTGGTCCTTGCCGCCGGGGCGTGGATTGCGTTGGTGGCCGGTGTCGGAGAAGAACTGGTGACGTTCGCGCTCTCCGGTATGGGCATGCCCCTGTGGTTCCTGGCCGCCTACCTGATTTCGCAGGCGCTGGCCCCCGCCTTCTTGGATGTCCATGAGCGCATGGGCTGGGTGTGGTGCTGGTTCCTGCTGTCGTGCGTGGTGGCCGTGGACCTGCTGCGGATCGGCACGGATCAACAGTGGTGGGGGCTGTTGAACATGCTGTTCGTGTGGCCGCTGATTCAGCACTTGGGGTTCTTCCGAGCGGACGGCTGGTTCGCCGCACGCCGCACGATCACCCTGATTGCAATCGCCGTGCTCTGTTACGGATTGCTGGCCGTATGCGTGGTCTCAGGGCGGTACGCGCCGGACATGCTCACCAATTTGAACCCACCCACGGTGTGCATGGTTTTGCTGGGTCTGGCCCAGGCCTGTGTGCTGCAAGTGTGCACCCCGGCGCTCAACCGCCTCATGCGCTGGCGCGTGTCACAAGCGGTCGTGGTCGTGGTGGGAACGCGCGCCATGACCATTTATTTGTGGCACCTGCCCGTGATCATTCTGATCATGGCGGCGTGGTTCTTTGCGGGCGGTTACGACCCCGTTCCCGGCTCGGGGGCGTGGTGGTTGCTGCGGGTACCCCTGGCCGCGGTGTGCTGGGCCGCGGTGCTCGCTGTGGCCGCCGCACTGGTCAGGGCTGAGCGGGCCCCTGCGACGCCGTGGGGCGAGCTTCGGCTGACACCTCCGGCCGTGCTGATCGGGCTGATCTGCGCGGTGATTCCACCGTTGCTGGAAATCATCACGCTCCTGACCCCCATGCTGGTGTTGTGGGGTGCGGCCGGATCGGTGGTGTGCATCGGGATCATGAAGTGGGGCGCTGTTCCGGCGCCACGAGGTGTTCGTTGACGTAGCCCAGCAGGGTGGGCATCAACGCGGGATGGAGTTGGTGGCCCATGCCGGGGATCTCAATGAATGTGGCACCGGGGATGGCGTCCGCGGTGGCCGGGCCCCCGTCAGGGCGCACGATCTTGTCCTTGTCGCCGTGGATCACCAGGGTGGGGGCGGTGATGTTCGCGAGCACCTCGGCCCGGTTCCCGGAGGCGCGGATGGCACCGATCTGGCGCCGCATGGCCGCGGATTCCCCGTGAGGGTCGAGGCTGCGGTCCCAATGGGCGGCGGCCAGCTGTGCCTCGTAGGCCTCGTCGATCGGGTAGCCCGGTCCGGCCAAGTGGCGTCCGATGATCACGCGAGCTCGGATGTACACGGACCGGTTGGGGGCTCCCGGAAGCATCAGCATGGCCGCCGTGGACGTTGCGGTGGTCCCCACCTCGGGGTCACCGGTGGTTGAACACAAGGAGACGAGACGGTGGACCAGCTCCGGGTGGTGAGCGGCCAGCGATTGGGCGATCATCCCGCCCAATGAAAAGCCGATGACGTCCGCGCGCGCAATACCAAGGGCCCGCATGGTGTCCGCAACGTCCTCGCTCATGTCCTCCACGGTGTATTGACCCTCGGGAAGATCACCGCTCAGCAATTGCCGCGCCGACGGTGCCTTGGACGTGGCGCGGAACGAGCGGCCCTCGTCCCGGTTGTCGATGCGCACCACGCGAAATCCCTTCCCGACCAGGGACTTCAGGAATGAAATGGGCCATGCGGTGAGGTCGAACGCCAAGCCGGTGATCAAGATGACCACCGGCCCGTCCTCGGGGCCGTGAATGCGAACGCACATGGTGCGGCCGTCGCCGAGGTCCACGATGTGCTCCACTCCCGTGTCTCCCGGCCCCGCGAGCAGGGCCGGGAGTTCCTCGAGAACGGGGGCGGCGGCGTCGTCGAAGCGCAAGAACTCGTCGACCACGGGCCGCGACCTGAGCTCGCGGCGATCCGCCAGGTAGCTCATGGACATCAGCCACGGACTGCGGGTGCCCTGTCGCGGGAGGTCGTCGAGGGCGCGCTGGACGTACCCGGCGTCGAAGTCGAGCAGGGGCTTGGTGGGGAGATCCTCCGGCGCGACCGGCCGCACGGAGGTCGCACCGACCCCGTCCATGTGCGCGAGGAGGCGAGAAAACCAGTCCACGAGCAAACCGATCTTGAGCGTCCAGGACGCGTTGATGTACCCGATGGCGAATGCGAAGTTGGGCATGTCACTGAGCATGACGCCGCGGTAGGCGATCTTTTCGGTGAGGTCCACGGGCACGCCGTCGACACTGAACCGGGCCCCGCCGAACAACAGCACATTGAACCCGGTGGCCGTGATCAGGACGTCCGCGGGGATGTCCCGGCCGTTGTCCATGTGCACACCAGACTCGGTGACTTCGTCGATGGTCCCCGTGACCACGTGACCGCGCTCGGAGCTCAGGGCACGGTAGAAATCCCCGCCGGGAGCCACGCACACGCGTTGATCCCACGGTTTGTAGGGCGGATTGAAGTGCTCTCTGACGGACACGTCGTCGGGCAGTTGCGTCTTGTTGACGGCCGCGATGGCGCCCCTGACCAGGTGCGGCGCGATCTTGCTCGTCTTCCAGAGCAACCGCTGCTGTCGCGTGGCGACCGCTCGGGCCACGTGCGCGGTCCGTTGCTCACCTAGCCGCGGCTCCAGCACTTTGGCCAGCCGATTCTGCGTGGGAACGGGAATGATGTAGCTGGGCGTGCGTTGCACCATGGTCACGTCCGCGCCCCGGTCCACGAGCGCCGGCAGGAGGGAGACGGCGGTGGCGCCGCTGCCGATGACCACCACGTTCTTGCCAGCGACCGCCAGGTCCCGGGGCCACAATTGCGGGTGCACCACCGTGCCCGCGAAGTCCCGCAGGCCCCTGATGTCCGGCTCGTTCGGTGTGTCGTAGCGGTAATAGCCGGTGGCGTTGAAGAGCCAGGATGCCGTCAGCTCCAGGTACTCGCCCGTTCCGGAGGGTTCGCTTGTCGCCGACGCCGCCGCGCGGCCTTGCGAGGGGGGCCTCTGGATGCGGTGTCCGAGGTCGGGGCTTTCATCCTCAGGTGCGGCGGTACGTTCCACGGTGACACGCCAGTGACCGTGCCGGGAGGACCAATCCGCGGCAACCATGCGCTGGTTGAATCGAATCAGATCGTTCACGCCGTACTCATCGGCGGTTTCACGAATGTACTGCAGGATGGCCGAGCCCTCGGCCATGGCCTGCGGTCCGCTCCACGGCCGGAACCCGTAGCCATAGGTGTACAGGTCCGAATCTGCGCGCACACCGGGGTAGCGGAACAGGTCCCAGGTGCCTCCCGTGGCGCCGCGGGACTCCAGAATGCCGATGGTCTTGTGCGGATGTTCCTGACTCAACATGCAGGCCGCGCCGATACCACTCAGGCCGGCGCCGATGATGAGAATGTCGAAGTGCTCAGCGGCCTGGGTCATGGCTCATGGATAGCAGGAGTGTCTGCGGTTTTCATGATCGCTCCAGGTGCTCCCACACGTTGTGATCCTGCCAGCCAACGGTCACCGCCCGGAGGTGTTTTGCGCCGTTGACCTGTTGTGCGGCCTTCTCGGTGGCGAATACACCCAGTGGTTTCGGGTTCCGCTCCACCGACGCAGGGGAATGTCGGCTGCGATTGCCGTCGAAAACAATGAACAGCCGATCGCCGTTGCCCACCGCGGTCGCGTCGGGAATGGTGAAGCGCTGCCACGTCACCCGATAGGTGGGCCGGACGGACAGTTGTTGCTTCTCAATGGCGCGGGCATTGAACTCGGTACGAGTGACTGCCACGAGTGGTGCATCCGAGGACTCGGGGTGGCGTTGGAAGACCAGGAATGCCTCTGGTTGGCCCCCACGGACGTTGCGGATTTTCTTCACGAGGGATGCGAACGGTCGGTTCATGCATTAACCATAAAAGCCAGGGGGGTACGATGGGCAGGACCGCGTGTGATTTACATCACAAAAAAAGCACGCATGTAGCTCATCGGAAGGAAGATCCGTTATGGCCGACAATCGAGCGGTTGCTTACGAAGGTCCAGGCAAGGTCCAAGTCATCGACACCCCCTACCCGGAGTTCGAACTCAAGGACGGCCCCGGTGTGAACCCGGCCAATGTGGGACGCAAGGTTCCCCACGGTGTCATTCTGAAAACCATTGCCACCAACATCTGCGGTTCCGATCAGCACATGGTGCGCGGCCGAACCACGGCTCCCCAGGATCTGGTCCTGGGACATGAAATCACCGGAGAAGTCGTGGAGGTGGGGCCCGGTGTCGAGTTCATCAAGGTCGGTGACATTTGCTCGGTCCCGTTCAACATTTCCTGCGGTCGGTGCCGCAACTGTAAGGAACGTAAAACGGGCATTTGTCTGAATGTGAACCCGGACCGTCCGGGTTCCGCCTACGGTTACGTCGACATGGGCGGCTGGGTCGGAGGACAAGCGCAGTACGTCCTGGTGCCCTACGCGGACTGGAACCTGTTGAAGTTCCCCGATCGGGACCAGGCCCTGGAGAAAATCATGGACCTGACCATGCTCTCGGACATTCTGCCCACAGGGTTCCACGGTGCCGTGACCTCCGGGGTCACGGTTGGTTCGACCGTGTACATCGCCGGTGCGGGGCCCGTGGGGCTTGCCGCGGCGGCGTCGGCGTTGCTGCTCGGTGCGGCCGTGGTCATCGTGGCCGATATGAACGAGGATCGGCTGGCGCAGGCCCGCAGCTTCGGGTGCGAGACGGTCAACCTCACGGAGGGTGATCCGCAGGATCAGATCGAGCAGATTCTGGGCGTGCCCGAGGTGGATTGCGGCATTGACGCGGTTGGTTTCGAGGCGCGCGGTCACGGCAAGGACGCCGAAGAAGCGCCCGCCACCGTGCTCAACTCGCTCATGGAGCTCACCCGCGCGGGCGGCGAACTCGGTATCCCGGGGCTGTACGTCACCGGCGATCCGGGCGGCGTTGACGAGGCCGCGCAGAAGGGCTCCTTGTCCCTGTCGCTGGGTACCGGATGGGCGAAGTCCCTGGCCTTCACCACCGGTCAGTGCCCGGTCATGAAGTACAACCGCCAGCTGATGATGGCCATCCTGCACGACCGCATCCATATCGCCAAGGCGGTCAACGCCACGGCCATCCCTCTGGAGGACGCTCCCAAGGGTTACGACCGTTTCGACCACGGCGCGGCCACCAAGTTCGTCCTGGATCCCAACGGGTATCTGGGGGCAGCCGCGGCGTAGGTGCTCGCCGGCGCGTCGCAAACTCACCGCGTCATCCGATCGACGGTACGACCCTTGCACCCGCGGGCTCGTCATCTGATCGACGTTTCGACCTTAATGACTGAGTTCCAGGGCGTTATCGTCGATCAGATGACGTTCTGCGGCGACGGGTGGTCGAACCGTCGATCGGGCTACGGGTGGGCCCGGGGTCAGATTCGCAGGTGTACCAGGCTCGGGCCGGAGATGCTCAGGGCCTGCTCCACGGTGGAGCCCAGACTGGCCATGGTCGCGGACAGCCCGGTAGCGCCGAAGGCTTCCGCGAGCTGCACCCAGTCCGGTTGTTTGAGGTCCACGGCCAGCGGGTCGATGTCACGGTCCACCATGCCCTGCCGGATCTCGCCGTACCCACCGTTGTCCACGCAGATGATCGGCAGGTCCAGCTCGAGTTCCACCGCCGTCATCAGTTCCTGGATGCTGAACATCAGGGCGCCGTCGCCCAGCAGACACACCACGGGACGATCTGGAGCGGCCAACTTGGCACCGATCGCGGCGGGTAGTCCGTAGCCCAGCGTTGCGTACGTGCCCATGTACAGCAGCGAGTGCGGGGTGGGTGCGCGGAAGAACGTGGTGGAGCCCATGTAGGTCACCTGGGACGAGTCACCGGCCAGGATCGTGTTGTCCGGGACCACCTCCATGATGGTCTCGTTGAGCGCGGCCAGGTCAGGTGCCCACTGGCGCCCCTCGTTGTCCATGGCGTCGAACACCTCGCGCAGGTCCGGCGCCACGCGATTGCTGACGGCGCTCCCGCCTTCCGCGCGCAGCGCCGCCAGCAGCTGCGGCACCACCGCGGCGGAGTTACCCGGGACCTCGATGTCCGGCGTGAGGTTGCACAGCATTTGGTCGCGCATGATGTCCACGCGAATGATCGGCCCCTGAGGGGTGATGTCGCCGCCCCACAGCTCCGCCTCGCCCACCTTGGAACCGATGACCAAGAGGGCATCGGCGGTGCGCAGGAATGCATGCGCGGTGCTCAGTCGGAGGTCCGCGCCCAGGGACAACCGGTGCTTTTCCGGGATCGCGCCCTTACCGTTGGTCGTGGTGATCACGGGAGCTTCGAGCAGCTCTGCCAGCTCCAACAGCTGGGGGCCCGCGGCCAACGAGCCGCCGCCGGCCAGTATGACCGGTCGGGACGCTGCGGCGAGCGCGGTAGCCGCCGCGGCGACGTCGGCCTCGGGAGCCGGGGACGGTTCGCCCAGGGGGCGCGGGGCGGTGGCTGAGACGGGGACGTCCGCGGGACCCTCCAGGATGTCCAAGGGAATCTCGATGTGGATGGGACGAGGGCGGGAGTGGGCGAAGTCGCGCATGGCGTCGTGGATCATGGTCACGGCCTCGGCCCCGGAGGTCACGCGGCGGGACTGACCCACGATGGCGTTCACGGCCGCCGAAGGGTTCTTGGTCTCGTGCAGAGACCCGATGTCCCGGAAATCCTGCCCCACCGGGCGCCCCGGGGACAGCAGGATCATGGGTCGCGATTCCGCGTAGGCGGTGGCCGCCCCGGAGAGCGAATTCAGCAGCCCGGGCCCGGAGGTCGTGATGACCACACCCGGCAGCCCGCGCACCTGCGACCAGCCGTCCGCGCCGTAGGATGCGCCCTGCTCGTGCCGCGTGGTGATCGCCCGGATCCCCAGCTCGCGCAGCGGCCGGTAGAACTCAAGAGAGTGCGTGCCCGGAATGCCGAATACCGTGTCGATCCCGTAGCCACGCAGCGTCTCTAGGGCCGCGCGGGCCACGGTGCGTTGGGGGTACGACGTCGCGTGGTTATCTGGGGTGTCGCTCACGACTTGGCCTCCTTGATCCGGCGGGACCATTCGGTGGAAATGTCGGACGAAGTGCGTTTGGTCAGCAGTGACACCACCACATACACGAGCAGCGAGGTCAGGAGACCCAGGTAAATGGGGGCGTTGGCGAGCACCCCGAACACCGCCATCGACACCAGTGTGACCAATGAGCCCACCACCATGGATGCAGCTGCACCCGTTGCTGTTCCGCGCTTCCACACCAGCCCGCCCAGAATGGCGACCAACAGCCCGCCGACCAGCACGTTGTACGCAATGGTCAGGGCCACCACGGTGGAGGGAACCAGCATGGAGATGAACGTGACCGCCAGTCCCACGACCACAACGTAGACGCGGTCCTTCACGACGGAGGCATCCTCGGAACGGGCGCGAGCGACGTCGTCGTGGGAAGCTCCGAACAGGCCCTTGAGAGTGGGGATCACGTCAACGCGGGCCACCGTGGAGGCCGCGATCATGGCGCCGGAGGCCGTGGACATCATGGCCGCAACACCGGCCGCGAGCACCACGCCGCCCAGGCCTGCGGGAACGTGCGTTTGAGCCATGGCCGCAAAGGCCTCTTCCGGCAGGGAAAGGGTGGGGAGTACGGCTGCCGCGGCGGTGCCGATGAGCGCACCGGCCACGCCGTACAGGGCCACGTAGACGGCGGCACCCACCCCGGCCCACCGTGCGACCTGCGGCGAACGTGCCGTGAAGACACGCTGCCAGATGTCCTGGCCGATCAGCATGCCGAAGCCGTAGACCACGAACTGCGTGATGATCGCCTGGAAGCCCATGGAGCCCCAATGGAAGTAGGTGGGGTCCAGGCGTTCGGTGAGCCCATTGATGCCGCCGGCGGCGGAGATCGAGAACGGCAACAGGATCAGGAACATGCCGATGGTCATGAACACGAACTGCATCAAGTCGGTGAGCGTGATGGACCACATGCCGCCCAGCACGGAATACGCGATCACCACGGCACCGCCCAGCAGGATGGCCCACGGGCGGGAAATGGGGAACAGCACGGAGAAAATCGATGCGTAGGCCGCCGTGGAGGTCACCGAGATCATCAATGTGTATGCCAGCATCACGAACGAGGACGCGCTGGCACCGCCGCGGGCGCCGTAGCGCAACTGCAGCATCTGCGAGACCGTGAAGACCTTGAGTGACTGGATGCGCCCGGCGAAGAAGAGGCTCAGTGCGGCCAAGCCGGTGGCGATGGCGACCACGAGCCACATGCCGGAGATGCCGTACTGGTAGCCCAACCCCACGCCGCCCACGGTGGACGCACCGCCCAGGACCACCGCGGCCATGGTGGAAGTGTAGAGACCCGGGCCCAGGCGGCGGCCGGCCACGCGGTAGTCCGTGGCCGTCTTGGCCCGGCGTGCCGCCCATAGGCCGATGACCACCATGGCCACCAGGTACAGCACAATGACAAGCACATTCATGAAGGGGTTCTCCTTGCGATCTGGCGGGGCCGCTGTTGTGCGCGGGGTTGATCTCGCAAAACGGGTTGAGGGCATAGGGTTTATGCACTAGGTCACAAAAAATATCACTGCTGGATCCCCGAGCCGACCCCATCCTGGTCGCTCTCGGGGCGTGTGGTGTCCCGAGTGATCCTCGGGAAGAAGGGAGATCCCATGGAACCGGAACGCATTGTGGAAACCACGGCTGACGGGCACGAACGCGTGGGGCCGGTCAACGCCGCCCTCACCCCCCGGTGGGTGGGACCCGCCACATTTGCCCGCTTGCCGCGCACGGATCAGGTCGACCACACGGACATCGCCGTGGTGGGGATCCCCTTCGACTCCGGAGTCTCCTACCGCTCCGGCGCTCGCTTTGGACCCAATCACGTGCGGGAATCCTCGCGGCTGCTACGCCCCTACAACCCGGCTCAGAACCATTCGCCGTTCGCCCACCTGCAGGTTGCGGACGCCGGTGATCTGGTGGGTAACCCGTTCGACATCAAGGACGCGATTTCGGCCATTGAGACCGGCGCGCTCGAAGTGATGGGTTCGGGCACCAAGATCGTGGCCATAGGCGGCGACCACACCATTGCGCTGCCGCTGATGCGTGCCGCTCATTCCCGGCACGGCAAGATCGCGCTGCTGCACTTCGACGCCCACCTGGACACGTGGGACACCTATTTCGGCGCGGAGTTCACGCACGGCACGCCGTTCCGCCGCGCGTTCGAAGAGGGCATCATCGACACGGACGCCGTGATGCACGTGGGTACCCGCGGACCGCTCTACGGGACCAAGGATCTGGAGGACGATTCGTCCTTCGGTTTCCAGATCGTCTCCTCCGCGGACATCATGCGCTCCGGCGTGGATGAGGTGGTTCGGACCCTGCGTGAGCGCGTGGGGGACCGCCCGCTCTACATCTCCCTGGACATCGACGTCCTGGATCCCGCCCATGCGCCCGGCACCGGCACTCCCGAGGCCGGCGGCATGACCAGCCGTGAGGTTCTGGAGATCCTGCGCGGCCTGCGCGGCCTGGATGTGATCGCGAGCGATGTCGTGGAGGTCGCCCCCGCCTACGATCACGCGGAGATCACCGGTATCGCCGCGGCTCACGTGGTTTACGAGCTGATCACGCTTATCAGCCTGGGCCCCGACGCCGCCCCCGACGGCCCGGCGTACGGCATCTCTGGCGCGCGTTACGGAGAGGGGAAATGACGGCGGAGTTCGCGGCACGCGCGGCAGAGTTCCGTCCTTCACCGGTGCGTGCGGTCTTCGAAACCGCGATGGACCCGTCCGTGGTCTCGCTCGCCGGTGGCAATCCGGACCTGTCCGTGTTGCCCGGCGGGGACATCGGCGCCCTGGCGTCCTCCCTGTTGACCGAACGGGCCGGGGAGATTCTGCAGTACGGTTCCGGGGCGGGGACGACGCCGCTGCGAGACCTGGTCGTGCACCTCATGTCCCGGGGTGGTTCGAATATCACCTCCGCGGACGTGCTTCCCACGACGGGCTCGCAGGCCGGTCTGGACCTGGTGACCAAGCTGTTCTGCAATCCCGGGGACGTTGTCCTCGCAGAGGGACCCACCTACGTGGGTGCTCTGGGTGTCTTTGGCGCGTACGAGGTGGATGTTCGTCACGTGGAAGTGGACGAGCACGGACTGGATCCCCATCACGTCGCCACCGCGTTGGACGAGCTGGCTGCCGAGGGTAAACGGGTTCCGTTCGTGTACGTGATCCCGAGCTACCAGAATCCCACGGGCGTGAGCATGCCGACCGAGCGGCGCAGTGAATTGGTGCGGATCTGCGCGGAACGTGACGTGCTGATAGTTGAGGATGACCCCTACGCCCTGCTGTCCTTCGACCGCTCCGACCCGTTGCCGGCAATGCACGGCATGGACCCGGAACACGTGATTTACCTGGGTAGTTTCTCCAAGATCTTCGCCCCGGGGTTGCGCGTGGGGTGGCTCGTGGCACCGCCGGAGGTGCGCGGGCGGCTGCAGATCGCGGCCGAATCCGTGGTGATCCACCCGTCCAACTTGGCGCAGTCGCTGGTGACCGCGTGGGTGGGCTCCGAGCAGTGGGGACCGACATTGGACCAGGCGGTGGGGCTCTACCGGGAGCGGTGGGAAGCCATGAACGCGGCCTTGATGGAGTTCATGCCCGAGCGCGCGTCGTGGACGGAACCAACCGGTGGTTTCCTCACGTGGGTCACGGTGCCCGGACTAGCCGAGAACCATGATCTGCTGCGGGACGTGATCGAACAGGGCGTTGTCCTGGTACCCGGGTCCGCGTGCTATTCGGACGGTCGGCCCTCCGATGCCGTGCGATTGGCGTTCTCCGGTGTATCGCCGGTGCGGATCCGGGAGGGCGTGAGGCGGTTCGCGCAGATTCTGTGAGCCGGACCGGCACGTCCACCGAGATTCATCGGTCCGGTCGAGGGACACCTTGCTATTTTCCACAGCATAAGTTAGCTTAGCTAATTATGGATAAGACTCCCGATGCTGAGAGCCGGTCCCTGGGTCCTGCGCCCATTGAAAGCGCCGAGAAGCTTCGAACGGCACTGCGTCACGGGGTGTTCTTCCTCCGGCGCTTGGACAACACGCGGGAACTCACCAGTCAGCAGATCAGCCTGATGTCCATGTTGACAGACGGCGGGGTGCGCATGACAACTATTGCAGCCAACCTCGGAGTCCGTACCCCCACCGCAACCCAGAGCGTGGACCGCCTCATGAAGGCCGGCCTGGTAGAACGACAGTCGGACCCCGCCGACGCTCGTGCGGTTCTCGTGAAGCTCACGCGCCGAGGCCACGAGGTGATCGCGGCCGAAGATCGCCACCGCAACGAGGTGGTTGGCAAAGTTCTGGCGCGGTTGGATGACGACGAACTGGCCGTGCTCGACGCCGCCATGCCCATCCTCGAGAAACTCGCCAGTCCGCTCGGCGGCATGACGGGAGAGCACCAGCCCCGCCCAGGGGCTCGCGGGAATTAATCACCCGCCGACGTGGTGGTGCAGTGCCTATGATCCTGGCGCGGCACTGAGTGTTCCATTCACTCGAGCGGGTACCGGGACGTACAGCACCTCGCCGTCGGTGCTCTTCATGCTGGCCAGGCGTTGTGGGTTGAACCTCATGTTCGTGAAATCCCGGATGTCGTGGACATCGTGACCGCCAGGTGCCGTGCTGAGCAGTGATCTCGCCGTGCGTTCGAGCGAGAGGTCGGCCCTGCCTGCTCGCTGCTGCACGAGTAACGCCACAGCGGCCGCGGCCATGCCGTAACCCGTTGCATGGTCCAAGGCCTGAACGGGGAGTGCGCCCGGGCGCCACCCACGAACGGGATCGACCATGCGGTATAGATGAGCTATGCCCGTGGCCGCTTGGACAATGCTGTCGAAGCCGCGTTGGCCGGTTCGGGCTCCTTGGGGTTCCCACGCGCTGAGATTCACATGGATCAGGTGCGGGCAGGCGTCCCGCAACACCTCCTCCGTCAATCCCACATGGTCCAATGCCTGAGGGCGGTATCCCGTCAGCAGCACGTCTGCCGAGCGCAGCAGTGTCAGTAATTCTTCAAGACCCTGGGTGTTTTTCAGGTCGGACTCGATACAGCGCACCCCGAGATCGGTATCCAAGTGTGAATCGCGCAGTTCCGGGAGCTGGGGCGGGTCGATGCGATGCACATCGGCTCCGAGCGCGGCAAGGAATTTGGCGGCGGTCGGTCCCGCGATGACCCGTGTCAGGGAGATCACGCGCACGCCCTGCAGCGGATGGTCATCCGAGGTAATGCGGCTGAGCCGTCGGGTTGGATAGTCCCGCGGGGTCAGGGAGATCCACGGTCCCGTTTCAGGCGCACGGTGCGCAACCCACTCCGGCACGGTGGCGACTGCGGCCGCGATCCCACCGGCCCCGACAATTCTCAATTCCGCCTCCTCGCTCGCCAGGTCGTGCAGCGCGGGCGCCACGAGATCATCGCGGGAGACTTCCAACGCCAACCGGAGTCTCTCGGCATGGTGTGGATAGTTCGCGTGCGTCCTGACCCACCCGTCGGCGGTCGGAAAGAAGCCGGAGTTGGGCGCAAAGGTCTTGACGGCGCTGCCCGCCACCCGCAGGTGGGATATGGAGCCAAAGGACGCGGCGACGTCGTCGAAGGTCGCCGTCACGTGAAGGTTCTGTCCGCGAACTGTCGTCGCGAATGTTTCCACCGCAGCCAGGGCCAAACCCACCGAGGAGCGAGCGAGCGCTTCAACGTCCAGCGGGCCCTGCCACCAACCGCCGGGGCCGGTAACCGCGCGGGATGCCCGCGTGGCTAGTTCTGGTTCGAGGGTGTCGAGAGCGGTGAGGATGCCTTGCATGGCTGCTCTTTTCGCTGTCCGGGGTCCAGGAAATGCTGGGTGAACAGCGTAAACCCATTCGGCGGGCGAAGGTGGGCCCGGAGCGGCAATTCACCGCATTCGTTGCGGCACAACGGGCATTAAGTTAGGCTACCTAAGTATAATCCGAAGCACGAAGCCTCATTCTTCGCCGCCAGTTGGCCAGGACACCACGCATGAGGCGACGTTCTTCCGCCATTGACCCCGAGCGCGCTATTACCCGCAGAACGGAAACGGAATGACCCCCGCAACTGATCAGCTACCCGTAGTCTCCCGCGAGCACGGCCACGGACATGTGGCGGAAGCCGTGGGAGGGGATCTCCAGCACGAGAAGTCTGCTCTGCTCCGTCAGCCGCTGGCGGTGTGGGCCGTGGCCGTTTCCTCCGTGTTCGCGTTCATGGGGATCGGCCTGGTGGACCCCATTCTTCCGGCGATCGCGCAGAACCTGCAGGCCTCTCCCGCGCAGGTGTCGTTGCTGTTCACCAGTTACTTTGTGATCACCGGCGTGGCCATGTTGATCACCGGCGTCGTGTCATCGCGGATCGGGGGTAAGAAGACGCTGCTGATCGGGTTGGCCCTGATCATCGTGTTCGCTGCACTCTCCGGGCTGTCCCCCACGGTGGGTGCACTGGTCGGTTTCCGTGCCGGATGGGGTCTGGGCAACGCGTTGTTCGTCGCCACGGCTTTGGCCGTGATCGTGGGCGTCGCCTCCGGCGGGTCGTCGGTGGCCATTGTGCTGTACGAGGCCGCCCTGGGTCTGGGTCTGTCCTTCGGCCCGCTGGTGGGGGCACTGCTGGGTGGTTGGTACTGGCGGATGCCGTTCTTCGGCACGGCCATCCTGATGGTGATCGCCTTCGCGGCCATTGCCGTGTTGCTACCCGAGTCCACGGTGCCCGAGCAGAAAACGCGGTTCCGTGATCCGTTGCTCGCCCTCACACACAAAGGTCTGGGACTCACCTCAGCCTCGGGTCTGCTGTACTACTTCGGCTTCTTCACCGTGCTGTCCTATGTGCCGTTCACTCTGCACATGGGCGAATACGGTATCGGCGCGGTGTTCTTCGGGTGGGGCGTGATGGTCGCACTGTTCTCTGCGGTGTTCGCCCCCATGATTCAGCGCCGCATCGGTTCACTGAGGTTACTGGGCGGCACTCTGCTCGTCTTCGCCCTGGATCTCATTGCCCTGGGCGTGAGCGCCAGCTTCCACAACATCGGGTTGATCGTGCTCTTCACGATCCTCGCCGGTGCTCTGATCGGCACCAACAACATGCTCTACACCGAGTTGGCCATGGAGGTTTCGGACTCTCCGCGTCCTGTGGCCTCGGCCGGTTACAACTTTGTTCGTTGGATCGGCGGTGCCCTGGCCCCGTTCACCGCGGCAAGTGTGGGCGCAGCCTTCGGGCCGGAATGGGCCTTCTACCTCGCGGCCGCTGTGATCGTTCTGGCCCTGGTGGTCGTGGTCCTGGGGCGCAACTTCTTCGAATCGCATGAGCCCGAGTTGGTCGAGTAGGACTCACACGTCACCACGACGCCGCTGGGCCCGGTTCCGTTCGTGCGGAACCGGGCCCAGCGGCGTCGTGGGCTCTTGCAGCCGGTCGATGCGAAGGCGAGATCAAATGGTCTCGGTGACATCCTCGACGTCAAAGCGCGGGTTGCGCGCGTACTCGGGTTCGACCGGGGTGCCCAGGTTGACCACCACGATGGAATGCTTGCCGGTGCCCTCGAAGAACTCGGCATCCACGCCGGCCGGGTCGAATCCGGTCATGGGGCCGGCGGCCAGGCCTGCGGTACGGGCGGCAATGATGAAGTAACCCACCTGGATGTGCGAGTTGGCCTTGCCGCTAGTGATGCGCATGTCCTGGTTCTCGTCGTACATACCCTTCATGTGCGGGGCAGCCGGGAGGAACTCGGGGAAGTGCTCGTGCCAGTTCTCGTCATAGGAGAGGATGGCGGTCAGCGGTGCGTTGCGGGTTTTCTCCTGGTTGCCGCGACTCATGTGTTGGACCAGGCGCTCGCGGGCCTCGGGGGACTCCACCCAGGTGATGCGCATGGGCTGGGAGTTGAACGCGGTGGGGCCCATTTTGGTGAGTTCGTAAATGGTGCGTTTCTGCTCATCGGTCACGGGGGCATCCGTGAAGTGACTTGCGGTGCGGGCGTCGTAGAACAGGCGGTCCACGGCGTCCCGGTCGATGGCTACGGTCAGGTCAGCGATTGCGGTCTCGGTCATTATGCGTCCTCTCGTGTTCTCCCGGTTCGCGCACCCACGCCGACGACGCGCGGGCACTTTCCGGGAAATTGTTTCATCGGAAAGTATAACGGTGCGGGTGACCGAGATAGTCCCGATGTAAGGAAGGTAACGTCGCGCGCAGCCCGGGATTCGGGGTGGTTGGATGCAGGCACTAGTTTGGTCGGGTGACTTCCGTGTTCATCCCCGGCATGCTGACCGGGTTGGCCCTCATCGTGGCGATCGGTGCCCAAAATGCATTTGTTCTGCGGCAGGGCATTCGACGTCAGCACGTCTGGGCCGTGGTGCTCTTGTGCATTGCTTCGGATGTGTTCCTGATTTCCGCGGGCACCGTGGGAATCGGGTTCCTGATCGAACGCGTGCCGTGGTTGCTCGAGATCTTCCGCTGGGGTGGCGTGATCTACCTGGTGGGCTTCGCCATCCAGTCGTTCCGCTCGGCCATGAAACCGCAGGGGTTGCAGGCTGCGGGGGAGGGCAGCGGCTCCCGGGCATCCGTGGTGCTCACGACCCTTGCCCTGACCTGGCTGAACCCCCACGTCTACTTGGACACCGTGATCATGCTGGGCAACCTGGCCAACCAGCAGGGCGAGCAGCGCTGGGTCTTCGCCATCGGCGCCATGCTGGGCTCCGTCATCTGGTTCATTGCGCTCGGCACCGGAGCCAAGGCGCTGTCACGGGTCTTGAATACGCCGCTGACCTGGCGCATCGTGGACGTTTTCGTGGGAGTGGTCATGTTGGTCATTGCGCTCATGCTGGCGCTGAACCCGGCGGTCTGAAGATTCCACCTTTGACCCGTCCCTACAGACTTCTCTTGAGATGCCGTACAAAGCTCAAGAAGGCTGGTACTCGGGCCCGCTTCGCGCCGAGACAACACCCGTATTGCCCCGTCGTAGTCGCTCCACTGCCGCCACCGCCAGCATGTTCGTCCACAGGCTCAACAGGAAGGGCCACGTGTAAAGCGGGACCGGGGTGAGGCTCAGCACCGGTTGGAGGAGCATGGTCAGCACCACACCCCCGATGGCACCGCCGGCCCGCATCCACAGCGGCTTGCCCTGCCACACCACGGCACCCAGGGCGATCGAGACTAGAACTGCCGAATAACCCAGCATCCCGGAGGAGACCTGGATCACGCTTTCGTGAACCAGGAAGGCCCCCGCGAGGGCGGTGAGGCTACCGACAAGCCCGAAGACGCCGATACGCATCCCGCCCACGAACAGCGCGATCACGATCAGCAGACCCGGCAGTATTCCGTCGGAGAGGACCACCTCGGAGAAGTTGTTGAACAGACCCAGCATGATGCCCTCAAAGAGGTCTTCCCGGGAGGTAGGGGTCCCGGGCTGGACCAAGGGCCACAGGAGATCGAACAGCAGCCCGGCCACGATGCAGAACGGGGCCGTGGAAACCGGCAGGTGGGCCCATCCCAAGGCCCTGGAGGCGAAGAGCGTGCGCACGATCTCGTGCACCGGGATGCAGGCCAATGCACCGACGACGGTCATGAGTACCGCCGGACCGGGGGCACCCAGGGCGGCCGCGGCGGCGGCACCCACCAGTGCGCCGTTATATCCCATCGTCCCCTCCCGGACGGCCTGCCGAGAATTCAGTGCCCAACCGCCAAGGGATTGAAGCGCGCTGCCCAGGAACACCACGGCGGCAATCCAGGGATGTATCAAGCCCATTGCGATCAGCAGCAATGCGCCGCTCCACGGGTTATTGAGGAAAAAGACTTGCGCGATCCCACGCAACACAATGCCGAAACCCTCGAACGTTTTGGTGAGAAGCCCCACTTATGCTCTGACCTCGATCTTTGTGTCATCCGCGTTCTTTCCCGGCTTTGCCCGGAGGCTCAGCCAGAATGCGAGCCAGACCAGCGCGAAGACGGCAACCAGGAGCAACCCGGCGTCGCCCAGGTCCACCTCGGCCAGCGCGGAGGTCACCGGGTCCTGCAGCCCCAGGAGTTCATTGAAGAAGCCGCCCAGAGTGATCACGGCAATGAACAGCGCGGAGACTGAGGAGATCACGGTGACTGTTGTGTTGAAACGCAACCTTTGTCCGGCCCCGGTCAGGGCAGAGGAGTACAGCTTCATCATGCCCAGCCCGTTCAGGGTGTCGCACAGGGTCATGGCGGCCGTGAAGGCTACGGGCAGGCCCAACAGGGCCAGGGGCGGGACGCCCGCCAGAGAAGCCGTGACGGTCAGGACCAGCAAACCGATTGTTGTCGCGGTGTCGAATCCCAGTCCGAACAGGAAACCGATGATGAAGATGTCCCGGGGGCGGCGCACCCGTTCCAACGGCTTTTTCAACAACCTCGAGATCAGACCCCAGTTGCCGTCCTCCCCGTGATGATGTCCCCCCGAAACTCTTTCACCGCGGGAGAGCCTGCGCATCAGACGCACCGAAGCGCTGGAGTTATACAGGCCTAGGAGCAACAGATATCCCCCGGACACCCCCGCGCCGATCAGGCCGAGTACGTGATTGGCGATGCTTCCTTCCTCGAAGGCGCCGTGTACGAACTGCGCGCCCGCGACCACCATGGTTCCCGCCAGAGTCACTACGAGCGAGTGCCCCAGGCTGAACGCGAACCCCACGCTGGCCGGGTTCATCCCGTCCGCCACGAATTTACGGGTGGAATTGTCGATCGCGGAGATGTGGTCCCAGTCATAGCTGTGTTTCATGCCGGCCACATAAGCGGTCAGCACGATCCCCAACGCCAGCGGTTGGCTGCCGGGTGTCAAAGCAGTCGCGAGCAAGCCCGCGGCCAGCAGGTGGATGGCGGCGATGGCCGCCAACGTCAGCGTGACCCGTACGCGCAACGGCAGCCGGTCGCGTTCGGTCACGTATCGGCGGTAGATGAATGAGTGGGGTGCAGCGGTCACGATCTTCTTTCTGGGGACAATGCGGAGAAGTAGGAGTATGGCTGCGCTGGGGCAGGGCTCAGTACTTCCGCAGAAATACGGGATCCTGTCCGCGCCATTCCCGGCGCAGGACGTCGGCCACAGCCCGATGCAGGGACGCGATGTCCTCGGTGGAACCGGCCAGAGAACGGATACACACGCACCGCACCCCCTGAACTGCACCCGTATCGACCCGGGTAATGCCCGAATGGGTCCGTGAGGCGTCTACCAGTTCGGTCAGCCGCTCATAGCTGACCGCGTCCAGACGGCGATCCGCAATCAACAGCTGACCGGTGTGGCTGTTGCCCTCCATGAGACCCATGCCGGTCACGTCCTCGTGCTCACCGGGTCGGATCCGCAATTGATCTACCACCAGGCGGCGCGCGCGGGCGACAGTGGTGTGAGGTTCTTCCCGGGGGGCGAGTACCCGGACCTCTGTGCGCATTCGCAGCTCGTCGTAGGCAAAGGACTTCCCGGAGGGGGACCACCCGGGGGTGACGACCTCGGCGAGCAACAGTGAGGCGGTGGAGTCCATCTCCACGAGAGTCTTCTGGAGGTAGGAACCACCGCGATAGACGATCAGCTGGTCCGGGATGTACTCGAGCACGCTACCCGGCCCCAGCCGCACGTTCAGGTGCTGAGAGGCCGGGCCCTGCGGAGTGCGATAAACCTTGGTCGCGGACTGCGTGGTCAGGGCCAAAGACGCACCTTCTGCGAGCTCCACGTCCATCAGGTAGGTGTCAGCCCCGAAGTACGCACCCCCCGGGTTGATCACCGTGTAGGTGACCTGCCCGGAATCGTCCAGGTAATGCGGACGCATGATCCGCAGCGCGCCTTCGTGAAATTGCCTGGCCGCATAGGAGCGGCCTTCCCTGGTCGTCACGGACAGACGCAACTGGCCGGTCCACGCCGAACGGGGCGGTGTCGTCTCGGAACGGGGGCTCCCCGCGGCGGGGGCCTGGGGCGAGGTCGTAGCGGACCCGATAGCGGTCTCAGACAAGGTCGAGCAATAGGACGTCGTGGCGGAGCCAGTCCTGGACCTTCTCCAGGCCCTCATCGGTCCGGAGGTTGGTGAAGGCGAAGGGCTTGTCCTTGCGGAAAACCTTGGAGTCCTTTTCCATGATGCTGAGATCCGCGCCCACGTACGGGGCTAGGTCCGTCTTGTTGATGATGAACAGGTCCGACTTGATCATGCCCTGACCGGCCTTGCGCGGGATCTTCTCCCCCTGGGCCACGTCGATCACGTAGATCGAGAAGTCCACCAGCTCGGGGCTGAAGGTCGCGGACAGGTTGTCTCCACCGGATTCCACGAAGATCACCTGTAGGTCCGGGAATTTCTTCTTCAGATCCTCGATCGCGGCTTCGTTCATGGACGTGTCCTCGCGAATCGCGGTGTGCGGGCAGCCGCCGGTCTCCAGCCCGACGATCCGGTCTTCGGGCAGCACTGAGTTGCGGGCCAGGATCTTGGCGTCCTCAATGGTGTAGATGTCATTGGTGATGGCGGCCATCGAGATGTCTTTGCTCATGGCACGCGTCAATCGCTCGATGAGTTGGGTCTTGCCCGCCCCGACGGGGCCTCCGATGCCGATGATGACGGGATCCATAATGTTCTCCTGCGATTCTGTATCTGCTTGGTATTTCTGGTACACCGCGTTCAACTCATGAAGAGCCGGGCACGTTGCCTTTCGTGGTTCATCTGCGCGATCTCCAGGCCCGGGGCCAACGAGCCCAGGACCTCCTCGGCCAGCCCCTTTTCGGCCAGTTCCCGAGAGGTTTCGACGCCGCGTATCACCCAGTCCTGGGCCTTGCGGATCACTCCTTGACCGCTGTTCTGCCCCAGTGGGATACCGCGTACCGCGTTCTGGGTCAACGAGATCACCGTGGCGTACAGGTGGGATGCCACCGCGGTCTCCTCCGCGACGCCGAGGTTCCGGGCGAGCACTCCCCAGACCGTGGCTTGGTGGGCATGCAAGTGCTCGTCGGCCACGCCCTGTCGGTACCGTTCCACCCAGTCGCCGGGGTATGAGGCCGCCCCGATACTCAGCAGGCGCTTGCCCATCGTCATCCCGCCTTCGCGGATCTGTCGGGGCAGGGCCTGTACCGTGACCAGTTCGTCCAGGTCCTCGATCTGTTCGAAACTCGTGGCCATGTAGACCAGCCGGATCGCCAGGGCGTCGGTGTAGGTCAGCTGCTGCTCCACGAACATCTCCAGCCAGGTGGAGAAGGACTGTTCGTCCTTCACCCACTCAGCGTGCATGTACGTCTCGAAACCCAAGGAGTGGCTGAACGCCCCAGTGGGTAAGGCCGAGTCCGTGAGCTGCATGAGGCCCAGGATGCTGGGCATACTTGATTCCGGCACGGTCTAGTGCGTGTGCTCGGAATGGCGGAACGGCACGGGCATTACGCGTTCCTGACGGGAGTACGGGACCCCGTGATGGTCCAGGAAGTCCTGGACCGTGTGGTCGTACTGAACCACCATCACCTCGGCCTCGTACTCGCTGTCCTTCCCGAAGAACTGGGCCTGCAGGTGCCGATTACCCAGGCTGTGAGCCACGAATGCCATGTCCTGGATGCTATGGGCGGTGATCACCAATACATCGGTGGGCAGCACCTGGACCACAACGGCGTTGCCCTGTTCTCCGGAGTCATCAATCATCACGATGTCCCCGTCCTTGAGGTCCGGCGCCTGGGCCGGCAGACGTAGGCCGAGTTCGTGGCCGTGATCGGTGTGCAGCCGTTGGATGCGCTTGACCAGATCGGCGCTGGAGAGGGTCACCTTTTCCACGTGTCGTCCGGCCAGCAGCGTTTGGTCGGACGGGACGTGGACGTTGCCCAGAATCTTGGTGACGATCACGAAAACCTCCCTTTCTGAAGTCCTGTCCTTGATGGGGACGGTTGGGGTTCTTGAGCTCCCGGTGCGGCTCGTTGTCGCTAGAACAGGAAGTAACGCTGAGTCAGCGGCAGGTGCTCTTGCGGTTCGCAGGTCACGAGTTCACCGTCCACCCGGACCTCGTAGGTCTCGGGGTCCACGCGCAACTGGGGGGTCTCACCATTGAACTTCAGGTCTGACTTCTTCAGGTTCCGGATGTCCCGGCAGGCCCGGACCACCTTGTCCAGCTTCAGCAGGCGGGGTACGCCCGCGCGGATCGAGGCCTTGGACATGAAGGTGATCGAGCTGCCCGCCACGGCCTTACCGTACGCACCAAAGGCCTTGCGGTACCACCGAGGCTGCGGCGTGGGAATGGAGGCGTTGGGGTCTCCCACGATCCCGTGGACCATCTGCCCGCCCTTGATGATCAGTTCGGGCTTCACACCGAAGAACTTGGGCTCCCACAGGATCAGATCCGCGAACTTTCCCTCTTCCACCGAACCGACCGCGTGGGAGATGCCCTGGGCGATCGCCGGGTTGATCGTGTACTTGGAAATGAACCGCTTGATGCGGTAATTGTCCCCGGTCTTCCCCTCGTCCTCGGGCAGCTTGCCGCGCTGACGCTTCATGGAATCGGCCACCTGCCAGGTGCGCAAGATGACTTCTCCCACCCGTCCCATGGCCTGGGAGTCCGAGGAAGTCATTGAGAAGATCCCCATGTCCTGCAGCACGTCCTCGGCCGCAATGGTTTCCTTGCGGATGCGGGAGTCGGCGAATGCCACGTCCTCCGGGATGTCCGGGTTCAGGTGGTGACAGACCATGAGCATGTCCAGGTGCTCTTCGATGGTGTTGCGCGTGTAGGGGAGAGTCGGGTTGGTCGAAGCGGGCAGGATGTTGGGGTCCTGGGCCAGTTCGATGATGTCCGGTGCGTGACCGCCGCCGGCGCCCTCGGTATGGAAGGTGTGGATCACGCGGCCAGCGATCGCCGCGCGCGTGTCCTCCACGAACCCGGCCTCGTTGAGGGTGTCGGTGTGGATTGCAACCTGCACGTCGTACTCGTCAGCGACCTGGAGGGAGGTGTTGATGGACGAGGGGGTGGCCCCCCAATCTTCGTGGATCTTCAGCCCGATGGCCCCAGCCCGGATCTGCTCGGCCATCGGGGAGATCGAGGAGCCGTGGCCCTTGCCGAGAATCCCGAAGTTCATGGGGAATTCCTCGAAGGAGCGGAGCATGTTGTGGATGTTCCACTCGCCGGGTGTGATGGTAGTTGCCTTGCTGGACTCGCTGGGCCCGGTGCCACCGCCGATCATCGTGGTGATCCCGGAGACCAATGCGGTTTCGATCTGGTCCGGGCTGATGAAGTGGATGTGGGTGTCGATCCCGCCCGCGGTGAGGATCTTGCCTTCGCCCGCGATCACGTCCGTGGCCACTCCGATGACGATGTCCACCCCATTCATGATGTGGGGGTTTCCGGCCTTGCCGATCTTGAGGATGTGACCGTCACGCACGGCCACGTCCGCTTTGTAGATCCCAGTCCAGTCGATGATGATCACGTTGGTGATCACCAGGTCGGGAATGCCCACGTCGCGCACCAGCTGCCCGTTCTGGCCCATGCCGTCCCGAACCACTTTCCCGCCACCGAAGACTGCTTCCTCGCCCGGTGTGGTGAGGTCCTTCTCGATCTCGGCGAAGAGTTCGGTGTCCGCCAAGCGCACGGCGTCACCAGTGGTGGGCCCGTAAAGGCTCGAGTACTGCTCTCGGCTCAATTCAAAACTCATGCTTGCCCTCTTGTCTGGCGTCGTGTCGTGGAAAGGCCGCGTTCAGCGGGTCTCGTTGGAGAAGTTGTCACGTTGATGGAGCGGCTGGGGCGCGTCGCCGGCGGCGGATTCGTGGCGCGGCGAGTTCTCGTGTGAGCTGCCGCCGTCGAACGGTGTGGCTGCGCGGGCGTCCAGCGGACCGTCCACGAGGTCGCGGAAACCGAAGGCCATGCGGTCGCCTCCCAGGGGAATCAGCTTGACGGTGGTGGAATCCCCCGGCTCCAGGCGCACGGCGGTCCCGGCGGGGATGTCCAGGCGGTGGCCCAGGGCCTTTTCGCGATCGAATTCCAGGGCGCGATTGGCCTCGGCGAAGTGAAAGTGGGAGCCCACCTGCACGGGGCGGTCACCACGGTTGAGGACCTCGAGGCTGATGGCCTCGCGTCCCTCATTGCACACGACGGGGTCCTTGGCCAGGATGTACTCTCCGGGGTTCATGATTCTTCCTCGCTTCATCTCAACGGATGGGGTGGTGCACGGTCACGAGTTTGGTGCCGTCCGGGAAGGTGGCCTCCACCTGGACATCCGGGATCATCTCAGCAATACCCTCCCCGACATCGTCCTTGGTCAGGATCGTGCTTCCCCAGCTCATGAGGTCTGCCACCGTACGGCCGTCCCGGGCCCCCTCCAGGAGTTCGTAGGTGATGATGGCGATGGCTTCCGGGTAGTTGAGCTTGAGGCCGCGAGCTTGCCGTCTGCGGGCCAGGTCAGCGGCAACCACCACCAGGAGTTTTTCTTGATCTTTGGGCTGCAAATGCATGCTCGGTCCCTTCTCGCAGTTGGTCCCGTCTTTGCCTGTGGTCCATTGCCGTTGGTTGCCCACCTGGTAGATCGGGAAGAAGGATAGCGTACCTCACTAAATTTGCTCCCCAAGGAGACTTTCAGAAGAACAGCATATGAATGTTCGGCCTGACCAGGCAGGAGATGACCCTGGCGGAGCGGTCCACCGCGAAATCCCGCACCACCGGAAACGCGGATGCCCGGAACGGCTGTATTCGGACGCGAGCCCCGTCCGAGAACGAGCGCAGGTGCTGGCGACACATGGGCGCGCTCAGCATCGGAAGTCTGGCGCGCTGTATCCACGTGCGCCCTCATGAGTGACAATGGGTGATATGAGTGCCGAACACACCGCGCCCGAAGGATCCGAGCGCGCCTCGGACACGAACCACTGCCCGGTCACCGGGCGCACCGACAGTCAGGACCCGGACCAGCGAAAAGCTACCGACGGTGAATGGGACACCCACGTTCCCCTTGAGCGTGTGGGGGACACCTGGCGCATCACGTCACTGGAGCTGGCGCGTCAGGTGCTGCGCAGCCAGGGAACGTTGCAGGCCGGTTTCCGCGCCGAACAAGCGCGGGCGGGGCTGCGCAAAGCCCGCATCCCGGTGCTGTTCGCGGACGGCCCCGAGCATCGCGAACAACGCTCCAAGATCGCGCGCTTCTTCGCTCCGACCACCGTGGACACCACTTATCGAGAGCTGATGGACCGGTACGCCAGGGAGGCCATGGCCGAGTTGGACCGCACCGGTTCGTTGGATCTGAGCGAGGCGACCATGGGGTACTCCGTGCGGGTGGCCGCCCACATCGTGGGCCTTGAGGGTAGCGACCCCGACGCCATGGGCAAGCGCCTCATGAAACTGTTCGGCGACCACGGCGATCCCACCGAGGCGCCCCGCACGCCCTGGCGCAGGGCATGGTTTGCCATCCGCTCGGTGATCGGCAACCTGCCGGTGGCCACCTTCACGTGGCGCGATGTCCGCCCGGCGGTCAGAGCTCGCAAGAGGCGGCGCAGAGCAGACGTGATTTCGCACCTGCTCGATCAGCAGTACACCCTGACCGAGATCGCCACCGAGTGCCTCACCTACGCGGCGGCGGGCATGATCACCACGCGCGAGTTCATCGCGATGGCCGCGTGGCACCTGCTGGACAACCGACAGCTACTGGAGCGGTACAAGGTGGCCGGCCAGGGTGAGCGGTACGCGATCCTGTACGACATTCTGCGCCTGGAACCCGTGGTGGGTTTGCTTTATCGGCGCGCCGCCCAGGACATCGAACTCGAGCACCGCGGTCAGCACCACAAGATTCCCGCCGGTGACTTGATCACGATGTCCATCAAGGACACCAACGTGGACACCGAGGTCTTCGACACGCCCCGGGAAGTCTGTCCCGGACGCGACATTGCGCGCGGGGTTCGTCCCGAGGGCGCGGCATTCGGCGACGGCGCTCACCGGTGCCCCGGCCACTTCGTGGCCATCCAGGAATCGGACGTGTTCCTGCGGGAACTGTTCGAGCGAGACGTCATACAACTGACCACGCCCGAACTGTTCACGGACCCGTTGATTGCCGCTTACCGCGTGGAAGGATTGCGCGTGGGATACGCTGCAGCCGGTCAGAGCGGTGTGCTGAAATAGGGGCATGAAGAAGTACTCCTCCTACACGCAGAGCGGCACCGGCCGGCCCGTGGAGGAGTTCACCGCATCCAAGACCCTTCAGGGGTTCTTGAACAACGCGATTGAGCGCGCCGAGCAGGTCAATCCGCGGTTCGCGCAGCTGTGGCGGGAAATCGCCCGCGTGGCCAACGGCGGCAAGGGCGTGCGTCCGCAATTGCTGCACATGGCCGCCCACTCGTATCCGGCCCGGCCTGTGCACCCGGTGATCAATGCCGCGGGGGCGGGGTTCGAGCTGCTGCACACCGCTCTGCTCATCCACGACGACGTGATCGACCAGGACGAGCTACGCCGCCACCAACTCACGATCAACGCGGCGGCCGAACGTCGTGCCGCAACCCGCATGGCGGTGGGTGACCGAGCGGCGTCGGCGGTGGAAACGGAACACACGAAACAGTACGGCCGCAGCGTGGGGATCCTGGCCGGGGACCTCGCGCTCACGGGCGCGTATCGGCTGATCGCCACGTCCCACGCGCCGGAATCGCGGCTGCTGCGACTGCTCGCGATCCTGGACGAAGCGGTGTTCCGCTCGGCGGCCGGCGAGTTCCTGGACGTGGAGCACGCGCTGCCGGGGGTGACCGTGTCCAACGAGGAGATCTTGCTGGCCACCCGGCTGAAGACGTCCGCGTATTCCTTCGAGGCACCGCTGACCGCGGGAGCCGTGCTGGGTGGGGCTCCCGTGGCGGACGTCAACGTGCTCGGTGATGTCGGGCGGGCCATGGGTACGGCCTACCAGCTCGCGGACGATGTCCTGGGCGTTTTCGGGGACCCGGAACGGACCGGCAAGTCGGCTCAATCTGATCTGCGCGAGGGCAAGCGGACCATGCTCATTTCCTTGGCCGAGCACGGGCCGTACGGGCCCAAGCTGCGGGAGATCCTGGACCGGGTCGCGGTAGGCGGTCTCAGCGACGGGGACGCCCACGCGGCCAAGGACCTGCTGGAACGCTGCGGCGCGCGCGCCGGCGTGGAGCGGATGGCCGAGCAGGCCGCCCAGCGGGCCAAGAACCTGCTGGAGGACTCGCAGCTACCGGCCGCACTGGTGGCGCAACTGACGGAGGCCACGGACGCTATTATGCGGCGGACCCGGTAGGCCCACCGCACAATGCGTTGCGTCCGCAGGAATTTGACCAGTTACATCCGCAGGAACGCGCTGGTCGGGTCCTCCACGGCGTCGGCGATGAACCGCAGGAAGCCGCCCGCGGAACCGCCGTCGCACACGCGGTGGTCGAAGGCCAGGGTCAGGGTGGTGACCTTGCGGACCGCGAGTTCACCGTTGACCACCCACGGCTTGTCGATGATGCGCCCGATGCCCAGGATGCCCACCTCGGGGTGGTTGATGATGGGTGTGGCGCCGTCCGTGCCGAACACACCGTAGTTGTTGAGCGTGAATGTGCTCCCGGACAGTTCCGACGGGCTCGCCTTGCCGGAACGGGCCACCTCGATGACCTCGCGCATCCGCTGGTTGAGTTCCACGGTGGTGAGCTGGTCCGCGTTGCGCAGGTTCGGTACCAGCAGCCCGCGCTCGGATTCCACGGCCAGGCCCAAATTAACGCCGGTGAACCGCGCTATCGACCGGGTGCCGTCCTCGTGCGTTTCCCATCGCGAGCACAGTTGCGGGTAGGCGCGCAGCCCGGCCAGCGTGAAGCGGGCCAGGAGCGCCAGCAGACTTGGCGCGTTCTCCGGGTCCTTCGCCTTGTAACTTGCGCGCAGGTTCAGCAGCTCGGTCGCGTCCACGTCCACCCAAATGGTGGCCTCGGGGATCTCGGTGCGCGAGCGCGTCATTGCGTCGGAAATCGCCTTGCGCACTCCCTTGACGGGCTCACGCTGCGCCACGGCCAGGCCGGTTCGCGGGTCCACGTCCTGCGCGCCGACGTTCGACGACGCCGCCGCGCCCGCAGCCGGTGCCGCGCCGCCCCTGGTGGGAAGCGAATGGCCGGGGTCGGACGCGTTGGCGGGCCACGGTACGGGAGCCGCCGGAGCGGTCGGAACCGGGGGAGCGGGCGGTGGCGTGGCAAGACCGGTGGGCGCGGGTCCCGCGGAATCCGAGCGGCGCCTTTGATCGTCCACCTGGTCCAGGGCGGACCTGATGTCCTGGCGCATGATCAACCCGCCCGGGCCGGTGCCGGTGAGCGAGGTGATGTCCACGCCGTGCTCCTTAGCGAGCTTGCGCACCAGCGGCGAGATGACCGTGGGGGCCATCCTCGGTGCGGCGGTGAGCGCGTCGTGGGTGTGGGAGGCGGCACCGGCCTGGCCGGTCGCGGACCCGCCGGAGGTGCGCGCGGGCTTGCCGCGGCGGCGTCGGCGGGAGGAACCTCCGGACGTGGTGCCGTACCCGATCAGCACGTTGCCGGAGGACTCATCGGAACTGTCATCAGCGGATTCCTCGGCCGTCGGCTGGGTGCCCGCGCGCTCTTCCTCGCGGTAGCCGGCGCCCTGGGTGGGCTCGGGGGAATCGGCAGTGCCGGCGGGTGAGGCCTCCGCCGCGGGCGCCGGGGCACCCTCCGAGGCCGGGGGTTCGGCGCCGTCGGAGACCGCGATCAGCGCCTGGCCCACCGTGAGCGTCTCGCCCTCGGCACCGTGCAGTTTGTGAACGGTGCCCTCGAACGGGCTGGGGATCTCCACCGCTGACTTGGCGGTTTCGACCTCCACAATGGGCTGGTCCATGGCCACGGTGTCACCCTCGGCGACCAGCCAATGCAGGATGTCCGCCTCGGTGAGACCTTCGCCCAGATCGGGCAGGTGAAACACATTGATACTCACGGGTCAGTCCTCCCACTGCAGTTCGTCCAGGGTGTCGAGGATCCGCTCGACACTGGGAATGTGATGGTGCTCGAAGGCCGGCGAGGGGTAGGGGATGTCGAATCCCGTCACCCGCAGCACCGGCGCGGCCAGCGAATGGAAGCAGCGCTGCTGGGTGCGCGCCACGATCTCCGAGGCCACGGACGCGAACCCCTGCGCCTCGGCAACCACTACGGCGCGGCCGGTCTTGCGCACGGAGGCGGCGACCGTCTCGTCGTCGTAGGGAACGATGGTGCCCAGGTCGATGACCTCCACGTTCAGACCGTCCCGGGCGGCTTCTTCCGCCGCGGACAAGCACACGGGGACGGACGGGCCGTAACTGATCAGGGTTGCGTCCGTACCTTCCCGGGCGACGACGGCGTGCCCCTCGCGTTGTGCAGCGGTGCCGTTCGCGTACTGCTCGCGCAGCTCGTCCAGGTCGATTTGGGCGGTGGACCAGTACAGCCGCTTGGGCTCGAAGAACACCACCGGGTCCGGGGAATCAATGGCCTCGCGCAACATCAGGTAGGCGTCCGTGACGGAGGCCGGGGTGAAGACCTTCAGGCCCGGGGTGTGGGCGTAGTAGGACTCCGAGGAGTCACAGTGGTGTTCCACGCCGCCCACGCCGCCGCCGTAGGGGATGCGGATGACCAGTTGCATGCCCAGTTTGCCGCGGGTGCGGTTGTGCATCTTGGCCACGTGCGAGGCGATCTGCTCGAACGCGGGGTATGCGAAGGCGTCGAACTGCATCTCGACCACCGGGCGCATGCCGTTCATGGCCATGCCCACGGCGGTGCCGATAATCCCGGACTCCGCCAGGGGGGTGTCAAAGCAACGCTCACGACCGAACGTGGCGGTCAGGCCGTCGGTGATGCGGAAGACACCACCGAGGGTGCCCACGTCCTCACCGAAGACCAACACGCTCGGATCGGCTTCCAGGGCGTCCGCGAGGGCGGTGTTCAGCGCCTTGGCAAAGCTGATTTTCGAAACGCTCATCATGCCTCCTCTCGGGACAGTTCGTCGGCCAGCAGGTCTGCCTGCTCGCGCAACTGGGGGGTGGGTTCGCTGTACACGTGGCGGAACAAGTCCTGGGGATCCAGTTCCGGCTTGCCGGCCATGGCTTCGCGCAGGCGCTTGGCCATGTCCTCGGCGTGCGCGGAGATCCGCTCCGAGGTGGCGTCGCCCAGGGCGTCCTGATCCGTGAGGTAGCGCTGCATCCGCGTGATCGGGTCCTTGGCCACCCATTCGGAGACCTCGTCGCGCTCGCGGTACCGGGTGTCGTCATCCGCGTTGGTGTGCGCTTGCATGCGGTAGGTCATGGCTTCCACCAGCAGCGGGCCCTTGCCCTGCCGGCACAGCTCCACGCCACGGCCGAGCACGGACAGCAGGGCCGCCAGGTCGTTGCCGTCCACGCGCTCGCCGGCCATGCCGTAGCCGACCGCCTTGTGCGCCAAGGTGGGAGCGTGAGTCTGGGAGGACAGCGGCACGGAAATCGCGTAGCCATTGTTCTGCACCAGGAACAGCACCGGCAGCTGGAACACCGCGGCGAAGTTGAGGGCCTCGTGGAAGTCGCCCTCGGAGGTGGCCCCGTCACCGCACATGGCCAGCGTGACGGTGTCCTCGCCGCGCAGCTTGGCCGCGTGGGCCACACCCACCGCGTGCAGCAGCTGCGTGGTGAGCGGGGTCGCTTGAATGCTGACCTTGTACTCACGGGGGTCAAAGCCGCCGTGCCAGTCACCGCGGAACGTGCTCATGACCTCGAGCGGGTCCACGCCGCGGGACATCACCGCCACGGAATCGCGGTAGGTGGGGAACAGCCAGTCGTTGTCACCCAGGCACATGGCCGCTGCGACCTGGCAGGCTTCCTGGCCGTGGCTGGAGGGGTAGACGGCCATGCGGCCCTGGCGGACCAGCGCCATGTTCTGGTCATTGATGCGCCTGCCCACCACGAGCTTCTCGTACGCCTTGAGCAATTGCTCGGTGGAGGGCACGGGGTACTCGTGTCCCGGTTCGGGACCCTGTTCACTGTCCGGAACGGGCTGACCGTCCGGGGCCAGCAGCTGGATCTCGTTGGCCGCCGGAAGCATGTAGGCCTCCGGGGTGATGCCAAAGTTCTTGGACGCCTCCACCGCGGGGATCACGGGAGTGGAGTTCTCGGAGGCGGGATCGCCGCCGGGTGAAGTGGGCTCGCTCATGGCCGACCCCTTCCATGGTTGGTTCAGACGTTTCGTGATCCAAGTATGGGAACTGGCGGCCTGTTGTCTCCCCAATTCCGAGATACACTGGACGAAAGTGCGCTTCAGAGGCTCATCGTGGACAATATGATCTGATGTGATGCACGTCATGACGGTTTGTCAGATGACTCATTGACCCCGTCGGTCCTCGGCCGGTGGGCGGGGTGGGCGTGGCGGAGGCCGGCGGCGTCGTCGGTGATGTGAACGGAGAACGAGGAACGAGATGGCGGAGAAGCGGCGGGCGGATCTGGACGATACGGATCGGCGGATCCTGGACGAATTGACGCGGGACGCGCGGCAGTCGGTGACGGCGCTGGCGAGCAGGGTGCATATTTCGCGTGCGCACGCCTACGAACGGATCAAGAAGCTCCACGATCAGGGCGTGATTCTGCGGTACACGGCGGTGATTGATCCGGTACGGGCGGGACTGGATGCGTCCGCGTACGTGACCGTGCGGCTGAAGCAGAACACGTGGCCGTCGCTGTGCGCCAAGCTGCGGAAAATATCTCAGGTGCAGCACGTGGCGCTGGTGGGCGGCACGTTCGACGTGATGTTGCTGGTGAGGGCCAGTAGCACCACGGAACTGCGCGACGTGATTTTCGAGATGATCCAACCCATGCCCGAGGTGGTGGACACCCAGACCTTCCTTATTTTCGAGGACGTGGATGCGCGGGGGTGAGCCGCGAGTAGGCCGGGCCGTGGGGCTCCCGGCCGGCGCTCGGGGACGCTCAGTTGTCGGTGGAAACGGCGGCCTTATCCCGGCTCGACTTCCGGCGCCACACCGCGATTGCGGCGAGTACGAGCGCAACCGCCAGGAACGGCAGACCCCGCCGCCAGACCTCGCCCTCGACCTGTGTCATCAGCAGCAGGCACGAGACGATCCCACCAATGGGCAGGAAGACGGGCACGCGGAAGTGGCGGTGGTCCGCGCGGTCCCGGCGCAGTACCAGCACCGAGGCATTGACCGCGAGGAACACGACCAACAGCAGCAGCACCATGGCCCCGGCCAGCACTTCGATGGTTCCGGTCAGTGCCAGCAGCACCGACAGGGCGGTGGTCACCACGATCGCGACCCAGGGGGTGCGTCGGCGCGGCAACAGCCGGGTGAGGGCCGAGGGCAACAGCCCGTCGACCGCCATCCCGTAGGCGAGGCGAGAGGACATGATCCCGGTGAGCAGGGCGCCGTTGGCGACGGCGACCAGCGCGATGGCGCTGAACACGATCGGCGGGACGATCCCGGCCGCGGAGATCACCTGGGCAAGCGGGGCGCTGGAGCCGGCGAGCTCCTCGGTGGGCACCACTGCCGATGCGGCCGCCCCCACCAGGGCGTAGATGACACCGGCGACGATCAGCGCACCGAACAGGGCGCGCGGGTAGGAGCGAGCCGGGTCCTTGGTCTCCTCGGCGAGATTAGCGCTGGTCTCGAACCCCGCGTACGAGTAAAAGGCGAGAACGCTGCCGGCCAGCACCGCGGCGATCGGTCCGTTCTCCGGGGTGCCGAGTTCCGTGAGCCGCCCCAGATCGGCCTCCCCTCGGATCACCACCAGGGCACCGAGGGCGATCACCAGCAACAACCCGGACACCTCGATAATTGTCGCCACGCGGTTGGCGCCCAGGGACTCGGAGATGCCGCGGGTATTCAGGGCCGCCAGCAAGCCCAGGAACAACACCACCACCAGGATCGTGGGCAGTTCGACGAACACGGCCAGGTAGTCCCCGGCGAAACCGAGCGACAACGCGCCCACGGAGACGATGCCCGCGGACAGCATGCAGAAGCCCACCAGGAAACCGACGAACGGTCCGAAGGCGCGGGTCGCGTAGTGCGAGGACCCTCCGGCCCTGGGGTACTTGGTGGCGAGTTCGGCGTACGAACCGGCGGTCAGCAGGGCCAGCAGCAGTGCGACCAGCAGGGGAACCCACAAGGCACCCCCGGAGATCTTGGCGATCTCCCCGGCCAGGACGTAGACGCCCGCCCCGAGCACGTCTCCGAGGATGAACAGGAACAACCCACCGGTGGTGACGGTGCGGGCCAGGGACGGGGAGCGAGTGGGTGACGAACCGGCGGCATGATTCATGACACGACAATAGGTCGCCGCCGCACGGACGGCACGCATTGGATACGCACAGCTTTACAGCCGTCCCCTTCCCGGCGCCGCGGATTCGCTCCGCGTACAGTGATTCAAAAACCACGGGTGCCGCCCGCCATCGAGGCGCCGCCCATGTCAGGAGCTGCAACATGAGTGAGACCACACGATTGGCACTGGTCACCGGTGCCACCGGATATATCGGCGGCAACGTAGCCCAGAAACTGCTGGAGCAAGGGTGGCGGGTACGCCTGCTCAGCCGCAGCGCGGACAAGGTCCGTCACCTGTCCTGGGGTGATCGTGTGGTGGCCGATGGCCACAAGGCAGGACCCGGTGAGGCGGAAGTCATTGAGGGTGACGCCTCCAACGCCCAGGACATCGCCCGCGCCATGGAGGATGTAGAGGTCGCCTGGTACCTGCTGCACTCCATGGGAAACACAGAGAACTTCGTGGAAGAAGAAAAGTCCATGGCGGACACCTTCGCCACGGCCGCACGCAACGCGCACGTGAAGAGGATCGTCTACCTCGGCGGACTCCACCCCGCGGATACCGCCACGGAAGACCTGTCCGACCACCTGCGGTCCCGCGTGGAGGTGGGCCAGGTGCTGATGGCTTCCGGCGTTCCCACCGCGGCACTGCAAACCGGTGTGGTGATCGGGGACGGGTCCTCGTCCTTCACCATGATTCGGCACTTGTCCGAGCGGCTTCCCGGTGCCATTGCCCCCAAGTGGGTGCGCAACCACATCCACCCGATTGCCGTGGCGGACGTGATGCACTACCTGGTGGGGGCCGCGGACCTACCCGAGGACGTGAACCGCACCTTTGACGTGGGCGGGCCCGAGCCCCTCGAGTACGCGGACATGCTCAAGGAGTACGCGAATGCGTTGGACAAGATCCCGCGCTTCTTCCTCATTGCACCGGTGACCACCGCGGAACTGGCAGCGTACTGGATCGGTTTGGTCACCCCGGTGAAGTCGACTCTGGTGCGCCCGCTTATCGGTAGCCTCCAGCACGACACCGTGGTGCGCGAGCGCGACCTGGACGATTATGTCGGCCCGCCGCCGGGTGGCTACACCTCGTTCCGGGACGCGGTGCGCGCCGCGGTCAAGAACCTGGACACTACCCGGTGGAACAAGATTTTCTGGGCGACCACCGCGGGAGTGACCGCGACCGCCGTCGTTGGATCGCTGGCGACCAAACCGAACTCGACCTGGTACAAAACCCTGAAGAAACCCGCTTTCCAGCCGCCCGCCTGGCTGTTCCCCGTGGCCTGGACGGCCCTCTACGCGGATATCGCCGCGATCGGCTCCCTGACGATTGCGGATCTGGGCGAGCAGGGGCGCACCAAGGAAAAACGCGGATACATTGCTGCGCTCGCGACCAACCTGGTGCTCAATGCCGGGTGGAGCATTTTGTTCTTCGACCGCCGGAAGCTGGGCCCCGCCGCCGTAGAATCAATAGCGCTGGCCGCGAGCACGGCGGACCTGGTGCGCAGATCTGGCAAGGTGTCCAAGGAAAAGGCAGTGGTACTCGCACCGTACGCCGGGTGGACCGCGTTCGCCGCGGTGCTCACGGGGACCATTCGGGCCTTGAACCCGCGTCGGGACTGACGCTCGGTCTCCCGCGGTCCGGCACCACAGAGACCCGACCATAACCCTTGTGAAAGGCAACACCGTGAGGGATTCAAAAGCAGTCTCCGCCGATGACCTGCCGGTATTGCCCGGAGGGGCTTCTCGCAGGGCCGTCGTGGCCACGGCGGTGCTGGCGGGGGCCGTCCTCGCGTGGTCCCTGCGCATCCAGGCGGGGGATCCGTGGTTTTATCCGGCCACGTTCATCCTGGCCGCCATCTACATGGTGGGTAGTTCCGTGGCGGTGCGGATGGTGGGCAGCAGGTTTCGATGGCACGCGTCCCGGCGTGGAGTTCGCGACGCCGTGGTGGGCGGGGTGCTCTTGGCCCTCCTGTTCTTCGCGGGCGCTTTCCTCGTGCGCTACGTTCCCTTTCTCCGCGATCCGGTGGATGAACTCCTGGACTACGCACGCGTGGGCAGTCTGGCGTTGGTTCTGCTCGTCACCGCGGTCAACGGTGTCGCGGAGGAGATGTTTTACAGGGCTGCGCTGTGGAGGATCCTGAAGCCGGGCTACCGGATCCTGGTGACCACGGTGCTGTACACCGCCGTCACCGCCTTGGCCGGTGTGCCGCTCCTGGCCTTCGCGGCCGCCGCCATGGGTGTGATGGTGGCCGTGCTGCGCGAGCGGACCCAGTCGCTGACCCCGCCGATCATCGCCCACCTCATTTGGTCACTGAGCATGCTCTTGGTGTTGCCGTGGGTGGTGTAGGTGGTCGGGCCTTTGGCTCACGCCGCGCGCTTCCGTATTAGCGTCGTACCCAGCCCATAGGATCGATGCCATGGTGACAGGAACATTGAAAAGCAAGATTGACCGGGTGTGGGATGCGTTCTGGTCAGGTGGCATCTCCAACCCGCTGGAAGTGATCGAGCAGATCACGTACTTGCTGTTCATCCGTCGCCTCGACGATCTCCACACTCTGGAGGAGAAGAAGGCCCGTTTCAACGGCAGTGGGGAAATCGCTAACCCTCGATTCCTGCCCGGGCAGGAACGTTTACGTTGGAGTCATTTCAAGAATCTGGACCCGGACGAGATGTACCGGGTGGTTAGCACCGAGGTGTTCCCGTTCATCCAGCGCCTGGGGCAGCAACCCAACGGTGAAAACTCCACGTATTCGGACCACATGAGGGATGCCCGCTTCACCATCCCCACAGCCTCCTTGCTGAGCAAGGTCGTGGAAATGGTCAACGACATTCCCATGGACAGCCGGGACACCAACGGCGACATCTACGAGTACATGCTCTCCAAGATCGCCTCCGCCGGGACCAACGGCCAGTTCCGCACGCCGCGCCACATCATCCAGCTCATGGTGGACATGTGGGCCCCGCAGCCCGACGACGAGATCTGCGACCCGGCCTGTGGCACCGCGGGGTTCTTGGTCGCGGCCTCGGAGTACGTTCGCGAGCACCACCCCTCGGCGCTCACCGACACCGAGCAGCGCCGGCATTTCCACCAGAACATGTTCCACGGTTACGACTTCGATTCCACCATGCTGCGCATCGGCAGCATGAACATGTTGCTCCACGGCATCGAAGCGCCTGACATCCGTTACCGTGACTCCCTCTCGGAAGGGGCGTCCGGCGACACTGAGAAGTACTCCCTGATCCTCGCCAACCCACCATTCGCTGGCTCGCTCGACTACGAATCCACAGCCAAGGACCTGCAGCGCACGGTCAAGACGAAAAAGACCGAATTGTTGTTTCTTGCGCTGTTTCTCAAGCTGCTCGCGTCCGGCGGCCGCGCGGCCGTGATCGTTCCCGACGGCGTTCTGTTCGGTTCCTCGACCGCCCACAAGTCTCTGCGACGCACCCTGGTCGAGGATCAAAAGCTCGACGCCGTGGTGAAACTGCCGTCCGGGGTCTTCAAGCCCTACGCCGGGGTCTCCACGGCCATCCTGCTGTTCACCAAGACCGACTCCGGCGGAACCGACGACGTCTGGTTCTACGACGTTCAGGCGGACGGCTTCTCGCTGGACGACAAGCGCAACCCCGTCGAGGCCAATGATCTGCCGGACGTGCTGGAGCGGTGGCAGAACCGCACCACGACCGAGCGGGACCGAACACGAACCGAGAAGTCCTTCTGCGTCCCCAAGGATGAGATCGTCGCCCAGGCCTACGACCTCTCCCTGAACCGGTACAAGGAGATCGAGTACGAAGAGGTGGAACACCGCTCACCCCTGGAAATCATCGCGGACATCGAACTGCTGGAGCGGGAGATTTTCGAGGGCCTGAGCGAGCTGAAGGGGATGCTGTCGTGAGTATGGTTCCCCTTTCGGAAGTAGTAACTCTCGACCGCAAGGGAGTGCATCCCTCTGAAGTTTCGCCAGAAACTCCATACATTGGGTTGGAGCATATTGAACGAGGCGGACGGATACTGCCACACCCGCAGGTCGGAGACATTGACCTCAAGAGCTCAAAGTTTTATTTTTTTCCGGAACATATCCTCTACGGCAAGTTGCGCCCAAATCTTGGCAAGATCAGTCGTCCCGATTTCGCGGGTATATGCAGCACGGATATTCTTCCGTTGCGCCCCCATGCGGAACTTGATCGCGGTTATCTCGCCCATTATCTTTCTCAACCTGAGATGATTCGATATGCAACGTCTCGCACCACGGGAGTCAATCTTCCACGGCTCAGCCCCTCCTCGCTGGCCAAGTTCCCCATCCCCCTCCCCCCACTCGGCGAGCAGCGGCGGATCGCGGCGATCCTCGACCAGGCCGACGCAATCCGCGTCAAGCGCAGAAAACAGATTGAGAAATCCGATCTCCTTTTGCGGTCGATTTTCATCTCCATGTTTAGTGACTCTCGAAACCCCCTAGTTTCAGCAGGCTCTCTCTTCCATAGTTTTCGGAATGGAATATCACCGTCAAAAACCGGACATGTCAAATTTAAAGTTCTCACGTTGTCAGCGATAACCCGGGGATATTTTGAGGGATCCGCAGTCAAACTAGGCCTATTTGAGAATCCACCAGTCCAAGATAAAACCGTTAATGTTTCCGACTTTTTGATTTGCCGGGGTAATGGCAATAAATCACTCGTGGGTGCAGGTGCGTTCCCAACCTGCAGTCTCGACGACACAGTATTTCCGGACACTATGATTGCCGGTGATGTCGATGATCGGCAGGTCGACAGAATATTTCTCGATGTAGCCTGGAAGCAGAGAATGGTGCGTGATCAGATCGAATCACTGGCTCGTACCACGAATGGTACATACAAAATAAACCAGAAAACTCTCGCTAGCGTAAGAATTTCGCTACCCATGATGGAACAACAACAAAGTTTTTCACGCGCGGCCCGAAAAATTTACCTGAGTCGCGAGAGCATGGTTGCGGCCCTCGACCGCGACGACGAGCTCTTCGCCTCCCTGCAGTCCCGAGCGTTCAGGGGTGAGCTGTGATGGGGAACTTCGCGTTCATCAAGACGGAGTGTTCGGAGATCCATCAGGACTGCGCGCAGGCGGAGTCCTACATGGCGTCGGATCCGCGGTCGGCGTGCTTCTACGCGCGCCGGGCGGTCGAACTGCTGGTGCGCCATCTTTACGAGCTCATCCCGCTGCCCGCACCGTACAAGACCGATCTCGCGGCGCTCACCAACGACGCACAGTTCACGGCAACCGTGGGCGGCGGGATCCAGCAGAAGCTGAACCTCCTGCGCCGGGTGGGCAACACGGCGGTGCATGACAGCCGCCCCATCCCGGCCCGCACGGCGGTCGACGTGCTCCGGCAGCTCTACGACGTCATTATCTGGGCCGCCTTCAATTACTCCACCCGGCCCGAGTCAGTCCCCACCGGCTCCCAGTTCGATCCGGCCCTGGCCGCGAAGTCCGCGCCTCTCACCCACGACCAGGTGCTGGACCTGGCGCGGAAGTTCAAGGAGCAGGACGAGGCCCTCGCCGGCGAGCGCGCCGCGTCCGAGGCCAGGGAGGCGGCGTACGAGGAAGAGAACGCGCGGCTGCGGGAACAGGTCCGGCAGGCGCAGGCCGCCAAGACCGCCGTGGACACCCATGACTACTCCGAGGCGGAAACCCGGGACCTCTTCATCGACGTCCTGCTCCGCGAGGCCGGGTGGACATTGTCGGAGAAACGCGACCGCGAGTACCCCGTTTCGGGTCTCCCCGGTGGCGGCAGGGGTTTCGTCGACTACGTCCTGTGGGGCTCGGACGGCCTGCCGCTCGCGGTGGTGGAGGCGAAACGAACGCGCAAGAGCGCCGTCGCCGGCCAGGAACAAGCCAAGCAGTACGCGGATGCTCTTGAGCGGGAGACTGATCGGCGCCCCGTCATCTTTTACACCAATGGCTATGAGCACTGGCTGTGGGACGACGCCGCGGGCTACCCGCCGCGCGAGGTCCGGGGGTTCTACACTCGCGACGAACTGGAGCTGCTGATCCAGCGGCGGGCCACGCGCCGTTCGCTGTCGGACTTTCCCGTCAGCTCCGAGATCGCCGGTCGTTTTTATCAGACCCGCGCTATCAGGGCCATCGACGACGTGTTCGATAAGAAGCAGCGCGAGGCCCTGCTGGTCATGGCAACGGGCACAGGTAAGACCCGCACGGTGATCTCCCTGGTCGATCAGCTATCCAAAGCGGGGTGGGTCAAGCGCGTGTTGTTCCTGGCCGACCGCACGGCCCTGGTCACGCAGGCGGCGAACGCCTTCAGGGAGCATCTACCTTCCGCGCCGCTGGTCAAACTCACGGAAGACAAATCCGGCGAGGGCCGCGTGTTCTTCTCGACATACCCGACCATGCTGAATCTCATCAACGCGGTGGACGTGGCATCGGGTCGGAAGTATGGGCCGGGGTTCTTCGATCTCGTGGTGATCGACGAGGCCCACCGTTCCGTTTTTGCCAAGTACCGGGCGATCTTCGAGTACTTCGACTCGCTGCTGGTCGGCTTGACCGCCACACCCAAGGACGAGGTGGACCACAATACGTACCGCCTGTTCAACCTGGAGGACGGTGTGCCCACCGACGCCTACAGCCTGGAGGAGGCGATCAGCCACGTCCCGCCGTACCTGGTTCCCCCCAGGGGCGTGTCCGTGGGGACCAAGTTTCTCCGCCAGGGCATCAAGTACAGCGACCTCTCGTCAGACGAGAAAGATCAGTGGGACGCCCTTGATTGGGGAGAGGATGATACGCCCGACGAAGTCGGAGCACAGGAGTTGAACCGGTTCCTGTTCAACGAGGACACCACGGACAAAGTCCTCGCAACGCTCATGAGCGAAGGCCATAAGGTCGCGGGCGGAGACCGGCTGGGCAAGACCATCATTTTCGCCAAGAACCAGAAGCACGCGGAGTTCATCGAGAAGCGTTTCAACGCGGGGTGGCCCGAATACGGCGGGCGATTCGCCCGCGTGATCACCCATGAGGTGTCACGAGCGCAGGATCTCATCGACGACTTCTCGATCAAGGACAAGGCCCCGCACATCGCGATCAGTGTGGACATGCTCGACACCGGTATCGACGTGCCCGAGGTCGTGAACCTCGTGTTCTTCAAGACGGTGTTCTCCAAGTCCAAGTTCTGGCAGATGATCGGCCGTGGTACTCGGCTGTGCCCCGGCCTCTACGGCCCGGGCCAGGACAAGGAAAACTTCTACGTCTTCGACTTCTGCAGCAACCTCGAGTACTTCCAGCAAGACCTCCCTACCGTGGAAGGTTCCACCCAGAAGTCGCTGTCGCAGCGGATCTTTGAACAGCGTGTGGGTCTGGTCACCGCGCTGGACGAGCGCGGCACGGATGCGAAACTGCGGGCGTCTACGGCGTGGTCGTTGTTCGAGTACGTCAGCGGCATGAGTATGGACAATGTGCTGGTGCGGCAGCACCGGCGAGCCGTTGAGCACTTCGCCGACCAGGGCGCCTGGGAGCGCTTGGACTCCGACGCCGCCCAGGAGGCCTTCTCGCTCGCAGGCCTTCCCAGCGCGGCGAAGGACCCGGACGAACAGGCCAAGCGGTTCGATCTGCTGATTCTCAAACGCCAGCTCGCGCAACTCGAGGGCGACGCCGCGACGGCCGAGCGGACTCGGGAGGCGGTCCAGGACATAGCCGGAGCACTGCTGAGCAAGCTCACCATTCCGTCCGTGGTGGAGCAGAAGGAACTACTGGAAGCGGTCGCAACAGAGGAATGGTGGGTTGACGTCACCCTGGAGTTATTGGAGCGGGTTCGGCTACGGGTGCGCGGCCTGGTGCAGTTCGTGGAGAGGACCGGGCAGCACCCGGTTTACACGGATTTCGAGGACACCCTGGGGGAGCGGGCGGACGTCGAACTATCCGCCGTCACGCCGGGCACCAACTTCGAACGCTTCCGGGCCAAGGCATCGGCTTATCTGCGCAAACACGAAGACCACGTGGCTCTGCAGAAACTGCGCCGGAACAAGCAGCTCACCGCAGCGGATCTGGAATCGTTGGAGAGGATGCTCGTTGCGGCTGGTGGCGAGGAGCCCGACATTCAACGGGCTTCTGACGAATCGGGTGGGCTGGGCGTATTCATCCGTTCCCTGGTGGGATTGGATCGAGAGGCCGTGGCGGAGACCTTCCGGCAGTTCCTGGACGGTTCCCGGTACTCCGTGGATCAGATGCGGTTCATTCAGCTGATGGTTGATGAACTTACGTCCAACGGTGTCATGGCCCCGTCCCGACTGTTCGAGTCCCCGTACACCGACCGTGCGCCGCACGGGCCGGACATGGTGTTCTCCGACCCGGACCTGACCATCATCGTGGACATCCTGCATGACGTGCGGAACCGTGCCGAGGCAGCCGGCGTGGCCTAACTCCTGGGAAAGGTGTAAGCCACGGAAGTTTCCGGGACGTGGCTGCGTTCGCTTCACACCGGCCCCAATGGCAGTACCTTTCGTGCAGGTCGTTGGTCGCGTTGTTCATGCCTACTCCCGGGATGACGGAAAAGGTGGGGGTGGAGTGGCGAATCGGGGCTGTGAGGCTTGTGGGAGCACTCGGTGGGGTTTCCCTAGCCTGCGCAGAAGCCCGTGGGCGGCGCCGATACTGGAAATCTAATTCACGTGGTGTCGGTGTGCGCTAAGCCAATCAACATGGTGATTGGCATCCAGCAGATCCCAGCCTAAACC